>CAWGVE010000044.1:0-232332 GCA_963825805.1 uncultured Actinomycetes bacterium | reverse complement strand
TCTGCAGGCGGCGCCGGAGCTTCGGGATCTTGGCGAAGAACCGCAGCGCCTCCTCGACCGACATATCGAGCACGTCGGCGATCGACTTCCCCTTGAAGCGCACCTCGAGGGTCTCGCGGTTGTAGCGCGCGCCCTTGCACGTCTCGCACGGGACGTAGACGTCCGGCAGGAAGTGCATCTCGATCTTGATCTGCCCGTCGCCCTTGCACGTCTCGCAACGCCCGCCCCTCACGTTGAAGGAGAAGCGCCCCGGCTTGTAGCCGCGCACCTTCGCCTCGGGCGTGAGCGAGTAGAGCTCGCGGATGTGCGTGAACAGGTCGGTGTACGTGGCCGGGTTCGAGCGCGGCGTGCGGCCGATCGGCTTCTGGTCGATCTCGATCACCTTGTCGAAGACCTCGATCCCCTCGACGGCCGCATGCGCGCCCGGCTTCACGCGCGCCCGGTTGAGCCGGTTCGCGAGCGCCTTGAACACGATCTCGTTCACGAGCGTGGACTTGCCCGAGCCCGAGACGCCGGTGATGCAGATGAACTTGCCGACCGGGAACTCGACGTCGATCTCCTTCAGGTTGTGCTGCGACGCGCCGCGGACGAGGAACGAGCCGCGATCCTCCTCCCGCCGCTCGGGGATCGCGATCGACCGCTTGCCGGCGAGGAACTGGCCGGTCACCGACTTCCCGACGCGCTCCACCTTCGCAGCCGGCCCCTCGGCGACGACCTCGCCGCCGTGCAGCCCGGCGCCCGGCCCCATGTCGACGAGCCAGTCGGAGCGGCGCATCATCTCCTCGTCGTGCTCGACGACGACGACGGTGTTGCCGATGTCGCGGAGCCGTCCGAGCGTGTCGATCAGCCGCGCGTTGTCGCGCTGGTGCAGGCCGATCGACGGCTCGTCGAGGATGTAGAGGACACCGACGAGCTGCGAGCCGATCTGCGTCGCGAGCCGCAGCCGCTGCGCCTCGCCGCCCGACAGCGTCGCCGCCGCGCGGTCGAGGGTCAGGTACCCGACGCCGACGTCGTCGAGGAACGTCAGCCGCTCGCGGATCTCCTTCACGATCCGGTGGCCGATCAGCTCCTCGGTCGGCGTCAGGTCGAGCTCGTCGATGAAGGCAAGCGCGCGCGTCACCGACATCTGCGTGAACTCGTGGATGGAACGGCCCGCGACGGTGACCGCGAGCACTTCTGGCTTCAGCCGCGCGCCCTTGCAGACCGGACACGGCCGCAGCGACATGTACTCCTCGATCCGCTCACGCTGGCTGGAGGAGTCCGTCTCCCGGTAGCGGCGAGCGAGGCTCGCGAGGATCCCGTCGAAGGCGAGCATGTACTGCCGCCGCCTCCCCATCCGGTTGCGGTACTGGACGTAGATCTTCTCGCCGTCCGTCCCCTCGAGGAAGCGGCTCTGCTCCTCGTCCGTCAGCTCGGACCAAGGCTTCGACGTGTCGATCTCGTACCGGTCGGCGATCGCCTGAATCACGGCCTCGTAGAAGCCGGACGAGCCGCCGACCGACCATGGGACGAGCGCGCCGTCGTCGATCGAGAGGGACGGATCGGGAACGATCAGGTCGGGGTCGATCTCCTGTTGCGAGCCGAGGCCGGTGCAGCGCGGGCATGCGCCGTGCGGCGCGTTGAACGAGAAGATCCGCGGCTGCAGCTCCGGCAGCGAGACGCCGTGGTCGGGGCAGGCGAAGTTCTCGGAGAAAAGGAGCTGCTCGCCGCCCTCGACGAGATCCACCGCCACCAGGCCCTCGGCGAGCGCGGCCGCGGTCTCGATCGACTGCGTGAGCCGCAGCCGCAGGTCGGCGCGCATCACGAGCCGATCGACGACGACCTCGATCGTGTGCTTGTACTTCTTGTCGAGCTCCGGGACGCCGTCCTCGAGCACGTACTGCTCGCCGTCGACCTTTACGCGCGTGAAGCCCTCCCGTGTCAGGTCCTCGAAGACGTCCCTGTACTCGCCCTTGCGGTCGCGGACGATGGGCGCGTTGACCGTGAAGCGCGTCCCCTCCTCGAGCTTCAGCACCTGGTCGACGATCGCGTCGAGGCTCTGGCCGGCGATCGGCTTGCCGCAGATCGGGCAGTGCGGCCGGCCGACCCGCGCGTAGAGGAGGCGCAGGTAGTCGTAGATCTCGGTCACGGTGCCGACCGTCGAGCGCGGGTTGCGCGACGTCGTCTTCTGGTCGATCGAGATCGCCGGGCTGAGGCCGTCGATGTGGTCGACGTCGGGCTTCTCCATCATCTGCAGGAACTGGCGCGCGTAGGCGGAGAGCGACTCGACATAGCGGCGCTGCCCCTCGGCGTAGATCGTGTCGAAGGCAAGCGACGACTTGCCGGAGCCGGACAGCCCGGTGATGCAGATGAGGCGGTTCCGCGGCAGGCGGACGGTGATGTCCTTGAGATTGTGCTCGCGGGCGCCGTGGACAACGAGCTCGTCGGCAGCCATACGGAGGGCATTCTACCGTGCCGAACAGACGTTCGGACGACGCTAACGCCGCTGCTGGAGCAGGCGTGTGAGCCGTCGCGGCACGCAGTCGATCTCGAGCTCGCCGGCGACGACGGTGCCGTAGCCGAGGATGCGGCCGAGCAGCGGCCGCTCGACCTCGAACACGGTTCCGTTGAGCGAGACTGACGCGCTCCTGCGGCGCAGGAAGCCGTCCTCGACGACGAGCGTGCTCGCGGTGACGACGAGGTGCGTCCGGTCCCAGCGGGCGACCCCGAGCACGGCGATCACCGCCGCCAGCGCAAGCAGCACCGCTCCGGCAGCGTTCACCGCGGCCCACGGCGCGAGGAAGCACGCGCCGCCGGCAAGCGCGAGCACGAACGCGCGCAGAAACGGGCGCGCGAGCGCGATCCCGTGCCGGTGTGCCTCGATCAGCGGCGTATCCACGGCCGCTTGCTTCTAGTTGCACCAGGGGATCCCTGTGAAAATGGGCGAAAATGCACGCAAGGCGGCGATCACGACGCTCGTCGCCCTCGCGATCGTCGTCGGTGCGCTCGCGCTCTGGAAGATCCGGATCGTCATCGCGCTGCTCTTCCTCGGCTTCGTGATCGCGTCGGCGATGCGGCCGAGCGTCGAGTGGCTCTACCGCCGCGCGCGCGTGCCGCGCCCCCTCGGCGTGGTCATCCACTACCTCGGCTTCCTCGCGGCGATCGGGCTCTTCCTCTACCTCGTCGTGCCGGTCGGGATCACGCAGATCGACCACGCACTCGGCGGCCAGGTGCCGACCTCGACCTCCGAGCTTCACCACGCGGCGGTCCATTCGCACGGGATCCGCCACGAGATCCTGAGCGCGCTCGACAAGCGACTGCGGGCGCTTCCCTCCGGGGCGAGCCTCCTCCACCCCGCGATCACCGTGACGAAGAAGCTGTTCGAGATCCTCGTCGGGATCCTGTTCATGTTCGCCGTCGGCGCGTACTGGATCTTCGACCGCGACGGCACGATCGGGCTTGTCCAGTCGATGGTGCCGCGCAGGCACCGGCGTGTGACGCGCGACACGTGGGTGCTGATCGACATGAAGCTCGGCGCGTTCGTGCGCGGACAGTTCCTACTCGTGGTCCTCGTCGCGACGCTGCTCTCCTTCGCCTTCTGGCTCGACGGCGAGCCGTACTGGCTCCTGATCGGGACCGGCGCGGGCATCGTCGAGCTCGTGCCGATCGTCGGGCCGATCGCCGCGGGCGTCGTCGCCGTCGGCGCCGGGCTGACCGCCGGCTGGGTGGTCGCCCTCGGAGCGGGGATCGCCGTGTTGATCCTCCGCCAGCTCGAGGACTACGTCATCGCCCCGCGCGTGATGGGGCACGCGGTCGGGCTGTCCCCACTCGTCGTGCTCATCTCGGTGGTCGCGATCGGCTACCTGCTCGGCCCCATCTACGTCCTGATCGCGATCCCGATCGCCTCGATCGTCGCGACGCTCGTCGACGTCGTGATCCACAACCGCGATCCGGCCGAGGAGGACGCGCCCGCGGTCCTATTCGCGGGGACGGCAGAAGGAAAGCGCTAGCTCGTCCGGCTAGCTGGTCCGACCGCGCCAGCGGCCGAAGACGAGGCCGCCGAGCGTGAATCCCAGGCCGAACGTGCCGAAGGCGAAGGCGCCGATCGCGGCCGCCTTGCGCGCGGTCGAGAGCCGCTGCCAGCGGCCGAGAGCCTCTTCCTCCTCGTGGGTCAGCTCCTCGCCGCGCCGCTGCTTGCGCAGCGCGCCGCCGGCCCGCAGACCGAGGTAGAGGTCGTCGAAGATCTCGGCGGTTTCTTCGGCCATGACCGGAATCTATAGCCTCGTTCGGTCGTGAACGCGCGGCTCCTTCATCTTTCCGATCTCCACACAAGCACACAAGGGGAGCCGGACGTCGAGCGGGCGCTCGCAAGGCTCGTGGAGCGGACAGAGCCGCAGCTCGTCGTCGCGTCGGGCGATCTCGCTCACCGCGGCCGTCGCGAGGAGCTCGAGCGGGCGGCGGCGCTGCTCCGCTCACTCGGCTCGCCGGTGCTCGCGGTTCCGGGAAACCACGACCTGCCGTACATGCCGACGCGGTTCGTGCGGCCGTGGGCGGAGTTCGAGCGGGTCTGGGAGACGACCGAGCCGACTGCGACGCTGCCCGGCCTGCACGTCGTCGGCCTCAACTCGGCGCGGCCGTTCCGCCAGCAGGGCGGCGCGCTGAGCGCAGCGCAGCTGAGCGCCGCGCGAGAGCGCCTCGCCGCCGCCGAGCCGGAGGCGCTTCGCGTCGCCGTCCTCCACCACCACCTGCTCGGCGCGCCCTGGCGGGCGGCGCGCAAGCGTCCCGTCTCGCGCCGGAACCACGTTCTGCGCGGGCTTGTCGACGCCGGCGCCGACCTGATCCTCGCCGGCCACATCCACCAGGCCGCGGTCAGCGAGCGGCACGAGTTCGAGGTCGTCGGCGACGAGGCGCGCACGGCCGTCGTCGCAATCGCACCCGGGCTCGGGCAGCCGCGGCCGCGCCGGCTCGGCGAGGCGCGCGGACTGCACGTGCACGAGGCGGACGAGGAGGCGATCGTCGTCAGCACCTACCGCTGGTCGGGCGGCGACTGGAAGCTCGGCGCCGAGCGCCGCTTTTTGCGCTAGCGCAGGCTTTCCAGGAGACGCAGTCGCGCAGCGGTGTACTCGCCGTCCTGGAGCACGCCCGAGTCGTGGAGCTCCTCGAGCAGGCCGAGGTAGTGCGCGGGGTTGTCGGTCGGATCGCCGGCCGCTTCGCCGTGGGCGGCCGCCGCGGCCGGCTCCTGCGGCTGCCGCTGGTGGAGCGACAAGGGGTCCAACCCGATCTTGTCGGGGTCGATGCCCGCCCGTTTGAGCCGTTCCCGGTAGCCGGCAATACCGAAGCCACGTTCAGGGAAGCGGAACGCATCCCTGCCCCAGAGCGGCCGCTTCTGGACGAACCGCCGATAGACGAGCACGAGGCACACCGCTGCGACGAAGCTGGCGGTGGGAGCCCAGGAGGTTGCTTTGCCGCTCGCCGCGTAGACGATGCCATAGCCGATCCCGGTGCCGCCGAGACCGATCACAACCGTTAACCATGCGGGCATCGGATCGGGCCCCGGCACCGCCAGGCGCGCGAGGGCCCCGATGATGAAGGCGGTGAACAAGGCCCCGATGACCGTCCCGACCATGTGCGGAGGGTAGCGCGGCGAAACCCTCTGTTCCATTGATTTGGGTTCCGATCTTTTGGGTGGTACTTTCCGCCTCGCAAGTACCGATGATCAGCCTTCGGCCGTCCACTTCCATCTCAGCCGCAATCGCGCTTGCGGGGCTGGCGTTGATGCTGGGCCTGCCGGCAGCAGCTTCGGCGGATACGCCGACCGCGGACACGTTCGACGCCTTCTCGACCGGACTCTCGACCGCGACGGTCACGGGCGACGTCAATCCCGCCGGGCAGACGACGACGTACCAAGTTCAGTACGACCTCGCCAGCTCCGACTGGTGCACTAGCGGCGGCACGTCCGGCTCCCCCTCAGCGACCCCCGCCACGGACGTCGGCTTCACCGACGGCCAGTTCCATACCTTCCCGGTCGACCTGAGCGGACTCTCAGCCGGAACCCAATACTGCGCACGATTCATCGCGACCAACAGCGACGGCGAGGGCGACGGGAGTCAGGTGGAGTGGAAGCAGGGCGTCCCGGCCGTCAACACGTTCGACGCGTCATCGGTCGACCAGACCGATGCGACCGTCGAGGGAGACGTAGATCCGATCGGGCAGGCGACGACCTACGGGGTCGAGTACGACCTCTCGAGCTCTACGTGGTGCATGAGCGGCGGCACGTCCGGCTCGCCCGCATACACCGCCACCGGAACGGAACCCATCCCCAGCGACGCCGCTTTCCATAACGTATCTGTCGACGTGACCGGTCTCACCGCGAGCACGCAGTACTGCGGTGAGCTCGTTGCTACCAACGGCTACGGCACCGGCGAGAGCACTCAGCAGACATGGACCCAGCCCGCCCCGCCACCGCAGTACAAGCTGACGGTGAACATCACGGGATCGGGCACCGTGACCACTAGCCCCGCAGGCATCGACTGCGGCGGAGGCAAGTCAGCGTGCATAGCGACGTTCATCCAGGGGACGCAGGTGACACTGAACGCCACCAACGCCTCGCCAATCGGAGCTGTGTACTGGTCGAGCTGTCCCTCCCAATTTCACCCTCCCGATGTCTGCTACTTCACGATGACCAGCAACGAGACGGCCAACGTCACCTTCTGGCCGCCGCCCGCGGGCGGTCTGGCGGTACAGCTCGCCGGGAGCGGCTCCGGCACCGTGACAAGTAGTCCGGCGGGTATCGACTGCGGCTCGACCTGCTCGCAGGATTTCCCGGTCGACAACCTTGTGACGCTTACGGCGACGGCCGCTCCGGGCTCGGAGTTCACCGGCTGGTCGGGACCGTGCACCGGCACTGTCACCGGCGCGTGCACCGTGCAGCCCCTGCTGATCGGGACCGTGACCGTGACGGCGACGTTCGACAAGGCGCCACCGCCACCGCCACCGCCAGCACCGCGCTGCACTCTCAGGGCCACCGGGGCAAA
Organism: uncultured Actinomycetes bacterium; assembly: GCA_963825805.1. GTDB lineage: Bacteria > Actinomycetota > Thermoleophilia > Gaiellales > Gaiellaceae > Palsa-739. Next base: position 225,319 of record CAWGVE010000044.1, on the reverse strand, counting down.
GGTCACGCCCAAGGGCGCAAAAGCCGAAGCCCTGACGCTGAAGGTGGCATGCAATCAGGCCGTCTCCTTCTCGCTCACCGGCAAGGTCACGATCAAGACAAAGACGGAGCACAAAACGAAGACGTCACAGCTCTCGCTCAAGGCGAAGCACGGGAACGACAAAGCCGGAACCACGCTCAGTGTGTCGATGAAGCTGCCGAAGGCAGCGCTCTCGAAGCTCAAGAAGCACGCCGCGGAGTCCGTTGCCTTCAGGCTGACGGCGAAGAACGCCAACGGCAGCCGCACGGCAACGGCCACGATCAAACACTTGCGCGGCTAAGCCGCGGTCTGCTCGAGCGCCTGCAGCTCGCGCCGAAGATCCTTGACCTCGTCGCGCAGCTTCGCGGCGTACTCGAAGCGCAGCTCCTCGGCGGCGAGGTACATCTCCTCCTCGAGGGTGACGACGAGCTTCTCGAGCTCCTCGCGGGACATCCCCTCGACCTTCGTCGCGCCGCGCCGCCGCCGGGTCGGCACCGTCGGCGACTCGAGCTGGAGCAACCCGGCGATGTCGGAGACGCCCTTCAAAATCGTCTCCGGGATGATCCCGTGCTCCTCGTTGTACGCGAGCTGGACGGCGCGGCGCCGGTTCGTCTCGTCGAGCGCCTGAACGATCGCCTCGGTCTGCTTGTCGGCGTACATCAGCACCTTGCCGTGCACGTTCCGCGCCGCGCGGCCGATCGTCTGGATCAGGCTCGTCCGCCCGCGCAGGAAGCCCTCCTTGTCGGCGTCGAGGATCGCGACGAGCGACACCTCGGGCAGGTCGAGCCCCTCGCGCAGGAGGTTCACGCCCACGAGCACGTCGAACTCGCCGAGCCGCAACTCGCGCACGATCTGGATCCGCTCGATCGTGTCGATCTCGGAGTGGAGGTAGCGCGCCTTCACGCCCGACTCGAGCAGGTAGTCGGTGAGATCCTCGGCCATCTTCTTCGTCAGCGTCGTGACGAGGACGCGCTCGCCCGCCGCCTCGCGCGCGCGGATCTCGCCGAGCAGGTCGTCGATCTGGTTCTTCGTCGCGCGCAGCTCGACGTCGGGGTCGACGATGCCGGTCGGGCGGATCAGCTGCTCGGCGACCGTCTTCGAGTTGCGGAGCTCGAACGATCCCGGGGTCGCGGAGACGAAGACCAGCTGCGGCACCTTGCGCAGAAACTCGTCGAAGCGGAGCGGCCGGTTGTCGAGCGCCGAGGGGAGACGGAAGCCGAAGTCGACGAGCGTCTGCTTGCGCGAGCGGTCGCCCTCGTACATGCCGCCGAGCTGCGGCACCGTCTGGTGGGACTCGTCGACGAAGACCACAAAGTCGTTCGGGAAGTAGTCGAGCAGCGTGAACGGGTGCGTTCCGGCCGCGCGGCCCTCGAGGATCCGCGAGTAGTTCTCGATCCCGTTGCAGAAGCCGAGCTCCTTCAGCATCTCGAGGTCGTACTCGGTGCGCTGCCGGATCCGGTGCGCCTCGAGCAGCTTCCCCTCCTCCTCGAACAGCGCGACCTGCTGCTCGAGCTCGTGGCGGATCTCGTCCACCGCGCGCTCGACGGTCGGCTGCGAGGTGACGTACTCCGTCGCCGGCCAGATCGAGAGGTTGTCGAGCTTGGCCAGCACCTCGCCCGTGAGCGGGTCGAAGTGCGTCATCCCCTCGACCTCGTCGCCGAAGAAGGAGATGCGGTACGCCGTCTCCTGGTTCGCCGGCTGCACCTCGACCACGTCGCCCTTCACGCGGAAGCGGCCGCGGCCGAGCATCGTGTCGTTGCGGACGTACTGCGAGTCGATCAGCTTCCGCAGCAGCAGGTCGCGGTCGTGCTCGGCGCCGACCTCGACGTAGATCATCCGCTCGCGCCACTCCTCCGGCGAGCCGAGCCCGTAGATGCAGGAGACCGACGCGACCACGACCACGTCCCGGCGCGTGAAGAGCGACGACGTCGCGGCGAGCCGCAACCGCGCGATGTCGTCGTTGCGGGACGAGTCCTTCTCGATGTAGAGGTCGGCCTGCGGGACGTACGCCTCGGGCTGGTAGTAGTCGTAGTAGGAGACGAAGTACTCGACGGCGTTGTGCGGGAAGAACTCCCGGAACTCGTTGCAGAGCTGCGCCGCGAGCGTCTTGTTGTGGGCGATCACGAGCGCCGGCCGGCCGGTCTTCTCGATCGTCCACGCCATCGTCGCCGTCTTGCCGGTGCCGGTCGCGCCGACGAGCGTCTGGAACTGCTCGCCCGCGAGGATCGACTCCGAGAGCGTCTCGATCGCCTTCGGCTGGTCGCCGGTCGGGCTGTAGGAAGAAGTGGTGCGCAGCTCGGCCATTGGGGACAGGGTATCCCCGGACAGGGACCCAGCTACTCGAACGAGATCACGCTGCGGATGCCATCCTGCGCGTGCATGAGGTCGAAGCCGCGGTTGACGTCGTCGAGCGAGAGCGTGTGCGAGATGAGCGGATCGACGTCGATGTCGCCGGCGAGGTAGCGGTCGACGAACTGCGGCACCTGGTCGCGTCCCTTCACGCCGCCGAACGACGAGCCGGCGACGCGGCGGCCCGTGATCAGGAAGCGCGGCACGACCTCGAGCGTCTCGCCCTTGCCTGCGACGCCGCAGACGGTCGCCAGGCCCCAGCCCATGCGCGCCGACTCGACCGCCTGGCGCATCACGGCGACGAGTCCCGTCGCCTCGAACGTGTAGTCGGCGCCGAAGCCGCCGGTCAGCTCGAGGATCTGCTCGACGGCCTCCGGCCCGCCCGTGAGCGTGTCGGTGGCGCCCTGGCCGCGGGCGAGCTCGAGCCGCTGCTCGGCCGGGTCGACGCAGACGATCCGCTCCGCCCCGCTGAGCCGGCAGCCGGCGACCGCGCCGAGCCCGACCAGGCCCGCGCCGAAGACGACGCATGTCGAGCCCTCTGCGACCTTCGCGGTGTTCAGCGCCGCGCCGAGCCCGGTCGAGAGGCCGCAGGCGAAGACGCACGCGCGGTCGAGCGCAGCTTCGAGAGCGATCTTCGCCAACGCGATCTCCGGCATCACGGTGTACTCGGCGAAGGTCGAGGTTCCCATGAAGTGCCGGATCGGCTCACCGTCGCGGGACAGACGCGTGGTGCCGTCGGGCAGGAAGCCCTGGTTCTGCTGCTCGCGGATCGCAAGGCAGAGGTTGGTGCGCGGGTCGCGGCAATGGACGCACTCCCGGCACTGCGGCGAGAAGAGCGTCACCACGTGGTCGCCCGGCGCGAGCGAGTCGACGCCCTCGCCGACCCGTTCGACGACCCCGGCGCCCTCGTGCCCGAGCACCGTCGGCGAGTAGCCGGACGGATCGGCGCCCGAGGCCGTGAACAGATCCGTGTGGCAGACGCCGCAGGCGACCAGGCGAACCAGGACCTCGCCCGCGCTCGGCTCTGCCAGGTCGATCTCCTGTACTTCGAGCGGCCGACCGAACTCCTCCAGCACCGCGGCGCGGATCTTCATCCGGCCGGTCCTACCAGTTTCCGGAACGGCGCGGATGCGCAGAAGGCCGTGGTGGAACCCGAGCAGCAGCCTCCGTACGGCGCCTACGCCGCGATCATGGCCGTGTTCGCGGGCGGCCTGGCCGGCGCCGGGCTGCTCTCCCGGGCGCTCGACCGCGATCCGTACGAGCAGACGGCGCTCGACCTCGTAGCGCTCGCGCTCGCGACGTTCAAGGCCGCACGGACGCTCGCGCGCGACGAGGTCACGAGCTTCCTCCGCGAGCCGTTCGTCGAGGGGCACGCGCACGAAGGCGGCGAGGACCCGGTCGAGAGCGGCGGGATGCGGCAGGCCGTCGGGGAGCTCGTGACATGCAGCCGCTGCGTCGGGACGTGGGCCGCGGCGGGGCTGGGAGCGACGCAGATAATCGCGCCGCGCTTCGGACGGCTGCTCACGTGGACGCTCGGCGCGGGCGGGCTGAACGACTTCCTCCAGGCCGGCTTCGCAGCGCTGACCCGGGATCAATAACCGAGCTCACTCGCGTACGCACGGCGGTAGATCTTCTTCAGCCGCTCGACCTTGTTCACGTAATCGCGGGTCTCATCGAACTGGATCCCCACATGCTCTTTCTGCCAGCGGTCGACGTTGTCCTCGCCGGCGTTGTAGGCGGCGAGGGCGAGCTGCTCGTCGTCCCGGTAGCGGTCGAGCAGGTGGCGGAGATACCACACGCCGTAGCGCACGTTGATGTCGGGGTTCGTGAGGTCGGAGAGGCGGAAGCGGCTGCCGTGCGTGTAGAGGGCGATGCCCTTCGCCGTGCTCGGTGTCAGCTGCATCAGCCCGACGGCGCCGGCCTCTGAGCGGGCGGTCGGGTTGAACTTGCTCTCCGCCTCGATCACCGCCGCGAGCAGCGCGGGATCGACGTGGTTCTCGTTCGCGTGGACGCGGACGATCGTGGCGTAGCGCAGCGGATACCAGAGGCGCGCGTACCACGGCGGCTCGGTGTGTTGCAGGTACACGAACGCGCCGACGGCAACGACGACGGCGGCGACCACGACGACCCAGCGCCTTAGAACGACAGACGTAGCTCCTCCAACACTCCGGCGACGAAGGCGTCGAGCTCCTCGAGCGAGCCGTCGTTGACGTACGAGAAGTCCGCCCGCCGTACCTTCTCCTCTTCAGGCACCAGCCGCGCCTCTCGGTCGGCCGCGCGGCCCCGTCGCGCCTCCCTTACCTCGGGGGGCGCGGTCACCACGACGACGCGGTCGAACCGCGCCTCGCCGCCGGTCTCGTAGAGGAGCGGGATCTCCGCGACTGCGACGTCCGCCGACTGCTGGGCGAGCCACGCGTCGACCGCCCGCCGGACTCTCGGATGGAGCTCGGCCTCGAGCCATGCGAGCTCGGCGCGGTCGGCGAAGACGATCAGGCCGATCTCGGCACGGTCGACCTCGCCGTCGTGGAAGACGCCGTCTCCCCAGCGCTCGCGCAGCGCCGTCCGCAGCTCCTCGTCCTCGCGATAGAGGCGGTGGACCACGTCGTCGCTCGAGATCGTCGCCGCACCGTGGCGCGCGAACGCCTGCAGCGCCTCGCTCTTGCCCGCCGCGATGCCGCCCGTGAGTGCGACCGCGAGCGGTCGCCGCATGCCTATTCGGCCGGCGCCTCGTCGGAGGCGTCGGCTGCCTCTGCCGCTTCGGCCTCGGGCTCGGCCTCGGCGACCGGCTCTTCAGCCTCGGGCGCGGCCTCGGCTTCAGGCTCCGGCTCCTCGGCCGTCTCGGGCTCGGGCTCCGGCTCCGCGGCTACTTCGGCCTCGACCTCTTCGACCGGCTCGGCCTCGGGCTCCGCGACGACCTCGGCCTCGACCTCGGCGACCGGCTCGGCCTCGGGCTCCGCGACGACCTCGGCCTCAACCTCGGCGACCGGCTCGGCCTCGGGCTCCGCGACGACCTCGGCCTCGGCTTCGAGCTCCGGCTCCTCCGCCGGCTCGGATGCGGGCTGGGGCTCCTCGGCTGCGATCGGTTCCTCGAGCGCCTCGGCGGCGGGAACCTCGTCGGCGAAGACCTCGTCGGAGAGGCCGAGCGCGGGCGGCTCCGCCTCCTCCCCGGGCTTCGGCTGCACGGGCATGCCGTCCTCGACGCGCTTGAGCGAGAGCGAGAGGCGCCGCCGGTCGGCGTCGACCTCGAGGATGCGGACGTTGACCTGGTCGCCCTGCGAGACGATCTCGCGCGGGTTCTCGACGTGATGCTGCGCAAGCTCGGAGATGTGGACGAGCCCCTCGACGCCCGGCAGGATCTCGACGAAGGCGCCGAACGTGACGACCTTCGTCACTGTGCCCTGCACGACGTCGCCCTCCTGGTAGCTCTCGAGCACCTGCTGCCACGGGTCGCTCTGCGTCTGCTTGAGACCGAGCGAGATCCGCTGCCGCTCGCGGTCGATGTCGAGCACCTGGACTCTGACCGTCTGCCCGATCTCGAGCACCTCGGACGGATGGTTGACGTGGCTCCACGAGAGCTCGGAGATGTGGATGAGGCCGTCCATCCCGTCGAGGTCGACGAACGCGCCGAAGTCGACGATGTTGGAGATCGTGCCCTCGACGACCTTGCCGGGGCTCAGCTGGTCGAGGATCTTCTGCCGCTGCTCCTTGCGCTCTTCCTCGAGCACGGCGCGGCGCGAGAGGACGACGTTGTTGCGCGAGCGGTTGAGCTCGATGACCTTGCACTCGAGCTCCTGGCCCATGAACTCGTCGAGGTCCTGTACCCGGCGAATGTCGACGAGCGACGCGGGCAGGAAGCCGCGCACGCCGAGGTCGAGGATCAGGCCGCCCTTGACGACCTCGATCACGCGGCCGGTGACCGGCTCGCCCTTCTCGTGGGCGGTCTCGATCGCCTTCCACGCGAGCTCGAAGCGCGCGCGCTTCTTGGAGAGGATCAGGCGGCCGTCGGCGTCCTCCTTCGTGAGCACGAGCGCGGCGATGTCGTCGCCGACGGAGACCTCGTCCTCGGGGTTGACCGAGCGCCGAATCGACAGCTCGGAGACCGGGATGACGCCCTCGGACTTGTAGCCGATGTCGACGAGCACCTCGTCCTTGTCCACGCGGACGACGGTGCCGTTGACGACCTGTCCCTCCTCGATGGTGGGGAAGGTCGACTCGTAGTCGGGGACGAGCTCACCGCTCTCGGGGTCGGTCGTCCAGACGCCTTCCTCGAGCCGGGGGTCGTTGATGGTCTCGTTCGCCATGCGGCGAGCCAATATACCGGCCGCTATGTAAGGCCGGGGCTAGGCTGACGCCCGATGGACGAGCGCTATCCGGTCGGGCTCACCGCCTCCTGCGCCGTGGCCGTGCTGCGGCACGACGGCGGCGGGGAGAGCTACGCCGCGTGGTCGGCGACCATCGGCCTCCGCAGCGGCGAGGCGACGATCCGCGTGCCCGGCCACTACGCCGGCGTGCTCGCCGAGCGGCTGCGCAGCGCGGCGGAGCGGTTCGAGCCCGGTCGCCGGCTCGCGCGCGACGAGTATCTCGACGTGACCGCGCTCGCAACCGACGAAGTCGAGACGCTGGCGCTCTCCTCCACGGCCCGCTCCCCGGTGCGCGTAACGCTGGAGGTGCCGCGTTCCGAGGTGGACGAGCTCGCGCAACTGCTCACCGAGGCGCAGACGCTGATCGAGACGCTTCGGCAGGGGCTCGGCCTCGTTCCCGACTCGCTCCCAGACTTGTTGTGAGCAAGCTGGCGTATTGCACCGCCGGCGTGCGGGTCGCGGAGCGCGCGCTCGTCCAGCGGCCGCGGCTCGGGCGCGAGGAGCGGCTCGTCTTCGTCGTCGGCTGCCCACGCTCGGGCACGACGTTCCTCGGTCGCGCGATCGGAGGCCTGCCGCGCTTCGTCGATTTCGGCGAGGTGACGCCGTGGAAGGCGGCGCTCCCGTCCGACCCCTCGGCCGAGGAGCTGCGGCAGATCCTCGAGCGCATCCGGCGTATCGGCCTGGCCTGGGGGCTGCGCGGTGTCGAGCAGACTCCCGAGACCGCGCACGTGTTGGACGCTGCGCTGGAGGCGTATCCGGAGGCACTCGCCGTGCACGTGGTGCGCGACGGCCGCGACGTCGTCTGCTCGCTGCTCGAGCGCGGCTGGCTCAACGCCGACCAGGGCGGACGCGACGACGCCGGGTTGCCGTACGGCTCGGAGCCGCGCTTCTGGGTCGAGCCGGAGCGGCGCGAGGAGTTCTCGCAGGTGAGCGACGCCCGCCGGTGCGCGTGGGCCTGGCGACGCTACGTCGGAGCAGTGCAGGCCGCCGCGGCCGGCGACCGCCTGCTCGAGGTGCGCTACGAGCGCCTCGCCGGCGTCGCCGACCGGCTCGCGGAGTTCCTCGGTGCGAACGTCACCTCGACGCACCGCGCCCTCGACAGCTTCCGCGACTCCTCGATCGGCCGCTGGAAGAAGGAGCTGACGCCGGAGCAGGTCGCCGACGTCCAGGCGGAGGCGGGCCCGCTTCTCACCGAGCTCGGCTACGCCTGAGCCGCCGGCGATCTTCAAACGCAGCTAACAGGCGGCTCGCTAGGCTCGCCGGCATGTGGAATTGGATCGAGATCGCGCTCCTGTACTTGCTCGGGATGGGGGCCCTTTGCTGGCTCGGCGGCATCCCGGCCGCGGGCGACGCGCTGTCGCGCTGGGGCCGCGCGACGGCGGAGCACCACCGCCGCGCAGCCTCCCCGAGCTCGTAGCTCCCGCGTTTGCGGCTGTTACACCCGTGGCCCATGCGGGCATGCAGTCTGCATGGCCACGCGCACGCCGCTGCGCGAGCACGAGCGCTCCCGTGAGGAGCATCCTCACGGCCTGCTCGAGCGAGCCGAAGAGTGGGCCGAGGAGACCGGGCTCGCGCCCGAGGGCGAGCCTGAAGAGGGAGTGCCCTGGCATCTCGCGTTCCTGCTCTTCCTCGGCCTCGGGCTGCTGATCGTCCTCGAGATCGCGCTCTCCTTCGGGATCGCGAAGCTCGTGACCGGGCACGCGTACTAGCGACGCGAGCGCCGGCGGCGGCTGCCCATCCAGAGCAGCCAGCTCGCCGCGGCCCACACGAGCGGGAAGACGAGGAACGCCGCGACGCTCGGGCCGTTCGTCGCGAGCCAGGCGACGAACGCGACCAGGATGGCGGCGTTCCAGAGCATCCAGACGACAACCGTGCCGGCGAGGATGGCGGCGTTACGCGCCGTTCGAACCACGTCGACCCGCGACCAGGCGGCGGGAAGCTCCTTCAGGGCCGAGCGGAGCTGCGCGCCGTTCCGGGCGCGGAGCGCCGTCTCGAGCCGCTGCGCCAGCTCGTCCGCCGAGAGCCGCCCTTCGCGGTAGTGCCGCGCGAGCTCGTTCGCTGCGCGGTCTCGCTCCCGGTCCCCAACCAGCACGGCCATGGCCCGATCGTACCGCCAGGCCGGGGGCGGCTCTAGCCGATCAAGCCGAGGGGGCCGGGCATTGCCGTCGGGTCGCGAGTCCACGCGACGCCGCCCCCGCCCGGGAGGCCGCTGTTCAGGCCGCGTTCCTCGTTCTGCGCGATGAAGAAGGGCACTCCGTGCTCGTCCTGTGCCTCGAAGAAGAGAGCCTCGAACGACCTGACCTCCTGCTCGTCCCGCACCTTCGCGGGATCGATCGCCGCGAAGATCTTCCCGGCGACGAAGGGCTTGAGCAGAGGACCCGAGTCGGCCGTCCGAACGACGACGAGCGGAGCGGCCTGTCCTGGATGGAGGAACTGAACGCTCTGGACCGTGAAGCCGTAACGCTTCCCAGCTCCCATGAGGCGCGCACGGAACTCCGCTTCGGGGAGGTTGGCGAACCGCTGAGCAGGCTCCTCCTTGGCGCGCCGCGCGATGTCCCCGAGCCACTGCTTGCGGTAGTGCCGCGCCGCACGGCGAGCCTGCGCCGCGCTCATGGGACCCGGCAGCTTGCCCCCGAGGGCCTTCTCGGAGACGACGACCTTGCCGCTCGCGTCGCGTCCGGTGTAGGACAGGATGGGGAACGAGCCGAGGTCGCCGCCCGGGACGACACCGAGGGCGAAGTGCTCGACGACCGGAAGCGTGACGGTGCCACGGCCCCGCAGCCTCACGTCCAGCGTGGTCTCAGGGCCGGTCACGGTGCCGACGAGAACCGAGAGGGCCGGATGACTCGCCTCCCACTGGATTCCGACGTCGATCGGCGACGGGCGAGCGGCGGGATTCGTGCACGCCCCGCCGCCGTAGCCTTTCGCCTTGGCCCCATCGCGCTCCCAGCTGAGGAAGTAGCACCGCCCCTTGCCGCCGAGCTCGGGCGCCGCCCAGAGATCGAGCCGGCCGTAGCTCGTCTGCACCTGGAGAACGCCGTGCGCCCTGCTCACGTTGGCCTGCTGGATGTTCATGCTCTGATCGGATGCGGTAGCGGCAGCTTCCGCCTGGGCGAGCATGCTGTTCATCTGGCCGAAGTTCTGCTCGACGGACGGCGTCGCCGGCGTCCCTTCGAACGCGTGCACCGCCGCCCACGTCGCGGGCGCGAGCACGAGCACCGCAATCGCCACGACGAGCGCGACGTAGCGGCGCTGCGAGCGGCGCGCGCGGTGGACGACGTCGTCCCAGCGTTCACGAGGCTCCGTGGGGACCAGCTCGTCCAGCAGGCCGTCGAGATGGCTCTCGGTCATCGTGACACCTCCTTCGTGAGCGCGTCGCGCAGCGTCTGTCGCGCGGCCGTCAGGGTCGCGCCTACGGTGCCGGGGCTGATGCCGAGCGCCTCGGCAATCGTCGTGTAGTCGAGATCCGCGTAGTAGTGGAGGAAGAGCACCTCGCGCTGGCGCTCCGTGAGCAGCTCGAGCGGCAGCCCGATCTCGTCCGCGCGCGTGTCGACCGACAGAGGTGCGTCCACCTTCCGGCGCTGCCGCCGGCCGGCGTCGCGGGCTGAGTTGACGACGATCCGCCAGACCCACGCCTCGAGATTCCCGTCACCGCGGAAGCGCCGGCGCTTGCGCAGCGCCTTCGCGAAGGCGTCCTGGACCGCGTCCCTGCCGGCATCCGGATCCCCCGCGATCGCGGTCGCGGTCCGCGTGAAGTCCGGGAGCCGTTCTCGGTACAGCGCCTCGAGCTGGTCGACCATCATCCGTACGACGCACGAGCGGCCGTCATTTCTTTACCCGGTCGAGCACTAGCGCGCGTCGCGTGCCTGGTCGCGGGCGCGCAGTCTGGCGGCCACCTTCTCGACCTTCGCCCGAACGGCCGGCGGCACGCGGTCGTTGATCCCGACGAGGCCGATGCTGTCGGACGCGAGGTCGAGCCGGAGGTCCTGCCCGCCCGGCAGTTGCCCGGACGCGAAGAGCGTGACGGCGAGCTGGGTGGCGCGGTCGATCTGCTTGACCACGGAGCCGAGGATCTCCGGGCCGAGGTACGAGAGGTCGTTGTCGACGCCGAGGCCCCAGACGCCTCTGATCCTCGCGGCCTCGAGCGCACCGAAGCCACAGGTGCCTGCCACGTCGAAGACGACTGCCGAGCGGCGCCCGATCTGCCGGTTCGCGGCAGCCTCGCATCGGGTCTGGCTCACGAACGTGCCCGCGTAGTCGACGAGCACCCGGATGCCCGGCCGCGCGTGACGTGCGCCCGCGGTGAAGCCTCCGATCAGGTCGCGCACGGCCTCCGTCCGTTTGCCTCCGACTGCGGAAACGGCGTCGTCGCCGCGGGCCATGAGGCCGGCGAGGTAGCCGCCGAGGTAGCCGTCCTCGCGGTCGGCGAACTTGACTCCCGTCACGTTCTGCTGCCCGGCTGAACGACGCATTCTTGTCGGAGACGGAGTCTGGCACGAGGAAGCGCGTCTCGGGAAACCGCCGCGTCAGCCTGGACAGCGCTTCCAGGTTCGGCGTCGCGTCGACGACCACCAGGTCCGAGGTACTCGCTGCGGCGGCGATCTTCCGCAGGAAGCCCTTCACGGCATAGCCGCCGTAGAGGATCCTTGGCCGGAAACCGAGGTCCTCGGCCGCGGCGCGCACCCCGTCAGCCGTCGCGGACGTGTGGGTGAGATTCCGCGGGCCGTCGACGATGAGCGCGACGCGTAACGAGGCAGCATTCGGCAACTGCCGGCTGTGACCGCTTGTCGCGGCGACCAGGATCGCTGCGATCGCAGCGATGCCCACGAGCGCCGCTGCGCCGGCCACCACTGGCCAACGGCGAGAGCTCGCCGGCTGCCCGGCCGCTGCCACCGCAGCGCCGGGCGACACGCTCGGCCGGTCGAGCTCGGGATCCTGCTGCAGGATTCGCGTCTCGAGCCGCCGGAGAGTCTCGCCCGGCTCGAGCCCGAGCTCGTCGACCAGGAGGCGGCGGCCGCGCTGGTACGCCTCGAGCGCGTCGGCCTGTCGTCCGGATCGGTACAGCGCAAGCATCAGTTGAGCGCGCAGGCGCTCCCGCAGCGGGTTGGCGTCGACGAGCTGCTCGAGGTCGGCGACCAGCTCCGAGTCGCGGCCCGCCGCGAGCTGCGCGTCGAATCGATCCTCGAGTGTCGCCAGGCGGAGCTCCTCGAGCCGCGCGATCTCCGGCTGGGCGAACCCCTCGTCCGCCAAGCCCTGCAGCGCCGGTCCACGCCAGAGCGACAGAGCTTCGCCGAGCGTGTCGGCAGCCTGCGCGAGCCTCTCCCGCTGCGAGCAGACGGCGACCTTCGGCCCGAAATGCTTCGAAGCGATCCGCATCTACCTCCTCGGGGACGGCCCTGAGGAGGTAGCCGTTGCCATGCGTGACCAGGACCTCTGACTTCGAGCGCTTTCCGGAGATTCGAGACGTAGACGCGGACGACCTGCCCGGCCGTCTTGGGCGGTCGCTCGGCCCATAGCTCGTCGACGATCCGGTCGACCGGGACCACCTCGTTGCGGTGCAGGAGCAGGAGCGCCAGCAGCGCACGAGGGCGAGAACCGCCGAGAGGGACGGAACGGCCGTCCTCGGCGACCTCCAGCGGGCCGAGCAGCCTGAATTCCATGGCTGCTTCTACCACGCAACTGCCGCGAGCGACAGGCGTTTAGCCGGCCTTTATGCCCCGTTGACGGGGCGGGCGGATCCTCGAAGCCTCGAACCCCGGCGAAAGCCGAATCCTCGGAAGGAGCGCGAAATGAACTGGCACCGAACGATGTACCTGGCCGTGCTCGCCGGAGCGCTCGTGGCAGTTCTTCTGCCGGCGCTCTCCTACGCGACGCCATCCGCTAACAACGGCGAGATCGCGTTCGCCCGCTTCCGCTTCGTCAACAGCCCGCTGCGAAGAGAGATCTGGGTGGCGAGCCCCGACGGCAGCGGCCTCCGCCGGATCACCCGGGTAGGGGCCAACTACATCGACTCCGATCCCAGCTGGGCGCCCGACGGCTCCAAGCTTCTCTTCTCGCGCTGCGCGCCGCTCAAGGGCGCGCCCTGCGACGGCCGCCAGACGATCTGGTCGGTCGGCTCGGACGGCAGCCACCCCCGGATGCTCAGCCCGGCCTGCCGGCGGAAAGGGACGAGCCGCGCCTCGTTCCGCCACTGTCCGGACGACGGCCAGGGCGTCTATTCGCCGAACGGCCAGCTGATCGCCTTCTTCCGCTACGCCGGTGTGCCGGAGATCGCGATCGCCGACGGCCACCTCCGCCACGTGCGCTTGCTCCACCCACTCGGCAGTGGATCAGGTGTGCCCGACATCGACGCGCTCGCCTGGTCTCCCGACGGTCGCCGGCTTGCGTTCTCCGTCCACAACGACAACGGCAAGCTGCACAAGCCGGTCGGCGGCCGCGCCGTCTATGTCATCAACGTCAAGGGTGGCGGGTTGCGGCGCGTGACACCCTGGAAACTCGAGGCCGGAGGCACCGGCGAGCTCGACTGGTCGCCCGACGGCAGCCGCCTCCTTTTTCGCTCGGTCACGGACTCGAATGACGAGCCCGGGCCTCCGGCGGGCGACATTTACACGATCCGGCCCGACGGCACCGGTCTCCAGCGTCTCACGCATTTCCCCGCGGCCACCAGCATCCAGCTCGGTTCCTACTCGCCCGACGGCACGCACATCGTGTTCACGTCGAACGACGGCAGCACGCCCGGCCCCGCCTCCGCGTGGCCCGACGTGTTCGTGATGCGCGCCGACGGAACCGGCATCACCCCCGTCACTCGGACCAAGAACTGGGAGGGGACGCCGCAGTGGGGCGCTTCGTGAACCTGCGGTCGAGATCGGCCCTGCTCGTCGTCCTGTTCGCGGTCGCCGTTGCAGGCACGGCGGCGGCCGCGCTCGGAGCGAGGGCGGGGGCCGGGGTCGCGACGTCGCTCCGCGGCACGATCGCGCTCACCGGCGAAAGCCCCGGCGGCACGCCGCAGGTGTACCTCCTACACCTCTCGAGTGGGAAGCTGAGCCAGCTGACTCACGGCCCGGGCGATCACGAGGCATTCGACTGGTCGCGGGACGGCTCGCGGCTGCTCGTCGCCGGGAACGGCTCGGGCGGCCAAGGGCTCTATTCGGTGCGCGCCGACGGCTCTTCGGAGGTCCTGCTCACGAGTCACGGGAACGGATGGGAAGCGCAATGGTCTCCTGACGGCAAGCGCGTCGCCTTCCTTGTCAATCACGGCACCACCAGCTGGCTCTACGTGGTCAGGGCCGACGGCACGCACCGACACCTACTCATCCGCGGCGTCCGCGAGGGCGGCCTGTTCAGCGGTGGCTTCTCCTGGGCACCGAGCGGCAAGCGAATCGTCCTTGCCAGGCGCCAGAGCCTCTTCACCGTCACTACATCGGGCAGGCCGGTTCTCCGGCGCGTCAAGTACGACCAGGGGTTCGAGCCGTCTCCGCAACCGGACCAGCCGACCTGGTCCCCCAACGGCACGCGAATAGCCTTCACCGAGGACGGGTCGATCGCCGTGATCCGGCCCGACGGCAGTCATCTCCACGACCTGCAGGACGGTCACGGTCCCGTCTGGTCGCCGGACGGCACACGGATCGCCTTCCGGAACAACGGCGACTGGGTCATGCGCACGAACGGGACCGGGGCCAGAAGCTGGGCGGCCTCATGGAGCGGGATCACCTTCTCGCCGGACAGCGCCAAGCTCGCCTACGTCGGTGGCGTGTCACATGCACCGAACGGCGATGTATACGTGGCCCACGCCGATGGGTCGAAGCCGATCCGCGTGCTCCACGTCGAGGGCGTCTATTTCTTCCTGCCGCTCTGGCGAGGCGGGACCGCGACAACCGAGACCGGGTGAAACCGGCGGCTATCTGGAGAAGGGCTTCGTAGTCAGAATCAGCTTCCGCCCGACGCATTTGTCGGCAACGGCGGTGAGTGTCAGGCGTTTCGCCGCAAGCCTGTACGTGTAGACGCCCTTCCCCTCCGAGGCGCTGCAGGCATACGGGCCGGAGCGATCGCTGAACGTCAGCCGGCGCGTGCCGCTTCGAGCCACCTTCCCGACCACGACGAGCTTTCCGTTCCGAACCGTGTGGACGACACCTCTCGGCAGGAACTCGAGCTTCCACCTTCCGTTCAGAGCTGCGGGCTTCCCCGAGATCGTGACCTTGTAGGTCCCGCTCAGGGCCAACGCCGACGCTGCCGCTGCACCGGCGCCGACGAGGGCGACGACGAACACGACTGCCAGCGGACGCCTGAGCACGCGCATGACCTTACATCGGCTAGGTGCCCTGAACCGCGACCCAGACGACGTCGCCGTCGAACACCACGCCGGCCGGCGCGTTGCCGACGTCGATCGTCGCGACGACCTCGTTGCTGACCGGATCGATTCTGGAAACGGTTCCGGAGCCTGTGTTCGCGACCCAGACGACGCCTCCGCCGACGGTCACGGCGGTCGGTCCCCGGCCGACGTGGATGGTGCTCGTGGCATTCGTGAGCGGGTCGATCCGAGTGACGGCGTCGTCGCCTGCGTCCGTGACCCAGATCGCACCCTCGCCGGCGGCGATGCCGGCGGGCTTATGGCCGACGCGAATCGGTCGACCCACGGCACCGCCTTCGAACGTCGTCGGCCGAAAGCGGGTGACGGTCCTGTCTCCGGAGTTCAGCACCCAGACGAAGCCGTTCGCGACCACGACTCCGCTGGGGCTCGCGCCCGCGAACGTGGCGCCTTTGACGCGCATGGCCGTCGGGTCGATCCTGGCGAGGGTCGAGTCGCCGTAGGCCACCCACACCGAGTGGCCGGCAACCGTCAGGGCGCCATGGTTCGAGCCGGGATCGGCCACGTCGTCGATCGTGGCCTGCACGCGGTTCGATCCCGGGTCGACGCGAGAAACCTGTCCGCGAAACCCGTGCGCGACCCACAGCGCCCCTGCGCCGAAGCCGAGGCCCGTGGGAGTGCGGCCGTTCAGCGAGATCGTCGCGGTTCGGACGCGCCGCTTTGCGCTGATCCTCATGACCGTTCGATCCCTCGTGTTCGCGACCCAGATCGACCCGGCGCCTGTCGCGAGCGCTCCTGGGCCCGAGCCGGCCGGAACGTCGCCCACGATCTTGTTCGTCTCGGGATCGATCACTCCGAGGTGGTTCGGGGGAATCGCGCCGCCGCTACTCCCGTTCCCTCGCAGCAGGAGGAAGCCGCCGACGGCAACCGCTGCGGCCACTGCCACCCCGAGCGCGGCGGTCGCGATCCGGCGCCGGCGGCGTGGCTCCGAGACCGTGTCCTCGGCGGCAGACGGCGGCGCCCCTGCAGAGCGGAGCGGGGGAAACCCGGCCGGCAACCCGTCGGCGCTCGCCTGGTAGAGGCGAACCGGGCGGTCGAAATCCTTGAGGAGGTGCTCCCCGACGTCGCGGAAGGAGATGCCGATGTCCTCCTCCTCGTCCTCGAGCAATGTCTGCGTCGCATGGGAGAGGAGGATCTGCGAGCCGTGCCCCGCCGCGCAGATGCGAGCTGTCCGGTGTACCGCGAGGCCGGTGTACGTCCCGTCGCGCTCTGCGGCTTGGCCGGTGTGGATGCCCATGCGGACTTTCACCGGCGCGTCGTGCGGCCATTCGTGCGAGAGCAGGGACAGCTGTCCCTCGACCGCGGCCAACAGCGCTTCGCGCGCGCTCGAAAAAGCGACGAAGAAGGAGTCTCCCTGCGTGTCCACCTCGTGCCCGCCGTGAGCGTCGAAGGCTGACCTCAGCAACCGCTGATGCTCGGCGAGAACCTCCTCGTAGCGGTCGCGCAGCTGCTTCAGCAGCCGCGTCGAGCCTTCGATGTCCGTGAAAAGGAAGGTGACCGCTCCGCTGGGTGGCCGCTGTGCGCTGATGGGATCAGCGTGACAGAGAGAGCGGGCGCTAGCCCTTCGCGTCCGCCCAGGAATCGCCGGCTCCGACGTCGACCGCAAGCGGCGGGTCGAGCGGATAGGCGCTGCACATCTCCTCGCGCACGAGCTCCTTCACCACCGACGTCTCGGCGTCGGGAGCCTCGAGCAGCAGCTCGTCGTGCACCTGGAGGACGAGCCGCGCGCTCCTCCCCTCCTCGCGCAGCCGCCGCTCGATCGCCACCATCGCGACCTTGATGATGTCGGCGTTCGAGCCCTGCATCACGAAGTTGACGGCGACGCGCTCGCCGAAGCCGCGCGTCGCGCGGTTCCGTACCCGCAGCTCGGGCACCGGGCGGCGCCGTCCGAGCAGGCTCGTCACGTAGCCGTCACGCTCCGCCTGCTCGATCGTGCGCTGGATGAAGTCCTGCACGAACGGGAAGCGCGCCAGGTACGCGTCGATGTACTCCTGCGCCTGCTCGCGCGGGATCTCGAGGTTCTCGGAGAGGCCGAACGCCGAGATCCCGTAGACGATCCCGAAGTTGATCATCTTCGCGATCGAGCGCTCACCCGAGGTCAGCTTCGCCGGGTCGACGCCGAGCACCTCGGCCGCCGTCGCGGTGTGGATGTCCTCCCCGCGCTCGAACGCCTCGCGCAGCTTCGGCTCGCCCGAGACGTGGGCGAGGATGCGCAGCTCGATCTGCGAGTAGTCGGCGGAGATGAGGCGCGCGCCCGGCTCGGCGACGAACGCCGACCGGATCTCGCGGCCGAGCTCGGTGCGGATCGGGATCGACTGCAGGTTCGGATTCGTGGTCGAGAGCCGGCCGGTCGCGGCGACCGTCTGGTTGAAGGTCGTGTGCAGCCGCCCGTCCTCGCCGATCATGTCGGGCAGCGGCCGCAGGTACGTGTTGAGGAGCTTCGAGAGCTCGCGCCACTCCTCGATCACGGCCACGATCTCGTGCTCCTCGCGGATCGCGCGCAGGACCTTCGCGTCGGTCGAGTAGCCGGTCTTGCCCTTGCGGCCGACGGTGAGCTCGAGCTTCTCGAACAGGACGCGGCCGAGCTGCTGGGGCGAGCCGAGTACGAACTCCTCGCCCGCGAGCTCGTATGCGCGCGACTCGAGCTCCTCGACGCGGTCGGCGAGGCGGGCCGTGATCTCGCCCATCCGGTACGTGTCGATGCGGACGCCGGCCTCCTCCATCGCGCGCAGGACGCCGACCAGCGGCATCTCGACGTCGCGGTAGAGCGGCTCGGCGCCCCGCTCGCGCACCCGCTGCAGCAGCGGATCGCGCAGGCGCAGCGTCACTGCCGCGTGGCGGACGAGGCGCGCCGTCTCCTCCTCCGCCTCGGGCTCTGCGACGGCCTCGACCGCGTACTCCGCCGCGAGATCGTCGAGGAGGTACTCGCTGCGCGCCGGCTCGATCAGGTAGGCGAGGATCATCGTGTCGTCGGCGGCCTCGACATGCAGAGCCTTCGCGTCGTGCGCGACGAACGTCCCCTCGAGCCGCTCCGGCCGCGGGGAGACGACGACCTCGTCTCCGAGCGCGACCGCGATCCGCCCCTCGTCGGCCGCGATGCCGACCGGGTCCTGACTTAGCAACACAGTGCTACTTGGCTCCTCGCGCCACGCGACCGCGGTGCCCGCGGAGATGCGCTCTCGCGCCGGCACCGCTTCGTCGAGCTCGTCCACCCGCCCGAGGAGCGCGCGGAACTCGAAGCGGCGGAACGTCTCGCGGAGCTCCGCGCGGTCGGGCGGCGCGAGCACGAGCTCGGCGGGATCGCTGTCGAGCTCCAGGTCGCGCCGCATCGTCGCGAGCACCTTCGCCGCCCGCGCCTGATCGGCGAACTCCGTCAGGTTCTTCCGGCGCGCGGGCGAAAGCTCGTCGACGTGCTCGAGCACGCCCTCGAGCGACCCGTACTGCGCGACGAGCTGGCCGGCGGTCTTGTCCCCGATCCCGGGGACGCCGGGGATGTTGTCCGACGTGTCGCCCTTGAGGCCGATGAAGTCCGGTATCCGGTCGGGAGGAATCCCGTATCGGGCCTCCACTCGCTCCGGCGTGTAGACGTTGACGTCGCTGACGCCGCGCGGCGTCATCATCAGGCAGACGTTCTCGGAGACGAGCTGGAACGCGTCGCGGTCGGTCGAGACGACGCACGTCTTGATCCCCTCCGCGTCCGCGCGGGTCGCAAGCGTCGCGATCACGTCGTCCGCCTCCCAGCCCTCGAACTCGAGGTTCCGGTAGCCGAACGCCTCGACGATGGGCCGGAAATGCGGGAACTGCTCGCGCAGGAGGTCCGGCATCGGCCTGCGGCCCTCCTTGTAGACGACGTCGGCCGCCTCGGCCTGCGCGGCGCGGTGCACCGGCCGTGTGTCCCACGCGACCGCGACGCCCTTCGGCCGGTAGTCGGAGAGGAGCTTGAAGAGCATGTTGGTGAAGCCGAGCAGCGCGCCGGTGGGGAAGCCCTCGGTCGTCGCGAGCTCCTCGGGCAGCGCGAAGAAGGCGCGATAGGCGAGGTTGTTGCCGTCCACGAGAAAGAGCTCGGACTCGCGCGCAGGCGCGTCGTTCAGGTCGAGCTCGGCGCCGGTGAGGGTCTTCGGCGACATCTCTGCGAGTGTACGGCCGATGAAGATCGTCCCCTTCGCAGACGAGCACCTCGACGCAGCCGCGGAGCTGCTCGCTGCGCGCCACGAGGCGCACCGCCGCGAGTTCCCGGCGCTTCCCGGCCGAGGCGGACTACCGCGCCGAGATCGCCGCGCTGCTCGAGGACGGAGCGACCGGGGCCTTCACCGACGGTGCCTACGTGCTCGGCCGCTCACGGGATGCGGAGCTCTGGGGGCCGAACGTCTGGGTCGAGCCGGCCGGGCACGCCGCGAGCGATCCCGAGCTGCTGCGGGACGTCTGGGCCGCAGCCGCGGGCGACTGGTTCGAGCAGGGCCTGCGCGCGCATTACGCCCTCGTGCCCGCGACCGACCCCGCACTTCTCGACGCCTGGTTCCGGCTGGGCTTCGGCGCGCAGCACGCGCACGGCCTGATCGACGTCCCCGAGCGGGAGTGGCCTGCCGGCGTGCGCGAGGCGACCGAGGACGACATCGAGGAACTCGTCGCGATCGGCCCGCTCCTGTCCCGGCACCAGACCCAGACGCCGGTCTTCTCCTCGGTGGCGGAGCAGACCGCGGACGAGGTGCGCGCCGACGTGAGCGACGACTTCGCGACGGAAGGCGTCGCCAACCTCGTCTACGAGACCGAAGGCCGGATCGTCGGCGACTTCTTCGTCTGCCCCATCGAGCTGTCCTCGGCGCACGCCGGCCTCGCGCGACCACCGGGAGCCTCCTTCCTCGGCTTCGCAGTCACGCATCCGGACGTACGCGGGAGCGGCGCGGGCCTTGCGCTCACCGACGCCTCGTTCGCGTGGGCCCGCGACCACGGCTACGACACGATGGTGACCGACTGGCGCGTGACGAACCTGCTCTCGTCCCGCTTCTGGCCGAAGCGGGGCTTCCGCACCACGTTCCTGCGGCTGCACCGCTGGATCGGCTGACGCGCCGGCGATGCCGCGCGTCCCGCTCCTCTCCGGCACGCGCCTCGTCGTGGCGTCCGCGCCCGGCGACGCGCGCGTCCTGCGCCCTCCACCGCCGGGCCGCGCGACCGACGTCGAGGCGGCGACACGGGAGGCGCTCCGCTTTCCACTCGACGGCGAGCCGCTCGAGGCGCTCGCAGCAGGCGCCACCCGGGTGACCATCGTCGTCGAGCCTCCCGCGTTGCCGCTCGGAAGCGCGGAGCACGATCCGCGCCGCCGGGCCATCGCGGCGGTGAGCGACGCGCTCGTGGAGCTCGGTGTGCCGACCGACAGCCAGACGCTGCTCGTCGCCGGCGGCCTCGCCCGTCGCGCCAGCCGGCCCGAGATCGCCGCGCTCGTCACGCCGGAGCTGCGCCGCCGCTTCCACGGCGAGTTGGCCGTGCACGATGCCGCCGACCCGG
Organism: uncultured Actinomycetes bacterium; assembly: GCA_963825805.1. Taxonomy (GTDB): domain Bacteria; phylum Actinomycetota; class Thermoleophilia; order Gaiellales; family Gaiellaceae; genus Palsa-739. The sequence goes on along the minus strand of CAWGVE010000044.1, from coordinate 204,724 downwards.
CGCTCGTCGGGGTGCCCGCCGGTGCGCCCCGGGTGCGGGTCGCGCGCGAGCTCGTGGAGACGGACCTCGTCGTCGTGGTGAGCGCGGCTGAGACCGTCCTGCACGGAGGCCCGGCGACGCTGCTCGCGGCTGCGGACGCCGAGACCCAGCGGCGCTCCACGGCCGAGTCGCTACTCGAGACGGGCGGCTCCGAGGGCTGGCGCACGGCGACGCTCGTCGAGCGGGCGCTGGCGGAGCGCGTCCCGCTCTTCGGCGTCTCGGTCGTCCTCAACCACCCGCAGCTCCCAGGCGTCCTCGGCGGCTATCCGTACGACCCCGACGGAGACGAGCACATCGCGCGTTCGCTGCTTCGCCTTCCGTTCGCCGCCGCACCCGAGCCCGTCCGGCGCCGCGTGCTCCGCTCGCTGCGCGGCGTGCGGACGGCGGCCGCGGTGCTCGGGGGGCCACCGTCGGTGGTGCACGCCGAGGCGCTCCTCCGCGCGATCGAGCTGCGGCTCGCGACCCTCGACGAGCCGCTCGACGCGCTCGTGATCGGGATTCCGAGCACCACGCCCTTCCTGCCGCGGGAGGAGCCGAACCCGCTCCTCGCCGCACACCTCGGCCTCGGGCACGCGCTCGGCCTGTGGCGCGACGCCTTCCCCGTCGCCGAGGGCGGCGTCGTCATCCTCGCCCACCGCTTCCTGCGCACCTTCCCCCGGCCGACGCAGCAGCCGTACCACGTCTTCTTCCGCTCCGATCCGATCGCCCGCGACCCGGACCTGCTCGCGGCGGCCGAGGAGGCGGTGGCGGCGGACGCGCGGGCGGTGGAGGAGTACCGCGCCGGCCGCACCGTCCATCCGCTGCTGCCGTTCCGGGACTGGGAGTCGTGCCGCCCGGCGCTCGAGCGGCTCGGCGCCGTCTACGTGGCGGGCGCGCGCGACGCCGCCGCGGCCCGGCAGCTCGGCTTCATCCCCGTCGGCGGAATCGGCGCGGCGCTCCAGATGGCCCGGGGCCAGCGCGGCCCCGACGCGCGCATCGGCTTCCTGCTCGCGCCGCCGTACTTCCCGCTCCGCGTCGGCTCACGCGAGACGTAGTCCGAGAACGTCCGCCGCCGAGAGGAGCTCCTCGTCGGCGAGCTGGAGCTTCTTGACCGAGGCGAGCTTGAGCCCCGGCGCAGCGCGGTCGAACAGCGTCACGTTCGCCCACAGCGACTCGAACGTCGACCACCAGCGCAGGCCTGCGGCCCGCCGGTGCCCCTCGTACAGGCTGCGCGCCTGCGGCTGGGTCACCTCTCGCTCGCGGGTGGCGACTCGGGACGGGCGCAGGCGCTCGCGCCGGAGCACGGCCGGCTCGTCGAGGTCGACGAGCTCCGCCCCGGCCCGGAGCTCGAGCTCCGCGAGCGCGAGCGGCAGGCCGCGGCGCTGGAGCAGGGCCGGCACGAGCCGCTGGCCGCGGAAGCGCGCGAGCTGCTCGACGACGCACGAGAGCGGCGCCTCGGAGAGGTAGAGGCAGCCGTAGACCTCCGGGTTGTCGTGGCGGCCCTCCCCCTGATACGGCCGGGGGAACCAGAGCGCGCCGTCCGGAGAATCCGGCGCGGCACGCTCGTTCCACGCCAGGCACCGGTAGAGGATCACGCGAACGAGTCGGAGCGCTCGGCCCGGATCGCCCGCATCAGCTCCTCGGTGCGGCCGTCCCGGATGAGATCGATCGGGCGGCGATCTCCGAGCACCGGATTGAGGCCGAAGAGCCAGGCGAGCGCTGCCTCGCGGTCGTAGAGCCGAAGCAGGTTCGACCACACGAGCTCGAGCAGGTCGACCTTCTCTGCATTCAGCGGATCGATCCCCGAGCCCCGCAGCCAACGCGTGACCTGTGCGCGGCTGACGCCGAGCATGTCGGCGAGGCGCGCGGCCGAGCCGAAGTCGATCCGCAGCGCGTCGACCTTCGTTGCGATGGCGACCGCCATGTCACCGAGATTAGCGCAACACTTCGTGTTGCGCAACAAAACTTGTTGCGCGATGTTGGCGCGATCTTTCCGCCTAGAATGGGCGACGCGCGGCGGTGGCGGAACTGGTCTACGCGCCGGACTCAAAATCCGGTGCCCTCCGGGGCTTGTGGGTTCAAATCCCACCCGCCGCACTCGATGGCGAGCACGCTAGGAATCCTCACCGGCGGCGGCGACTGCCCCGGCCTCAACGCGGTCATCCGCGCTGTCGTCCGCCGGGCCGACGCGGCAGGCTGGGACGTGGTCGCGGTCCGCGAGGGCTGGCGCGGCCTCGTCGAGCCGATCTTCGAGGATCTCGGTCCGCACGCAGGTATCCGGAATCCTGCCGCGCGGCGGGACGATCATCGGCACGAGCCGCACGAACCCGTTCAAGCTCGAAGGCGCGGTCGAGCGGGTGCTGCAGAACTTCCGCGACCGCGAGCTCGACGCACTCGTCGCGATCGGCGGCGAGGACACGCTCGGCGTAGCGGCGAGGCTGTATGCGGAGCACGAGCTGCCGGTGGTCGGCGTCCCGAAGACGATCGACAACGACCTCTCGGGCACCGACTACACGTTCGGGTTCGACACAGCCGTCTCGATCGCCACCGAGGCGATCGACCGCCTCCACACCACCGCCGAGTCCCACAACCGCGTCATGGTCGTCGAGGTGATGGGTCGCCAGACCGGCTGGATCGCGGTGATGAGCGGCATCGCCGGCGGCGCCGACGTGATCCTCGTCCCCGAGGTCCCGGTCGACTTCGAGGAGGTCGCCGAGACGATCCGCAAGCGGCACGCGCGCGGCAAGAACTTCTCGATCGTCGTCGTCAGCGAGGGCTGCGAGCTGCCCGGGCTTGCCGACGCGGGCGAGACCGACCAGTTCGGGCACGTGATCCTGTCGAAGCGCGGGGTCGGCGACGTGCTCGGCCAGGAGATCGAGCAGCGGACCGGCTTCGAGACACGCGTCACCGTGCTCGGCCACGTGCAGCGCGGCGGCACGCCGACGGCCCGCGACCGCGTGCTTGCTACGCGCTTCGGGCTGAAGGCCGCCGATCTCGCGTTCGCCGGCCAGTTCGGGCAGATGGCCGCTCTGCGCGGAGACGACGTCGTCGCCGTCCCGCTCGCCGAGGCGACCGCCCAGCTGAAGGTCGTGCCGCGCGAGTGGTACGAGGTCGCGCGCGCGTTCTTCGGCTAGAGCCTGGCGGCCACGATCACGGCCATCTCCGCCGTGACGAGGATCTCCGCGGCGGCGAGCCGCGGGTCGCGGAGGAGGAACTCCCGCATTCGTCGCCGCTCGATCGGGCGTCCGGGCGTCAGGTCGTCCTTCACGATCAGCCCGCCCGGCTCGACGAGGGCGAGGACTCCCTCCCAGCCGCCCTCCCTGACGCCGCCGTCGGCAAACACGAGCCCGAACGGGCCGCGGCTTCGAAGCTGCTCGTAGACATCGCCTTCGAGTAACTCGACATTCGGGAGGTCGGACAAGCGGTCGCGCGCGACGGCGAGCGCGGTCCGGGATCGCGCTCGACGGTGACGACGGAGCGTGCGGTCTCGGCGAGAACGGCCGCCGTCTCACCGAAGGCCGCGCCCATCTCGGCGACGTCCCTGCCGGCGGCGAGCGCACGCAGGAGCGCCTGCACTTCCGGGATCGCGGTCGCGCCGTCCGTCAAACTTCAGGCGGAGCCTCGCCCACGAGCGGCGAGACGTCGGCCGCATGGACGATCACCGCGTCCACGCCCGCCCGCTCGAGCTCCTGCACCTCGTGCTCCGTCGTCACGGCGAGGTCGGCGATCGCCAGCTTGCCGGCCGGCACCTCCGCAAGCAGCTCGAGCACGGCCTCGAGGCGCTCGTCTGCGTCGCCGGGCGGCGGGGTGAGGAGGAAGATCTCGGGATCGAGGAGCTCGAGGGCCCGCTGGAGCTCTTCCTCGGTCCGCGCCTCGACGGCGCAGTCGAGGCCGAGCGCGAGCGCCTGCTGGTGCCATTGCTGCGCGGGGATCTCCTCGCCCTCTTCGTCGCTCAGCGTGAGGACCACCGCGTCGGCCGTCTGGACGGCCTGCTCGAGGCTCGCTTCGGCCCGCCAGAGGATCGGCAGCCCGGTCGCCTCCCGCACGAGGGCGGGATCGCCCGAGACGACGAGCGCCTCGGCGCGCTGCGACTCGGCGGCTCGCGCGGCGTCCGCGTCTTCGACGGCGGCGATGACCGAGATGCCGTCGCCCTCGGCGATGGCGTGACTGAAGCGGCGGGTACCGTTCACAACTCGGGATTCTGGCGCAGTCACTGCCCCATCGGGTGCCAGACCGTCTTCAGCTCGAGGAACGCGGAGATCTCCCAGGGGCTCTGGGCGTCGGCGCGGCCGTGCACGACGCGCTTGACATTGTCCGCCGCGAGCCGCTCGAGCTCGGGGCCGTCGCCGTCGGCGCCGCAGAGATCGATCGCGTTCACGTCCATGTGGGACGCCAGTACGGGCCCGAGCTCGGCGTGGTTGCCGGTGAGGAGGTTGACGACTCCGCCGGGGACGTCGCTCGTCGCCAGCGCCTCCGCGAGCTCGATCGCCGCGAGGGGCCGCGACTCCGACGCGACGGCGACAACCGCGTTCCCGCCGACGAGCGGAGGCAGCAGGCGCGTGACGAGCCCGAGCAGCGGCGGCTCGTCGGGCGCGAGGACGGCGACGACGCCGGTGGGCTCCGGCACGGTGAAGTTGAAGTACGGGCCGGCGACGGGATTCGAGCCGCCGAGCACCTGAGGCAGCTTGTCGGCCCAGCCGGCGTACCAGACGATCCGGTCGATCGAGCGCTCGACCTCGTCGCGGCCGTCGCACACCTCGGCGAACTCCGCGCCGCGCGCCTCGATCATCTCGGCGATCCGGTAGAGCACCTGACCGCGGTTGTAGGCGGTCGCCGCCGCCCAGCCGGGCTGCGCGGCCCGCGCGGCGCGAACCGAGTCGCGGACGTCCTTGCGCGAGGCGCGGGCGACGTTCTGGCCCTCGGCCTCGTACGTGCGGCCGGACTCGCTGCGCGGGAATGAGCCGCCGATGAAGAGCTTGTACGTCTTCTTGACCGGGAGCCGCTCGCTCATGGCCAGTTCCTCTCGGCCTCAGCGGCGACGTCGACTTCGCCGGCTTGCAGCGCCTGCAGCGCCTCGACACCGTGGGTGTTCCAGAGCCGTTCGGCCGCGAGGATGAGCCGGCACTGGTACCAGACATAGTTCGCAAAGCCTCCCCGCTCGAAGCTGCTCGCCATATCCACGAGCGCCGAGCAGGCGACCCGCGACGGAGGGACGTCACAGCCGGCGCGAGAACGTCATGTAGACCGGCAGCTCGTCGGGCTCCTCGCTCGCCAAGTAGCCGACGGCGCCGAGGTTCGCGAACAACTCCTCGTGCCACATCCTCGGCAGCGACTGCCCTCGCGGCACGAGATGCATGAGCTCGTGGACGAGGATCAGGTCGGCGAACGCCTCCAGCACCGGCGGGTTCCCGTAGACGCGGTGCATCGCGTCGCGCGAGCCCTCGTCGAAGTCCGGCCAGAACTGCGTGCACACCGAATCGAAGAGCGTCGCGGGCCGCGAGCCGAGAACGATCTTGCGGCTGTCCGAATTCGCATGGGGTATCGCGTACATCGGGAACTCCGCGTGGGCCGCCCAATCGTCCTCGTCGAGAACGTAGAGGTCGAACGAGAAGGGAGCCGCGAGCTGCTCGACCAGCCAGTCTCGCCCGCGCTCGGCGCGTGCCCCGAACTCCTCCGCGCGGGCCTCCGCGCCGGGGCTGATGACCGCCGTCACTCGTCGAACCTCAGATACGGCTCGAGCCCGTGCCGCCCGCCCTCGCGGCCGAAGCCCGACTCCTTGTAGCCCCCGAACGGCGAGCCCGGGTCGAAGCGGTTGAACGTGTTCGCCCAGACGACGCCGGCGCGGAGTCGTTGCGCCATCCAGAGGATGCGCGAGCCCTTCTCCGTCCAGACGCCGGCGCTCAGCCCGTACGGCGTGTTGTTCGCCTTCTCCAGCGCCTCCTCGGGCGTGCGGAAGGTGAGGACCGAGAGGACCGGTCCGAAGATCTCCTCCTGCGCGATGCGGTAGCTCTGCGCGACGTTCGTGAAGACGGTCGGCGCGAACCAGTAGCCCTTCTCGGGGAGGACGCACGGCGGCTGGTAGATCTGGGCGCCCTCCTCCTCGCCGGAGGCGACGAGCTCGCGGATCTTCTCGAGCTGGGCGGCCGAGTTGATCGCGCCGACGTCGGTGTTCTTGTCGAGCGGGTCGCCGACGCGCAGCGTCGTGAGGCGGCGCTCGAGCTTCGCGACGAGCGGCTCGTAGATCGACTCCTGGACGAAGAGGCGCGAGCCGGCGCAGCAGACGTGGCCCTGGTTGAAGTAGATGCCGTTGACGATCCCCTCGACGGCCTGGTCGAGAGCCGCGTCGTCGAAGACGATGTTCGCCGCCTTGCCGCCGAGCTCGAGCGTCAGGCGCTTGCCGGTGCCGGCGAGCCGCCGCTGGATCTCCTTCCCCACGTCGGTCGAGCCGGTGAAGGCGATCTTGTCGACGCCCTCGTTCTCGACCAGCGCGGCGCCGGTGCGCCCGTCGCCGGTGACGATGTTGACGACGCCGGCGGGTAGCTCGGCCTGGCGGAGGACGTCGCAGAAGAGGAGCGCCGTGAGCGGCGTCGTCTCCGCCGGCTTGAGCACCACGGTGTTGCCGCAGGCGAGCGCCGGCGCGATCTTCCACGCGAGCATGAGCAGCGGGAAGTTCCACGGGATGATCTGGCCGGCGACGCCGACTGCGCGCGGACGCCGGTTGGGGAACGCGTACTCGAGCTTGTCGGCCCAGCCTGCGTAGTAGAAGAAGTGCGCCGCCGCGAGCGGGAGGTCGACGTCGCGCGACTCCTTGATCGGCTTGCCGCCGTTGAGCGACTCGAGGACGGCGAACTCGCGCGCCCGCTCCTGGAGGATGCGCGCGATGCGGAAGAGGTACTTCGCGCGCTCGGAGCCGGGGAGCGACGACCAACCGTCGGAGTACGCGGCGCGCGCCGCCCCGACGGCGTTGTCCACGTCGGCGGCCGTGGCCTGGCCGACGCTGGCGAGCACCTCCTCGTCGCGCGGGGCGATCGTCTCGTAGCTCTCGGCCGGCTCGAGCCACTTCCCGCCGACGAAGAAGCCGTACCGCTCGCGGATGTGGACGATCTCGCGGGACTCGGGGGCGCTCGCGTACGTCCAGTCGCCGGGGACGCCGATCTCGCGGGACTGCTTGTCGAGCTCAGCCACGGACGCCCCGGAGAGGCTCGGCGGGGGCGCGTTTTGCGTGCCGTGGGCGCGTTCCCCAAACCCACCCCCCACCCTTATGGGAGGGGGCGATCTTAGGGGCGCGGGCGTTTCGAGTCTGTGCCGTTTGCGTCACGAAATCGTTCCTCTTCAGTCCAGCGTGAAGTAGTCGCCGCTCTGGTACGCGCCGGTGCGCTCTTTGCGCAGCTGCATGAGGATGTCGTTCAGGAGCGACGACGCGCCGAGCCGGTACAGATCCGGTGTCAGCCACTCCGGGCCGAGGGTCTCGTGCACGACCACGAGGTGCTGCACGGCCTGCTTCGCCTGCCGGATGCCGCCCGCCGCCTTGAAGCCGACGCGCCGGCCCGTCTCCTCGTACACGTCCCGGATCGCCTCGAGCATGCACAGCGCGACCGGCAGCGTCGCCGCAGGCGAGATCTTCCCGGTCGAGGTCTTGACGAAGTCCGCCCCCGCCGCGATCGCGAGCAGCGTCGCACGCCGCACGTTGTCGTACGTGCCCAGCTCTCCGGTCTCGAGGATCACCTTCAGGTGCGCGACGCCGCAGGCCTCCTTCACCTGGACGATCTCGTCGTAGACCTTCGCGTACCGGCCCGAGAGGAAGGCGCCGCGGTCGATGACCATGTCGATCTCGTCCGCGCCAAGGTCGACCGCTGCGCAGACGTCGGCGACCTTGACGGCGATCGGGTACTGGCCGGACGGGAACCCGGTCGCGACCGCCGCGATCTTCACCTCGCTCCCCGCCAGCCGCTCGCGCACCGCCGGCACGAGGTTCGGGTAGACGCAGACCGCGGCGACCGGCGGCACGGAGGGATCCGACGGATCCGGCCGGCGCGCCTTCGACGCGATCGCCGCGGCCTTCCCCGGCGTGTCGGAGCCCTCGAGCGTCGTCAGATCGGTGGTGCGGATTGCGAGCTGCAGCGCCCAGACCTTCGCCTCGCGCTTGATCGACCGCTTCGCGAGCGACGCCGCCCGCTCTTCGAGAGCGACCGCGTCGACCGCGCCGATCCGCGGGAGACGGGCCTCGAGCGGCAGCTCGAATCCGACCGGCAATACAGGCGCCTGGGCCATGAGCTGAGTCTAGTCCGGGCTACCCTGTTGCCATGAAGAGGGCTCTAGCCGGGCTTGCCACCTTGGCGGCGGTCGCGGTGGTGACGGCGTGCGTCAAGCCCGGCCCGGCGAGCTCCGGCGAGACGCCGGACACACACGGCGTCGCGAGGACGGGCTTCTCCAACACCTCAGAGGTCGTGATGGGAACCCTCGTCGCGCCGCCGTCGCCGAGATTCCTCGCGCGGGTGCGCAACGGGAAGATGGGCGGCGTCGTCCTCCTCCGCAACGACTGGCTCACGCGCAGCACCGCCGCGCGCGTGACCGCCGAGCTGCAGCAGGCCGCGTGCACGCGCGGCGAGCCGCTTCTGATCGCGGTCGACCAGGAGGGTGGAATCGTCAGGCGCCTCCCCTGGGCGCCGCCCACCGAAGCGCCCGCCTACATGACGAGCCCCGGCGACGCCGAGACCCAGTCCGCCGGCGCGGCGGCCGCCCTCCACTCCGTCGGGATCGACGTCGATTTCGCGCCTGTCGTCGATACCCCGAGCTCGGCGCGGAGCTTCCTCGGCTCGCGCGCCTTCTCGCACTCCCGCTCCTGGAACGCGTCCATGGCCCGCAGCTTCGTCGGCGGCTTGCAGGACAACGGGATCGCCGCCACCGCGAAGCACTTCCCCGGCCTCGGCCTGGCGAACGGCAACACCGACAAGGGCCGGATCGTGATCAGGTCCGCCGCCTGGAAGGTCCGCGAGGGATTGACGCCGTTCGAGAGTGCGATCAAGGCCGGCGTGAAGCTCGTGATGGTCTCGACCGCGATCTATCCCAGGCTCGATCCGTCCGACCGGCCGGCCGCCTTCTCGACCGCGATCCTCAGCGGGATCCTGCGGAAGCAGCTCGGCTTCAAGGGCGTGACCGTGACCGACACGCTCACGGCTCCGGCCGCGGACCGGATCCCGCACACCGCGACGCGGGCGATGCTCGCCGGCTCCGATCTCCTCATCTTCGGCGCCGAGAGCGCGAGCGAGCGAGGCTACTCGACGCTCCTCGGGGACGAGCCAGGCTCGGCTCGCTTGCGGGCGCGGCTCACGCAGGCGGCGGCCCGGATCCGCGCCCTGAAGGCCTGGCTCGCCACCGAGGGCGGCCCTGCCTGCGCCGCGCCGTAGCTCGCGCCTATAGACACACCCCTCGCCGCGCGAGATCATCCGCAGATGGAGATCGCGCCGGAAGCCGTCGAGGTCCCGCCAGACGCACCGCAGCGGCGCCTGAGCGCCACCGAGAACCCGCTCGTGCGTGCGGTCGGCCGGATACCGCTGCCGCTGGGCGCGAAGCTGTTCATCGGGTTCGTCCTGGTGGCCGGGTTGCTCGCTCTGAGCGCGGCGCTCGGCCTGGTCGCCCTGAACCAGTCGAACTCGCGCGGCGCCCAGCTACGGAAACTGCAGCAGCAGGCGGTGCTGGAGCAGCAGCTGCTCGGAGACGCGACACACCTCCAGAGCGTGACCAGCCAGCTTGTCTACGCGCCGAACTCCACTCCCCTGCACGGGGTCGTCGCGGGCGACGTGGGGCAGCTCTGCGCCGACGCGGGGGCTCGGGTGTGCGGCGGGGGCGCCGACAGCGGGGGCGGTGGCGGCACGGTCATCCAGGCCGGCGGGCTCACGTTGGCCCGCATCGATCCAGCCTTGTTCCGCGAGCTCAACGTTCGCCTCAAGGCGTTCGACAACCTCTCCTACGGCAATGGGATTGGGATTGGCCCGAGCGCCCCGTCTTCACCCGCCGTCGTGCGGGCTGCGGCGAACGCCACCTCTGACATCGTGCTGGGCCTCCAGGCGCTCGCGAGGAAGACGCGAGCGCGTGCCAACGCGGTCGTCGCGCAGAACAACAGCTCGTTCCAGGATTCGCGAGACCTGCTGATCGGGGTCGGCGCGGGCAGCTTCGTGCTCGCGGTCGTCCTCGGGCTGCTCCTCTCGTGGTCGGTCGTCGTTCCGCTCCGCCGCACGCAGGAGCGCCTCTCGGAGATCGCCGCCGGCGACTTCGCGGGACACATCGAGGTGCCGAACCGGGACGAGATCGGAGCTCTCGCCGCCGACGTGAACCGGATGAACGACGAGCTCGGCCGCCTCTATCGCGAGCTCGAGGCTGCGAGCCGCCACAAGTCCGATTTCCTCGCCACGATGTCGCACGAGCTGCGGACGCCGTTGAACGCGATCATCGGCTTCTCAGAGGTCCTGCACGAGCAGATGTTCGGGGAGCTGAACGAGCGCCAGATCGCCTACGTGCGGGACGTCCTCGAGGCCGGGAAGCACCTGCTCTCGCTGATCAACGACGTGCTCGACCTCGCCAAGATCGAGGCCGGCCGCATGGAGCTCGCGCTGTCCGAGGTCGCCGTCCCGGACGTCCTCCGCAGCGCCCTCTCGATGCACTCCGAGAGCGCGGGCCGCAACGGGATCGCGCTCGCCGTCACGACCGAGCCGTCGGAGATCGAGATCACCGCCGACGAGCGCCGCGTCCGCCAGATCGTCTTCAACCTCCTCACGAACGCTGTCAAGTTCACGCCGACCGACGGGCGGGTGGACCTCTCGGCCCGGCTGGAGGACGGACACGTCGAGATCGCAGTCGCAGACACCGGCCCGGGCATCCCCGCGGAGGACCTCGAGATGATCTTCGAGGAGTTCGAGCAGAGCGCCGACGGCAAGAAGGAGGAGGGCACCGGGCTCGGGCTCCCGCTCTCCCGCAAGCTCGTCGAGCTGCACGGCGGCCGCCTGTGGGTCGAGAGCGAGGTCGGACGCGGCAGCACCTTCCGTTTCACCCTGCCCGTGCGCCAGGAGGTGTCGTGAGCCAGCTGATCCTGATCGTCGACGACAACGCGAACAACCGGAAGCTCGCCCGCGACGTGCTCGAGTTCGCGGGGTTCGACACGCTCGTGGCGACCGGCGGCATCGAGGGAGTCGCGCTCGCCCAGGAGCACCTCCCCGCTCTCGTGCTCATGGACATCCGGATGCCGGACCTCAGCGGCACCGACGCGCTGAAGCTGCTGCGCGAAGACTCGCGCACGGCCGAGATCCCGATCGTCGCGCTCACCTCCTCGACCATGCACGGCGACGAGGAGCGCTTTCTCAAAGAGGGCTTCGACGGCTACCTCGCCAAGCCGATCAGCGTCAAAGAGTTCCCCGACCAGGTGCGACGGTTCCTGCCGGAGTGAGATGAGCGCCGAGACCGAGCCCACCCCGCGCGTTCTCGTCGTCGACGACACGCCGGCGAACGTGCGCTTGCTCGAGGCGATCCTCGAGCCCGCGGGTTTCGCCGTGCTGTCTGCCTCGTCGGGCCCCGAGGCGCTCGAGCGGGTCGTGGCCGAGCTGCCCGACCTCGTCCTGCTCGACGTCCAGATGGCCGGGATGAACGGCTACGAGGTCTGCCGTCGCATCCGGGAGAACGAGGCGACGGCGCTGCTCCCGGTCGTGATGCTGACCTCGCACGACTCCGAGGCGCGGATCGACGGGATCCGGGCCGGCGCGGACGACTTCGTCACGAAGCCGTTCGACCAGCAGGAGCTGCTGCTGCGGGTGCGCTCGCTGGTGCGGATCAAGCGCTACCACGACACGATCCGCGCGCAGGCGTCCGAGCTCGCCGAGTGGAACCGCACCCTCGAGGAGCGGGTCGCCGAACAGGTGGAGGAGCTCGAGCGGATGGCGCGGCTGCGGCGCTTTCTCTCGCCGACCCTCGCCGAGGTCGTGATGGAGCGCGGCGACAGCGTGCTCGAGAGCCACCGGCGCGAGCTCGCAGTCCTCTTCGCCGACCTGCGCGGCTGGACGGACTTCAGCGCGGGCACCGAGCCGGAGGAGGTGATGAGCGTCGTCGGCTCCTACCACGCCGCGATGGGCGAGCTGATCGTCCGCTACGAGGCGACCGTCGGCTGGTTCGCCGGCGACGGGCTGATGGTCTGGTTCAACGACCCGATCCCCTGCGACGAGCCCGCCGCGCGAGCGGTGCGGATGGCCGTCGAGATGCGCGAGGCGATGTCCGCGCTCACCGCGGTCTGGCACAAGCGCGGCCACGACCTCGACTTCTCGATCGGCGTCGCCCTCGGCTACGCGACCATCGGGCGCATCGGCTTCGAGGGCCGCTACGACTACGGCGCCGTCGGCAGCGTCCTCAATCTCGCCTCGCGTCTCTGCGACGCCGCGGAGCCGGGACAGATCGCCATCGGCCCGCGCGTGCTCGCCGAGGTGGAGGAGATCGTCGAGGCGACCCCACTCGGCGCCCTCGAGCTGAAGGGCTTCGGCAAGCCCGTCGAGGCGTTCGCCGTCGGCTCGCTCGTTCCGGTGCGGGTCTAAAGACCTAGCCGCTCGAGCGTCGCGGCATCGCGGCGCCACCGCGGCCGCACCTTGACCTTGAGCTCGAGGAAGACGGGGTGACCGAGCAGCGCCTCTATCTCCGGCCGCGCCCGTGTCCCGATGTCCCTCACCATCGTGCCCCCCTTGCCGACGAGGATCTGCTTCTGCGAGTCGGTCTCGACGAGGATCGAGGCGCGCACGACCTTTTCCTCCACCTCCTCGAGCTCGACGGAGATCGCGTGCGGCACCTCGTCGCGCGTCAGCCAGAGCGCCTTCTCGCGGATCAGCTCGGCGAGCTGCAGGTCGACCGAGAGGTCGGTGCGCTGCTCCTGCGGGAAGTAGAGCGGCCCCTCCGGCAGCAGCCCGACGAGCTCGTCCCGGAGCTCCGCGATGCCGTCGCCGGTCTTCGCGCTCACCGGGTGGAGCGCGTGGAAGTTCCCGAGCCGCGACGCGGTGTTCATCTGCTGCGCGATGTGTCCCGCCTTGAGCCGGTCGACCTTGTTGAGCGCGATCACGACGGGGACGCCGAGCCCGAACACCCGCGAGGCGATGAAGCGGTCGCCGGCCCCGATCCGCTCCCGCGCGGAGAGGACGAAGAGGACGGCCTCCACCTCCTCGAAGGCAGCGTCGACGGTCTTCTGCATCCGCTCGGTGAGCTCGTCGAGCGGCCGCTGGAAGCCCGGCAGGTCTGCGAGCGCGAGCTGGTAGTCGTCGCCGTTCGCGATCCCGAAGATGCGCCGCCGCGTCGTCTGCGGCTTGTCGGAGACGATCGCGACCTTGCCGCCGCACAGGGCGTTGACGAGCGTGGACTTCCCGACGTTCGGGCGTCCGGCGACGGCCACGATCCCGGACTTCACAGGTCCAGCCCCATCCACGGAGCGAGGCGGCCCCAATCCGTGACGTGGTCGCGAAGCTTGCGGCCGCCCATCTTCTCGTAGAAGCCGAGCGCGTTCGGCTCGGAGCTCCACTCCATCCGTTTCGCCCCGAGCTCACGCGCGCGGTCGGCCGCGAGGCGGAAGAGCCGGCTGCCGACCCCGCGCCGCATCCAGGCTGGATCGACCCAGAGATGGTCGAGCACGACGACGCCGTCGGCCGGCGGCGCAAGAGCCGCCCACGCGACGATGCCGCCGTCCAGCTCGGCCACCCACCGCTCACCTTCGCGCTCGAAGATGAGATCGTCGGCCCAGCGGCGCACGAGGTCGCGGTCGTAGCCCCAGTGCGCTTTGGACTCGAACGTCAGCTCGCGCACCCGTTCGTAGTCGGCGGCTCGCGCGGTGCGCACGGTTACGACGGCAGATCCCACGTGTCCGGCAGGAGCTCGTCGGCCGCGTACTCGGCCACGGAGCCGTCGGCGCGACGGAACCAGACGCGCTCGAACCGCCACTCGTGCAGCCACTGGCGGCAGCCGCCGCACGGGGACGCCGTGATCGCGATCGCCTCCACGTCGCCGGGCTTCAGGCCCTCGCTCGCCGCTTTCGCGATCGCCGACCGCTCGGCGCAGATGCCGAGGGGATACGCCGCGTTCTCGACGTTCGCCCCCGCGAAGACCCGCCCGTCGCGCGCGAGAACGGCCGCTCCGACCCGGTAGTTCGAGTACGGCGCATACGCGTTCGCCGCGGCCGCGTCGGCCTGCGCGAGGAGCTCGTCGGCCGTCACGCGCACCCACCCCCTCCCACGAGGAAGTGGCCGTTCGCGGTGTCGCGCAATTCGAGCTCGAAGCCGAGCGACCGGACGCGCAGGGCGAGCTCCTCCGGAGCCCAGCGGCGCTTCACGATCCGGAAGGTCCGCCCGTCGGCCAGCGTCCGCGTCTCCTCCCAGTCCGCCTGGTCGGCCCCGGTGTGGGCCGTGTCGCCGGCGCCGCTGTCGACGAGGAACACGCGGCCGCCCGGTGCGAGCGCGGCGCGCACGAGCCCCCAGAACTCGTCGAGCCGCTCCTCGGGCACGTGCGAGAGCCAGAAGGAGAAGAAGACGAGATCGAAGCCCTCGGACGGCCGCCACTCGAAGACGTCGGCACGGACGAGCTCGGCGTCGGTGCGTGTTGAGCGCGAGCGTCTCGGCGTTCGCGTCCACCGCGACGACGCGCTCCGCATGCCGGACGAGCTTGCGCGTCCAGATCCCGGTCCCGGCCGCGAGCTCGAGGACGCGGCCCCGCGGCGCGAACCCCTCGAGCGCCGCAGCGGCCTCGGCGACGTCCGCCTGCCAGCGCGCGAGCGCGTCCGGCTCGAGCTCGTACCGGCCGCGGCGGTACCACCAGTCGTCGTACTCCGGCGCCCGCTCGGCGTAATAGCGCTTCTGCTCCCCCAGCAGGTCGCTCACGCCGCCGCCTCCTGCACGAGAAACCCCTCGACCCCGGCGAGCGAGTCGGCGTAGCGCTCGGCGCGCGGGTCGGGCCGCCGGACGAGTACCGCCGGGATGCCGACCGCCTCCGCTCCGAGCACGTCCGCGACGACGTTGTCGCCGACCATCCACGCCTCCGCCGGCTGGAGCCGGTCGAGGACCGAGGCGTACGCCTGCGGATGTGGCTTCTCGTAGCCCGTCTCGGCGGAGCACGAGAGCAGCGATACGACCTCGTCGAGGCCGAGCCCGGCGACGATCTGCCTCAGCTCCGGCACGTGGTTCGAGAGGATCGCGTGCGTCCAGCCGGCCTGCCTGAGCCGCACGAGCACCGGCAGCGTGTCGTCGAACAGGCTCCAGCCCACTCCGGGATCGACGTAGAGCCGCCGCGCCGCGTCGGCGAGCTCGAGCGCCCGCGCGTGGTCGTAGCCTGCGGCCTCGTACGCGCGCGCGAGCTGTGGCCGCACCGACGCCCACCACGCCTCCGGCTCGCACAGCTCCGGGTGGGCGACGTCCGGCCGGTGCCACGGGAAGCCGTTGCGCAGGTGCGGCCGGAAGACGTCGGCCGAGTGGCCGTGCCCCGGCTCCTCCGCCTCGAGCGCCTCGGCGAGCAGGATGCTCCAGCCGGTCTCGCCCCGCCGGTGCGCGAGCGTCCCGTCGAAGTCCCAGATCAGCAGCCGGCCGCCGCCGCTCATCCGATCAGCTGGAAGACGACCAGGGTCGTGAGCGCGCCGAGCGCTCCGCCGTACGCGACCTCGAGCGTCGAGTGGATCCCCGACTCGACCCGGGTCTGCGCGACGAGGAGCGCCATGATCAGCGTCAGCGACGAGACGACGAAGCGGTGCTCGTCTCCGACGAGGTACGTGACCGCGATCCAGCCCGCGAAGGCGATCGCGGCGTGGCCCGGACGGCAGCCCGCCGCGGAGCGGAGTCCCGCGCCCCGTCCACGCCTTCGTCGCGATCACGAGGAGGACGACGAGGACGAGCGCGACGAGCGTGACCTCCGCCGGCCCCTTCCGCACCTGGTCGAGAACGTGCGTCGTCCGGTGCCCGGCGGCGCTCTCGAACACGAGGTAGCCGACGGCGACCGCGGTGATCGAGGCGATGAGGACGGCGCCGGCGGCGATGTCCTTCGCGAGCTTCGCGTTCGGGTCGAAGGAGGTCGTCGAGACGTCGATCACGCCCTCGATCGCGGTGTTCAGCATCTCCGCGACGAGGACGAACGCGATCGCGAGCACGAGCGCTATGAGCTGGATCCGCGTGACGCCGAGGGCGATCGCGCCGCCGAAGACGAGGATGGCCGCGAGGAAGTGGATGCGGAGGTTCCGCTGCGTCCGGAGGACGTGGATGATCCCTTCGAAGGCGTAGTTGAAGCTGTCGAGCAGCGACGGCGCGCGCCCCGGCGCCGGCGGCGGGGAGCGGCGCGGCGGGCGCTCGTGCGCTGCTCGTCCTCGGGGTCGCGCGGAGCTGCGTCACGCTCATGCCGCGTACACCGCCTCGCGCGCCTCCATCTCGGGCCCGTGGTCGTAGCCGACGAGGTGCAGCAGCGCGTGCACGAGCGGCCGCGCCACTCGTCGCCCACGACGTCGGGCAGACGACGACGTCGCCGAGCTGGCGCGGCATGCCGTCCGGCAGCGCGGCGAGCCCGTCGATCGGGAAGGCGAGCGCGTCGGTCGCCTCGTCGATGCCGAGGTGCTCCCGCTTCAGCGCTCGGCTCTCGTCCGGCCCGACGAAGGCGAGCCCGAGCTCGCCCGACTCGACGCCCTCTCCGGCGAGCACCGCTGCGCGAGCTCGACCGCGGCCGCCTCGTCCACCTCCGCGCCCGAGCGGTTGTCGACCTCGACCTCGATCACGCAAGCGCTCACCGGCTCCGCTGCGTTCCGGTCTGCTCGGCGTGCGCCTTGTACGCCTCGACGATCCGCTGCACGAGCTTGTGGCGGACGACGTCCTGGTGGCTGAACTCGACGAAGGCGATCCCGTCGACCGAGGAGAGGATCTCGCGAACCTGGATCAAGCCCGGACGCCTGCTCGCGCGGCAGGTCGACCTGCGTCACGTCGCCGGTCACGACCATCTTCGAGCCGAAGCCGAGCCGGGTGAGGAACATCTGCATCTGCTCGGGCGACGTGTTCTGCGCCTCGTCGAGGATGACGAAGCTGTCGTTAAGCGTGCGCCCGCGCATGAACGCGAGCGGCGCGACCTCGATCGTGCCGCGCTCCATGAAGGCGTTGAGCTTCTCCGGGTCCATCGTGTCGTACAGCGCGTCGAAGAGCGGGCGCATGTACGGGTCGACCTTCGCGAGCACGTCGCCGGGCAGGAAGCCGAGCCGCTCCCCCGCCTCGACCGCGGGCCGCGTGAGGATGATCCGCCCGACCTGGCGCTCCGAGAGCGCCGCGACGGCGAGCGCGATCGCGAGGTACGTCTTGCCGGTGCCGGCCGGGCCGATCCCGAAGGTGACCGTGCAATCGCGGATCGCATCGACGTAGCGCTTCTGCGTCACCGTCTTCGGCGTGATCTTCTTGCCGCGGTGCGACCAGACGACGTCCTCGAAGATCTCGCGCACGTCCTCCGCCTGGTCGATCGCGCTGAGGATCGCGTCGACGGTGCCCGCGCCGACCTCCTGGCCGTCCTCGACGAGCTCGACGAGCTCCTCGACGACCGCCTGCGCCTCGGCGACCTTCACGTCGTCGCCGCCGAGCGTGAGCCGGTTGCCGCGCAGGTTGACGGTGCAGCCGAGCCGGTCACGGAGCGCGTCGAGCACGCCGTCGCCGATCCCTGCGAGCTCCGCGGCGACCTCGTTCGAGACGTCGAGAACCGTCTGCACAGCGGCAGTGTAGGCGGCTTTGCGGCGCCCATTCGGCACTCCAGAAAACGGGAGGGTTCGTTGCGTCGGCCACGAACATGCATCCGTCGGCTCGGTGCTGTACCGTCTCGGGCCTCCGGTCGACTCTGCAACGCCGTTTCTTATGCGACGTCACGGTCTCGTACTCCTCTTCACGCTCCTCCTGGCCGCACTTGCGGCGACGCGCCGCGCGGGCGCATTCGACCCCGCAGATCCGCGCCCAGCAGGCGCACGAGCGGGCGGTGGTCGCCCAGATCGACCAGATCGGGCGGAACCTCGAGGGAGTCGTGCAGCAGTACGACGGAGCGCAGCTCGAGCTCAGCGCGGTGAAGACGACCCTGCGCCGCAACGAGGTCGCCCTGCACGTGGCGCGGGGCAACCTCCATGCCGCGCAGCGGCGGCTCATGTCGCGCCTCTACTCGCTCTACGTGAACGGTGCGCCGAGCGCGATCGACGTGATCGCCGGCGCGACGAGCATCTCGCAGATGCTCGACCGCGCCGAGTCGGCGCAGGCCCTCTCGAAGCAGGACGCGGCGCTGGGACGGCAGGCGCTCAGCTTCGAGCAGAGCGTGCAGGCCGGGAGCGGCAGCTCACGAAGCTGAAGGCGAAGCGCCAGGCGACCGTCGCCTCGCTCGCCGCGAAGAAGCAGCAGATCGACTCGGCGCTCGCGCAGCAGAAGCGCCTGTTGGCGTCGATCCACACGACGATCTCGAACCTCCAGGCGCAGGAGGCGCAGCGAGAGCAGCGGCTCAGGGCCGAAGCGGAGGCGCGCCTGAAGGCGGCGAGGCTCGCCGCCGCACAGGCTGCCGCGGCGCAGCAGTCCGCTGCGGTCGCGCCGGCAGCGCCGGCGGCGCCCTCAACGTCGGGCGTCGTAGCGCCGCCGGTGAGCGTGCCGGTAGCGACCACGGGCGCCGGGCATCCCCAGGCGGCGTCGATCGCCATGCGCTACCTCGGCGTCCCGTATGTCTGGGGCGGCTCGAGCCCGAGCGGCTTCGACTGCTCAGGTCTCGTGATGTACGTCTACGCGCAGCTCGGGATCTCGCTGGCGCATTACACCGGCGCCCAGTGGGGCGAGACGCTGCCGATCTCCTCATCGCAAGCGCAGCCCGGCGATCTCGTCTTCTTCAACGGCGTGAGCCACGTCGGGATCTACATCGGCGGCGGCCAGATGATCAATGCACCTCACACGGGCTCCGTCGTCCGCATCGACAGCATCGGCGGGTTCGGCTCGATCGACGGCTTTCGCCGAGTTCCCTAGGCCAGTTTTTCGCGGACGATCTGGCTCACCTGCGAGCCGTCCGCGCGGCCGGCGATCTGGGGCATGACGTCGGCCATGACCCGCCCGAGGTCGGCCATGCTCGTCGCCCCCACCTCGGCGATGACGTCGTCGACGATCTCGTCGATCTCGTCCTCCGACAGCGGTTCGGGCATGAACTCCTCGAGCACCTCGAGCTCGCGCTCCTCCGCGGCCGCCTGCTCCTCGCGCCCCCCGCTGCGGAATGCCTCGGCCGCCTCGACCCGCCGCTTCCGCTCCCGCTGCAGCACCTGCAGCTCCTCCTCCTCGCTCAGTGGCCGCTGCAGCTCCTTCTGCGAGCTCTTGAGCGCGTTGAGGATCAGGCGCAGCGCGTCGCGACGCTCGGCGTCGCGCGCCTTCATCGCATCCTTCAGCTCGTCCTCGATCTCCCCGATCAGGGTCACGCCATCCTCCCGCTCAACCCGCCGCCCAGGATGTGCCAGTGCAGGTGGAAGACCGTCTGGCCCGCGCCCCGCCCGGCGTTGACGACGACACGGTAATCGGTCAGTCCCTCGCGTGCAGCGACCTCGGCGACGAAGTCGAGCATCCGCTTCGCCTCCTCCGGCGGGAAGTCGGCGATGTCGTGAAACGAGTCGACATGCCGCTCGGGGATGACGAGCAGGTGCGTGGGCGCCTGTGGGTTGATGTCGCGGATCGCGACGAAGCCCTCGCCGGCCGCAACGTGGTCACCCTCGCGGTAAAGACGGCAGAAGAGGCAGTCGTCACTCATGCCGCCAGGATCCCCTCCTGCGAGACGGCGGCGCCGCGGACGCGCAGCAGCTCGCCGACCGGCGCGGACTCCTGGACGAGCCACGGCGAGTAGTCGTCGCCGTAGCCGCGGCCCGGCCGGTCGACGAGCACGACGTCGTCGTGGCCGAGCTTCGAGCGCCAGTGGGCGAGGCAGGCCTCGTGCGACGCAGCGCGGAGGCGCGCGCTGCGTTCCTTCTTCACCTGCGGCGGAACGGGATCCTCGGCGGCGGTGCCCGTGCCGGGGCGCGGCGAGTACGGGAAGACATGGACCTTCGTCAGGCCTGCGTCCTCGACGACGCGGAGCGTGTTCTCGAACGCTCGCTCGTCCTCCGCCGGGAAGCCGACGATGACGTCGCCCGTGAGGTTGAAGTCCTCGCGCAGCGGCGCGAGCCGGCGCAGGTACGTGGCGGTGGAGTACCGCCGGCCCATCGCAGCCAGGACGCCGTCGTCTCCCGACTGGAGCGGCACGTGCAGGTGCCGGCCGGCGGTCGGCGTCTCGCGCAGCGCGCGCACGAGCTCCTCGTCGACGTGGTTGATCTCGATCGATGAGAGGCGGAGCCGATCGAGCCCGGGGACCGCGCCCGCCTCGCGCACGAGCCTCGCCAGGCGGTAGCCGGCCGCGCGGTCGCGGTAGCAGCCGAGGTTGATGCCGGTGAGGACGACCTCCCGGTGGCCCTGGACGACCCGGCGGCGGATCTCGCCGAGCACGGCTTCCGCCGGGCGGCTGCGCGAGGCGCCGCGCACGAGCGGGATGACGCAGAAGCGGCACGAGAACGAGCAACCGTCCTGCACCTTGACGAAGGCCCGGACGCGGTCGAGGCGAGCGTCCGCCTGGACGCAACCGATCGCCCCGACGTCGCCGGCGACGACGTCTGGGGTCTCCTCGCTGCGCCGCGCGACGACGACGACGTTGTCAGGCAGCCCGGCGAAGGCGTCGCCGGCGAGATTGGCGCCGCAGCCAGTGACGTAGACGCGCCGGTGCGTGCGGGCCGCGCGAGCCGCCTCCTTGCGCGACTTGGCGACGGCCTCGTGCGTGACGCAGCACGTGTTGACGACCGCGACGTCGGCCTCGGCCTCCCGTTCCTCGTGGCCGTCGGCGAGCAGCCGCTCGCGCACCGCGTGCGCGTCGACGTGCGAGACCTTGCAGCCGAGGAAGCGGACGGAGAACGACGTCACGGCCCGAATTCGAGCAGGTCCGCGGCCCAGTCGTCGCGGACGCGGCGCTCGACGGCACGCCAGCCGGGAACGCGAGGTTGGTCCCGTTCGAGATAGCCGGAGGTGATCGCCCGCTCGACGGACAGCTGCGGAAGCATCGCTTCAACGACGTCGAGCGCGATGTTCATGACCGCGAGCTCCGCCGGCCGCAGCTCGCCGACGACGTCCACGGAGACGCCGTTCGCGCTCGCGTTGGCGGCGGTGGTCTCGAGCGCCACCTCGTCGATGTCGAAGGCTGCGACGGACGGGAAGCCGAGCTTCGCGGCGGCGACGGAGAGGACGCCCGAGCCGCAGCCGACGTCGAGCAGGCTGGTCGGCTCCGCCTCCTGCAGGAGCTCGAGGCAGAGCCGCGTCGTCGCATGCGCGCCGGTGCCGAAGGCGCGGCCGGGATCGATCACGACCGGGATCGCATCGGCGGGCGGCGACTCCCAGGGCGGCCCGACCCAGCAGCGGCCGATCCGAACCCCATGGTGGAACGACCGCCAGGCGTCCTCCCAGCCCTCGGCGACGTCCTCGACCTCGACGACGTCGAAGCCGAGCGGCGGCTCGTCCGTGTAGACGGCATACGCGCCGTCGAGCTCCTCGACGCCGTCCGGGAAAATGTGGAGCAAGAGCGCGAGCTCGGGCTCGCCGCCGACGACGACGTACCGTCTCAGCGGAAGGCGCTCTTGAGCTTGTCGAAGAACCCGCCGTCGTCCTTGCCGTAGGTCTGGTCGTCGGCGTGCTCGTCGAACTCGCGGAGGAGGCGGCGCTGCTCGTCTGTCAGCCGACGGGGCACGAGCACGTTGACGAGGATGCGCTGGTCGCCGCGGCCCGAGCGCTGCAGCACCGGCATGCCGCGGCCGCGCAGGACGACGATCTCGCCCGGCTGCGTGCCCGGCGCGAGGTCGAGGTCTTCCTCGCCCTCCAGCGTCGGGATCTGGACCGTGGCGCCGAGGGCCGCCTGGGTGAAGGTGAGGTCGACGGTCGTGTACACGTCGTCGCCTTCGCGGACGAATCGCTCGTCGGGACGGATCCTGACCTCGACGAGCGCGTCTCCGGCGCGGCCGCCGAGGAGCCCGGCGTGTCCCTGACCGCCGAGACGGATCCGCTGGCCGTGATGAATCCCCGGCGGGACCTCGACGGTGACGGCCCGCTCCTCGACGACCCGGCCGGCGCCCCGGCATTCGGTACACGGCTGCTCGATCCGTCGACCCGAGCCGGAGCACGTCGGGCACGCCTGGGTGCGAACGAACTCGCCGAAGACGCTTCGCGTCACCTGCTGGAGGCGCCCGCTGCCGTTGCACGTCGGGCAGGTCGAGATCTCGCTGCCGGGCTCTGCGCCGTCGCCGCCGCAGTGGGTGCAGGTGACGGCGGCCTCGAACGGCACCTCCCGCGTGACACCGTGCGCCGCCTCCACGAGGTCGATCTCGA
This sequence comes from uncultured Actinomycetes bacterium, assembly GCA_963825805.1. Taxonomy (GTDB): domain Bacteria; phylum Actinomycetota; class Thermoleophilia; order Gaiellales; family Gaiellaceae; genus Palsa-739. Next base: position 182,288 of record CAWGVE010000044.1, on the reverse strand, counting down.
CGATCGCGGCGAGGTCCGCGCCACGCGAATGTCCGCTGCGCCCGCGGCCGCCGAGCAGGACCTCGTCGCCGAAGAAGGCCGAGAAGAGGTCGGCCAGGCTGCCGAAGTCGACATGACCCGGGTCGAAGCCACCGCTGCGCAGGCCCGCGTGGCCGTAGCGGTCGTAGAGCTCGCGCGTCTCCGTCTTCGACAGCACCTCGTACGCCTCGACGACCTCGCGGAACCGTTCGTCGGCGTCCGGAGCCTCGGACACGTCGGGATGAAGCTCGCGGGCGAGCCCCCGGAAGGCGCGCTTGATCTCCCCTTCGCTCGCGTCGCGCGCGACTCCGAGGAGCTCGTAGTAGTCGCGATCGGTCGTCGCCATCGCTCTGAATGTAGCGACGCCGCCTGCGGGCGAATCTCAGTCTTCCTCGTAGATCGACTCGACGAAGCGCGACAACTCGAGCGCGGCGGAGCGCACCGCACCGAGCGCCTTCTCGTAGTCCATCCGCACGGGCCCGACGAGGCTCACCGCCCCGAGCGCGCGGTGGACGAGCCCGTAACACGCGCCGACGAGCGCGATCTCGGCAAGAGCCGGGTGCACGAGCTCGTGGCCGAGGCGCACAAACGGACGCTGCGACGAGCTCGGCTGCCCGAGCACGTCGATCAGGTCGGCGCGGCGCTCGACGAGCTCGAACAGGCTGCGGTAGGCGTCGAGCTCCTCGGCGCGGACCTCGCCGAGAAGATCGGCGGCGCCCCCGACGTAGAGGCGCTGCTCCGCCGAGACGAGCTCCGTGAACGCCGGCCGCAGCGCGGCGAGGAAGGCCCGCTCGCCGGAGCTCAGTCCCTCGTCGTCGAAGCGGCGCCGCAGCAGGCCCGTCCCGAGCTGCAGGCCGGCGACCGCCTCGTTCAGGTAGTCGCCCGCCCACTGCGCGAGCCCCGGGTCCACCGGCTCGGCGAAGTGGAAGAGCCGCTTCGACACCCCTCCGGCGGACGTGATCACGACGACCATCACGAGCTGCGGCTGCAGCAGGAGCACCTCCACGTGCCGCACGTGCGTCGCTTCCAGCGAGGGCGCCGAGACGAGGGCGAGCAGCCGCGTCACCTGGGAGAGCATCTCCGTGGTCGCCTGCAGCGCCGACTCGACCTCGGTGCTCGTCGACGCGAGGTCGAGCGGGAAGGCAGGCGGCTGCGGCTCGAGTCGCCCGAGCAGCTCGTCGGCGTAGAGGCGGTAGCCCCGCTCGGTCGGGACGCGCCCCGCGGACGTGTGCGGATGGGTGAGCAGCCCGAGGTTCTCGAGCTCCGCCAGCTCGGCCCGGACGGTCGACGGCGAGACGCGCAGGTCGGAGCGCGCGACGAGCGTCTTCGACCCGACGGGCAGGCCCGTGCCGACGAACTCCTCGACGACTCGCCGGAGGATGGCCTGTTGACGCTCGCTCAGCTGCAGCGTTTCCTGCATTTGCAGGAGATTTTAGCCGCAGCGTCGAGGTCGAGCAGATCCGCTCAGGCGAGGATGTCGGCGGTCACCGCGCCGCCGAGGAAGCGTCCGTGCCTGGTCAGCGCGAGCGTCTCGCCTTCCTCGACCGCGAGACCGAGACGCTCGGCGCGGGCGAGGCCGGCCGAATCGAGCGCCGTCCGGAGCCCTGCGAGGGGCAGTGGCTCGTCGAGGCGGAGCCCGAGGATCACGCGCTCGCGCGCCTGCACGTCCGGCCCGAGCGGCTCGACCTCGCGCTCCGGCAACCGTCCCGTCGCGAGCGCCTCCAGGTAGCGCCCGAGCCGCGGCGTGTTGCGCCGGCGCCGGTTCTCGATTGTGCTGACCGCGCCGATCCCGAGCCCGAGGTAGTCGCGGCCGAGCCAGTAGGCGAGGTTGTGCCGCGCGCGGAGGTCCCGCCCCTCAGCGTCGGCGCGACAGAAGTTCGCCGTCTCGTACCAGCGGTAGCCGGAGCCTGTCAGCCGGGCAACGACGCGTTCGAAGTAGTCCTCCATCGCGTCGGCCTGTCTCGCCAGCTCCGCTCCCCAGGCATGGGTGAAGCGCGTCCCCGGCTTCGCCTCGAGCTCGTAACAGGAGAGGTGCTCCGGCTCGAGCGCGAGTGCGTCGTCGAGGTCGGCGTCGAGGTCGGGGGTGCTCTGGCCGGGAATCCCGTAGATGAGATCGAGGGATATGTTGTCGAATCCGGCATCACGAAGATGATGCACTGCGCGTCGGACGTCGTCAGGTTGCGCAACGCGCTCGAGCACGTCGAGCAGCCGCGGCCGGAACGTCTGGGCGCCGAGGGAGATGCGAGTCACTCCGGCAGCGCGCAGCTCGCGGGCCAGCTCCGCCGTGACGGTCTCGGGGTTCGCCTCGACCGTCACCTCCTCCGCGGCAGGAAGCGCCTCGAGCAGGCGCACGAGGTCCGGAAGCGCGGTGAAGGTGGGCGTGCCACCGCCCAGGAAGACCGTGTCGAGCTCCTCGTCGAGCGAGTTGCGCTCGAGCTCGAGCTCCTGCAGGAGCGCGTCGACGTAGGCCGCGTCCTGTCCCCGTCCCCCGGCGACGGTGACGAAGTCGCAGTAGCCGCAGCGGTGCGCGCAGAACGGCAGGTGGACATAGAGATGGCGCGCCCCGGTCACGAACGCGGCCCCTGGCCGATGTTGAGAACGGCGAGGAACGCCTCCTGTGGCACCTCGACGGCGCCGACCTGCTTCATCCGTTTCTTGCCGGCCTTCTGCTTCTCGATCAGCTTCCGCTTGCGCGTGATGTCGCCGCCGTAGCACTTCGCGAGCACGTCCTTGCGCTTCGCCTTCACCGTCTCGCGCGCGATCACGCGCGAGCCGATCGCCGCCTGGATCGGGACGTCGAACATCTGGCGGGGGATCTCCTCGCGCAGCTTGTCGACGAGGAGCCTGCCGCGCTCGTAGGCGAAGTCGCGATGGATGATCAAAGACAGTGCGTCGACAGGTTCACCGGCGACGAGCACGTCCACGCGGACGAGCTCGCCGGGCTTGAAGCCGGCGAGGTCGTAGTCGAAGGAGGCGTAGCCCCGCGTGCGTGACTTGAGCTGGTCGTAGTAGTCGAGGACGATCTCGGCGAGCGGAAGCTCGTACGTGAGGTGGACGCGCTGCGGCGAGAGGTACTCGAGCTTGCCGAACGTGCCGCGCCGCTCGTTGTTCAGCTCCATGACGGCTCCGACGTGTTCCTTCGGGACGATGATCGAGGCGGCGACGTACGGCTCGTCGACCTCCTCGACCTCGCGCGGGAACTCGGCCGGGTTGTGCACCTCCAGCCAGTCGCCGTTGCGCTCCTGCACGCGGTAGGCGACGTTCGGCGCGGTCACGAGCAGGTCGAGGTCGAACTCGCGCTCGAGCCGCTCGCGGACGATCTCCATGTGGAGGAGGCCGAGGAAGCCGCACCGGAAGCCGAAGCCGAGGGCCTTGGAGGTCTCGGGCTCGTAGACGAGCGCCGCATCGTTGAGCTTGAGCCGCTCGAGCGCGTCACGAAGCTCCGGGTAGTCGTCGGAGTCTGTCGGGAAGAGCCCGGCGAACACCATCGGCTTCACGTCCTTGTAGCCGGGCAGAGCCTCGGTCGCGGGCCTTCGCACGGACGTGAGCGTGTCGCCGACACGCAGGCGCGAGACGTCCTTCAGCCCCGTGATGACGTAGCCGACCTCGCCGGCAGAGAGCCGCTCGACCGGGGTCATGGCCGGGGAGAAGAAGCCGAGCTCCTCCGCGTCGAAGCGCGTGTCGGTGGCCATCGTGCGCAGCGCCTCGCGCGCGGTGAACGAGCCGTCGACGACCCGCACGAAGGCGACGACGCCGCGGTACTGGTCGTACGCGGAGTCGAAGACGAGCGCGCGCGCCGGGGATTCGGGGTCGCCGGCCGGGGGCGGAACGCGCTCGACGATCGCGTCGAGGACCTCCGCCACGCCGTCGCCGGTCTTCGCGGAGATGCGGAGCACGCGAGCCGGGTCGTCGCCGAGAAGCTCGGCCACCTCGACGGCCGTGCCGTCCGGATCGGCGGCCGGGAGGTCGATCTTGTTCGCGACCGGGACGATGTCCAGCCCGTTCTCGATCGCGAGATAGGCGTTCGCGAGGGTCTGCGCCTCGATGCCCTGCGCGGCATCCACGACGAGAAGTGCCCCGTCGCAGGCCTGGAGCGAGCGCGAGACCTCGTAGGTGAAGTCGACGTGCCCGGGCGTGTCGATGAGGTTGAGCTCGTGCCCCTTCCACGGGACGCGCACGGCCTGCGCCTTGATGGTGATGCCGCGCTCGCGCTCGAGGTCCATAGTGTCGAGCACCTGCTCGCGCATCTCGCGAGCGGAGACAGCGTCGGTCAGCTCGAGGATCCGATCGGCGAGCGTTGACTTGCCGTGATCGATGTGAGCGATGATCGAGAAGTTGCGGATGCGTGCCTGGTCCACGAGCGGCGATGGTACTGACGCACGTCCGCTCCGACCGTGGCCGCTCCGGACGTGCCCGACGCGCACCCCCACCCTGGGTGGGGTCCGATGTCCCTCCGCCCTCGCGATCGAGGCTACCGCGCAACCCGTGCCGCCGGGGTAGCGGTTTCGTCGCGATTCCGTCGCGATTCCCGTCGCCATTCCGTGCCGTGGCACGGGCGTTGGCTCGAGCCTCCGCGTGGATGCAGGTCAGGCGCGGGAGTGACGCAGGCGCGACAGCGTCTCCAGCTCGCGCACGCCCAGCAGTCGGCAGGCTCCGAGGAAGGCCCCGCAGCCGAGGGCGAGCCCAAGGCCCAACGAGACGATCTGCGCCGGCAATGACCGCCCCAGGCCCGAGTCGAGCAGATGCCATGTCCACCACGCGACCGCGGCGAGGACCGCAGACGCTACGGCTACGAGCAAGAAGCTCCGACCCGTCTCCCGAAGCCCGAACCCCCCCATCCGCCGCCGGAAGAAGAAAAGGAGCGCCGCCGTTCCGGCGATGTTCACGAGTGACGTCGAGAGCGGAATCCCCCAGATTCCGAACCGGTAGAAGACCGCGTCGAGGACGGCGTTCACGCCGAGGTTCCCGAACGCGACCAAGCTGGGGATCCACGGCGACTGGAGCGAGAAGAAGCCGCGGTTCAGCATCAACATCGTCCCGTTGAACGTGAGTCCCAGCGCGAATGCAGCAAGGCAGGCCGCGACGATCGGCGTGTCGGGAGCCGTGAAGTTCCCATGCTGGTAGAGGAGGCGGACGATCGGGGTCGCGAGCACCGCCGCCGCCGCGCTGGCCGGCAAGAGCAGGAAGCAGATCAGCCGGAGCCCGGTGCTCATGGTGTGACGGAAGCCGGTCCAGTCGCCGCGCGAGGCGTGTCGCGACATGAGCGGAAAGAGGACGGTCGCCACGGCGACCGAGAACACGCCCTGGGGCAGCATGTAGAGGCGGAACGCCCGCACGATCGCGGCCGGCGCGAGGGTCTTGTCCAGATAGTGCGTCGCGAACAGCTGGTCGATAACCGCGTTGATGTTGATCAGGCCGAGCCCGATCGTGACCGGCACCATCAGCGTGAACACCCGCTTCACCGCCGGGTCGTGGATGTCGATCACCATGTGCAGCTTCCCGTCGAGCCCACGCAGCCAGGGCAGCGGCAGCAAGAACTGCGCGATCGTGGCCACGAGGATCGAGACCGCGTAGATGTAGAGCCTCGTCGAGTCCGAGCTCGTGCCGTGCACGCCGAGCCCGAGGCCGAGGAGGATGATCAGGTTCCAGAGCACCGGGCTCAGCGCCGGCACCGTGAAGTGGTCGTAGCTGTTGAGGATCCCGACCACGATGCCCGTCAGGCCGAGAATCAGGACCAGCGGGAAGAGGACGCGCGCCAGCCCTGCCGCGAGCATCCCGAACTGGTCGTGAGGCCCGTAGCCGAAGATCGCCATCACCAACGGGGCAATCACGAGGAACAGCGCCGTCAGGCCCCCGAGCCCTAGCAGCATCAACCAGAAGAGCGAGGAGGCGACCCTCCAGGCGCGCTTCCTCTCCCCCTTGACGAGCAGGTCGCTGAAGACAGGCACGAACGCGGCCGAGAGCGCGGAGTCGGCGACCAGCGAGCGCACGGTGTTCGGGATCAGGAACGCGATCTCGAAGGCGTTGACCGGGCCCGAGATCCCGAAGACTGCGGCCTGCGCGATCTCCCGCACCAGCCCGATGACGCGCGAGATCCCGGTGGCGATCGCGAAGATGACGCCCGACCGGGCGAGCCCGCGGCCCACTTCCTCGTGCTGCTCGTCGGCCACGGAGACCGGGGCAGCGGCCGCGAAGCCTGTCGCCTGTCCTTCCGCGTCGAGCGCCTGCGCCTCGAGCTCGGCCAGCTCGCCGCGGTCGCTCTCGCGGCGAGGTCGCAGGATCGAGGTCGGCTGCGAGGCCGGATCCTGGGCAATGGGCCAGGAGTCGAGCGTCGCGTCGCTTTCGAAGTACACGGGCTTGCCCTGGTCGCGACGGCGGCGGTCGCGCTCCAGGCGCCGCTCGTGCCGCTGGCGCTCGGCCTCGTCCACGAAGGCAGCATAGGGAGAGGGGTTGCTACCATCGCCCGGCCCGCGAGTCGCGGGCCTTTTTCCGAGATGCCCAACATCAAGCAACAGGAAAAGCGCGTCCGCCAGGCGGCGCGGCAGCGGCAGGAGAACCTGCGCTGGCGCTCCACGGCGAAGACGCTCATGCGGCGCCTCCAGGAGGCCGTCGCGGAGGGCGACGCGAAGGAGACCGACGCGCGCCACCGCGAGCTCGTCCAGTGGCTCGACCGTGCAGCCGCAAACGGCTCGCTCCACCGGAACACGGTCGCACGGCGCAAGTCGCAGGCGGCGAAGGTCGCCGCCGGCTCCGAGAGCTAGCCCCTACCTACTCGGGCCGGCGCGTGATCTCGACGAGCGTCCGCTCGAGCTGAAGCTCGGGCGGGAGCCGCGAGCCGCCCTTTGCGCCCGCGTCGAGCTCGGCGAGTCTCACCGTCGCCTGCGCGAGCTCCTCCGGCGAGAAGTTCCGGGCCTGCTTCGCCGCCTTCTCCGCGACGAAGGGTGCATCTTGAGCCGGCCCGCGATCTCGCTCGAGCGGACGCCCTCGTCCGACAGGCGGGAGATCTTTCGCACGCGGCCGACGTGCCCGGCGAGCGAAGCGACCATCCGGAGCAGCTCGCCCGACCGCGTGCGGTGCGAACGGTCGAGCAGCGACTCTGTCGCCCTGAGGGTGGCCGCGACGTCGCGCCGGCCCCAGGCGTCGGTGACGGCGAAGATCGGCGTCTCGGCCCGTCCGACCGCGAGCTCCTCGACGTTTGCACGCGTGATCTGCTCGCCGTTCGCCCACGTGGCGAGCTTCTGGATCTCCGAGGCCAGGTCGCCCACGTCCTCTCCGACCGCCTCGACGAGCGCGCGGCAGGCGTCGCGCTCGACCGGCGCGCCGAGTCGCGCGAACTGCTCGCCGACCCACTCCGGCAGCTGCTTCTTGGCGACCTCGTAGACGTGCACCTCCCCCGCCTTCGCAACAGCCTTGGCGAGTGCCGAGTCTTTCTTCACGCCGTCGCCGACGAGCGCAAGCACGGTCGTCGGGGCCGGGCCCTCGAGGTACGCCTCGATCTCCTTCACGTCCGCGGCCTTCCACGCCTCGACTCCGTCGACGATCACCGCGCGCTGGTCGCCGCCGAAGAGGCCGAGCGCGTTGCAGGCCGCGACCGCGTCCGCGCCGGCCGCTTCGGAGGCGTACAGGTGCTCCGTCGCCTCCTCACCGATCCGTGCGCGGAGCCGCCGCAAGGCCAGCGCGATCTTCGGCCGGTCGCTCCCCGAGAAGAGGTAGACCGGCTTCAGCTCGGGCTCGCTCGCCACGCCGCCAAGCATAGGCTGCCGCGCCGGCCGCCCCCAGGCCCAGTGCGGCAGCCGCGCGGGGCGAGGTGATCTGGGCGCCGGGCAGGCTCCCGAAGGCGCGCGCGCAGACGGCGACGAGCCAGGCGCCCCAGCCGTTGAGCTGCGCCATCGCGGCGGCAACCGGGGGAGCGACGGGCGCGACCACCGCGGTCAGGAGCGCGAGCGCAAGCACCTCGACGACAACAGGGACCGCGACGACGTTCGCCGGCACCGTGACGAGCGAGATCTGGTGGAACTGGAACCAGGTGACGGGCGCGGTCGCCAGGCCGCAGGCGGTCGAGACGCCGATCAGCTGCGCGACCTCGTGCGACACCGGGTAGCCCTCGAGCGCACGGACGACCCGCGGCGTGACGACGAAGATCGACGCGACCGCGGCGAACGAGAGCTGGAACCCGGCGTCGAGCAAGCTGTACGGGTTCCAGCCGAGTAGGACGGCGGCGCCGACGAGCAGCGCCTGCCAGCGGTCGCGCTCGCGGGCGGCCAGCCAGGCGAGCGAGCCGAGACCTGCCGCGAGCGCCGCGCGAACGACCGACGGATGGAGGCCTACGGCAAGCGCGTAACCCGAGACCGTGAGCAGAGCCGCGATCTGCGCGAGGTAGCTGCCGAGGCCGGCGAACAGGACGACGCCCGCGACCCCGCCGCCGACAGCGGCGACCTTGAGGCCGTCGACGGCGAGACAGTGGTAGAGGCCGGAGGCCCGGAAATCCCCGAGCAGCGTCTGGTCGAGCCCGGACGAGCGCCCGAGGACGATCGCCTCGATCACGTCCCGCCGCTCCCCGCTCAGGCCCGAGGCCGAGTCGCCGGCGAGCCAGCGGCCGACTCGGTCGCCGAAGCCGGAGACGCCGTGACGCCGGCCGACGACCCGCCACGCTTGGCCGCGAAGGACGGCGTGGATCCCCTGCCGCCGCAACCACTTCGCCTCGTCGAAGCCGTTCGAGGGCCCGGGCGGAGCCCGCAGCTCGCCGAGCAGCTCGAGTCGCGCACCCTGCGGCGGCGAGCGGCCGAGCGGAAGCTCGAGCAGGACCGGCTCGTCGCGTCCGCAGCGTCCCCCAGCGAAGGACACGGCGCCCGCATCCGCTGGTCGAAGCTTCCCGGCCGAGGCGGTTCCTCGACCTCGACGAGCGCGCGCTCGAAGGTGCCGATCCGCGCGGCCAGCAGGCTGTGGTCGAGCTGCTCGAGTCGCACGCTTCCCCAGGCCCAGGCGACGGCCACGACCGCGGCTGCCGCAGCCCGCCGGCGGAAGCGCACGTCGCCGAGGCTCAGAGCCAAGCGCGGCGAGCACGGCGGCCGCGAGCAGCGCCGGGACCAGGGGCAGGCGCCCGAGGTTCGCCAGCGCAAAGCCGAGACAGAGTGCGCCGACGAAGGCGTGTGGGAGGCGAACGCTCACCTCACGGGATCACCAGACCCTTCAGCTGCGCCATGTGCGCGGGCCCGATCCCGGGCACACCCTGGAGCTCGTTCACCGAGTGGAAGGCGCCGTGCTGCTGCCGGTAGTCGAGGATCTTTTGCGCCGTCACCGGGCCGATTCCCGGCAGCCCCTCGAGCTGCTCGAGCGTCGCCGAGTTGAGGTCGAGCGGCGCTGACGGCGAGGAGCCGCCGGCGGGAGGGGTCGCCGCGGCACCGCCCGCCGTCGCGCCGCGTCCCGGGACGACGACCTGCTCCCCGTCGGCGACCGGCGCGGCGAGGTTGACCGTGTCGAGCTGCGCCTTGCCGGTGGCGCCGCCGGCAGCCGCGATCGCGTCGTCGATGCGCGATCCCGAGCGCAGGCGGTAGAGCCCCGGCCGCCGCACCGCGCCCGCGACGTCGATCACGAGCAGCTTCGCCGCCGCCTTTGGCTTGGCCGGCGCCCGCACGGGCGCGACGACGGGTGCGGAAGCGGCGCCGCCTGCCGCCGAGGTGGCGCACGAGGAGCACGAGCAGCACCGCGACGGCGACGGCGCCGCCGAAGAGCTGTCGCCGCGAGAGCGCGGGAAGCCGGACATCCATGCCGTCCAGCCTGCCGTCGAAGCCGTCACGTGTCCTTCGCGACTTCCTCGCCGTAGACTCGCGACGTGGCCGACTGGGTGACGATCTCGGCGCTGGCGTCGGCGGGTGGGACGCTCGTTCTCGCCGGCGTCACGCTCGGCTCCGTGCGCTCCGCGAACCGGGCTGCGCGCGTGGCGGAGCAATCGCTCCTCGCGGGGCAGCGTCCGCTGCTCGTGCAGTCACGGACGGATGACCCGACCGTCAAAGCAGGGTTTTCGGACGACGCCTGGTTCGCGGTGCCGGGCAGCCAGGGCGTCGCGAGCGTGACGGACGATGCCGTCTACTTCGTGATCGCCATCCGCAACGTCGGCACCGGGATCGCCGTCCTCCACGGCTGGCACGTCTTTCCCGACCCCGAGATCCGCGCGGACGTCCTTCCCACGCCGCTGGAGGACTTCACCATGCAGACCCGCGACATCTACGTCGCCCCCGACGACGTCGGATTCTGGCAAGGCGCGCTGCGGGATCCGGCGAGCGACGAATATCGCGCCGCCCGGCGCGCGACGGAGGCCCCTCAGCGCATGGCCGTCGACATGCTCTACGGCGACTTCGAAGGAGGACAGCGCGTGATCAGCCGCTTCCTACTCACGCCGCGCGAGACGGAGGACGGCGTCGTGCGCTGGTACGCCGGGGTCGGCCGCCACTGGAACGTCGACCGCCCGCAGCCGCGCGAGCGCTAGCCATGTCCCCATCCGGCGCGGGGGACATGTCCGCGGCTTAGACGACGAAGTTCACGAGCTTGCGCGGGACGACGATCGTCTTGCGCGGCTCGCCGCCGTCGAGGTAGCGTGCGCACGCGCTCCGACTCACGCGCCCTCACTACGAGCTCGTCCTCGCTCAGCGACGCGTCCACCTCGAAGCGGTCGCGCACCTTGCCGTTCACCTGCACGACGAGCTCGAACGTCTCGCGCACCAGCTGCGACTCGTCGGCCTCCGGCCACGGCGCCTCCCACAGCCGCTCGTGGCCGAGCACGCCCCACAGCTCCTCCGCGACGTGCGGCGCGTACGGCTGGATCAGCGAGACGGCCGTCTCGGCGGCGAAGCGCGCGTCCGGCGCGTCGACCGCGCCGCCGAGCTCGTTCACGAGCTCCATCACCGCCGAGATCGGCGTATGGAACTGGAAGCGGCGCAGGACGTCGTCGGTCACCCGGACGATCGTCTCGTTCGCCTTCCGTGCCAGTGACCCCTCGCGCTCCCCGGGCGAAGGCGCAGCCTCGGCGACCTCGTGCACGATCCGCCACAGGCGGCGCAGGAAGCGGACGATCCCCTCGACGCCGGCCGGCGTCCACTCCATGTCCTGGTCGGCCGGGCCCATGAAGAGGATGTACAACCGCACGGCGTCGGCGCCGTACTCGTCGACGATCGGGTCAGGTCCCTCGACGTTCCCCTTCGTCTTCGACATCTTCATGCCGCCGAGCTGCACCCAGCCCTGGTGGAACACACGCGCGAACGGCTCGCGGAAGCCGACCATCCCCCAGTCGTTCATCGCCTTGACGAAGAAGCGCGAGTAGAGCAGGTGCCCGGTCGAGTGGTCGATGCCGCCGATGTACTGCGAGACCGGCAGCCAGTAGTCGACGACGAAGCGGTCGAACGGCGCCTCGTGGTTGTGCGAGTCGATGTAGCGCAGGAAGTACCAGGACGAGTCGACGAACGTGTCCATCGTGTCGGGGTCGCGCCGCGCGGGGCCGCCGCACTGCGGGCAGTCGACCGCCATGTACTCCTCGTTGGCGGCGAGCGGCGACTTGCCCTGCGGGGCGTAGTCCTCGATGTCGGGCAGGATCACCGGCAGCTGGTCCTCGGGCACCGGCACGATCCCGCACTTCTCACAGTGGATGAACGGGATCGGGCAGCCCCAGTAGCGCTGGCGGGAGACGCTCCAGTCGCGCAGCCGGTAGGAGACGGTCGTGCGGCCGCGGCCCTTCTCCTCGAGCGCCGCAACGATCGCCCGCGCTCCCTCCTCGGACGGCAGGCCGTCGAAGGGGCCGGAGTTGACGAGCTTCCCGTCCTCGTCGATCACGCGCTTGACCGGCAGCACGAACGTCTCGGCGAACTCGGCGTCGCGCTCGTCGTGGGCGGGGACCGCCATGATCGCGCCCGTCCCGTAGTCCATCAGGACGTAGTCGGCGACCCAGATCGGCAGGCGCTCGTCGTTGATCGGGTTGACGGCGTGGAGGCCGGTGAAGACGCCGGTCTTCGTCGTCGCCGCGGCCCGCTCCTCGACCGGGCGCGCGCCGGCGTGGCGGGCGTACTCCTTCGCCTCCTCGCTTGCGTGCGCCTCGACGAACGGGTGCTCGGGAGCGACGACGAAGAAGGTCGCGCCGAACAGCGTGTCGGGACGCGTCGTGAAGACGGCCAGGTCGTCTCCCGTCTCCTCGACGCGGAAGAGGATCTCGGCGCCCTCCGAGCGGCCGATCCAGTTGCGCTGGATCGCCTTCGTCTTCGCCGGCCAGTCGCCGCCCTCGTACTCCAGCAGCTCGTCGGCGTAGGCGGTCGTGCGGAAGAACCACTGCGTCATGTTCCGCAGCTCGACCTCCGCGCCGCAACGCTCGCAGCGGCCGTCGACGACGTACTCGTTGGCGACCACCGTCTGGTCGTTGGGGCACCAGTTGACCGGCCCCTCCTTCCGGTAGCCGAGGTCGTGCGCGACGAACTGCTGGAACAGCCACTGCGTCCAGCGGTAGAAGGTCGGCTGATGGGCGGCGACCTCGCGGTCCCAGTCGATCGCCCAGCCGAGGCGCTTCATCTGGGCGCGCATCGTCTCGATGTTGCGCTCGATCGCGACGCGCGGGTGCACGCCCTCCCGAATCGCCGCGTTCTCGGCCGGCAGCCCGAACGCGTCCCAGCCCATCGGGCGCACGACGTGCCAGCCGCTCCGCCGCCGCACGTGGGTCTGGACGTCGCCCATCGTGTAGTTGAGGACGTGCCCCATGTGCAGGCTCGGCCCGGAGGGGTACGGCAGCATCTCGAGCTGGTACCAGTGGTTCTCGGCCGCGGGCTCTCCCGGCACCGGGTTGTCGACGTGGAAGGCTCCCGCGTCCTCCCAGACGCGCTGCCACTTGGCCTCGATTTCGTGGGGTTCGTATCTCGGTGTCATCGAAAAACGTCCTCTGGAACGAAAAAACCTCTCCGAGGAGAGGTCTAGGGGAGGTCGGCGCGGCGTCACCGCGCTTGTCTCCCTGCACTAGGTAAGAAGCAGCTCCTGCATTGGGTTCCCGATACTAGCAAGGTGCTCGAGCTCCTTCCTGAAACGGCACGGGTCGAGCGCGGCGAGCTGACGCTGGGTGGTCTTCGCGCGAGCGAGCTGGCGAATCGGCACGGCACGCCGCTCCTCGTCTACTGCGAGCAGACGATCCGCTCGCAGGTGCGCGCGTACCGGGAGGCGGCCCCGGGGGCGCTGCTCGTCTACGGGACGAAGGCGTTCGCGAACGTCGCCCTGCTGCGCCTGCTGGCGGAGGAGGGCGTCGGCGCCGACGTCTCCACTCTCGGGGAGCTGGCGTTCGCCCGGGCGGCCGGGATCCCCGGCGAGCGGCTCGTCTTCCACGGCAACAACAAGTCGCAGGAGGAGCTGCGGGCGGCTGCCGAGGCGGAAGCGCTGGTGGTGCTCGACTCGCCCGGCGAGGCGGAGGCGGCAGCTGCGGCGGGCATCCGGCGCGTGCTTGTGCGGCTCACGCCCGGCGTCGAGGCGGTGACGCACCGCTCGATCCGGACCGCGCACGAGGAGTCGAAGTTCGGCCTCGCTCCCGAGGCGGCCGAGCGCGAGGTCGAGCGGGCGGGCGAGCTCGGGCTCGCGGTGGAGGGAGTCCACGTCCACGTCGGCTCGCAGCTCGGGCGGGTCGACGAGAGCGTGCTCGCGCTCGAGCGGGTGCTCGCGTTCGTCGAGCGCCTGCACTGGGCGCCGCGCGTGCTCGACCTCGGCGGCGGTCTCGGCGTCCGCCACAACCACGACGAGCAGTTGCCCTCGGTCGCGGAGTTCGTCGGCCCGCTCGTCGAGCGTGTGCCGAGCGGCGTGACGCTGATCCTCGAGCCGGGCCGCTCGCTCGTCGGCCGCGCAGGCGTCACGCTCTACCGCGTGGCAGCGTCAAGGAGTCGGGCGGCGTCACCTACGCCGCGATCGACGGCGGCATGTCCGACAACCCGCGCCCGCAGCTCTACGGCGCCCGCTACGAGGCGCTGCTCGCGAACCGCGCGGAGGAGTTGCCGACGGGCGTCTACCGGGTCGCCGGCAAGCACTGCGAGTCGGGCGACGTCCTGATCGAGGCGGCGGAGCTGCCCGAGCCGCGCCCCGGCGACGTGCTTGCGGTGCCCGCGACGGGCGCCTACTCGCTCGCGCTCGGCTCCACGTACAACGGCGTGCCGCGGCCGGCGGTCGTGCTCGTGGCGGACGGCGCGGCGCGGCTGGTCCGCGCTCGGGAGACGGTGGACGATCTTCTACGCTTCGAGCGGCCATGAGCATGAGGCTGGCGGCGATACCCGGGGTCGTCCTCGTCGCGGTCGCCGCGGCGATGTGGGGAACGGACCCGATCATCCGCAAGACGATGAGCGGCTCGACGACGGCGACGACGATCGTCTTCGGCGAGCACGTGATCCTCGTGGCTTTGACGCTGCCGCTCCTCCTCCCCGCGCTGCGCGCCGTCTTCCGCGCCGGCTGGAAGTACGTGGCGGCGACCGTCGTCGTCGGGGCCGGCGCGTCGGCGCTCGCGACGATCCTCTTCACCGACGCGCTGATCGGGCACTCCGACTACATCACGCCGGTCGTGATCCAGAAGGTGCAGCCGCTCGTCGCCATCGCGGCTGCGGCGGTCCTGCTCGGCGAGCGGCCGCGGTCGCGCTTCGCCTGGTTCTTCCTGCCGGCCCTCGTGGGCTTCTGGCTCGTCAACCAGCCGTCCCCGTTCCACCCATCGGCGCAGGGCGCCGTGGTGATCGCCGAGGCGACCGCCGCCGCGGTGCTGTGGGCGCTCGGGACGGTGCTCGGCCGCTACCTCTCCCGCGAGCTCAAGTTCCAGCACATCCTCTCGCTCCGCTTCTTCTTCGGCCTCATCGCGTGCGCTATCGCGCTCCCGATCATGGGCGCGCCGGCCTACTCGAACGGCCACGACACCGTGCTCATCCTCTACCTCGCGCTCGTCACCGGCCTCGCCGCGCTGACGCTCTACTACTACGGCCTGCAGCGGACTCCGGCCGTGCTCTCGTCGCTCGCCGAGCTCACGTATCCGGCGGTCGCCGTGATCGCCGGCATCTACGCCTACGACGCGCAGCTGCGCTGGACGCAGTGGCTCGGCGTGGCCCTCATTCTCGGAGCCGTGACCTTGCTACCCGTGCAGCGGCGACGCGTCGTCAGGGAGGCCGAGGCGCCGCGCGAGCTGGTTCCGGCTCCCGCGGCGGGATAGATTCGGCCGATGGACCTGCGCGACACGCCGGAGGAAGCCGAGTTTCGCGCGGGCCTGCGCGCCTGGATCGACGAGAACCTGCCGGCGGTGAAGCGCGGCGGCCGCGGCGGCGCGCAGCGGTTCGACGACCCGTTCCTGCGCGAGTGGAGCCGCAAGCTGTACGAGGCGGGCTATGTCGGCCTGACCTGGCCGAAGGAGTACGGCGGCGTCGGCGCCCCCTACAGCTTCCAGGCGCTCCTCTACGAGGAGCTCGCGGCGGCCCAGGCTCCTCCCCACATCGGCGTGATCGGGTTGAGCATGGCCGGGCCGACGATCATCGCGCACGGCACCGAGGAGCAGAAGGCGCGCTACCTGCAGCCGCTGCTCGCGGCCGAGGAGATCTGGTGCCAGGGCTTCTCCGAGCCCGACGCCGGCTCCGACCTGGCCGCGGCCCGCACACGCGCCGAGCGGCGCGGCGACGTCTACGTCGTCAACGGCCAGAAGGTCTGGTCGTCGTTCGCGCACATCGCGGACTTCTGCATCCTCGTCACGCTCAGCGACCCGGAGGCGCCGCGCTACCGGAACCTCACGTACCTGCTCGTCGATATGCACGCGCCCGGCGTCGAGGTGCGCCCGCTGCGCCAGATCACCGGCGAGGCCGAGTTCAACGAGATCTTCTTCAGCGACGTCGAGGTGCCGGTCGAGAACCGCCTGGACGACGAGGGCAACGGCTGGCAGGTCGCGATGACGACGCTCCTGCACGAGCGCGCCACGCTCGGCTTCGCGCTCACGGCGACGCTCGACGGCCTCCTTGGCAGGCTGCTCCAGGATGCGGGCGGACGCGAGCTCGACCCGCGTCTGCGCGAGGCGATCGCCGCCGAGTGGATCGAGCTGCAGGCGCTCCGTTACACGAGCTACCGCGCCCTCGGCACCTACGAGCGCACCGGCGTCCCCGGACCCGAGGGCTCGGGCGTGAAGCTGCGCTGGTCGGAGGCGAACCAGCGGCTGACGAAACTCGCGCGCGAGCTCGGCGAGTCGGGCGGCATCCTCGACGACGGCTGGTGGAACCACCAGCAGCTCCGCAGCCGCGGCAACACGATCGAGGCGGGCACGTCGGAAGTGCTCCGCAACATCATCTCCGAGCGCATCCTCGGCCTCCCTCGGAGTCGCTGATGGACTTCGCGCTCAACGACGACCAGGTCGAGCTGAAGCAGCAGGCTCGCGGGTGGCTCGCCGACCGCTTCCCGCTCGACCGCGACTGGGAGGCCGACGACGATCGCTGGGGAGAGCTCGCGGAGCTCGGCTGGCTCGACGTCGCGGAGGCCGAGCTCGGCTTCGTCGAGGAGGCCCTGCTCCTCGAGGAGCTCGGCTACGCGGTTTACCCCGGCCCGTACCTCGCAACCGTCGGCTTTGCGCTCCCCTGGCTCTCGCCCGAGCAGCGCGCGCGGGTCGCCGCCGGCGAGGAGCGGTGGTCGGTCGACGTGGACGGCTACGTCCCGTGGCTCGGCGCGGTCGACTTCGTCGTCTCCGACGGAGGCACGGCCTATCCGGCACGTGGCGAGGAGGCCGCGTCGGTGGATCCGTCCCGGCCGCTCGGCCGCCTCGAGAAGGCCGACGGAGAGCCGCTCGCCGGCGAGAGGAACCTGCCGCGCGCCCGCACCGCGAGCGCGGCCGAGGCGCTCGGCGTCGCGCAGCGGGCGCTCGACCTCGGCGTGGAGCACGCGAAGACCCGCGTCCAGTTCGGCAAGCCGATCGGCACCTACCAGGCCGTCTCCCACCCCCTCGCGCAGTCCTACACCGACGTGGAGCTCGCGCGGTCGCTCGTCTACTGGGCCGCATGGTGCGTCGCCGAGAAGGACGAGCGCGCATCCGTCGCGGCCGCCTCGGCGAAGGCGTTCGCCACGGAGGCCGCCGTGGCCGCCTGCGAGCGCTCGATCCAGGTGCACGGCGGCATCGGCTTCACCTGGGAGCACCCGCTGCACCGCTTCTACAAGCGCGCCCTCTGGCTCGAGGGCTTCGGCCTGCGGCCCGCGCAGCTCCGGCTCGAGGTCGCGGGCACGCTCCTTGGGGAGGGCTCGGCGAAACATTGACTGTGCCGCAGGAACGCGCTGAGCGCCGCGACTCCTCGCTGCGCTCGTCGGCCGGCTACGCCGGCTGCTGCGTCCTCAGTCGCGCCGATAGAACACCGCTATCGGCGCTCCCTGCGTCCTTGCCTCGCGACGCCCATCGCGCCCCTGCGACGAGCACTGTTCCCCCGAGCCCTCCCACATAGAAGAATGAGCCGGATGGACGGCCAGATGATGGACTTCCCGCTGACGCTGACCCACGTCATGCGCCGGGCGGAGACGTTCTTCGGCGACGGCGAGATCGTCACCAGGCTCCCCGACAAGAGCTTTCATCGCACGAACCACGGTGAGACCCTCCGGCGCGCGCGGCAGCTGGCGGTCGCGCTGCAGAAGACCGGTCTCGAGCGCGGCGACCGCGTGGCGACGCTCTGCTGGAACCACCACCAGCACCACGAGGCGTACTTCGGCGTCCCGTGCGGCGGCTTCGTCCTCCACACGCTCAACCTGCGCCTGCACCCGAGCGACCTGAACTACATCGCGACCCACGCCGGCGACCGCGCGGTGATCGTCGACCGGGCGCTCGTGCCGCTGCTCGAGCAATTCCGCGAGGGGACGCCGATCGAGCATGTCTGGGTCGTCGAGGACACCTACGAGGAGCTGCTCGCGACCGCCGATCCCGACGAGTGGGAGGACCCTGGCCTCGACGAGCGCGAGGCGGCGGCGATGTGTTACACGAGCGGCACGACCGGCCGGCCGCGCGGCGTCGTCTACTCCCACCGCTCCTCCGTCCTGCACGCGCTCGGCGTCGGCGCCAACAACCCGCTCGGCATGGGCGTCGGCATCGGCGACGCCGTGATGCCGGTCGTGCCGATGTTCCACGCGAACGCGTGGGGCTACCCGTATCTCGCGACGCTGCAGGGCGCGAAGCTCGTCTACCCCGGCCCGTGCCTCGACCCCGACAGCCTGCTCGAGAACATGGAGGCCGAGCGCGTCACGTGGGCCGCGGGAGTGCCGACGATCTGGATGGGCATCCTCGCTCGGCTCGACGCGGAGCCGGGCCGCTGGGATCTCTCCGCGATGAAGGCGATGCTCGTCGGCGGCTCGGCGGTGCCGCGGGCGATGATCGCCGCCTTCGAGGGGCGGCACGGGATCAAGATCTGCCAGGGCTGGGGGATGACCGAGACGTCGCCCGTCGCCTCGACGGCCGCGCTTCCGTACGAGCTCGCCGAGGCCGATGCCGACACGCGCTGGGACGTCCAGGCCACAGCCGGCATCCCGCTTCCGTTCGTCGAGGTTCGCGTCCGCGCCGGCGACGAGGAGGTGCCGTGGGACGGCGAGGCGATGGGCGAGCTCGAGGTGCGCGGGCCGTGGGTCGCGGCTTCGTACTACGACGCGCCCGAGAGTGCCGACCGCTGGACGGCGGACGGCTGGTTCCGCACCGGCGACATCGTCTCGATGGATCCCCGCGGCTTCATCCAGATCAAGGACCGCTCGAAGGACGTGATCAAGTCCGGCGGGGAGTGGATCTCCTCGGTCGAGCTCGAGAACGCGCTCATGGCCCATCCCGCGGTCGCCGAGGCCGCGGTGATCGCCGTGCCCGACGAGAAGTGGGGCGAGCGGCCGCTCGCGGCGGTGGTGCTGAAGGAAGGCGCCGCGGCCACCGCGGACGAGCTGCGGGAGTTCCTGGCACCGCAGTTCGCCAAGTGGTGGCTCCCCGACCGAGTCGAGTTCGTGGACGAGATCCCGAAGACGAGCGTCGGCAAGTTCCGCAAGCTGGACCTGCGCGAGCGCTTTGCGACCGAGCCGGCGCAGACGAGTTGAGGGCCGCGGTTCTCCCGGCGGTCGACGCGCCGTTCGAGCTGCGGGACGTTCCGGACCCCGAGCCGCGGGATGATCAGGCGCTCGTGCGCGTGCGCGCGGCCGGGATCAACTTCCTCGACATCCTGATCCGGCGCGGCCGCTACCCGCAGATGCCGGAGCTGCCGGCCGTGCTCGGCTCGGAGATCGCCGGCGAGCTGGAGGACGGGACGCGCGTGATGGCGCTCGTCTCGGGCGGCGGCTACGCCGAGGTCGCCGCCGTCGATCGCAGCACGCTCGTGCCGCTGCCCGACGACGCAAGCTTCGCCGAGGGCGCCGCCTTCCTCCTGACCTTCCTCACCGCCTACGTGCCGCTGACCCGGCAGGTGCGGCTGCGGGACGGCGCGGTGGTGCTCGTGCACGCCGCGGCGGGCGGCGTCGGCACCGCGGCGATCCAGGTCGCGCGCGCGCTCGGGGCGCGGGTCGTCGCCGCAACCGGCTCGGAGGAGAAGTTCCCGGCCTGCCTCGACCTCGGCGCCGACGAGGCGTATGTCTACGACGACCTCCCCGACGACCTGCGCGTCGACGTGGTCGTCGACCCGGTCGGCGGCGAGCTCTTCGAGCGCGCGGTCGGCCGGCTGCGGCCGCTCGGCCAGCTCGTCGCGATCGGCTACGCGGGAGGGCTGTGGCCCGAGCTGCAGCCGGTGCAGCTCGTGGGACGGAACGTCGGCGTGCAGGGCGTCTACATCGGTCGCCTCCTCCGCCATGCTCCGGACGTCGTCGCCGAGTGCACGCGCGAGCTGCTCGAGCTGTGGGGCGCGGGTGCGATCCGTCCCGTCGTCGGGACCGAGCTCCCGCTCGCCGAGGTCGAGGCAGCGCACGAGCTGGTCGAGTCCCGGCGCAGCGTCGGCAAGGTCGTGCTGCTGCCGTGAGGGCGCTGGTCACGGGCGGCCGGGGTGGGATCGGCTCCGCGATCTGCGCGCTCCTCGACGATCCGCTCGCCCTCGACCTGCCGGACTTTGACGTGTCCGATCCGGACTCGTGGTACCGCATCCCGGGCGAGTTCGACACCGCGTTCCTCAACGCCGGAATCGGGATCGGCTACCCGGACCCGGCGAAGCTGCCCGAGAGCGAGTACCGGCGGATCGTCGCCGCGAACCTCGACGGCGTCGTCTTCGGGACGCGCGAGCTGGCGCGGAGGCTCATGCCCAACGGGGGATCGATCGTCGCAACCGCCTCGCTCGCCGGCCTCACAGCGATGCCGTTCGACCCCGCGTACACCGCGACGAAGCACGCGGTGGTCGGGTGGGTGCGCGCGGCCGCACCAGGCCTCGCGGAGCGCGGGATCCGGATCAACGCGCTCTGCCCGGGCTTCACCGACACGCCGATCGTCCGGGACGAGCTGCGGGACAACCCGATCGCGCCGCTCATGGAGCCGTCATTCGTCGCCGAAGCGGCGCTGCGGATTGCCGCCGACTCCGAGACCGGCCGCGCCTGGGTCGTGCAGCCGAACCGCGTCGAGCCGTTCCGCTTTCCGGGCGTGCCGGGGCCTAGATGAGGATGCAACGTTGAGCCCCAGGTCACGCAAGCCGTGGGGCGAGTTCCCGCCGCCGGATCCGCACGTCTGGAACACGCTGCGCTACCGCGGCATCGAGCAGGCCGACGGCCGCGCGGTGATCGAGTGGGACGCGACGCCGGAGTACTCCTTCCACGCGCCGAGCGGGCCGATCGTGCACGGCGGCATGGTCGCGGCGCTCCTCGACACCGCGATGGGCGGCGCCTGCTGGACCCTGATGGCGGAGGACGAGGACTTCCTCACCGCCGACTTGCGCACGGAGTTCCACCGCTCGGCACGCCCGGGGATCCTTCGGGCTGAGGGCCACGTCGTGCAGCGCAACCGCCGCGTCGTCTTCTGCGGCGCCGAGCTGTTCCAGGACGGCGAGCTCATCGCAAGCGCCCGCTGCACGCAGATCGTGCGACGCGCGAACTAGGGGACACGGAGAGGAAGGCAGGATGACGAGCGAAGACCCAGCACCCGAGACGAAGGGCATCACGAGCGAGCTGCTCACGAGCGTCGACCTCGGCCCCGAGATCGAGGGCATGGCAGGGCGTCAGTTTCGGATGCGTAAGTTCACCTTCGAGCCCGGAGCCGTCTACGGCCCGGTTCACGATCACAAGGACAGGCCCGGCCTGGTCTACATCCTGGAAGGAACGATCACCGACCATCGTGACGGCGTCGCGACTGACTACGGGCCGGGCCTGGGTTGGCCGGAGGACAGGAACACGGTGCACTGGCTCGAGAACCGAGGCTCGGCTCCGGCCGTGGAGATCTCCGTCGACATCGTCCTGTCTGACTAGACAAGTCCCGGTATCAGTTACCAAGACTGGTTGCTCGAGGGGCTTGGCTCGGCTCCCCCATAGCGGCTGGGCTACCCCCCAATTCGGCTGTAGCCACCTGCGCTCTCCTCCACGAAGAAGAGAGCATGACCTCTCCCCCCAGAACACAGCTACCGGAA
Organism: uncultured Actinomycetes bacterium; assembly: GCA_963825805.1. Taxonomy (GTDB): domain Bacteria; phylum Actinomycetota; class Thermoleophilia; order Gaiellales; family Gaiellaceae; genus Palsa-739. Next base: position 160,719 of record CAWGVE010000044.1, on the reverse strand, counting down.
CTTCGCCCGACGTTCACGGACGAGGCGGCGTACACACTTGTCGAGTTGCTAATCGTCCTGCTCCTCGTCGGCATCCTGCTCGGGATCGCCGTCCCGGCCTACCTCAGCTTCCAGGCGAGATCCCACTCGACGGTCGCGGCCACCTACGTGAGTGAGGCGGTCACCGATGCAACCGGTTACTACGCGGACAACAGCAGCTACACCGGCATGACTCCCGGATCGCTGATGTCGACCTACGACCCCCAGCTCAAGATCTCAAGCGGCGGCTCGGCCGGCATCGTGTCAGCCAAGTCTGGAGGCAACGGCCAGACTTACTGCGTCTCCGCCGTCTCGGGTGGCCGCTGGGCGCACTACAGCGGACCGGGCGGCACTGTCACCGCCGACCCGATTGCAGTCACAACGAACCCCTGTTCCTAGCCGCTCAGGCGATCAGGTATCAGTTACCGAGCCGTGTCCCTAAAGCCGGTACTCCCAGCCGGGCTGCCAGGCGAACGGCTCCGCCAGGACCTCCTCGAGCTCCCGGCCGTTCGCAACGACCTCGAGTGCGAGCCGCGTCGCGCTGTGGCCGATCACGAGCACGCGCTCTCCGGCGCGCTCGCGGCGTAGCTCGTCCAAGAAGCCGGCGACGCGCGTGACCGACTGCCGCCAGCTCTCGCCGCCGGGATACGGGGCGTCGATGTGCGCCGCGCGGTCGTGCAAGGGCTCAGCCGTCCCGTTCAGCTCGCCGTAGTCGCACTCGCGGAGGCGCTCGTCGGCCACGATCCGCAGCGGTGCGCCGCCGAACGCGATCCCGGCCGTCTCGACCGCGCGCCGCAGGTCGGACGTGAAGACGACGTCGAGCCCGTCGTTGCGCCGCCGCTCCCCGAGCAGCGCCGCCTGCTCGCGCCCGCGCGCCGAGAGCTCGCCCGGGAGCCGGCCCGTCGCGATCCCGGCCTCGTTGTCCTCGCTCGTCGAGTGCGTCTCGAAGACGACGGCTACCTGAAGCGCCAGGTCTGCCCCTCCGAGAACTCGCGCAGGATGCGGCGGGCGACTACCGACTTGTGCACCTCGTCCGGCCCGTCGTAGACCCGCCCGCCGCGCGCCATCCGCCACATCAGCGCGAGCGGCGTGTCGTCGGTCAGGCCGAGCCCGCCGTGTACCTGGATCGCGCGGTCGAGCACCTCGCCGAGCACGCGCGCGGCGAAGAACTTGATCAGGGAGATCTCGACCCGCGCCTCGTCGCCCGCGTCGAGCCTCTCCGCGGCCTGCAGCGTCATCAGCCGGCAGGCCTGGATGTCGGCCGCCGACTCCGCGATCCAGTTCTGCACCGTCTGCTTCTCGGCGAGCGGCCCGCCGAACGCCTCGCGCTCGAGCGCCCGCGTGCACATGAGCTCGAAGGCGCGCTCCATCTGCCCGAGCCAGCGCATGACGTGGTGGATCCGGCCCGGCCCGAGCCGCTTCTGCGCGATACGGAAGCCGTCGCCCGGCTCGCCGAGCGTGTTCGCGAGCGGCACGCGGACGCCGGTGAAGCGCGTCTCGCAGTGCGTCCCCCAGCCGCGGCCCTCGTGCCCCATCACGGGGATCCGCCGGACGAGCTCGTAGCCCGGCGTGTCGGTCGGGACGAGGATCATCGAGGCGCGCCGGTGCGGCTCGGCGTCCGGCTCCGTCACGACCATCACGATCCCGAAGGCGGCGCCGTCGGCGCCGGACGAGAACCACTTGTGGGCGTCGATCACCCACTCGTCGCCGTCGCGCTCGGCGCGCCCGCGCAGGAGCGTCGGGTCGGAGCCCGCCACCTCCGGCTCGGTCATGCCGAAGAAGGAGCGAGCCTCGCCGGCGACGAGCGGGCGGAGAAACCGCTCCTTCTGCTCGTCGGTGCCGTAGAGGTGGAGGATCTCGCCGTTGCCCGCATCCGGCGCCTGGCAGCCGAAGACGAGCTGCGCGATGAAGCTGCGGCCGATCTCCTCGTTCAGGTGCGCGTACTCGAGGAAGCCGCCGCCCGAGCCGCCGGCCTCGGGCGGCAGGTGCGGCGCCCAGAGGGCTGCGTCCTTCGCCTTCTGCTGCAGCTCGCCGACGAGCGCGTCGGCCGCGTCGTCCTCACGGGTCAGCGCCCGCTCGTTCGGATAGACGTGCTCCTCCATGAACGCCCGCACGCGCTCGCGCTTGTCCACCACAGCGGCGATGATCGCAGACATGCGCGAGGCGCTCCAGGCGGTGCTCGGGCCGGTCTCCGACCCCGTGCTGCTCCCCGGCGGCGCGTCGAAGGAGGCGTGGGGGGTCGACGCGGGCGAACGGCGGCTGCTCGTGCGGCGCGCGGGCGGCGGCGTCATCCACCGGCACACGCTCTCGCTGCTGCACGAGTTCGAGGTGCTGCAGGCGGCGTACGAGGCGGGCGTGAAGGTGCCGGAGCCCGTCGCGTACATCGAGGATCTCGAGGGCCGGGAGGCGTTCGTCATGGAACGCCTGGAGGGCGAGACGATCGGGCGGCGCATCGTGCGCGGCCCCGTGTCCCCGCAGCTGCCGCTGCAGATGGCGGAGGAGCTGGCCAAGATCCACGCCCTGCCGCCGGAGCGCCTGCCGTTCCTCGAGGAGGCGACGATCGACCGGCTCGTCGTGGAGCTCGACGAGGTCGGCGAGCCGCATCCGGCGATCGAGCTCGGCCTCTGGTGGCTGCGCGAGAACCGGCCGCCGCCGCGGCAGCCGGTCGTCGTCCACGGAGACTTCCGCATCGGCAACCTGATGGTGGACGCGGACGGTCTCGTGGGCGTCCTCGACTGGGAGTTCGCGCACCTCGACGACCCGGCGCGGGACCTCTCCTTCTCGCTCGTGCGGGCTTGGCGCTTCGGCGCCGACCACCTGCGCCTCGGCGGGATCGGCGACGCCGAGCCGTACCTCGAGCGCTACAACGAGCTGACCGGCTTCGACGTGCGCCCCGAGGAGCTCGACTACTGGGAGCTCGCCGGCAACGTCGGCTGGGCGATCGGCTGCCTGACACAGGCGCGGCGGCACCTGACCGGGCAGGAGCGGAGCGTCGAGCTCGCGATCCTCGGCCTGCTGGGCGCCGAGGTCGAGTACGAGATCTGCGGCCTGCTCGAGAGGGAGGGCGTGACGTGAGCGAGCGGCCGACCCCCGAAGAGCTCGCCGAGGCGATCGCGGAGTTCCTCTCCGCCGAGATCCTCCCCACGCTCGACGACCACAGGCTCCGCTTCCGCACGCTCGTCGCCCTTAACGCGCTCGGCATCCTCCAGCGCCGGCTCGCCGAGCTGCCGCCGGAGGACGACTCGGAGCTGCGCGAGCTGGCGGCGAGGATCCGGGCCGACGACGTCTCCGCCGGGACGCTCGCCCGCGTGAAGGCCGGCGTCGAGGCGCGGCTGCGGATCGTCTCGCCCGGCTATCTGGAGCGCGGCTAAACACGGCGGGCGCTCGCCGTGTCGTACGTGTACATGGCGGAGCTTCCTTCCTCCCACACGCTGAGCAAGCCGAGCCGGCGCGAGGCGACGGCCGCCGGCATCGAGGCCGTGTATCGCGCACGCGCGTCCGAGTTCCTGCGGGTCGCGACGGCGATCGCCGGCAGCCGCGAAGGCGGCCGCGACGCGGTGCAGGAGGCGCTGACGCGCGCGTTCGCCCGGCGGACGACGTTCCGCGGGACCGGCAACGTGGAGGCCTGGTTGTGGAAGGCCGTCGTCAACTCCGCCCGCAACGTCCGCGACCGCACACCGCCCGTCGCCGAGCCGACCGACACCGCCACGCCGCTCACGACACCGTCGACGAGCGCCGCGACGCGGTTCGCGCGGCCGTCGCCACGCTTCCCGAGCGGCAGCGTCTCGCGTTGTTTCTTCGCTACTACGCCGATCTCGACTACGCCGCGATCGCATCCGCGCTCGGCGTGCGGCGCGGCACCGTCTCGGCGACCCTGAACCACGCACACGAGGCGCTGCGGGCAGCGCTCGGTGAGGAGGTGCTCGCGTGATCGCCGGCAAGGATCCCATGGTCGGACAGGCCCTCGACCTGCTCGTGCCCAACTTCGCGGTCGACCCGGACGAGCTGCTGCCGGCGGCATATGCCGGTGCGGCGACGGTGCGCGCGACGCGACGGCGGCGCCGGACGGTAGCCGTGGTCGCCTTCGCGGCTCTGCTGCTTTTCGCGGGCGCCGCGATCGCAGCGGACAAGGCCGGCCTCCTCCCGTTCCTGCACACGAACGACCGCAACAGCGCGCGTTTCTCGATCAGCCGGACACGCGCCTACCACGGCGCGGCGCCGCTCGCGCTCGCGTGCCCGAGCGCGCGGACCGGTTCCTTCACCTGCCACGTCTCGGGCGTCATGGCGCCGGGGAACCGGAACTACGAGCGTGGTGAGAGCACCGACAGCCAACCGCCCCTGACACGGCAGAGCATGCTCGACTCGCTCGATAAGGAGCAGGCGGCGGGTGCCGACCCGGCCCAGATCGCCCGCGTGCGTGCCGACCTCGCGAACGTCGGCGACGACTTCATCCGCGCGCTCGCCGTCCTGACCGAGGTCGAGACGGTCAGCAGCGGCAGCGGGTCCAGCGGGCCGTCCGGAACCGAGCGCGTGCCGCCGCGGGGCGTCCCGGCCTGGGCGGCCTGTCGCGAGGTGAACCTCGCGACCTTCCGCTGCGGCCCACTCGCCGGCCGGCGCAGCGTGGCGAGCGGCACGCCGCTCTACTTCCTCCAGCCGAGCCGCGACTGGCGCCGGGTCGAGTCGCCGCCCCCGGACGAGTCGGACTTCGGGCTCGAGCTCGAGCGCGTCCTTGGCAGAAAAGTGACCCCGGCCGAGACGCGCTTCTTCATCGACCTCGCCACGGTCGCAAGCACGAGCAGCAGCTCGTCCGGGACGGCGGGGCCGGGGGCGCAGGTCGCCGTCCCCACCCCGGAGGGCGCGGCGCAGCTCGCCCCGCAGAGCCTCGGCGTCACGACCGGCTTGGTCTCCGCCACTGCGAAGCCGCTGCCGCACCGGCTTCCCGACGGCCTGCGACGCGGCGCGACGCGGCTCTACCGCGTCGTGTTCTACCTCGCCCACTCGGACGGCCCCGATGCCGCGGGCAACCACGCGATCTACGTCTACGTCACACAGCGCCGCAAGCTCGGCGTGTGGGACGTCGCGTGGGTCGGCGCGAAGCCGTAATCTCTCGCCGTGCCCGATCTCAGCGGCAAGGTGGCAATCGTCACGGGTGCAGGGCGCGGGATCGGCCGCTCGCACGCTCTCGCGCTCGCGCGCGCCGGCGCGACGGTCGTCGTCAACGACCTCGGCGGCGGGGTCGCGGGCGAGGGCGCAGACCCCGGCCCGGCGGAACAGGTCGTCGAGGAGATCCGCGCCGCGGGCGGCGAGGGGTCGACGAACGGCGAGAACGTCGCCGACTTCGCCGGAGCCGAGCGGCTCGTGCAGCAGGCGATCGAGGAGCACGGCCGGCTCGACATCCTCGTCAACAACGCCGGGATCCTGCGCGACCGGATGCTCGTGAACATGACCGAGGACGAGTGGGACGCGGTGATCGCCGTCCACCTCAAGGGCCACTTCGCGCCCACCCGGCACGCGGCGGCGTACTGGCGCGAGCGCTCGAAGGCGGGCGAGGAGGTGCGCGGCCGTGTCGTCAACACCGCGAGCCCGTCGGGCGTGTTCGGCAACATCGGCCAGGCGAACTACGGCGCCGCGAAGGCGGGCATCGCAGGCTTCACGATCATCGTCGCGCAGGAGCTGCAGCGCTACGGCGTCACGGTCAACTGCCTCGCGCCGAACGCGCGCACGCGCATGACCGAGGAGACCTTCCAGATGGAGGCGCCGCCGGAGGGCTTCGACCCGCTCGACCCGGCGAACGTCTCATCCGTCGTCGTGGCCCTCTGCGCCGACGAGGCGCAGGCGATCACCGGCCAGGTCCTCCACGTCTGGGGCGGCTCGGTGAACGTCCTCCGCGGCTGGAGCGCCGGCGAGCTGCTCGACTCCCCGGACGGCTGGGAGCCGGACGCGCTGCTCGGCGAGCTGCTCGCACGCTTCCCGGACGGAGCCTCGCCGCCGGGCATGCTCGCGGGGATGCAAGCCGCAGGCGGCCGGTCGCTGCAGGCGGCCGACTGACGTGCCGCTGCTCGCGCTCGACCACGCTCGACTGCGGTTCGGCGGGATCGTCGCGCTCGACGACGTCTCCCTCGAGGTCGCCGAGGGCTCGATCTCGGGCCTGATCGGCCCGAACGGCGCCGGCAAGACGACGGCCTTCAACGCGATCACGGGCCTTTACCGGCTCGACGCCGGCGACGTCGTCTTCGACGGGCGTTCGCTCCGGCGCGTGCGGCCGAGCCGCGTGATCCGGCTCGGGATCGCGCGCACGTTCCAGAACCTCGAGCTGTTCCCGCGGATGACCGTGCTCGAGAACGTGCTCGTCGGCGCGCATCCCGCGACGCGGCTGCAGCGCGAAAGCGAGCAGCGGCGCCACGCGCTCGAGACGATCGCCGACGTCGGGATCGCCGAGCATGCGGAGCGGCCTGCGTCCGGGCTGCCCTACGGGACGCTGAAGCGCGTCGAGCTCGCGCGCGCACTCGCGAGCCGGCCGCGCCTGCTCCTTCTCGACGAGCCCGCCGGCGGCCTCAACCACGAGGAGGTCGAGGAGCTCGTCGGCCTCATCCGCCGCCTGCGCGACGAGCGCGAGCTGACGATCCTGCTCGTCGAGCACCACATGCGGCTCGTGATGGAGATCTGCGAGCACGTCCACGTCCTCGACTTCGGGCGGACGATCGCGGCCGGCCCGCCCGCCGACGTGCAGCGAGACCCCGCCGTGATCGAGGCGTACCTCGGCGGAGACCTCGCGGCGTGACCGCGCTGCTGGAGCTCGAGGACGTCGAGGCGCGCTACGGGCCCGTGCACGCGCTGCACGGCATCTCGCTCTCGGTCGAGGAGGGCTCGGTCGTCACGGTGCTCGGCCCGAACGGCGCGGGCAAGACGACGACGCTGCGCGCGATCTCCGGCACCGTCCGCCGCTCGGGGCGCATCGCCTTCGCCGGCCGGCCGCTCGACCGCCTCGGCCCCGACGCCGTCGCGCGCCTCGGCGTCGCGCACGTACCGGAAGGCCGCGGCACCTTCTCGGAGCTGACCGTCTGGGAGAACCTCAAGCTCGGCGCCTACAGCCGCCGCGGCTCGATCGAGCCGGAGCTCGAGCGGGTCTTCACCTACTTCCCCTGGCTCTCGGAGCGTCGCCGGCAGGACGCCGGAACGCTGAGCGGCGGCGAGCAGCAGATGCTCGCGCTCGCCCGCGCGTTCGTGCACCGGCCGCGTCTGCTCCTCCTCGACGAGCCGTCGCTCGGCCTCGCCCCCGTGCTGGTGGCGGAGCTGTTCCGGATCGTGCGGGAGCTGAACGAGGACGAGGGGCTCACCGTCCTGGTCGTGGAGCAGAACGCGCACCTCGCGCTGCAGGCCGCCCAGGCCGGCTACGTGCTCGAGGCGGGCCGCGTCGTTCTCGCCGGAACGAGCGAAGAGCTCCAGGCCGACGACTCCGTCCGCCGCAGCTACCTCGGCTACTGATGGCGACGGTCGAGAGCTCCCCGCGCCCCAGCTTCCGCAGCCGCGGGACGGACATCGGCAGCTTCCCGGTCGTCGTCGTGCTGCTCGTCGCGGCCGCGGTGTTCCTCCTCGTCGGCTCCCTGCGCAGCGTGACCTTCGCCCAGCTCACCGTTCAGGGACTGGCCCTGGGCGCCGTCTACGGGAGCCTCGCCCTCGCGCTCGTCCTCGTCTACCGCGCGACCCACGTCATCAACTTCGCCCAGGGAGAGCTCGCGATGGCGACGACGTACATCGCGTGGCAGCTCGTCCAGTGGGGTCTCTCGTACTGGGAGGCGTTCTTCGCGACGCTCGGGATCGCGTTCGTACTCGGCCTGGTGCTCGAGGTCGTGTTCATCCGGCCGGTGCTGCACCGCTCGGCGATCGCGGCCGTGATCGTCACGGTCGGCCTGTTCATCCTCATCGACGGGATCGTGAACTGGCTCTGGGGCGGGGGCTTCAGGTCCCTGCCACCGCCGTTCGGGTTGAAGATCTACCACGTCGGCGGCGTCGCGATCGCGCGGCTCTACCTCGGGATGATCGTCGTCGTCCTCGCGTCGGTGGTGCTCGTATGGGTGCTCTTCCGGTTCACGAAGCTCGGCCTCGGCATGCGCGCTGCTGCGCTCAGGCCAGCCGAGGCATCGCTCGTCGGCATCCGCGTCGACCGGATGCTCGCGATCGGCTGGGGGCTCGCCACCGTGCTCGGCGCCGTCGCGGGACTGATGGCCGCGCCGTCGCAGTACATCCTCGACCCGACGCTCATGCAGCCGATCCTCGTCTACGCCTTCGCCGCCGCCGTGCTCGGCGGCCTCGACAGCCCGGTGGGAGCGGTCGTCGGCGGGCTGATCATCGGCGTGACCCTCAACCTCATCGTGCAGTACGTGCCGGCGATCACCTCCGAACTGCAGCTGCCGTTCGCCTTCGCCGTGCTGATCGTCGTGCTCCTGATCAAGCCGTCCGGCCTCTTCGGGCACCGCCAGGTGCGGCGCGTATGAGCCGTCTTCCCGCCCTCGTCTCACTGCTCGTCGTCGCGGGCGTGCTCGCGGTGCTGCCGTTCCTGCTCAGCGCCTACAACGTCTCGCTCGTGACGCAGGTCGGGATCTTCTTCATCGGTGTGCTCGGCCTCAACATCCTCACCGGCTACACGGGACAGATCTCGATCGGCCACGGAGCCTTCATGGCGATCGGCGGCTACACGACGGCCGTGCTCTCGCGCGACCACAACACGAACCTGGTGGTGACGATGCTCGCGGCCTTCGCGCTCTGCTTCGTCTTCGGCGTGCTCGTCGGCCTCCCCGCTCTCCGCTTCTCCGGGGTCTACCTGGCGCTCGTGACCTTCGCGCTCGCCGTCTCGGTGCCGCAGCTGCCGCTCAAGTGGTCGAAGTTCCTCGGCGGGAGGGACGGCGTCGAGACGTCGCGAGCGGTCAGCCACGTCTGGCTCTACGGAGTCGCCTGGGCAGCCTCCGCGATCCTCTTCGTGCTCGCGTGGCTCATCCTGCGCGGCCGCGTCGGACGTGCCTTCCGAGCCGTCCGCGACAGCGAGATCGCGGCCGTCGCCTCCGGCGTCGAGCTGCCGCTCTACAAGACGCTCGCGTTCGGGATCTCGGCCGCCTATGCCGGCGTCGCGGGCTCGCTCTTCGTGCTCGCGACGAACGGCTTTGCGTCGCCGGACGAGTTCTCGATCGTCCTCTCCCTCCAGCTCCTCGTCGGCGCCGCAGTGGCGGGGCTCGGCTCGCTGTGGGGGATCCTCGCCGGGGCCGCGTTCGTCGGCCTCCTGCCGTCGGTCTCGACCAGCGTGCCGGTGATCGGCTCCGATCACGGACGCGATGTGATCTTCGGCGCGGCGGTGATTCTTGTCATGCTTCTGCTGCCCGACGGATTTGCCGGCCTGCTCGGGCGTATACGCCGTCTCGCACGCGCTTGAACCGCGAGTCAACTTCCATCAAACTGCAGCAGAATTCGTCTCATCGGACACAACCTGACCGACGAACCATTCGCAGGAGGGAGAATGGCTTTCAACCGTAGGAAGCTCGGAGCTCTGCTGGGCGCGCTTCTCGTCACAGTTGCGGTAGCCGGCACCGCCGGGGCCTCGCCCCAGAGCACGCCGGGCGTGACAAAGAACCAGATCGTGATCGGCGGGACGTTCCCGTACTCCGGTCCGGCAGCGCTCTACAAGACGATCCCTGTGGCAGAGCAGGCGTACTACGCCTACCTCAACGCCAAGGGCGGCGTCTTCCATCGCAAGATCAAGGACATCACCGTCGACGACCAGTACGACCCGTCGCAGACGGGTCCGGCGACCACCAAGCTCGTCGAGCAGGATCACGTCTTCGCGATCGTCGGCAGCCTCGGCACCGCGCCGATCCTGGCGACGTGGAAGTACCTCAACCAGAAGCACATCCCACAGGTGCTCGTCGCGACCGGCGACGCCTACTGGGGAAACTGCGTCCACCACAAGTGCCAGGGCTCGACAAAGCCGTGGACGCTGGGCTGGCAGCCCGACTACCCGGGTGAGGCGAAGATCTACGCCCACTACATCCTCGCGCACAACTCGAAGGCGAAGATCGGCGTCCTCTACCAGAACGACGCCTACGGCAAGAACTACCTCGGCGGCCTGAAGAGCGGCCTCGGTTCCAACGCGAACCAGATCGTCGACGCCGAGTCCTACAGCGTCGGAGACTCCGCGCAGGTGATCGCGGCGCACGTCGTCAAGCTCCGGGCAGCCGGCGCGGACACGTTCGCCATCTTCGCCACACCGACGCCGACGATCCAGGCGCTCGTGGCCAGGACTCTGATCGGCTGGAGCCCGGACACCTACGTCAACAACGTGTCGGCGAACCGCCTCTTCGAGCTCGCGGCGGCCAAGAACGGCGCGAGCCTGAACGGCATCATCTCGTCGACCTACACGGCCAGCCCGACGACGCAGGCGAACCTGCCTGGGATGAAGCTCGCCGTGTCGATCATCCACAAGTACGCGCCGACTCTCGACCAGAGCCTCGCGACGGGAGACGGGAACATCGTCTACGGGCTCGCTTCGGCCTGGACGTTCGCGGACGCGCTCAAGCACGCCGGCAAGAACCTGACCCGCGCCGGCCTGATGCATGCCCTGCGGAACATGAAGGAGACCAACAACCCCTTCATCTTCCCGGGGATGACGGTCCAGACGTCCAAGAAGCGCCCCTTCCCGATGGAGCAGCTCAAGCTCATCAAGTGGAGCGGCGGCGCGGGAGGCGACTGGCACGCATTCGGCAAGATCTACAGCGGCGTGCACTAGAGCCGCAGACAGGGGACGATCTCGAGGGGGAGCTCCGGCTCCCCCTCGTCGTCTTTCTAGCCGAGCTCAGCCGGATCGGTGAGCGGGGCGCGGCAGGCGAAGCGCTCGCAGACGTAGACCGCAGGCTTGCCGTCGACGAGCGTCTTCCCCTCGAGCAGCGGGACGTCCTCGCCCGGGCCGAAGGCGACGACCGTGTTCGGCTCGAAGCCGCGGAGGGCGGCGCGGGCGAGCGCCGTCTCGGGGCCGCCGACGATCGCGAGCTCGCGTGCCGGCGAGAGGTGGAGGTCGAGCGCGCAGAGCGCCCAGCCGAAGGCGCTCGGCGCCCGCGGGAGCAGGTCGCGCACGAGGCGCAGGGCGCCCACCGCCTGGCGCTCGAGCTCGTCGTCGCCCCAGATGCGGGCGAGGCGCAGCAGGACGTAGGCGAGCATCGAGCTCCCCGCCGGCGTCGGGTTGTCGTCGAAGGCCTTCTGCCGCGCGACGAGCAGCTCGCCGTCGGCGGGCGTGAGGAAGAAGCCGCCGCGGTCGGGATCGCCGAACTGCTCGACGGCGGCGAGCGCGAGCCGCCGCGCCTCCCGCAGCCAGCGGAGCTCGCCGGTGGCGACGTGCAGCTCGTAGAGCCCGTGCGCGACGTTCGCGTAGTCGTCGAGATAGGCGGGGTACTTGGCCCGCCCGTCGCGCAGCGTCCGCCACAGCGGATCCGCGCACAGCAGCTCCCCCAGCTCGACCGCCGCTTGTAACAACTTGTTACTTGCGAGACGGCGCGCGCCCTCGGCCAGAGCCGCGAGCGCGAGCCCGTTCCAGGAGGCGATCACCTTGTCGTCGAGGGCCGGCTGCGGCCGCTGCTCGCGGATCGCGAGCAGCCGCGCCCGCGTCTCCTCGTCGAGCTCGCCGCGCAGGATCGAGCGGCCGTGCTCGAACGGCTGCAGCAGCTCCGCCGGCGCGCCTTCCTCCGCCGTCCACGTGTACGTCAGCCCTTCGACGCCGTCCGTGTCGGCGTCCTGCGACGAGGCGAAGCCGCCGCCCGGCAGGCGCAGCTCGCGCACCATGTACTCCAGCGTCCGCTCCGCCACCTCGCGGTACCGCTCCTCGCCGGTGAGCACCCAGGCGTGGAGGTACGGCGGAACGAGGAGCGCATTGTCGTAGAGCATCTTCTCGAAGTGCGGCACGAGCCACTGCGAGTCGACCGAGTAGCGGTGGAAGCCGCCGCCGACCAGGTCGTACATCCCGCCCGCCGCCATCCCGTCGAGCGTGAGGCGCACCGGCTCGAGCGCGCCCCGCCGCAGGAGGAGCTCGAGCGCCGACGCGGGCGGGAACTTCGGCGCGTGCCCGAACCCGCCCCAGCGCGGGTCGAGCTGCGCGACCAGCCCGCGCTCGGCCTCGGCGAGGAGCGCCTCGGTGAGCGGCTCGTGCGACGGCTCCGTCTCGGCCGACCGCCGCAGCGCCGCGACCAAGGCGTCCGCCTGCGCGGCGACGTCCTCGGGCTGCTCCCGGTACGCGTCCGCGATCGCCCGCAGCACTTGCCGGAACGAGGGCAGCCCGTGCCGCGGCTCCGGCGGGAAATACGTGCCGCCGAAGAACGGCTCGCCGTCGGGCGTGAGGAAGACCGTGAGCGGCCAGCCGCCCTGGCCGGTCAGCGCGACAACGGCGTCCATGTAGACCGCGTCGACGTCGGGCCGCTCCTCGCGGTCGACCTTGACGTTGACGAAGAGCTCGTTCATGACGGCCGCGGTCGCCTCGTCCTCGAACGACTCGCGCTCCATCACGTGGCACCAGTGGCAGGCGGAGTAGCCGATCGAGACCAGCAGCGGCTTCTGCTCCGAGCGGGCCCGATCGAGCGCCTCCTGACCCCACGGCTGCCAGTCGACCGGGTTGTCGGCGTGCTGGAGCAGATACGGCGAGGTCTCTTGGCCGAGCCGGTTCACCCGGGTAGCGTAGGGGCCGATGTCCACCCTGCCCGGCGGCACAGTCACGTTCGTCTTCACGGACATCGAGGGCTCGACGAAGCTCCTGCAGGAGCTCGGGGACGAGGGCTACGGGCAGGTGTCGGGCGACCACCGGCGCCTCGTGCGCGAGACGTTCGGCGCGCGCGGCGGCACGGAGATCGACACGCAGGGCGACGCGTTCTTCTACTCGTTCCCGCGGGCGCGCGACGCGGTGGCCGCCGCGGTCGACGCGCAGCGTGCCCTGCGCGACCACGAGTGGCCCGACGGCAAGGTGGTGCGCGTCCGGATGGGGGTGCACACCGGCGAGCCGCAGGTCGGCGACGAGGGCTACCTCGGGCTCGACGTCGTGCGCGCCGCGCGCATCTCCGCGGCCGGACACGGCGGCCAGATCCTGATCTCGGAGACGACACGCGCCCTACTCGGCAACCAGCTTCCGGAAGGGGTCGGCGTCCACGATCTCGGCCAGCAGCATCTGAAGGACGTGCAGCACGAGCACATCTACGAGCTGACGGTCGACGGAGGGGCCGCGTCTCAGAAGCCGCTGAAGACCGAGGCGCGCAGGTCGAGTCGGGAGGAGATGGGAGCCCGGTTCGACGAGCGCATCAACGCCTACGTCGAGGATCAGCTCGAGTCGGCGCTGGACAAGCTTCTCAAGCGTCAGCGCGAGTAGCCGACGAGCGTCGCGTGGCGCCGGAAGCCGAGCGACTCGTACAGCCCGCAGGCGGCGTCGGTCACGCAGTAGACGATCGCCTGCCGCCCGCCTTCCTCGTACAGCCGGCGAAGCGCGAACGTGCAGACCGCGGCGCCGAGGCCGCGGCGGCGGAACTCTTCCCGCACTCCCACCGGCTCGAGCTCGCCCACGCGGTTCTCGTCGTCGGGCCAGATCAGGCAGTAGGCGGCGAAGCGCCCGTCGGGCGCCTCGACGACGCAGTCGAGCGAGGCGCGGTACGGCCAGGACGCCTGGACGCCGGCGAAGCTCGACTCGGTGACGCGTGACGGCGCCCAGACGTCGCGGTGGATCGCGACGCGCTCGGCCAGATCGGCAGGCCCGACCGTGCCGTAGCGGAAGCCGTCGGGCAGCGGCGGCGGCTCGGGAGGCACCGGCAGGTCGCGCTCGAGGAAGTGCATCAGCGGGCCCTGTCGGTTGACGCTCGTCTCGCTGGGCTTCCGGAAGCCGTTCCGCTCGAGCGCCGCCCGCACCTCGTCGTCGTCGGAGAACGCGACCGCGGTACGCGCGTCGGGGTCGGCGAGTATCTCGTCGAGGAGGTCGAGCCGGTCGCGCCGGACATCGAACTCGAGCAGCGCGCGGTCGCCCTTCAGCCACGACCACGCGACGGTCCGGTCGCCGTCCTTCCAGATCCGGATCGTCCATTCGTCCTCGCGACCCTCGTGCTGGCGGAGCCCCCAGGTGACGTCGCCGACGTGCCAGGGAGCTCGCACGCCGAGCTCGCGCCGCTGCTCGAGGGCGAGCTCGTGCATCGCTGCGATGATCTCCGGCGTGAGTCGCACGTACGGGGAGCTCGAGGTCGGGGCGGTCTACCGCAGCCGCCACGGGCGCACGGTACTGGAGGCCGACAACGTCTGGTTCACGCTCCTGACCATGAACACGAATCCGATCCACTTCGATGCCGAGTACGCCGCCACGACCGAGTGGGAGCGGCCGCTCGTCGACTCCACCTTCACGCTCGCGCTCGTGACCGGGCTCACCGTGCCGGACGTGTCGGAGCACGGCGTCAACCTCGGCTGGGACGAGGTGCGACTCCTGAAGCCCGTCTTCGCCGGCGACACGATCCGCGCCGAGACGGAGGTGCTCTCCAAGCGCGAGTCGCAGTCGCGGCCCGGGTCCGGGATCGTGCGCGTGCGGACGCGCGGCCTGAACCAGCGCGACGAGGTCGTGATCTCGTTCGAGCGCTCCATCATGCTGCCCCTGTGATCCAGACCGAACGGCTGCATCTGCGCAGGCCGACGACCGCCGACGTCGAGGATCCCCCGGCTTTTCTCGTCGATCCTCGCGTCGTGGAGTTCCTCGGCGGCGTCGACGACGACCCGAGCGGCGTCGTGCAACGCTGGGTGGACGACTGGGACACATATCCGGCCGGGAAGCTCATCGTGGAGACAGCAGCCGGCGAGAGGATCGGACGGGTCGGCTTCAATTTCTACGATCCGGTCCGCTGGGTTCGGTCGAATGCACCGGGCGCGCGGCCCGAGCTGACCTGGGCGCTCGCTTACGAGCATTGGAGCAAGGGCTACGCGACCGAGTCGGCAACGGCGGTCCGCGACTGGTTCGGCGCCCCCATGATCTCGCTCATCGCGCCGCGGAACATCCGATCGCAACGGCTCGCCAGGCGGCTCGGCGCCCGTCCGTGCGAGACGGTCGAGTTGCCGGACGAGGCCCGCAGTCGTCTGGGAGCACCCGCGGTGATCACGATCGAGACGGAGCGCCTCGTCCTGCGGAAGCCGCGCCTCGAGGACACCCCCGATCTCGCGGTCGCCTACGCCGATCCCGAGGTTGTCCGCTACCTCGGCGACGGCTCGACATCCACGCCTGCCCAGGTCGAGCAGGGGATCGCATTCTGGCTCGAGCGCTGGGAGGAGAACGGGGTCGGCCTCTTCTCGATGGAGCGACGCGAGGACGGGCAGGTCATCGGCCGCTCGGGCTTCCTCGTCTGGGACGGAGACACGTGGGAGGTCGGCAGCTTCGCAGAGGCGGGCGCGCGTGCCGAGGTCGAGCTCGGCTGGATGGTCGCGCGCGAGCACTGGGGACAGGGCTACGCGACGGAGGCGGCGCTCGCGATGCGCGATTGGGGCATCGCGGAGCGCGGCTTCACGCGCCTCATCTCCATCATCCGGCCGGGCAACGACCGCTCGGTGCGTGTCGCGGAGAAGATCGGCGAGCGGTACGAGCGGGACATCGTCCCCTGGGGTTGGCCGACGAGGCTCTACTCGCTCGAGACGACGTGACGGCGCTGCGCCCGCTCGTCGGCACGCGTGTCGCCGACGTCAGCTCCTCCCTCGCCGGCCCGACGGCGACGCAGCTGCTGGCGGCGCTCGGCGCCGACGTCGTCAAGATCGAGCCGCTCGCCGGCGACCACGCCCGCGCGTGGGGGCCGCCGTTTCTGGAGGGAGAGGGCGCGATGTTCCTCGCCGCGAACGCGGGCAAGCGCTCGCTCGCCGTCGACCTCGGAGACGAGCGCGGCCGCGAGATCGTGCTGCGTCTTGTCGACCGCGCCGACGTGTTCCTCCAGAGCCTGCGGCCGGAAGCCGCGGAGCGGCGCGGACTCGGCGCCGAGGAGCTGCGGAGGCGCAACCCGCGGCTCGTCTACTGCTCGATCGGCGCGTTCGGCGCCGGTGGCCCGCTGAGCGATCAGCCCGGCTACGACCCGCTGCTCCAGGCGGCGTCGGGGATCATGAGCGTGACCGGCGAACGAGGTCGCCCGCCCGTGCGCGTGGGCGTCTCCCTGATCGACCTTGGCACCGGTGTCTGGGCGGCGCTCGGCGTGCTGGCCGCGCTCTACGAGCGCGAACGCACGGGAACCGGCCGCACGCTCGAGCTTTCTCTCTACGAGACCGCGCTCTCGCTGCTCTCGTCCCAGCTCGTCGGCTACCTCGGCGCGGGCGTCGTGCCCGGCCGCGATGGCAGCGCGTTCCCGCAGATCGCGCCGTACCAGGCCTTTGCGACTCGGGACGGCGATCTCATGATCGTCGCCGGCAACGACAAGCTCTTCTCGGCGTTTTGCGCGGTCGTCGACCTGCCGGAGCTTGCGGAGGATCTGCGCTTCCTCACGAACCCTGACCGGGTGGCGAATCGCGCGGCGCTCGTCGCGCTGCTCGAGGAGCGGACGCGGGAACGGGAGTCGGCCGAGCTGCTCGAGGCGCTCGTCGCCGCGGGAGTGCCGGCGTCGCCGGTGCACGACGTCGGCGAGTCGGCGCGGCATCCGCAGACGGAGGCGCTCGGGATCCTGCAGCAGCTCGGTGACATCGTCACGGTCGCGGCGCCGCTCTCCGCGGACGGCGAGCGGGTGCGCCACCACGCGCCGCCGCCGGCGCTCGGGGCGCACACGGACGAGGTTCTCCGCGAGCTCGGCTACGCCGAGGAGGACGTGGCGGCGCTCGCCGCCGCCGGCGTGGTCCGCCTCGGCTGACGGAACCAGAGCCGCCAGATCAGAACCGTGCCGACGAGAACCGCCGCCCAGCCCCAGTTCGCGGCGGGCGTGAGGATGCTCGGCACCTCGTGGCTCGTCCAGCCGCGCTTGACGACCTGCTCGAGCCAGTCGTCGTTCACGAGGTTCCCGACGCCGTAGGCCAGCATCAGCGCGAGGTACGCGTCGAGCACGCGGGGCCGCGGCAGGCGCGAGAAGGCGAGCGCGGTCAGCGACAGCATCGTCGCCTCCCAGCCGTGGTGCTGGCCGTGGTGGACGGCGTGATGGAGCCCGGCGACCCCCGGCTGGCTCGTGAGCCTGCCCGTCTCGAAGAACCAGCCGAGGAACGGGACGCCGTCGAGGAAGAAGCCGAGCTCCGCCGCGATCAGCGGCGCGGAGAAGAAGAGGAGCACCGCGGCGAGCGCGATGCGGAGCCGGTCGCCGCGCACCTGCCGTGCGTCCGACACGCCCTCGACGAGCACGAGCGCGACGGCGAGAGCGAGGCCGAGCGCCGGGACCGCGTTGAGCGGCTTCGCGTCGAGATTCGCCTGGTCGACGGCGAAGTAGACGGCGGCGCAGAGTGCGATCGCGGCGACTCCCGCGATCCGCAGCGCACCGTGCAGCCGCGGCCAGGCGAGCCCGGCGAGCGCGATCCCGATCAACGCGAATGGGAAGTTGAGCGCCACGAGCTCCCGCCCGAAGCCCGCGGCGATCCCGCTGTGGTGGACGTTGTAGAGCTCCGCCGCCGGGAAGCGCGAGTAGGTCGCGATGACCGCGGCGCCGTCGAGCACGATCAGCGCCAGCACCGCCCACACCTCCCACGGCACGCGCCTCACATGTCGCCTCCGGGGGGCCAGGAGCCGGCACGGTGGACGTAGCCCTCGAGCGTGCGGCCCAGCAGCCCCTCGAGCCATTGCGAGACGGCGACGAGCGCGTCGAGGTCGATCCCGGTCTCGACGCCCTCCCCCTCGAGCAGGTAGACGAGGTCCTCGGTCGCGACGTTGCCGGTCGCCCGCGGTGAGAAGGGACAGCCGCCGAGGCCGCCGACCGAGGCGTCGAGCACGCGCGCCCCCGCCTCTAGTGCGGCGAGGCAGTTCGCGTAGCCGGTGTTGCGCGTGTTGTGGCCGTGGAAGCCCTCGGCCCGCGTCCGCTCGACGAGCGAGCGCACGGCCGACGGAGTCGCGACCCCGATCGTGTCGGCGAGGACGACCTCGGCGCGGCCCGTGAACCTGCCCGCGAGCTCGGCGACGCCGCCGGGGTCCACATGCCCCTCGAACGGGCAGCCGAACGAGCACGAGATCGTGACCGTCGCCGACGTTTCTCCCGCCGCCGCGAGGATCGCCTCCGCCCGCTCGACCGCCTCGGCGAGCGTCGCGTTGCCGTTGCGGAGGTTGAAGGTCTCGGTCGCCGCGAACGTCACGTTGACGCGGTCAAGGCCGGCGGCCGCAAAGCGCTCCCAGCCGCGCTCGTTGAGGACGAGGCCCGAGAGCTCGAAGCCTTCGCGCCTGTGCAGCCGCTCGACCACCGCCTCCGCATCCGCCATCTGCGGCACGCGGTCGGAGCGGACGAAGCTCACGGCCTCGATTCGCTTCAGGCCCGCCGCCGCGAGCCGGTCGACGAGCTCGGCCCGCGTCTCGGGCGGCACTACCTCCGGCTCGTTCTGGAGCCCGTCCCGCGGCCCGACGTCGCATACCGTGATCGCCACCGCGCCGAGCGTACTCTCTGCGGACCCAGGTGCCCTTGTAACACTGTGTTACAAGGAAAGACAGGTCCCGCGTCTAGCGGGTGCCGAGCTCCATCCCGAGCAGGCGTGGCAGCGCGGCTCCGGCCCTCGCGGGTAGCGGCGGGCGGCGGCCCTCGTCCTCGGCTTCCTCGCACGCCATGATCGACCAGCGGACGAGACCGCCGCCGAGGCGGCGGAACGGCTCCCCTGGGAGGCGCGGGAGGTGCCGCGTCGTCAGCGGCAGCCGCGTCCACTCGTCCTCCACGCCCATCGCGAGCGAGGCGAGGATGCGCCCGCCGAGCCACGCCGGGCCCACGCCGTGGCCCGAGTAGCCGGCGCCGTAGTGGATCCGCGTGCCCGGCTTCGTGCGGAAGAAGGGGAGGTGATCGGCCGAGACGTCGATCGGCCCGCCCCACGCCCGCTCGACGCGGACGCCCGCGAGCCCGGGCAGGAGCCGCCGCAGCCCGGCTTCGGCCCGCGCGGCCGTCGGCGCGTCGCGCGAGAAGCGGTCGTCGATCCGGCCTCCGTAGCCGATCGGCCCGCTGCCGCTGCCCATGAGCACCCGCCCGTCGTTCGTCGTGCGGAAGTAGTGGAGGAACATCCGTCCGTCGACGATCGCCTCGCCGCCGGTCCAGCCGATCTCCGCGAGCGCCTCCGGGGCCGGCTCGGTCAGGACGACGTAGGAGCCGAAATTCGTGAGGCTGCGCCCGGCCGGGCTCCAGCCCGTGAGCGCCGCGTTCGTCGCGAGCACGAGCTCCGGTGCGCGAAGCGTCCCGCCCGGCGTCACGACCTCGTTCGGCGAGCCCGCGCGCACGCCCGTCACCCGCGTTCGCTCGTGCACGGTCACCCCCGCGCCGAGCGCCGCCCGCCGCAACCCGCGCACGAGCAGCCCCGGATGGACGGTCGCGCACTCGGGATAGAAGACCCCGCCGCGGAAGACCGGCGAGGACACCCGCTGCGCCACCTCCTCCGGCGAGAGCGCCACCGCCGTGTCCTCGCGGCCCACGCGCGCGGCGGCGGCCGCCGCCTTCTCCACCGACGAGTCCTGCGCCGGCGACGCGGACACCTCGAGCATCCCGGCCTCGCGCAGCCAGACGTCCTCCCCGCGCGCCTCGGCCCAGGCGCGGATCCCGGGGATGATCTGCTCCCCGGCCCGCGCGAGCTCGAGCGCCTGCTCCTCGCCGAGCACCGGGAGGAGCCCCGGGAGCGACGCCCAGTAGCCGTGCAGGAAGCCGCCGTTGCGGCCGCTCGGCCCGTGGCCGCAGATCTCCGCCTCGAGCAGCGTCACCCGCAGGTAAGGCGCCTGCTCGCGCAGCGCGAGCGCCGTCCAGAGGCCGGTGTAACCGCCGCCGACGATCGCAACGTCGGCGTTCGCGTCCCCGCTCAGAGCGGGCGCCGGCGGCGGATCTCCCTCCGCCGTCAGCGCCTGCTCGAGCCACCACGACGGCAGGCGAGGCTCGACCGTCAAAGGAGCCCCGGCGGAGCCACCTCCGTCTTGCGCCGGAAGAACGTCCGGAACTTGGCCGATGCGAGCAGCATGAACGGGACTCCGAGAAGCAAGGACCCGATCCCGATCAGGATCGGCACCTGGATGCCGAAGAGCGCGTGCGAGTAGTTGTAGTTCGGATCGCTCTCCACGATCCACGCCTTGACGAAGATGAAGCCCATCATCAGGCCGCCGACGACCGGCGCCAGCCCAGCCAGCACGAACCCCTTCACGCTCTTGAACAGCTCCCGCCGGAAGTACCAGCCGCAGGCGAGGCCGGTGAACCCGTAGTAGAAGCAGACCGCGAAGCCGAGCGCCGTGATCGAGTCGTTGAGGACGTTCTGGTTCGAGTTGAACCCGATGAGCAGTGCCGTCCAGACGGCCGAGAGCGCGCCCATCCCGATCGTCGAGACCGTCGGCGTCAGATAGCGCGGATGGATGCGCCCGAACGCCTCCGGAATCGCGCCCCACTTGGCCATGGACAGCGTCGTCCGCGCGGTGGGCAAGATCGTGGTCTGAGTCGACGCGGACGCCGAGGTGAGCACGGCGATGATCAGCAGCTTGTTCCAGGGCGAGCCGAAGACCGACTTTCCGAGCGGGTTGAGGACGTCGTTCGAGTTCGCACCGAGGAACTTCGTGCCGGCGAACGCGATCGCCGCCGTCGAGACCGTGACGTAGATCAGGACGAGCAGGATCGTCGAGAGCACGGCCGCCTTGCCGGGCCCCTCGGCCGAGTCGCGCGACTCCTCGTTGACCGCGACCCCCGAGTCCCAGCCCCAGTAGATGAAGATCCCGAGCAGCACACCGAGGATGAGCGAGCTGAAGGACAGGGCGAACGGGTTGAACCACGACGCGCTCACGTGCAAGGCGCCGGGCAGCGCGTTGCCGTTGTAGACCTTGACGAACGCCACGATGGAGAAGGCGGCGAGGATGAGGATCTCGGCGCTCAGCAGGAACATCTGCGTCTCTGCGGAGAGCTCGATCCCGCGGTAGCAGATCCAGGTCATGATCGCGATCCAGACGACCGAGCCGATGATGATCCACGTGGCCGAGGTCGCCCCGTGGTTCCAGTCGAAGAGCAGATACGTGTACTGGGACGCGATGACCGAGAGCGACGCCATCACGATGACGTCGGCGACGAAGATCGCCCAGCCGTTCATCCAGCCGACCCACGGGCCGAAGGCGCGCGTCGTCCACGCGAAGGTCGTGCCCGCGTCGGGGTCGGCCTTGTTGAGGTAGCGGTAGCCGAGCGCGACGAGGAAGATCGGCACGAAGGAGACGATCAGGACGGCCGGCGCGCGCACGCCGACGCCGTTGATCACGACGATGAAGCCGAGCGTCGCTGCGAGCGAGTAGGCGGGCGCGGTCGAGGCGATCCCGATGACCAGATTCGACATGTAGCCGAGCGCGTCGGCCTTCAGGCCCTTGTCGCCCGTCGCGATGTGCCCCTCGACGAGCACGGGCGCTTCAGCTTCGGTTGTCATCCGGCTCCTTTCGTGGTCCTGGCATGCGTGCTTCTCCTCGACGAGCCGCTCGGCGCGCTCGCCGTCAATGCATGGTCTCCCACGCCTCGGCGAGGACGTCCCCGAGGATCCCGGTCATCTCGTCGAACTCCGCCTGCGTCGCCACGAGCGGCGGCGAGATCTGGATCACCGGGTCGCCGCGGTCGTCCGCCCGGCAGATCAGGCCCCGCTCATAGAGGCGCGGCGAGAGGAAGCCGCGCAGAAGCGTCTCGCACTCCTCGTCGCTGAAGGTCTCGCGCGTCTCCTTGTCCTTGACGAGCTCGAGCGCGTAGAAGTAGCCCGTACCGCGCAGATCGCCGACGATCGGCAGGTCGAGCAGCTGACCGAGCGTGTTCCGGAAGGCGTCCTCGTTCGCGAGGACGTGCTCCATGATCCGCTCGCGCTTCATGATCTCGATGTTCTTGAGCGCGATCGCGCTCATCACGGGGTGGCCCCCGAACGTGATCCCGTGCGTGTACATCGCGGAGGACGCGAGGAACGGCTCCATGACCCGGTCGGTGGCGACGACCGCGCCGATCGCCGCATAGGACGACGACAGGCCCTTCGCGCAGGTGACGATGTCGGGCCGGATGTCGTAGCGCTCGGACGCGAACCAGTGGCCGACCCGCCCGAAGCCGGTGATCACCTCGTCGGCCGAGAGCAGGATGTCGTAGCGGTCGCAGAGCTCGCGCACGCCGCGCCAGTAGCCGGCGGGGGCGATGAACGCGCCGCCGGCGTTCTGCACCGGCTCCATGTGCGACGAGGCAGACCGTCTCCGGTCCCATCTCGAGGATCGTCCGCTCGAGCTCGTCGAGCAGCCAGGCCGTGAACTCCTCCTCCGTCTCCTCCGGCGGCCGGTGGTAGCGGTTCGTGTTGCTCACGTGCCGCACCTCTGGGACGAGCGGCTCGAACGGCGTGCGCAGGGCCTCGACGCCGTTGATGGACAGCGCCCCGAACGTGGTGCCGTGGTAGGCGATGTTGCGGGCGATCGCCTTGTACTTGTGGCCGGGAGCCGGACCGCCCACTTGCCGCGGGATCATTTCCCCGGGCTCGACACCCTTGACCTGGGAGGCGCCGCCGCGCACGGCGAAGTACTGGCGCGCGAGCTTCCAGGCCGACTCGACCGCCTCGGACCCGCCCGAGACGAAGAAGACGCGGTTGAGGTCGCCCGGCGCGAGCGACGCGACCTCCGCCGCAAGCTCGATCGCGCGCGGGTGCGCGTAGGTCCAGTTCGTGTAGAAGGGCAGCTCGCGCATCTGGGCGAGCGCTGCCTGGCCGATCTCCTCCCCGAAGCCGTAGCCGAGGTTGACGGAGAAGAGGCCGGCGAGCGCGTCGAGGTAGCGCTTGCCGTGGACGTCCTCGAGATAGCAGCCGTCGCCGCGCACGATGATCGGCGGCTCGTGGCCCATGGTCGTGAAGTGGAGCCAGAGGTGGTCGTTCGCCAGACGCCGGAGGTCGTCGGCGGACGTCGCGCCCTGCGTGATGGTCATCTCGTGGTTTCCTCCTTTGGCATTCCACTCCCCCAGTCGTACAGCTGCTTCCACATCTCCAGGTACACGAAGGTCTCGGTCGAGACGACGTCCGGCAGCGCGCGCAGCCGGCTCGTGAGCTCGAGCAGGTGACGGCGGTCGGCGGCAACAAGTTCGACGACGAGGTCGAATTGCCCTGCCGTGGCGACCACGTAGTCGGCCTCGGGCCAGCGCGCGATGGCGTCGGCCGCCTTGTCGGGCGCGCCGGACGTCTTGACGCCGACGAGCGCCTGCTCGTAGCCGAGCCCGAGCGGGTTGGTGACGGCGACGACCTGGAGGATCCCCTCCGCGGTCAGCCGCCCGTAGCGCGCGCGAACAGTCGCTTCCGAGACGCCGACGCGCGCGGCGATCGCGCGGAACGACTCGCGCCCATTCGCCTGCAGCGCCTCGATGATGCGCCGGTCGAGCTCGTCCGTCCGACGCGCCGGAGCGACCGGGCCGCGCTCGGAGCCGCTCACCGGGATCCGGAGCGGCTGGACGTCGTCGCTGCGCATCGCGCAGCATTCCTACCACTCTGCCGCGCATAACGCCAACGCCTACGCGCCGAAATCGCGCTTTTCAGCAGAGCGCGCGGTGGGCGCGCACGATCGCGCGATCCAGCGCAGACCCGGGATCGCGCAGCGCGGGACCGTGGCCGACTGCGAGCAGTACCGGCTCGAGCGCCCGCAGCACCCGCGCCGACTCGAGGTTGAGCTCCTTGTCCCAGGTCGCCATGGCAGCGAGCGGGAAGGGGAACGTGAAGTGGCTGGCCACCGCGGCGCCGCCGTAGGTCGTGAAGACGTCCCCGGCGAGCAACGTGCGGTCGCGGGTGTCGAGAAAGGCGACGTGGCCGGGCGTGTGGCCCGGCGCGCCGACGACCTCCAGGCTGCCCACGCGGTCGCCAGGCTCGAGGCGCACGTCCGGCGCCGTCTCGAGGTCCGGCCACGAGCCCGGCAGCTTCCCCTCGACCACCTTCTCGCCGGCGTGGATGCGGGCGTCGAGCTCCGGCATCGAGACCTCCAACTCGCCGTCGAGCCGGCCGCGCAGCTCGTCGAGCGAGCCGACATGGTCGCCGTGCCCGTGCGTGAGCGCGACACGCCGAATCGGCGCGCCCGCCTCCGCCGCGGCGTCGAGCAATGCGCCCGCACCGCGTGGCACGGTGGTGTCGACGAGCGTGAAGCCGTCGTCCTCCCGCACGAGGTAGGCGTTGACGAAGTGCAGCCGCGTGAGCTGGACGACGGTCGGAGTGAGTTGACGCGCGTGCATGCCGGCCGTAAGGTGCGTCCGTCCCCGGCCAGAGGAGGTTTGAAACAAATGATGCTTGCGCTTGCCACCTCCTCGGTCCTCCTGACCTAACGCCGGGCGCTCCTCCTCGGGACGCGCGCGGCGTCCCAACACTTGCGAAGGAGCTTTGCGTTGCCTGGATTCGACCTCGACACGCTCGGTTGGAACGCCGAGCTGTCGGAACAACTGGAGCCCGGCCTTGTGCCGGGTCGCGTCGCCGCCGCTCACCGCGGCGCGTTCGACGTCTGGACGGAAGCCGGCTCCGTCCGCTCGCGCCTGCCCGGCCGGCTCATGCACGACGGCACCGACGTCGCCGTCGGCGACTGGGTCGCCTTGGGCGACGGCCTGATCCGGGCCGTCCTCCCGCGCCGCAGCGCGATCGTCCGCAATACGGCGTCCGACCAGCACCGGCGCACGAGCGGCCAGACCCTCGCGGCGAATGTCGATGTCGCATTCGTCGTCTCGTCGCTCGGGCCGGACCTCGAGCCGCGCCGGATCGAGCGCTACCTCGTCACGATCTGGGAGAGCGGCGCCACGCCCGAGATCGTGCTGACGAAGGCCGACCGGCTCGAGGACCCCTGGCCGCTCGTGGCCGAGGTGGAGGCCGTCGCGCTCGGCGTTCCCGTCCACGTCGTCTCGGCGCTCACCGGCGAGGGCTGCGACGCGCTGCGCGCCCGGATCGCCGACGGCACGACGAGCGTGCTGCTCGGCTCCTCCGGCGTCGGCAAGTCGACGCTCGTCAACCGCTGGCTCGGCGAGGAGCTGATGGAGACGCGCGAGACGCGCGAGGACGACGACGAGGGCCGCCACACGACGACCCACCGCCAGCTGCTCGTGCTGCCGGGCGGCGGGCTCGTGATCGATACGCCGGGGCTGCGCGAGTTGCAGCTCTGGGACGTCGGCTCAGCGGCTCTCGAGGCGACGTTCGCGGACGTCGAGGAGCTCGCCGCGGACTGCCGCTTCGCCGATTGCACGCACGCGCACGAGCCCGGCTGCGCCGTTCTCGCCGCGGTCGAGTCCGGCGAGCTGCCGGGCGAGCGGCTCCACAGCTGGCGCAAGCTCCAGCGCGAGCTGCGCGCGATTGCGATGCGCCACGACGCCGTGCTGCGCAAGGAGGAGGTACGGAAGTGGAAGCTGCGCTCGAGGGAGGGCCGAGCGCGGGCGAGGCTGCGCTAGCCGTTCATGCCCGGGCAGCCCACGAGGTGCTTGCCGAGGGCGGCGAGGGCGAGCGGGCACGTGTCGCTCAGGAAACCGGTGATCCGGGGCCGGATCAGCTTGCCGAGCTCCTGCTGCTGCGCTGTCGACATCGGCCGGTCGGAGATCGTCTGCAGCCTCTTGCTCGCGCCCGCGACGAGAAGCGCTGCGAGCTGCTTCGCCGAGCGGCCGGAGGTGGCGTCCGCGACCTGAGCGAGCGTCTTCCCGCTCTTGGTATCCCGCCGGAGCGTCGCAACGTCGGTGCCGAGGTACTGCGCCGTGGCCCGCAGGAAGCCCGCCTTCTTCACGCTGGCGAGCCGCAGCTGCCGCGGGGCCGGAACGCTTCTCGCGTGACCGCTCGCGGCGAGCCCGGCACCGGCGCCGCCCCCTGCCACGAGCAGCACCGCGCCTGCCACGACGAGCTTCCGGTTGAGGCTCATCGCACGAAGTATCGCACGTGCGGAGGCGCTAGGGCTTCGGCCCGGCCGCTGCGACCTCGGGCGGCGCGGCCGTGTGCTTCGTCGCGAAGTTGTCGACGAACATCTGCGCGAGCTCGCGGGCCTTGCGGTCGTACGCCTCCGGGTCCCTCCACGTCGAGCGCGGGTCGAGCAGCGACTCGTCCACTCCCGGCGCGGCCACCGGCACACGGAAGCCGAAGACCGGATCCTCCCGGAGCTCGGCCTCGTGCAGCTCGCCGGAGAGCACCGCGCCGAGCAGCGCGCGCGTGGCCTCGATCGGCATCCGGTGACCCTCGCCGAACGGGCCGCCCGTCCAGCCGGTGTTGATCAGCCAGACGGTCGCGCTGTGCTGGTCGAGCTTCTCGCCGAGCAGCTTCGCGTAGACGTTGGGCGGCTGCGGCCAGAACGGCGCGCCGAAGCAGGTCGAGAACGTCGGCTGCGGCTCGGTCACGCCCAGCTCGGTGCCGGCGAGCTTGGAGGTGTAGCCGGAGAGGAAGTAGAAGAGCGCCTGCTCGCGGCTGAGCTTCGCGATCGGCGGCAGGATCCCGAAGGCGTCGGCGGCAAGGAAGATCACCGACCGCGGCTGGCCCGCGCGCTTCGTCGGCAGCGCGTTGGCGATCCGCTCGAGCTTGTACGCCGCGCGCGTGTTCTCGGTCTTCGAGTCGTCGTCGAGGTCGAGCACGCCGCGCTCGTCGACGACGACGTTCTCGAGCACGGTGCCGAAGCTGTGCACGGCGCCCCAGATCTCCGGCTCGGCCTCCGCCGAGAGCCGGATCGTCTTCGCGTAGCAGCCGCCCTCGAAGTTGAAGACGCCCTCGTCGCCCCAGCCGTGCTCGTCGTCGCCGATCAGCAGCCGCTCGGGGTCGGCGGAGAGCGTCGTCTTGCCGGTGCCGGAGAGGCCGAAGAAGACCGCGACGTCCTTGCCGTCCTGTGAGACGTTCGCCGAGCAGTGCATCGGCATCACGCCCTGGAGCGGCAGCCGGTCGTTCATCATCGTGAAGACGGACTTCTTGATCTCGCCGCCGTAGAACGTGCCGCCGATCAGGATCTCGCCGCGCGTCGGGTGGAGACAGATGAAGACGCCGGTGCGGGTGCCGTCGCGGGCGGGATCGGCCTCGACCTCGGGCTCGTGCAGGACGAGCACGTCCGGCTCGAAGCCGGCCAGGTCCGCCTCGGCGGGGTCGATGAACATCGTCTTCGCGAACAGCGCGTGGTACGGGTGCGCGGTCAGGATGCGGACGGCGAGCCGGTGCTTCGGATCCGCGCCGCAGAAGGCGTCGATCACGTAGAGGTCGCCGTCCTCGAGGTGCGAAACGACCTTCGTGCGCAGCCCGTCGAAGTGCTCCTCCGAGATCTCGGCGTTGGTGTCGCTCCACCAGATCCGATCCTCGGAGCCGGGCTCGCGCACGACGAACTTGTCCTTCGGCGAGCGGCCGGTGAAGCGGCCGGTGTCGACCACGAGCGGCCCGTCCTCGGCG
Source organism: uncultured Actinomycetes bacterium (assembly GCA_963825805.1). Classification (GTDB taxonomy): domain Bacteria; phylum Actinomycetota; class Thermoleophilia; order Gaiellales; family Gaiellaceae; genus Palsa-739. The sequence continues at coordinate 133,212 of CAWGVE010000044.1, read as the reverse complement.
ATGCCCCCCTCGCGGCGCTCGAGCGCTGCGACGTAGAGCTGCGAGGTCGTCGGATTGCGGAGCACACGCCCGCCGACGTGCACCCCGTGCGCGGCGAGACTGTCTTCCGGCCGGTCGGTGATCGTCATCAGAAGACGCATCGTAGTGGTCACCGCTCGCGAGACGCGCTGTTCGCGCTCGGCTACGAGACGTCAGACCGGTTCGGGTGCACGAGCCGGTCTCGCCAGGTCGAGTGCGTCCTCGATCGTCAGCCGGCGGCCGAGCTCGGTTGCCCGGGCGAGGTCTTCGGCCGAGAGAGCCGCCCTCGCCTGCTCGACGATCTCCCGGCCCGGCGTCTCGTCGGAATACGCGACGACGATGCCCTCCTCCTGCGCGTAGACCTCGGCGGCCGCAGCGATCCGCGCCGCATGGCTCGCGCGTCCGTCCATCGCCTCGGCGGCTGCGAGCCCGACGAGCGAGACCCCCACGCCGCGCACGCTCGCGATGTCGGAGTGCGCCTGGACCGAGTCGAAGAAGCAGCTGCGCGCGAGGGACGTCTCCCCGCTCGCGAGGTACGTCCACGCCATCTCGGAGAGGACCCGCGCCTCCTCGCCGCGATCTCCGATCTCCTCGAACGACGCCAGCGCCTGCGCGTACAACTCGAGCGCCTCTGCCGGATCGCTCCCGCTGCGCGGCGAGGGAGGCAAGCCCACTGAGGGCCATACCCGCCCCCTCGAAGTCGCCGCGGCGCTGTTGGATCTCGAGCGCCTCGACGAAGCGCGCGTGAGCCTCGGGCTCGTCGCCGGCACCCGCATGGAGCATGCCCTCGAAGACGAGCCCGATCGCGAGCAGCCACTCGAGCCCGTGAGCGCGGCCCTGCTCGACCCCGGTAATCGCCGACCGGAGAGCGACGTCGGGGTCCTGGCCGTAGAACCCGAGCGTGCTCAGGCAGACGGCGGCGCCGCAGGCTTCGCGTACCGCCCCTGCCTCTTCCGCGACGAGCGCCGCCTCGCGCCATTCCTCTTCTGCGCGCTCGATCTTGCCGGTCATCCAGGAGCCGAGTGCGACCGTGAGCAAGGCCGCCGCCCTGCCGGCGCTGGGCGTGCGGTCCCGGTCAGCGGCAAGGAACGCACCGGCGTAGTCCTGGGCCGTGACGTTCTTACCGCGGATGTGCCAGTACATCCAGAGGTCGCCGGCCATCTGCAGCCCCAGCTCGAGGGCATCGCCGTCTCCCGCCCGCGCCGAGCCGAGGAGCGAGTCGAGCGCAGCCGCGAGGTTTTCCTCCTCGCGGATCCCGCGCTCGAGCGAGGCGAGCTGCTCCGTCCCCTCGACGGCATCGCGGATCTCGCGCGCAACGACTGCGTACCGGCGGGCGTGGAGGGAGTCGATGTCCGCCGCCTCTCCGGCGGCCTCCAGCTGTTCACGTGCGAAATCCGCGATCGTCTGCAGCATCCGCAGGCGGCCGTTCGCCTGCACGAGAGCGCCGTCGACCAGCGCCTCGAGCTCGTCGAGCGTTCCCGCACCGGTGACGGCCTCGGCGTCCTCGAAGGTGCAGCCGCCCGCGAAGACGGCTAAGCGCCGGAAGACGCGCTGTTCGCTCTCGTCGAGCAGCGAGTAGCTCCAGTCGATCGTCGCACGCAGCGTCTGCTGGCGCTCGTGGCTGTCGCGGGCGCCTGTCGTCAGCAGCTCGAGCGCCTGGTCGAGGCGGTCGCGCAGTCCCTCCGGCCCGAGCAGCCGCAGGCGGGCGGCGGCGAGCTCGAGCGCAAGCGGCAGGCCGTCCAGCCGCCGGCAGATCTCCCCGACCGCGTCAGCGTGATCGGCCAGGCGAAAGCCCGGGCTCACCGCCTGCGCGCGCGCCGCGAAGAGCGCGACGGCGTCGTCGGCCGGCAGCGGCTGCAAGGGATACAGCGCCTCGTCGGCGATCCGCAGCGGCGTCCGGCTCGTCACCACGATCCGGAGCCCTGGACAGCGCGCCACGAGCTCGGCAACATCGGGCGCTGCGGCGACGATCTGCTCGAGGTTGTCCAGCACGAGGAGCACCTGCCGGTCGCCGACGAGCGCGACGATGCCGTCCGTGACCGACCGTTCCTCGGCCTCCTTCACGTCGAGCGCAGCGCCGAGAGCCGGGAGGAAGCCGTCCGCTTCGGTCACGTCGGCGAACCCGACGAAGGCGGCCCCGTCGGGGAACTCGGGAAGGAGCCGCCGGCCGAGCTCGGTCACGAGGCGCGTCTTGCCCACGCCGCCGGGCCCGGTGATCGTCACGACGCGGTGCCGGCGCGCGAGGTCGGCGAGCTCGGCCAGCTCATGTTCGCGGCCGAGCAGGGACGTCCCCGGCTGAGGCAGCGTGGCGCGGATCGCGACAACGGCCTCGCCCTTCCCCTCGAGCGCAGCCCGGTCCGGAACGACGAGCCCGGGGCCTGCGATCGCGTGAAGGTCGAGCGGCTTGCCGACGTTCTTGAGCCGGAAGGATCCGAGCGGAGCCACGTCCAGGTCGGACTGGTTCTTGATCTGCTCGTACACCGCGTCCGAGAGGAAGACCGAGCCGGGAACGGCGAACGACTCGACCCGCGCGGCGATGTTCACCGCATCGCCCGTGAGCCGCTCGGGCTCGACGATCACCTCGCCCGCGTGGATGCCGACGCGAACCGGGACCTCCTGCGCCGCGAGCTCCTGCTGGATCGCGACGGCGGCCTGCACAGCGGCGAGCGAGCTCGGGAACATGCTCATGCTCCCGTCGCCTAGCCGCTGGACGACGGTGCCGCCGAACGCGTCGTGGTGCCGATCGAGCGCGGCGACGTAACGCTCCCGCTTCTCGATGCCGAGGCGCTCGTCTGCCTGGAGCAGGGCCGTGTAGCCGACCATGTCGGTGAACATGACGGCGACGAGCCGGCGATCGAGCTCCTCGGGCATGACGCGACCATACTCCGGCTCGGATCGGGGATCGACTAGGCGAGCGGCAGCGTGATCACGAACGTCGCGCCGCCGCCCGGCGTGGGCTCGGCCGCGGCGGTTCCTCCGTGGGCCTCGGTGACGGCGGCGACGATCGAGAGCCCGAGGCCCACTCCGCCGCTCGCGCGGGCGCGCGAGGTGTCGGCGCGGTAGAAGCGCTCGAAGACGCGCGCGGCCTGCTCCTCGGTCAGGCCGGGGCCGTGGTCGGCGACGCTCAGCCTCGCGCGGCCGTCGACCCGCTCCAGCGAGACCGCCACGGGCGTGCCCGCGGGCGTGTGCGACCGCGCGTTGGCGAACAGGTTGTCGAGCACCTGGCGCAGCCGGGCCTCGTCGCCGGTCACCGTCACCGGCTCGACCGAGAGCTCGATCGGCCGCTCGGGCTCGACGACTCGCGCCGCGTCCACCGCCTCGCCGACGAGCTGCGCGAGGTCGACGGGCTTGCGCTCGAGGGGGCGGCCCTCGTCGAGCCGGGCGAGCAGGAGAAGATCGTCGACGAGCAGGCTCATCCGCTCGCTCTCGCGAGTGATCCCCGACATCGAGCGCCGGAGATCCTCCGGCCGGGTGGCGGCCCCCCGCTCGAACAGCTCTGCGTAGGCGCGCACCGCCGCCAGCGGCGTCCGTAGCTCGTGCGAGGCGTCGGCGATGAAGCGGCGCAGGCGCCGGTCGGAGGCCTCGATCCGGTCGAGCATCGTGTTCAGCGCGCCGCCGACGCGGCCGACCTCGGTCCGCTCGTCGGTGTTCTCGACTCGCCTCGAGAGATCGCCGGCCGTAATCGCCGCCGCCGTCATCTCGATCTCGCGCAGCGGCCGCAGGCCGAGTCGCACGATCCAGAGGCCGAGCGCGGCGAGCGCGCCGAGCACGGCGAGCGTCACGAGCAGCTCGACTGCGAACAGCCGGTGCAGAGTGCTGTTCACATCGTGCAACGACTCGGCGGTGATGAGCATCGCCCCGTCGAGCTCGGGCTCCACCGCGGCGCGGATGCGGTACTGCACGCCGCTCGGGCGCGAGCCGACGGTGAAGTAGCTGACCCGGTCCGGGCCCTCGTTCGGCTGGGCCGGGACGTGGATCGTTTGCGGCAGCAGCGGCGCCGGCGGCCTGGCCTGGCCACGGAACAAGGCCACCTGGAGCGGCGCGACCACCGTTCGTCCGTCCGCCGCGCGTTCCTCGGCATAGACCCCGGGCGGAGCGTGCACTTCGTCGCCTCCCCCTCCCCCGCCCGGCTCGAATGCCTGGTGCTCCTCACGCAGCGTCGTGTCGGTGCGCGAGACGAGAAAGGAGCGCAGCGAGCCGTAGGTGGCGACATCCGCCACCACGAGACCGAGCGCGGCGAGCAGGACGACACCGACCAGCAGCCGCGCCCGCAGCGAGAGCCGCGAGAGCACTACTCCTCCGTGTCGAGCATGTAGCCCGCCTGCCGGACGGTCCGGATCAGCGGCGGCCCGAGCGCGTCGAGCTTCTTGCGCAGGTAGCTCACGTAGGTCTCGACGACGTTCGAGTTGCCGCCGAAGTCGTAGCGCCAGACGTTCTGCAGGATCTGCCCCTTCGAGAGCACGCGGCTCGGGTTGAGGAGGAAGTAGCGCAGCAGCGAGAACTCCGTCGCGGTCAGGTCGACCCGCGTCTCGCCGCGGTGCACCTCGTGCCGCGCCTCGTCGAGGGTCACGTCGGCGAAGCGGATCACGTCTCCGGGCAGGTCGCCGGCGGTGCGCCGCAGGATCGCCTGCACGCGTGCGACGACCTCGGCGAGGCTGAACGGCTTCGTGACGTAGTCGTCGCCGCCTGCGCGCAGTGCCTCGACCTTGTTCTCGACCGCGTCCTTGGCGGTGAGGAAGAGGATCGCCGTCTTGAAGCCGCGCTCGCGCAGCCGCCGCCCGACCTCCACGCCGTCGAGGTCGGGGAGCATCCAGTCGAGCACGACGAGATCGGGCTCGAAGTCCGCGACCGCGGAGAGGGCGCCGCGGCCCGTCCCCTCCTCCCGCACCTCGAAGCCCTCGTAGCGCAGCGCCGTCGCGACCGCGTCGACGATCGAGGGCTCGTCGTCGACGACGAGGATCCTGCCGCCGCCTCCGTCTCCGTTCGCCGCGTTCATGGCTCAACCATGCCACCGCTCCCTGTGAATCGCCTGGGAAAGCGCAGATACCGGAGTCGATCCTCAGCACCTTCCTAGCGACGCCGAAGGCGCCTCCAACCCTGGCGGCGCATCGTGGTTCCCGAACCCGGGAGAGCCCGGACGAACGAAAGGAACGTGCCATGCTCGGCAAGGTCAAGAAGGTCGCACTCGGAGTCGCAGCCCTCAGCGGGGCGGCGGTCGGCGGGGCGGCGGTCGCGGGCGCCGCGACGTCGCATTCGAGCACCACCACCCCGGCCGCGAGGGCCGGGCAGCCGCCGCCGGCGCTGAGGAACATGCCGGCGCCGGGCACAGCCGCCCACGAGGACGCCGAGAAGCCGGTCACGGGTGACGACGCGACGAAAGCCCAGGCCGCCGCGGTCAAGGCCGCCGGCGGCGGCACGGCCGGCGACGTGACGACCGATTACTTCGGCCACGGCTACGAGGTGACGGTGACGAAGTCGGACGGGAGCAAGGTCGAGTACCACCTCGACAGCTCCTTCCAGGTGATGCCGCGCCCGGGCCGCTGGGGCGGGCCGCCCCCGCCGCCACCCTCCGGATCGGCGAACTGAGCCAGCTCAGCCGGTCGAGCGCGCCAGGCCCTCGTGCACCCGACGTACGAGGGCCTGGAGGCTCGGCCACCCCTTCACCGCGAGGTCCTCGTAGGAGAGGAAGCGGCCCGAGCCCGAGACGAGCTCGAGCCAGGGCGAGTCCTGCACTCGGTAGCCGTCCGCGAGCCGGCCGCTGGCATCGACGGCGACGGGATAGACGAGCGGATGCGGCAGGCGCTGCAGGAAGCGCGGCAGCGACTGCGGCGAGGGCTCGACGCCGGCTTCGTCCACCGCGACGAGCGGCGGCAGATGCCGGCTCGCCGCCAGGCGCTGATAGCGGTTGAGCGCCTCGAGTTGCGCGCTCAGGTCCGAGGTCTCCGTCTCCCACGTGTCGAAGAAGAGGATGAGGTGCGGCCCGGAGCCGGGACCGAGCCGGACGGTGCCGCCGCCCGAACGCGGCAGCGTCACGGCCTTCCGCGGCCCGAGGAGGCCGATCGGAGCCAGCGACTGGGTGCCGCGCACCTGCGGGTGGCCGGGGAGCAGCGCCGAGATGCTGTGCGCCATCTCGTATCCGAGCTGGTCGACGCTCGAGTACGCCATCTGCGTCATGTAGAGCCGCGAGAAGCGGCCACGCGTGTCGATCACGTACGTCGCCGGGGTGTGGTCGATCATCCCCTTCACGACCGCCGCCTCGATGCCGTAATCCCGCCAGACGCGCTTCAGCTCCGGCAGCGAGCCGGTCAGGAAGCGCCACTTGTGCATCATGCGATGCGCCTGGGAGTAGGCCCGCACCCACTTGACCTCTGTCGCCTCCGGGTTCGCGCCGATCCCCAGGAGCTGGACCTTTCCGCCCGCCGGGCCGAGCAGCTCCTTCGCGTGCAGCAGCGCGGTCGTCGTCAGCGGGCAGATGGTCGTGCACTCGGGATCGTTGAACGCGAGGACGACGACGTTCCCCCGCAGCGAGCGCAGGGAGACCCGCTTGCCGAACTGGTCGGTGAGCGTGAACGCCGGCGCGGCGCCGTCCAGCTTCGTACCTGGATCGAGCTGCGGGTTCATGACGGCCGCGGCCGACTGGGCCGGCAGGGTCTCCGGCGCGGCCGGGGCGCCGGACGAGTTCACCACGGCGATGGCGGCGCCGATACCGACACCGACGAGAAGCGCCGCTCCGAGGACGATCGCGTGAAGCCTGCGAGACACGCGCTGCAAAGTATGGCTGGTCGCGGCGACCGGCGGGAAAACGCCCTGTTTCCAGGGCGTTTTTTGATGGAGCTAGCCGGGCTCGAACCGGCGACCTCCTGGGTGCGATCCAGGCGCTCTCCCAGCTGAGCTATAGCCCCGCCGGCGGCTCAGTGTAGCTAGTGATGTAACCGGCAACCTTCGCCGGGCGAGGTCACCGGCCACATCACGAGGCGTCTGCTGGGCCGCCCTCCGCGCTCGGGGCCTGATCCTTCTCCATCAGCCGGCCCTCGCGGATCGCCTTCTCCATGTCCTTCGACCCCTCGCGGTACCAGCTCCCGTCCTCGAACTGGATCGCGGGGTACCTGTCCTGGCCCGTCCCGTCGATAACCGCGGTGCGCTCGCTGCGGGGGCGGTTCGGCCCGGGGACGCGCTCGTACTCGATGCCCATGTCCATGAGCGCCTTCTCGACGCGCCAGCACGGGTGGGCCTTGATCTTGACCCACTGGCCGTCGCAGCGGTGCAGCTTCACAGCCATCGCTACCTCCCTCTCAGGCGGCGAACAGTGTCAGATCGGGCTCGCGCTCGCCGCGCAGTACCTGTAGGTCGACTGTGACACACCGGATCGCCCGGGACTCGGCGAGCGCAACGGCCTGCGGCTTCAGCCGCTCGGCGACGAGGATGCCGCGGCAGCCGGCCTTCGCCGGGTCGCGGCGGATGAAGTCCAGGTAGCGCGTCAACTGCTCGACCGCCTCGATCGTCCCGACCCGCTTCACCTCGACCGCGACCCAGCCGGCCTCGGCGTCGCGGCACATGAGGTCGACCGGCCCGATCTCGGTCTGCCACTCGCGGCGTACGAGCGTGAGCGCCTCGCCGAGCGCCTCGGGCGCGGCGGCGAGAGCCTCCTGCAGGTCGCGCTCGACGCCGTCCTTCTGCAGCGCTGCCGACTCGCCCATGTCGTGGTCGACGTCGCTCAGCACCTCGAGCAGCCGGATCTCGAGAGCGTCGTCGCTCTTCGGCTTCGTCACGACGAGCCGGTCGCCCTCGTCGGCGAGAAAGGTCGGGGCCGTCATCCAGTTGAGCGGCTTGAACCCGCCTGCGTCGTCGTGCACGAGCACCGAGCCGTCGGCCTTGAGGATGAGGAGCCGCACCGCCTCCGGCAACACGGCCGAGAGCCGACCGGAGTACGTGACCTCGCAGCGGGCGACGATGAGACGCATGCCCGCGGAACCTACTGTCCCTTTCGGACAGGTCCTTTCAGCCGCGTTCGACGCGGGAGCCGCCGACGGTGGCCTCGCTCCCGTCCTCGTAGCGCACCCAGGCCTTGCCCTTGCCGTCGTAGTCCGGCGACCAGACGATGAGCGTCGCGTCGCGTCCTCCGACACGCACCGCCTCGGTCCCCTCGTCCTCGGCGCCGCTCCAGACGCGGACGAACGGGTTCTCGCGGCGCTCGCGCCCGATCGTCGTCTCCTCGGTGTGGCCGGGCAGGACTCGGGTCTCGTCGGGGAGCGTCATGAGGACGTCCATCACCGACCGGCGCACGGCCGCCACGTCTCCACCGCCGACCGCGTCGCGGAACAGCGTGTCGCCTGTCGCGACCACGTCCTCGCCGATCACGAACGAGAGCCCGTCGTCGGAGTGCCCCGGGGTCGCGAGCCCCCGCACCTGCAACCCCTCCCACTCCCATTCGCCCGGCTGGGCGACCACTCGGAGCGAGTAGCGGGCGACAAGCTCCTCCTCGTGCTCGACGTGGTCGCCGTGCGCGTGCGTGCGCAGGAGCGCGACGGGCCGAGTCCGCCACCGCTCGACCGCTTCGACCAGCGGCGCGATGTCGGCCCCGGAGTCGACGAACACCGCCGGGCCGTCCTCGATCGCCACGAGAAACGCGTTGCTCAGCCAGTCGGGGTGCATGCTCCTCTCGACGATCATGCCGCTAGGCTAGTCGTCGGACTATCCAGGAGGAGGAGATCGATGGCGGGGCTGTGGGAACGGACCAAGTTGGTCGTCAAGTCGAAGTACTCGGCGCTCCTCAACCGCTCCGAGAATCCGACACAGACGCTCGACTACTCGTACGAGCAGATGCTCGAGCAGCTCCAGAACGTCAAGCGCGGCACCGCCGACGTCGTCACCTCGAAGAAGCGGATCGAGCTGCAGCAGCAGAAGCTCGAGCAGAACGTCGTCAAGCTCGAGACGCAGGCACGCCAGGCGGTCACCGCCAACCGCGAGGACCTGGCCCGGCAGGCGCTCGAGAAGAAGACACTCGCGCAGACGCAGCTGCAGAGCATGGATGGGCAGGTGAAGCAGCTCGAGGACCAGCAGGCGAGCCTGATCGAGGCGCAGCAGCAGCTCGAGACCCGCATCGAGTCGTTCCGCTCGCAGAAGGAGATCCTCAAGGCGCAGTACTCCGCAGCCGAGGCTCAGGTCAAGGTCGGCGAGGCGGCGACAGGGATCGGCAAGAACATGCAGGACACCGGCCTGGCGATCCAGCGCGCCAAGGACAAGACCGAGGAGATGCAGGCGCGCGCCTCGGCGATCGACGAGCTCACCTCCACCGGCGCCCTCGAGGACTTCACCGCCGGCGACCAGACGCAGCTCGATCGCGAGCTCGCGCAGATCTCGTCAGCCACGCAGGTCGACGACGAGCTGGCGAAGCTGAAGGCCGAGGTCGGCACCGGCGGCCAGCCGCAGAAGGAGATCCCGGCCGGCGGTGCCGAACCTGCGCCCGCGGCGCCCGCGGCGACCGAGGAGCCGGCGGCGCAGCCGGTCGAGGAAGCGGAAGCAACCGAGTCCTGACCCGGTTCGGCGACATCCTCCTCGGCCGCAAGAAGCTGCAGGAGCCCGCGGCCGAGCGGCTCTTCGCGCTCACGACCGCCGCAGTCACGCTCGAGACGGAGTGCTCGCTGAAGACGGCGGGCGTCGGCGCCACGGTCTTCAAAGCGCTCTCCGCCGGCGGGTTCGAGCAGGCGGAGAAGGACATCGAGGAGCTGCTCCAGGGCGTCGCGAAGGACGGCGGCTCGACGCTCGACCGCAAGACCGACAGCTTCGGCTTCCAGTGGGCCATCGTCCGCGACCCCGACCTCGAAGACCAGGTCGCCGGCGTCCACGCCCTCGCGTCCGAGCTCGAGGCGCGCGGCTTCGGCGGCCAGCTGCTCGCGGCCGCGTTCCGCTTCGACGGCGGCGAGCATCCCGTGTACTGGATCTACGGCTTCAAGACGGGAACCTGGTGGCCGTTCGTCCCCACAGGCGCGAAGCAGGAGCGCGACAACGCGCAGGAGCTGGAGCTGAAAGCGAAGCTCGAGCCTGAGCTCCCGGTCGAGCCAGACCTCAGCAAGTGGCTCGCCCTGTTCGACGCCCCGATTTAGCTTGCCGCGGGGCGGCCCATCTCGCGGGCGATCTCGCTGAGGGCAGCGAGGCGCTTCTCGAGCGGCGGATGATCCATCATCCACTCGCTCATCTGGGACTTCCAGTTGGTCGGGATGATGAAGAAGGCGTTCATGCCCTGTACCTCGCGCAGGTCGCGCTGTGGGATCTGGGCGATGTTGCTCGAGATTTTCTGGAGCGCGCTCATCAGGTTCTCGGGCGTCCCTGTGATCAGCGCCGAGCCGCGGTCGGCCGCGTACTCGCGGTAGCGGGAGATCGTCCGGATGAGAACCCAGCTGATCGCGTAGACGACAATGGACACGAGGAGGACGATCAGCCAGACGGGCACCTGATTGTTGTTGTTGTTGCTGCTGCTGCGTCCGCCGCCGAAGCCGCCGAACATCCCGGCGTAGAGACCGAAGCGGGTCAGGAGCGCGGCGAGCATGGCGAAGAAGCTCGCCACCGTCATGACGAGCACGTCGCGGTTGGCCACGTGAGAGAGCTCGTGCGCGAGCACGCTCTCGACCTCCTGCGGCTCGAGCCGCCGCCACAGGCCGGTCGTCACCGCGACCGCCGCGTGCTTCGGGTTCCGGCCGGTGGCGAACGCGTTCGGGACGTCGGTGTCGACGATGGCGACGCGCGGCTTCGGGAGATCGGCCATCGCGCAGAGCCGCTCCACCATCGCGTGTAGCTCCGGCGCCTCCTCCTGCGAGACGACCTTCGCGCCGGAAGCGGCGAGTGCGACCTTGTCCGAGGTGTAGTACTGGAAGAACGCCAGGCCGATCACGATCACGAGCATGAAGATGAGCGAGAAGTTGAAGACGCTGAAGAGGACGACGGCGAAACCGATGTAGAGCAGGCCGAGCAGCCCACTCGTGAACAGCATCCGGAGGGAGAGGCCGCGGTCGCGCCCGAAATTTTTGCGCTTCATGACTCGAATGGTACTCGGCGGACCCAGGTCGACCGGTTCCGGCGCGGGCGGACTTAGCGGTCCATTAGAGTCTCGCGCGGTGCCTCGCCTTGCACTCATCGCCGCCGCAGCACTCGGCGCCCTGGTGCTCGCAGGCTGCAACTCCGAGGGTGTCGCGTCCCCGACGCCGAACACCGTCGTCGGCACGGTTGCGACCGGCCCGAGCTTCCCGATCGTCCCCGCCTTCCACCTCAAGGGCGTCCCGGCCAAGGGCACCTCGGTCTACTCCAGCTCCGGCTGCGGCAGCTGCCACACGCTGGCCGCCGCGCATTCCACCGGCACCATCGGGCCCAACCTCGACTCGCTCAAGCCCGACTATCGCGCGGTCACCGCGCAGGTGACGAACGGCGGCGGGGCGATGCCCGCGTTCAAGAAGACGCTCAGCACCCAGCAGATCGCGGACGTCGCCGCCTACGTCGTGAAGTCGACCGGCGGCCAGGCGCCGTAGAGCTCCCGCCCGCGTTCCCGGCGCGCGTCGCCGCCTTCGCATTCGACCTCGACCGGACCCTGATCGCCGAGGACGGTGTGCTCCGGCCGCGCACGCAGGAGGCGCTCACGCGAACACGCGCGTCGGGCGCCCACGTGGTCGTCGTCACCGGCCGCATGTTCCGCGCGGTGCGGCCGTACCTCGAGCAGGCGGGCCTCGACGATCTGGTCGTCTGCTACCAGGGAGCCGTCGTCGCCGACCCCACGACCGGCGAGTTCCTCCTCCACGTCCCCATCCCGCTGGCGGAGGCCCGGGAGGCGATGGACGCGGTGATCGCTGCCGGCTTCCACCTCAACTGCTACGTCGACGACCAGCTCTACGTCGCGGAGGTGACGCCGGAGGCGCGGCGGTACGCCGATTTCCAGCACCTCGAGATCCACGCCGTCGGCGACCTTCGCGCCTGGCTCGACCGCGACCCGACGAAGCTGGTCGCCGTCGGCGACCCCCGCGCGCTCGACGAGCTCGAGCAGGAGCTGAAGCCGCGGTTCGAGGGCCGCCTTTTCATCTCCAAGTCGCTGCCGTACTTCCTCGAGTTCGCGCATCCGGACGTGAGCAAGGGGAGCGGCCTCGACTTCGTCGCCCGCCGGCTCGGCTTCGGGCCCGAAGAGACGGTCGCCTGCGGCGACGGCGAGAACGACCGCGAGCTGCTCGACTGGGCCGGCTTCGGCGTCGCCGTCGCGAACGCGCACGAGGACGTGCTCGCGCGCGCCGACCTCGTCGTTCCCTCGGTGCAGGAGGAAGGAGTCGCGGTTCTCCTCGAGGCCTACCTAGACTCCCTCGCGTGATCGACGCCCGCGCCGCCCGCGCCGAGCCGGACGAGTTCCGGCGCCGTCTCGCGCGCAAGGGCGCCGCCGAGGCGTTCGACGCGTGGCTCGCGACCGACGAGCGCTGGCGAGCGCTCGTGCCGACCGTCGACGAGCTCCGCTCGCGCACGAAGCTCAAGGGCAAGCCGACGCCGGAGCAGCTCGAGGAGCTGCGCGGCGTCAAGGAGGAGCTGCAGCGAGCCGAGCGGGACCTCGCCCTGGCGGAGGAGGAGCGCGACGACATCGGGCTACGGATCCCGAATCCGCCCGCAGACGACGTCCCCGACGGCGCGACCGAAGACGACGTGCGGGTCGAGCGAGTCGTGGGCGACCCGCCGCAGCTGGTCGAGCCGAAGGAGAGCCTCGAGCTCGGGCGCTTCGACATGGAGCGCGCCGCGCGGATGAGCGGCGCCCGCTTCGGCTACTGGGTCGGCGACACGGGCCGGCTTGCGCTCGCGCTCTACCGCTACGGGCTCGACCGCCTGGCCGAGAAGGGCTTCGTGACCGTGCTGCCTCCCGTGCTCGTGCGCGAGGAGGCGCTCTACGGAACGGGTCACTTCCCCTCCGACGCGGACAGCGTCTACGCGATCCCGGCCGACGGCCTCTATCTCTCCGGCACGGCCGAGATCCCGGTCTCGAGCCTCCACGCCGGCGAGATCCTCGACGCCGGCGAGCTGCCGCTCCGCTACGTCGCCTTCTCGCCGTGCTTCCGCCGCGAGGCCGGCGCGGCCGGCCGGGACACGCGTGGGATGTTCCGCGTCCACCAGTTCAACAAGGTGGAGCAGTTCTCGCTGACGCTGCCGGAGAACTCGTGGGACGAGCACGAGCTGCTGCTCGCGAACACCGAGGAGCTCGTCCAGGGGCTCGGCGTGCCGTACCGCGTGGTCACCCTGCCGGCCGGCGACATGTCGGCGGCCTCGGCGAAGACGTACGACCTCGAGATCTGGTTCCCCAGCCAGGAGCGTTACCGCGAGATCGCGTCGGTCTCGAACACGACCGACTTCCAGGCCCGCCGCCTCGGGATCCGCTACCGCGACGGCAAGAGCCCCGAGCCGCTCCACCTGCTCAACGGCACGGCCGTCGTCGACCGGATGGCGCTCGCGGTGCTCGAGAACTTCCAGGGCGAGGTGCCGGACGTGCTGCGCGAGTACGGCGCGCCCGAGCGCGTCACTCCCTAGCGGCACCGGGCCTAGCCGCCCGCGGTGTCTCGACGCGTGGAGGAGCGGCAAGCGACGGGTCGTGATCCAGGATCGCCCGCTGCAACGCTTGCAGCTCCTCGCTCGGCTCGAGCCCTAGCTCGTCGAGCAGAACTGTCCGGGCGTCGCGATACACATCGAGCGCCTCGGCCTGGCGGCCGGAGCGGTAGAGCGCGACCATCAGATGGGCGCGCAGGCGCTCGTGGAGAGGATGGGCATGGACGAGCGCTTCGAGCTCCGGCACGAGGTCGTCGTGATGGCCGAGAGCCAGCTCGAGGTTGATCCGCCGCTCGATTCCTGCCTGGCGGAGCCCCTCGAGACGCTCGATCTCGCGCTGCGCGAAGTCGTCGTAGGCGAAGTCGGCGAGTGCCGGCCCGCGCCAGAGTGCAAGCGCCTCCTGGAGCTTCGCGGCCGCCGGGCCACGTTCGAGCGGCCGCGCTTCAGCGAGAAGCTCCTCGAACTCGCGTACGTCGACCTGCTCGGCAGCAACCTTCAGCCGATACCCCGCCCCGACCGTCTCGATCGCCTCCGGGCCGAGCTGCTTGCGAACGCTCGAGACGTATCCCTGCAGCGCCTTGGCCGCTGTGCCGGGCGGCTTGCCCGCCCACAACTCGTCGATCAGCCGGTCGCTCGAGACGAACTCGCTGTCGTGTAAGAGCAGAATCGCGAGCAGCTTTCGCTGTTGTCCCCCACGGAGCGCAACCTCGGTCGGGCCGTCGCGAATCTCGAGCGGCCCCAGGATCAGGTACCTCAACTCGCTCAACCATGCGACCGTACAACCTCTCGAGGTCGATGGTAAGGGCGGCCTCTTACCGAGGCTTTACCGGTGTGTCACCGTTTCCTTGGCGGCTCTCCCGATGCTCCCCCAAATGAACCGCAGCGGGCGGTTCGGAGCAAAGGGAGACACAGTGAACACCACCCACAAGATCAAGGCGGCGACGGCGACGCTGACGGTCGGCTTCCTGCTCGCAATCGCCTTCGCGGCGACCGCCCAGGCTGCAAACGACACCTCGCAGGCAGTGCAAGCGCGTGCCGACGCGACGAATCGCTTCCACCACCTGGGCGACTACAGCCCGGAAGCGCTCCGCAGCCAGGCAATGAATCGCGTTTACCACCTCGGCACGACCGGAGCGGCGACGCAGCAGGGAGAGAAGCTCCGCGCCCAGGCGATGAACCGCTTCTACAACCTCGGCACAACCGGAGCGGCGACGCAGCAGGGAGAGAAGCTCCGCGCCCAGGCGATGAACCGCGTCTACCACCTCGGCGCCTACAGCTCGACCGGGGCGGCGGCGCAGCGGGCAGTGGAGCGCCGCAGCCAGGCGATCAATCGCTTCTACCACACGGGAAGCGACGCGGTGGTCAGCACGTCGAGCCCGTTCGACTGGAGCAACGTGAGCATCGGTGTAGGCGGGGTGCTCGGGTTGATCATCCTCGCCGCAGGGATGACCGTTCTGGTTCGGCGCCGCACGACCGGCCAGCCGACATCTCCGAGCACGACCTAGCCCTCCTGGTCGAGCTCGAGGCCAAGGGGAGGAGCCATCGGCTCCTCCCCTCTTGCCGCGCTATGACGCTCGCGCGAGCCACTCCTTCGCGAGCCGCTTCTGCGCCCGCGTCAGCCACGCCTCCTCGACCAGGTCCTGCAGCTCGTCGCGGTCGAGCTGTTTCAGGTCGGGGATCCGCATCAGCACGGCCGAGTAGCCCTTCCAGTGAGGCGTCGTGAAGTAGATGGCGCGCGCGTCGGAGAGCAGCAGCTCCTTGACGCCGAGGTCGGCGACGCGGAAGACGAGAACGTCGTCGAGCCGCTCGCCGGTCTCCGGGTCGACGGCGTCCGGGCGCCGGCCTCGGTGGAAGCAGAACATCTTCCCGTGCACCTTGTACGTCGGCCGCCCGTCCTCGACCTCCTTCGTCGCTTCGGGCATACCGAGCGCGAGCTTGTCGAGATCCTTCATCGTGGCCACGGCTGCGACACTAACCGGGCGCGGCGGGGTGCCGGAGCGGTCTAACGGGGCGGTCTTGAAAACCGTTGAGCCTTCGGGCTCCGTGAGTTCAAATCTCACCCCCGCCGCTCCCATCGTTGCGAGTCGCGGCCTCCGAGAGCAGTCGGATCAGCAGCGTGTCCAGGTCTTCGTAGCTGAGCCGAGGAAGCACGAGCTCCAGGGCCTGATCCAGGTACTCCGCCGAGGCCGATCTGCCTGCAGCCTCCACGTGCCAGAGTCGGATCTTCGTGGCGGTCACCTCGATGCCCTGGAAGGTGACCGCGGCCTTCAGTCCTGGAGTCTCGGTCGTGCACGCCTCCTTCCCGGGGCCGCAACCGGGAAGGAGGCGCTCCGCAGAGTCAGGTCGCCGATGCACGAGTCGAGCGCCTTTACGTGCCGCCGTCGGGAGCGGGACACTCGTCGCCACAGGCCACCAGTCGGTGGAGTGGGACAACTTTTGTGCTGGCTTCCTGATCGAAGCGCACGACGGCGGCGTCGGTTCCGTAGAGGTATCGGAGCACGCCGACTCGGCCGCGAAAGCTGACGCGCTCGCCCACGCGAAGTGGGCGTTCAGAACCGCTGCTCAAGGCGTTCATCTCGTTGGGTCGGTGCCTCCCCTCATCTGGGTAGAGGCATCCGGCCGGCCGATCCTTTCGGTCGGCGCTACGGGATCGTCACGGAGACCGTCGTAGGCGTCGTCGCCGTGAGGCCGATCGGAGCTGCCACGGTCGCCGAAACGATCGGTGTGCTGACGGTCACCGTCGCCGCGACCGTTACTGGCGACGACGGGATCGGCAGCTTCGTCGGCAGGGAAACGGTCGGCACCCGGAGCGTCGAGCGGAGCACCGACGCCACCACCTCGGCCGTCGAGGAGGGGGTGGTTGCCTGTTTCGCTTCTGCGGCCGAGCCTGGCGTCGACGCTGGGGACGCGCTCAGCGTCGAGCCGTCGGGCGTCTTCGACTGACGACGAGCCGAGTCGTGCGTGGGCGTCCCGAGAGGTGCACGCTCCGCTCCCGCCGTCGCGCGTCCAGCGCGCGGTGCCGGTGCCGGTGCCGGTGCCGTCAGGCGTCCAGGGCGCGGGACGGACGCTGCTGTCCTGTCCGTCCCGATGGGAGCGACCGCGCGAGCGGCGACGATCCCCGTGGTCGCGAGCCCGGCGACCGTGAGAAGTGCGGCGGCGCCCTTGACCATCGCCACCTGGGGCATGCCGGCGTGCTTCGACCAACGCCATAACCCAAGACCTCCTACCGTGGCAGCGAGCGTCTGACGGAGGCGCTGCCGGCCGCGGTGAAGGAGCATCGTCACCGCATTCACCGACGTGCCCATCTGCTCCGCCGTCTCACCGTACGAGAGGCCGAGCACATCGCGGTACAGCACGGCCGCCCGCTGCTCCCTCGGCAGGCTCGCGAGCGCGGGGCGAATCTCAGACATCCGCGACGCCTCCTGCACCGCGTACTCCTCGAGCGGTTCCGCGTTCAGGCGGCGCCGCCGGAGACGGTGGGCGGAGTTGAGTGCGATCGCAGCGAGCCACGCGGGCGGATTACGCGGGATCGTGCCGCGTTCGAGGGCGCGCTGCGCATCAAGGAATGCCGTCTGCACCACGTCCTCGGCATCCTGGTGGTCGCGCAATTCGCGCTCTACGAGTCGGACCAGCCTGGCGCGGTGCTCCCGATACAGGCTCTCGATCTCGGTGGGCACCCGTACTACATTCCCGCATACCGGGGGGAGCGAAACGATCTTCACCCCCGCCGCTCGTCTGTAGCGTTCGCGCGATGGCGACGGGAGACGAGCTCCGCGCCCTGATGCGGCTCTGGCCGCACGGGGTCTCGATCCTCAGCGTCGACGTCGAGGGCGACCGGATGGGCGTCACCGTCTCCTCTCTCGTCTCGCTCTCGCTCGAGCCGCCGCTGATCGGCGTCTCGATCGGCAAGGACGCCTCCTGTTACGAGTTGCTGCGCGGCGCCGGCCGCTTTGCCGTCAGTCTCCTGGGCGCCGAGCAGGAGGAGCTCGCCCGCCGCTTCGCCGCCGGCTACCCGCCGATCGTCCACTGGCAAGGCGTGCCCACGCGCGAGGGGCAGGTCGCGCCGCTGATCGAGGGGGCACTCGGCTGGATCGAGGCGGAGACGCGGGCCGAGGCCGACGCGGGCGACCACACCTTCTTCATCGCCGACGTCCTCTCGGTCGAGCACGGGCCGTCCCACCACGCGCTCGTCTACCGCGAGAGCATGTACCACAGCGTGTGACCGAAGCCGTCGTCTTCGACCTGGACGGCGTGCTGCTCCAGTCGGAGGAGGTCTGGGACGCCGTGCGTGAGCGCTACGTGCGGGAGCGCGGCGGGCGGTACGACGAGGAGGTGCAGCGGGCGATGATGGGGATGTCGGCGCCGGAGTGGTCCCGCTTCCTGCATGAGGAGGCGCACGTTCCGGACGACCCGGACGAGATCAACAGCGAGGTCGTCCGCCGGATGCTCGCGGCCTACCGGCGCGAGCTGCCGCTCCTGCCGGGGGCGGTCGCGGCGGTGCGGCGCGCGGCTGCGGCCTTCCCGCTCGCGCTCGCGTCCTCGTCGAACCGCGAGGTGTTCGAGGAGGTGCTCGATCTCGCCGGCATCGCCGGGTGCTTCCGCGCCACGGTCTCGGCGGAGGAGGTCGAGCGCGGCAAGCCGGCGCCGGACGTCTACCTCGAGGCCGCGCGACGGCTCGGCGCCGCGCCCGAGCGCTGCACGGCCGTGGAGGACTCGCACGCCGGCATCCGCTCGGCCAAGTCGGCCGGCATGCGCGTCGTGGCGATCCCGAACGCGACCTACCCGCCCGACGAGGAGGCGCTGGAGCTCGCCGACACCGTCGTCCGCTCGCTCGACGATCTCACCGTCGCCGTCCTACGGGGCTGAAACTAGAGGACAGGTTCGCCGCGTGCGTCGAAGGCGCGGATTCCCGGCGCGAGTGTTGGGTCGAGGTCCTCGCGGAACAGCGTGAAGATCGTGACGTCGCGGAGCGGCTCGCCCGGCCGCGACGGTAGCCGGCGCCGCAGCGTCGCTTCCTCGACGAAGCCGAGCTTGCGGGGGACGCCGAGGCTCGCCTCGTTATCCGGATCGATCCGGATCTCGATCCGGTCCGCCTCGCAGACCTCGAAGCCGATGCGCGTCAGCGCGGCGCCCGCCTCGGTCGCGATCCCCTGTCGCGTCGCGCTCGCGCGCATCCAGTAGCCGATCTCGAGGCCGCCCGGCCCGACTCGCGGCATGAGCCCTATCCCGCCGAGCTGCTCCTCCTCGGCGGCGTCGAAGATCCCGTACGAGAAGGCTTCGCCCGTGTCGAATGCAGAACGAAAGATCCGCAGCAGGTCGGTCTTCTGCTCGAGCGTCTGCGGCTCGTTGTCCGCCCACGGCATCCACGCGCGGAGGTGCTCGAGACTCGAGTCGACGGCGTCCTTCTCGAGCGCCGCGTCGCGAGGCTCGTAGCAGCGGATCACGAGGCGCTCCGTCTCGATGCGATACGGAGCCGGCGGCCCCTCCCAGCTCATCGCCGCCGGATCAGCGTCAAGCCCGAGCGGATCGGCAGGAGGACGCACTCCACGCGCTCGTCCTCGACGACCCGCCCGTTGAACTCGGCCAGCGGATGGTCCTCGGACATGCCGAAGAGTGTGTTGTCGGCGAGGATCATGCCGCCGTCGGCGAGCTTCGGCAGGACCGCCTCGTAGTAGGCGAGGTACTCCGGCTTCCGGCGTCGATGAAGACGAGGTCGAACGGCCCTTCGAGCTCGGCGAGCGTCTCGATCGCCGTCGCCGATGCGGTACTCGATTCGGTCGGCGACGCCCGCCTCCTCGGCGTAGCGCCGCGCGACCGCGGTCGTCTCCTCGTTCACGTCGAGCGCGACGATCGACCCGCCCGGCGGTAGCGCCCGCGCCATCTCGATCGACGACCAGCCGGTGAAGACGCCGATCTCGAGCACGCGTTGCGGCCTCGCCATCGCGACGAGGAAGCGCAGGAACGCCCCCTCGATCGGCCCGACCGATCATCTGCGGCGCGTCGGTCGTTCGCCTCGCGTCTCCTCGCCGAGCCGCTCGAACAGCTCGAGCGGCGGCGTCGAGTTCGCCTCCGCGTAGCGATCCGCCTCTTCCCAGTCGTATGCCATCAGACCCTCCCCACGAGTACGCAGCCGTTGTGGCCGCCGAGGCCCATCGCGTTCGAGAGCGCGACGTCGACCTGCACCTGCCGCGCCTCGTTCGGAACGTAGTCGAGGTCGCACTCGGGATCGGGATGGACGTAGTTCATCGTCGGCGGCAGGACGCCGTCACGGACGGCGAGGACGCACATCATCGCCTCGATCGCCCCGGCCGCGCCGAAGCAATGGCCGGTGACGGATTTCGTCGAGGAGACGGCGAGCTTGTAGGCGTGCTCGCCGAAGACGACCTTGATCGCCGCGGTCTCGGCCGCGTCGCCGAGTGGGGTCGACGTGCCGTGGGCGTTGATGTAGCCCACCTGCTCGGGCTCGACGCCGGCGCGCTCGAGCGCGTGCCGCATCATCTCGGCCACGCCGAGCGACTCGGGATCCGGCTGCGCGAGGTGGTGCGCGTCGTTCGACATCGCGTAGCCGAGGATCTCCGCGTAGATCGGTGCGCCGCGGCGCTGCGCGGCCTCGAGCTCCTCGAGCACGAGCACGCAGGCGCCCTCGCCCATCACGAAGCCGGCCCGCGTCGCGTCGAACGGACGGGAGGCGCGCGGCGGGTGCTCGTCCTCCGCGACGAGCCCGCGCATGGCGCTGAAGCCGGCGAGGATCAACGGGTGCACGCATGCCTCGCCGCCGCCGGCGAGGACGGCGTCCGCGTCGCCGCGCTTGATCAGCTCTGCCGCCTCGCCGACCGCGGTCGAGCCGGTCGCGCACGCCGAGACCGGCGCGTAGTTCGGGCCGCGGAAGCCGAGCGAGATCGCGAGCTGACCGCTCGCGGTGTCGACGAGCACGTTCGGGAGGAAGGTCGGCGCGACCCGCTCAGGCCCGCGCTCCCGCAGCACCTCGGCCTGTTCCATGATCCCGATGAAGCCGCCGATCGCGGTGCCGAAGAGGATGCCGACGCGCCCCGGTTCGTAGGCGCCCTCGAGCCCGGCGTCGGCGACCGCCTCCCGGCCGGCGGCGAGCGCGAGCAGCACGTTGCGATCGAGCCGCCGCGCGTCTTTCGCCGAGGCGACCTGTGTCGGGTCGAAGTCCTTCACCTCCGCAGCGATCCGCACCTGGAACCCGCTCGCGTCGAACGAGCGGATGAAGTCGATGCCGCTCTCCCCCGCCACCGCCGCGCGCCAGGTCGACGGCGCATCGGCACCGATCGGCGTCACCGCGCCGAGCCCCGTCACGACTACCCTCCTCATCCCGCGAGGTTAGACGCGAGCCGACGGGCCAGGTTGCGAGAGGGGCTGCTTACGCGGTCTCGGCGACGGCGGCGTCGACGAGGACGGCGTAGACCTTCGTCGGCTCCGTCTTGCCCTTCATGAGCAGATCGCCCTGGGCCTCGACCGCGATCCCTTCGTCGATGCCCTGGCGCGTGTTTTCGTCGATCAGGATCGGCCGGCCGAGCTCCTTCGTGTGCGCCTCGAGCCGCGCGGCGACGTTGACCGTGTCGCCGACGCACGTGTACGTCGCCCGGTTGTGCGTGCCCGTGTAGCCCGCGACGACCCGGCCCGAGGCGATCCCGACCCCGATCTGGATCTGAACTCTCCCCCGCGCCGCCTGCTCGTCGTCGAACAGCCGGATCAGGTCGATCATCTGGCGCGCCGCAAGCACCGCCGCCTGCCGGTGGTCGTCCCGCGACACCGGGGCGCCGAAGATCGCCATCAGCCCGTCGCCGACCATCTGGTTGACGATTCCGCCCTCGCCGTTGATCGCGTCCATCATCAGCGTGTAGTAGTCGTTGAGCAGCTCGATCGTCTCGGAAGGCTCCCGCGACTCGGAGATGGTCGTGAACGAGCGGATGTCGCAGAACATCGCCGTCGCCTCGACGTGCTTGCCGCCGAGCGCGAAGCCCGACATGAGCAGATCCTCGGCCACCTCTTTCGTGGCGAACTTGCTGATCAGCTCGCGTTGCTGATCGCGCAGGCGCTTCTTCTCGAGGCTCGCGTTGATCCGCGCGTTGAGCAGGACCGGGTTGACCGGCTTCGTCAGGTAGTCCTCGGCGCCCATCTCGAGGCAGCGCACGACGCTGTCGATCTCGTCGAGCGCCGACGTCACGACCACCGGCAGGTCGCGGAGATGCGGATCCTCCTTCAGCTCCGCCAGGACCTCGTAGCCGTCGAGCTCGGGCATGAGGACGTCGAGCAGCAGCAGGTCGAAGCGCTGCTGCCGCAGCAGCTCGAGCGCCCGGCGGCCGTCCTCGGCGAAGGCGACGGTGTGGCCCTCGCTCTCGAGCCCCCGGGCGAGCAGGAGCTGGTTGACCCGGTTGTCGTCGGCGATCAGGATCGTGCCGGGCGCGGGAGCGGGAAGGCTCACGCGACCGGCTCAGAGCGGATGGCGGCGAGCGCGTCTCGCAGCGGCCCGTACTCCTGCTCGATCCGGTCCACGAGCTCGGAGGCGCCGTCGAGCTCGCCGTCCTTGGCGCGCTGCTCGAGGCTGCGGCAGAGCTCCGTGAACTCCTCGGCGCCGAGCGTCGCGCCGTTCGACTTGAGCGTGTGCGCGGCCCGCCGCAGCTCCTCGGCGGCGCGCTCGTCGAGCGAGCGGCGGAGGGTTGCGAGCAGCTCCGGCGCGTCCGCGAGGAAGGCGTCGATGACCTCCCCGAGGAACTCCTCGCCGCCGAGGTCGCGCAGGTTCTGGAGCGCGCCGTCGTCGAGGCTGACGTACTCGACCCGGCCCGTCCCCCCGTCGCCGTTCCCAAGCGGCTTCGCGCGCTTCAGCGCCGCGACGAGCTCCTCGGCGCGGATCGGCTTCGCCACGTAGTCGTTCATGCCGGCCGCGAAGCACGCCTCGCGATCCTCGGGGAGCGCGTTCGCCGTCATCGCGACGATGTGCGGGCGGCTCCCCTCCGGCCAGCGCTCGCAGATCCGGCGCGTGGCGTCGAGGCCGTCGAGCTCCGGCATCTGCACGTCCATCAGGACGACGTCGTACGGCTTCTGCTCGAGCGCTTCGATGGCCTCGAGGCCGTTCGTCGCCACGTCGGCGCCGTAGCCGAGCTGCTCGAGCAGGCGCAACGCCACCTTCTGGTTCATCGGATTGTCCTCGGCGAGCAGGATGCGCAGCGCCGACCTGGCGCGCTTTCCGTCGGTCACGGGCTCGACCTCCTCTTCCGCTGCGCCCGTGGTGAGCAGGCGCAGAAGCGTGTTGTAGAGCTGGGACGCCTTGAACGGCTTGGAGAGCTGGGCGGAGAAGACGCTGCTCGACTCCGCCTGCGGCAGGCGGCCGAGCGAGGTGAGGAGCAGAAGCGGGAGGTCCTCCGCGCTGCGCCGCGTGCGGATCTCCCCCGCGAGGGCGAGCCCGTCCATGACCGGCATCATCATGTCGAGCACCGCGATGTCGAAAGGCTCGCCGGCTTCGATCTGCGCGAGCGCCTCGGACGGAAGCTCGACCGAGACGGGCTCCATTCCCCACGATCGCGCGTGTCTGCTGACGATCTCGCGGTTCGTCGCGTTGTCGTCGACGATGAGGATCCGCTTGCCGGCGAGGTGCGGCAGGCCGTCGTCGAGCGCGATCTTCGTAGGCACCTCGGCCGCCAGGGCGGGCAGCGAGATGCGGAACGTCGATCCCTCCCCCTGCTCGCTCTCGACGGCGATCGTGCCGCCCATCAGGTCGACGAGGCGCTTCGAGATCGCGAGCCCCAGCCCGGTGCCGCCGAAGCGGCGCGTCGTCGAGGCGTCCACCTGGCTGAACGAGGTGAACAGCTGGCCCATACGGTCGGCCGGGATGCCGATCCCGGTGTCGCGGACGGCAAGCTCGACCCGGTAGGAGCCCGGCGCTGCCTCCGAGGCGTCGACGAGCACGACGACCTCGCCGCGCTCGGTGAACTTGACCGCGTTCGAGAGGAGGTTGAGCAACACCTGCCGCAGGCGAGCCTCGTCGCCGACGATCCCGGCGGGAGCGCCCTCGTCGATCAGGCAGCCCAGCTCGATCTCCTTCTCCCACGCGCGTGGCGCGACGATGTCGAGCGCCCCCTCGACGCAGTCGCGCAGGCTGAACGGCTCACGCTCGAGATCGAGCTTGCCGGCTTCGATCTTCGAGTAGTCGAGGATGTCGTCGATCACATGGAGCAGCGCGTCGCCGCTCGCATGGACGACCTCGGCGAACTCGCGCTGCTCGCCGGTCAGCTCGGTGCCGAGCAGGAGGTCGGTCATGCCGATCACTGCGTTCATCGGCGTCCTGATCTCGTGGCTCATCGTGGCGAGGAAGGCGCTCTTCGCCTGGGTCGCCGCCTCGGCCTCCTGGCGGGCGCGCTGCAGCTCGGTCACGTCGTGGTAGACGCCGACAAAGCCCGAGTGTGCGCCGTCCACGTACAGCGGGACGAGCATCAGCTCGACGTCGACCGGCGTTCCGTCTTTGCGGCTGCGCGTCGTGATGCGCTGCGCGCGACCGTCTCGCATGGCCTCCGCCGTGACCTCGCGCCCCTCGTCGCGCGAGGAGTTCCCGAAGACGAGGTCGTCGATGTGCCGGCCCAGGGCCTCCTCGGGCAAGTAGCCGAAGAGCTCGGCCGCCGCCGGGTTCCACTCGGTGACGGTCTCTTCCCGGTCCATGACGATCACCGCAGCGGGACTGATCTCGACGAGCGATGCGGAGTACTCGCGCTGCCGCTCCACCTCGGCAAAGAGACGCGCGTTCTGGATCGCGACACCGACGTTCGCGGCGATCGTTGCGAGCAACCGCGAGTCGGCCTCGCCGAACCGGCCCTCCTCCTCGATGCTCTGGACGCTGATCACCCCGATCGCCGTGCTGCCGCCGAAGATCGGCACCCCGAGGTAGGAGCGGGAGGGCGTCCCGACGCTCGCCTGGCCTTCGTAGTGCTCCTGGCGGTTGAGCAGGAGCGGCTCGCGCGAGCCGAGGATCTGTGACGTGAGGTTCTCGCCGTACTCGATTGGCGCCTCGGGTCGACGCTCGCCGCTCTCGTAGTAGTAGGCGAACTCGATCTTCCCGGCAGCCTCGTCGTGCAGGGCGACGTAGGCGATGTCGGCCTCGAACGTCCCGCGCACCTGCTCGCCGACGAGCTCGATCAGCGCGTCGAGGTCGAGCTGGGACGAGAGCGCCTGGCCGACGCTGTTCACCGTGCCGAGCTCGGCGACGCGCTGCCGCGTCTCGTGCACGAGCCGCGCGTTGTCGAGAGCGACGCTGAGACTCCCGGCCAGCGTGGTCAGCAACCGCTGGTCGCCCTCGTCGAAGGCGTGCCCGCGATCCACGTTCTGCAGCGAGATAACGCCCGTCGCGCGTCCCCCCACGACGAGGGGGACGAAGAGCGCCGACTTGCTGGGCTCGCCGCTCAACACCAACGGGTTGCCGTACCGCTGCAGCACCTCTTGTGTGATCTCGTCGAGCAGCAGCGGCTCGCGCTCCTCCATCACGTGCTTGCGGAAGCCGATCAGCGGGATCGGCTGGGTGAAGGCGCTCGCCCCGCTCGATGACGTACGCGAAACTGAGAAGCTCGCTTTCCTCGTCGTAGACCACGATGTCGACGACCTGCGCGTCGAAGACCTCCTGGAGCTTGTCGCCGACGAGGTCGTAGATCGCCTGCGGGTCGAGCTCGCCCGCGATCGCCGACTGGACGCTGTTGATCAGGGCCAGCTCGGCGTTCCGCTGCCGCGTCTCGTGCACCAGCCGCGCGTTCTCCAGCGCGACGCTGAGGCTGCCGGCAAGGGTTATCAGGAGCCGCTGGTCGTCCTCGCCGAAGGCATGGGTGCGGTCGACGTTCTGGAGCGAGATCACTCCGGTCGCGCGCCCGCCCACGACGAGGGGGACGAAGAGCGCCGATTTGGGCTCCTCCCCGGTCAGCGCCTGCGGGTTGCCGTAGCTCTCGGCAAGCCCGGGCCAGCCCTGCTCGATCAGCAGCGGCTCCCGCGACTCCATCACGTGCTTGCGGAAGCCGATCAGCTCGATCGGCTCGTCGGGGAAGCGGACGCCGCGCTCGATCGTGTAGGGGAAGTGGATGAGGCCGGAAGGGTCGTCGTAGATCCCGATGTCGACGACCTGGGCGTCGAACACCTCCTGGAGCCTGTCGCCGACGAGGTCGTAGATCGCCTGCGGATCGAGCTCACCGGCGATCGCCGCCTGCACGCTGTTGATCAGCGCCAGCTCGGCGTTCCGCTGCCGCGTCTCGTGCACCAGCCGCGCGTTCTCGAGCGCCACGCTCAGACTGCCGGCAAGCGTCTCGAGCAGCTGCTGGTCCGACTCACCGAAGGCGTGCTCCCGGCTGATGTTCTGGAGCGAGATCACGCCCGTCGCGGTCCCCGCGACGATGAGCGGAACGAAGAGCACGGACTTCGGGTCCTCACTCCCCTCGACGGTCTCGCTGCCGTACGTCTCGGCGACCTCGGCGACGTTCTCGGCGACGAGCAGCGGGCTCCGTGTGTCCAGCACATGCTTCGAGAAACCGCTTGGCGTCCACGGCTCTTCGTTGAGCCGCTCGCCCCGTTCGATCAGGTACCGGTCGTACAGGAGCCCGGTCGCCGTCTCCAGCATCGAGATCCCGAGGACCTCCGCGTCGAAGATCCCCTGGATCCGGTCGCCGACGGCGTCGTAGATCGCCTGCGTGTCGAGCTCGCCCGCGATCGCGTCCTGCACGCTGTTGATCAGCGCCAGCTCGGCGTTCCGCTGCCGCGTCTCGTGCACCAGCCGCGCGTTCTCGAGCGCCACGCTCAGGCTGCCGGCCAGCGTCTCGAGCAGCTGCTGGTCCGACTCGCCGAAGGCGTGCTCGCGGTCGATGTTCTCCAGTCCGATCACGCCTGTGGCGGTGCCGCCGGTCACGAGCGGAACGAACAGGACCGACTTCGTGCTCTCGCCGGCCGTGATGCTGCTTCCGTATCGCTCGGCCTCGGCGTCCATGTTCTCCACGAGCAGCAGCGGCTCGCGCGTCTCCAGCACGTGCTTCGAGAAACCGCCCAGCGGGGCCGGCTCCGCCTGCAACCGCTGACCGCGCTCGAGGATGTACGGGTAATGCAGAAGCCCGGTCGACCCTTCGAGCGTCCGGATCGAGACCACCTGCGCGTCGAAGATCTCCTGGATCTTGTCGCCGACGGCGTCGTAGATCGCCTGCGTGTCGAGCTCGCCGGCGATCGCGTCCTGCACGCTGTTGATCAGCGCCAGCTCGGCGTTCCGCTGCCGCGTCTCGTGCACCAGTCGCGCGTTCTCGAGCGCCACGCTCAGGCTGCCGCCGAGCGTCGTCAGCAAGCGGACGTCGTTCTCGGAGAAGGCATTCGTCCGGTCGAGGTTCTGCAACGAGATCCGGCCGCGGATGTCTTCGGCGGAGCCCAGCGGAACGAGCAGCATCGAATGCGCCGGCTCTCCCTGAGCGACCGTCTGCTCCGAACCGCGCTCGGCGAACCAGGCATCCGCGTCATTGATGAGGACCGCGGCCTTCGTCGCGAGGAGCTCCCTTGTCGTGAGCGAGCGCTGGAGGGGGGTCGGCTCGTCCGGAAAGCGAACGCCACGCTCGAGCGCGTACACATAACGCGTGAGCCCGGCCGCGAAGTCGAAAATGGCTATGTCGACGACCTGGGCGTCGAAGATCTCCTGGATCTTGTCGCCGACTACGTCGTAGATCGCCTGCAGCTCGAGCTCGCCGGCGAGCGCCTCCTGGACGCTGTTGATCAGCGCCAGCTCGGCGTTCCGCTGCCGCGTCTCGTGCACCAGCCGCGCGTTCTCGAGCGCAACGCTGAGGCTGCCGGCGAGCGTCTCCAGGAGCTGCTGGTCGGAGTCCGTGAAAGCATGCTCCCGGTCGATGTTCTGGAGCGAGATCACGCCCGTTGCCTTGCCGCCGGTGACGAGTGGCACGTAGAGCACCGACTTCGGCATCTCGCCCTGCAGGACCGGGTTGCCGTATCTCTCGGCGACTTCCTCGAGGTTCTCGTCGATGCGTAGCGTTCCGCGCGTCTCCAGGATGTGCTTACGGAAGCCGAGCAGCTCGATCGGCTCGTCGGGGAAGCGGACGCCGCGCTCGATCGTGTACGGGAAGTTGACCTTTTGCGCGGACTCGTCGTAGATTCCGATGTCGACGACCTGGGCGTCGAAGACGTCCCGGATCCTGTCGCCCACGGCGTCGTAAATCGCCTGCAGCTCGAGCTCCCCGGCCAGCGCGTCCTGGACGCTGTTGATCAAGGCGAGCTCGGCGTTCCGCTGCCGCGTCTCGTGCACGAGCCGCGCGTTCTCGAGCGCAACGCTGAGGCTGCCGGCGAGCGTCTCCAGGAGCTGCTGATCGGAGTTGGTGAACGCGTGCTCGCGATCGATGTTCTGGAGCGAGATCACGCCCGTCGCCTTGCTGCCGGTCACAAGCGGGACGAACAGGGCCGACCTCACTCTCTCGCCGACCATCACTTTGCTGCCGTACCGCTCGACTTCAGCCTCCATGTTCTCGACGATCAGCACCGATTCGCTCGTGTCCAGGACGTGCCTCGAGAACCCAGCCGGCGGGCGCGGTTCCTCTTCCAGCCGCTCACCCCGTTCGATGATGTATCGGGCATAGAGGAGGCCTGTCGGTTCGTCGAACGTGTCGATCGAGACGACTTGCGCGTCGAAGACATCCCGGATCCTGTCGCCCACGGCGTCATAGATCGCCTGCAGCTCGAGCTCCCCGGCCAGGGCGTCCTGGACGCTGTTGATCAAGGCGAGCTCGGCGTTGCGCTGCCGCGTCTCGTGCACCAGCCGCGCGTTCTCGAGCGCCACGCTGAGGCTCCTCGAAAGGGTTTCCAGGAGCTGTTGATCCGACTCGCTGAAGGCCTGCTCGCGGTCGTAATTCACGAGCGAGATGACGCCGGTCCCACGGGCGCCTGTCACGAGCGGGACGAACAGAATGGACTTCGGGATCTCGTCGCCGAGCATCGAGCTGCCGTGTTGTTGGGCTTCCTCGGCAAGGTTCTCGTTGATCATCAGCGTCGCGCGCGTCTCGAGGACCTGGGGAGTGAATCCGCCGCTCTGGGGCATCGGCTCATGCGACTTCCGTTCGCCACGCTCGATCAGGTACGGGAAGTGCACGAGCCCGGTCGTCTCGTCCACGACCGAGATGAACAGGCCCTGCGCGTCGAAGATCTCCCGGATCCTGTCGCCGACGGCGTCGTAGATCGCCTGCTGGTCGAGCTCCCCGGCGATCGCCTCCTGGACGCTGTTGATCAACGCCAGCTCGGCGTTCCGCTGGCGCGTCTCGTGCATGAGCCGCGCGTTCTCGAGTGCAACGCTCAGATCTCCCGCCAGCGTCGCCAGTAGGCGGACGTCTGCGTCGTCGAATGCGTGCTCGCGATCCATGTCCTGCAGCGAGATCGCGCCGCCGGCGCCTGCGCCTGTCAGGAGCGGAACGAACAGAAGCGATTTCGGCAACTCACGATTGCCCATCACTGGGCTGCCGACCTTCTCGCTCGCTTCGATCGCACCCTCGTTGACCACCAGCGGCTCTCGCGTCTCGAGCACGTGCTTCGTGAAGCCGGTCAGGGGGATCGGATCCTCGTGCTGCCGCCCGCCGCGGTCGCTGATGTACGGGAAGTGGACGAGACCGGTCGTCTCGTCGACCGTCATGATCAGAACGGCCTGGGCGTCGAAGATCTCCTGGATCTTATCGCCGACGACATCGTAGATCGCCCGCATCTCGAGCTCCCCGGCCAGCGCCTCCTGCACGCTGTTGATCAGCGCCAGTTCGGCGTTCCGCTGCCGCGTCTCCTCGATGGCACGGGCGCGAGAGAGCGCCGCGCCGATGTGCTGGCCGACGAACGAGAGCAGCTCCTCGTCCTGCTGCGTGTAACGGAAGCCTGGCTCGTTCGACGCCACGGCGAGAACGCCCACGGTTCGACCGTCGACGGAGTTGAGCGGAACCCCGAGCCAGTCTTCGGATGAGTCTCCGATCTGTTCGATCTCGCCCTGCTCGGAGAGCTCGGACCACCGCTCGGGCGTGAGATGCAGCGGCTTACCCGTGCGGAGGATGTACGCCGTCGCTCCACGCCCGGCACTACTCCCGGCTTCGACCCAGGCGTGCGGGTCGGGAGCCTCGTCGCCGATCTCGTCGACGTAGTACGGCCAGCTGATCAGGCGGCGCTCCTCGTCGTAGAGCGCGATGAAGATGTTCTTCGCGTACGTGAGCTCGCCCACGATCTCGTGGGTCGCCCGGTAGAACTCCTGCATGTCCTGAGCCGCGCCCGCCAGCTCGGCTATGCGGTACAGCGCGTCCTGCACCTTGGCGGCGCGGGTCTGCTCTTCCTCGACGCCCCCCACGACATCGAGTATCGCGCGTGATGAACGGCTCGTCTAGGTTGCTCGCAGAGATGGCTGATGCCCCCGGTCCGAACGTCCCCTTCCCGCCGATGGAGGCCGAGCTCGTGGCCGAGCTGCCGGCCGGCGGTGAGTGGCGCTACGAGCCGAAGTGGGACGGCTTTCGCGGCGTGCTCGAGAACGACGGCGGCGAGCTCGCGCTCTGGTCGCGCAACGGACGGCCGCTGCTCCGCTACTTCCCGGAGCTGCGCGAGCTCGGCGAGTCGATGCCGCCGCACTCGGCGCTCGACGGCGAGATCGTGATCGCCCGCGACGGCGCGCTCGACTTCGACGCGATGCAGATGCGGCTCCACCCGGCCGAGAGCCGCGTCCGCAAGCTCGCCGGCGAGATCCCGGCGACCTTCGTCGCCTTCGACCTTTTGCTGTGGAAGGGGAAGGCCGTGCACGAGCGCCCGATCGAGAAGCGGCGCGCCGAGCTGGAGAAGATCGGGAGCGGGTTCCAGCTTTCGCCGGTCTCAGACGACGTCGAGCAGGGACGCGAGTGGCTGCAGACCCTGCGGGCCGCCGGCTTCGACGGTGTCGTGGCGAAGCGACTCGGCCTCCCGTACCTGCCGGGCTCACGCGACGGCGTCGTCAAGGTCAAGCCGCACCGCACGGCCGACTGCGTCGTGGCCGGGATCCGCTGGAAGAAGGGCGGCCGTACGACGATCGCCACCCTCCTGCTCGGCCTCTACGACAAGGATGGGCATCTCGACTACGTCGGCTCGGCCGCGGTCGGCGCGAAGAACCAGGCGGAGATCGCCGAGAAGGTGCTGCCGCTCGTGGACTCCAAGAGCGAACGGCGCTTCAGCGAGCCGAACCGCTGGGGCACGGGCGAGCTCGAGGAGACGCCGCTGAAGCCGAAGCTGGTCGTCGAGGTGCGCTTCGACAAGCTCGAGAAGCGGCGTTTCCGCCACGGCACGCGCCTGATCCGCTTCCGCCCGGACAAGGATCCATCCGACTGCACCTGGCGCGAGGTCCGTCCGCCGCGCCGCAAGGCCGACCTCGCGGTCGAGGACATCCTGCGCTAGCCGGCCGGCGGGAACTCGCCGCGATGGACGGCCTCGATGTTGTTGCCGTCGGGGTCGAGCAGAAAAGCGGCGTAGTAGAGGCCCGCAGCCTCGGAGCTGTAGCGCTCGCGCACGCCCGGGGCGCCGTTGTCGCGGTAGCCCGCCTCGATGCCCGCGCGATGGAAGGCGTCGACCTCGGCTTGCGTCCGCGCGACGAAGCCGATATGGATCGGCGTGCTCGGCTCCTCCGAGCCGACGACGACGAGATTCGCGTACTGGCCGCCGCGCTCGTCCTCCCACAGCGGCGGGATCTCAAGCGTCCCGAGCACCGTTCGGTAGAACGCCTTGCTCGCCTCGGGGTCGCCGACCGTCAGCTTGACGTGGTCGAAGACGATCCGCCCCCAATCCCAATCCGTCATGGCCGGAGCCTATGTCGCCTTCTTCGCGCGCGAGGGTTGGACGCGCTTCGGCTCGTCCGGCATCTTCGGGAAGTTCGGCGGGTACGGAGCCTCGCCCTCGCCCTCCGCCTCCTCGCGCTCGACCCACTCGAGCAGCTTGCGCAAGTCGCACACGGCGTCGTCGATGCCCGCCTGAACGTCCCCGAGCTCGGCGAAGCGCGCCGGCATCGTGGCCATCGTGAAGTCCTCCGTCTCGAGCGAGTCGAGCTCGTCCCAGCGGAACGGAGCCGAGACGGTCGCGTCGGGACGGGCGCGGACCGAGTAGCCCGAGGCGATCGTCCGGTCGCGGGCGTTCTGGTTGTAGTCGATGAAGACGCGCTCGCCGCGCTCCTCCTTCCACCACGCGGTCGTGACGAGCTTCGGCGCGCGCCGCTCGACCTCGCGCGCGAACGCGAGCGCGCAGCGCCGCACCTCGCGGAAGCCCCACTTCGGCTCGATCCGGCAGGCGACGTGGATGCCGCGGTTCCCGGAGGTCTTCGGCCAGCCGACGAAGCCGAGCTCGTCGAGCGTCTCGTGCACGATCGCCGCGACCTGCTTGGCCTCGGCGAATCCGGTGCCCGGCTGCGGGTCGACGTCGATGCGCAGCTCGTCCGGATGCTCGACGTCGCGGCGCCGCGACGGCCAGGGGTGGAAGTCGATCGTGGCGAGGTTGGCGGCCCAGGCCACCTGCGCGAGCTCGGTCACGCAGAGCTCGTCGGCGGTGCGGCCGGACGGGAAGGTGACGGTCGCCGTCTCGATCCAGTCGGGCCGGTGCTTCGGCACGCGCTTCTGGTAGATCGCCTCGCCCTCGGCCCCGTCCGGATGGCGCTTGAGCTGGGTCGGCCGCTCGTACAGCGTGCGCACGATCCCGTCCCCCACCGAGAGGTAGTACCGGACGAGATCGAGCTTCGTCTCGCCGCGCGTGGCGAAGAAGACCTTGTCGGGGTTCGTCACCTTGACGGTGCGCGACCCGACCTCGAGCTCGACGAACGGCGACTCCGACGGCATCGCCGTGGAGTATCGCCGTGCTGCTGCAACGGAGAGGGAGGGATTTGAACCCTCGAGGCACCTTTCGGCACCCACGCGATTTCCAGTCGCGCTCCTTCGACCGCTCGGACACCTCTCCGAGAGCGCCCAGCGTAACGCCGAGGCGGGGCATTCGCCCCGCCTCGGCGCCGGTGTGGATCAGTTGACGACGATGCCGGAGGGCGCCGCGCCCGCAGGACCGTCTGCGGCCGTCAGCGGCGTGAGCGTTCCGCCGCGGACCGTGAAGCCGGTGACCGAGTCGCCGCCCGACTCGACGACCCAGAGGGTCGACCCGTCAGGCGAGAGCCGTGCATCCTCGGCGCCGGCGCCGATCTCGCCCGGGAGGGTGCTCTGGAGGAACGTGAGCGTTCCGCCCTTGCCGATCGAGTAGCTGGAGATCGAGGCCGAGCCGGTGTTGACGACGAAGAGGAACTTGCCGTCGTGGCTGATCTCGACCCAGCAGGACGCGGTGCCGTCGTTGGCGACCGGGGCGCCGAGCGGCGTGAGCGCGCCGCCAGGCCCGTCGATGAAGCTCGAGACGAGGCCCGGGAAGGCGCCGCCCCCGGCGGCGGTGTGGGCGTCGGACACGAAGAGCTGGTCGGGATGTGTGGGGCTGAACTCACTGCCGAGCTGCCCCCAGCCCTGCGCCGGCGAGAACGCCTGGGCGTCGTAGGGCGAGCCGGCAGCCGGGACCAGCCGCCCGCCGTGGCCGACGGTGAAGCTGTCGATGAAGGAGGTCGCGATCCGCGTGCCTGCGACCCTGTTCCCGTCGCGGTTGAAGAGGATCTGACCCGGCTTGGAGTTGTTCGGAAGCACGTACGTCGAATCCGGAATCGGCTTCAGGCGGCCGCCCCCGTCGAGCTTGAAGCCGGTGTAGTTCGTGTCGCCGACGTTGCTGCCGGGGCCGGCGTTCGCGACGTAGACGAGGTCGTGGTGGACGCCGATGCTGACCGGAGCGACGCCGCCGGACGCGACCGGCGAGCCCTTGGCCGCCGTAAGTGAGCCGTCATGGTTGATTCGCAGCACCGAGATCTGGTTGCTGCCGGCGTCGACGGCGAGCAGGAAGTGGCGGTCGGCGCTCAGCTGCAGCGACCCCTGGGAAGCGTCCGGGTGACCTGTGCCGGAGCCGCCGACGGCGAACGGGGAGCCCGGCATCGCGGTGAGGCTCCCGTCGGCGTGGCGGTCGAAGCCGGCCACGGTGTTGCCGGACGAGGTGTTGTCGTTGACGTACACGTGCCCGACGATCCGGGACGCGTGCGGCCCGCCGGGCGCGGCGGCCGCGCCGCCGACCACGAAGACCGCGGCCGCGACGGTGAGCACGAGCAGAACAGCGAAGCGAGACGCTCTCATTCTCGAATCCTCCTGGAGACCGGCGCGGGGTCGATTCCCCGCGCACCGGACGACGGTCGCAGGCGAGTCTCTCGCCGGGCTTACGCGCCGCTGAACGGTCGCTTAAACGTCGCCGCCGCCGGCTTCGCGCTCGAGCTTTGCGATGCGGCGCTTGAGGCGGGCGATCTGCATCTGGGTGCCCATGCGGCTTCTGCTGAACGGCCGCGCCACGGCGAGCTGGCGGTAGAGCTCTTGCAGCTCCCCGCGCGCAGCGTTGAGCTCGGTATTGGACGTCCGGTCCACAGGCGCCCGGAGCCTATCGGCGAGCGGGCGACGGGTTATGAGAGGACGCTCGCACAACGGAGAGGCGTCCTGTGCTGCGGCGAAGATGCAGCCGTGGCGGAGAACCCTCCAGGCGCACCGGGATCGGATCCGCCGTCCCGCCTTGCGGACGTGATCCGCCGCCTGAGGACGATCGAAGCATCGGCATCCCGCTCGGACGGGGTGGCCTGCTTCGCTCGGCTCTACCGTGAGGTCACCGAGGGCGTCGCCGCCGAGCTGAGGGAGCAAGGCTTTGCCGACAGTCAGTTCCTCACGACGCTCGACACCCGCTTCGCGGACCTCTTCTTCTCCGCGCTCGAGTCATACGGTCGCGACCCAACCGACACGCCCTCGGCGTGGGTTCCGTTGTTCGCGCAGCGATCGCGCCGCGGTGTGGCGCCGCTTCAGTTTGCGTTCGCGGGGATGAATGCCCATATCAATCGCGATCTGCCGGTCGCGCTCGTCACAACCTGTCACGAGCTGGGGCTCGAGCTGCTCGACGGCTCTCGGGAGCACTCCGACTACGAACGGGTGGACGCTTTGCTCGGCCAGGTCGAAGCCCGCGTGAAGCGCTCGTATCTGACCGGCTGGGTAGCCTGGGCCGACCGGCTCGTCCACCGCTTGCGGCGCATCGACGACGTCGTGGCGATGTGGGACGTCGACCGGGCGCGCGACGCGGCCTGGACGAACGCGCAGGCGCTGTGGGCGCTCCGCGGCGAGCCGCCGCTGGCAGACGACTACCTGCTCGCGCTCGACCGCATGGTCGGCTTCGCGAGTCGCGGGCTCCTCATCCCCGCGGACTCCTGGCTGCTCAGGCTCGGCCGCGTGCTGTCGCGCTAGGGGTCGTCTAGGGCACCGGCTTGCTCGCGAGCTCGTGCACCTTGTCCTGCGCGCCCTCCGTGATCGGGTCGCCGTGGCCGACGCCGACGATGGAGGCGTCTAGGGCGGCGAGGCGCTGCAACGTCGCGTGGTGCTGCGGCCGATTCAGGTTGAACGAGTGCCAGCCGGGACAGAGTTCCGGCCACGTCGCCACGCCGTCGCCGGCGATAAGGAACCGGCGCTCCGGCCACCAGAACGCGAGATGGCCGGGCGAGTGGCCGGGGGCGTACAGAACTTCGAGCGGCCCGAACGCGTCGCCGTCGGAGAGCAGCTCGTCGACCGGGCAGGGAACGTGCTTCGGCCGGGCGAGCCAGAGCCCGAGTTGGAACGGGATCAGCCTCAGCGACTGCCGCGGCCAGATGCTGACCGCCTGCGCCCGGCGGTCGCCGCAGACGATGTCGGCCTCCCATTCGTGCGCGTAGAGCCGCGCGCCGCTCGCGCGGACGAGCGCCGCCATCCCACCGAGGTGCGAGCGGTGCCCGTGCGTGATCGCGACCCGCTTCAGGTCCTCAGGGCTCCTGCCGAGCTTCCGGATCGCGTCGAAGACGAGCCTGGCGTCGGTCTCGAAGAGCGTGTCCACGAGCGAGAGCTCGCCCGCGTGGTCGATGAGGAAGGCGTGGGCATGTCCGCCCTTCCCGTGGCCGAGGCTGTGGATGCCGGGCGCGATCTCGGTCATGACGTCGCCGCGGTCGTGTGCTTCCACGGCGCGAACGGGTTCGCGACGCCCTCGAGCGCCGGCTCGAGCTCGGGGAAGTGCCGCAGAAGCACCGACCGCATCGAGTTGTTCTCGACCCAGTCGAGCCCTTGCTGCGTGTACACCTCGGGCCGGAAATCGTCCGTGAAGAAGCGGTCCGACTCGAGCCGCCGCGACGCCATCAGGATGAAGATCCGGAATGCGGTGTCGCTGAACCCGAACCCCTTCGGCTTCCGCTCCGCGTACATCCCGATCATCGCGTCGACCTCCTCCGGGTCCTTGTAGACCCGGCGCAGATCCTCCGCATGCTCCGGCGTGTCGGTCATCTCCTCGAACGTGTCGTAGGTGTTGAGGTGGAGCAGCCGGCGGAACTCGTTGTATCGCGGCACGCCGCGCTCGCGTATGCGCAGGACGTCGATCGACGCGAGGTCGATGTGCTCGCCGTCGGCGCGGTGGAAGTCCTGGAGGTAACGCGGGAAGTTGTGCAGCGTCAACGCACCCGGATACATGGTCCCGAACGAATAGAGGACGTCGCTCATCGACATCTCGGTCAACCGCTGCCGCACCTGAAGCACACCGAGGTCGGGCAGCGTGTATTGCTCGAGCGGCTTGTCGTCCGCAAGCGCGCGAAAGTCGAAATCGTCGGGGATCAACGGGTGCATCCGGTAGACGGCGACGAACTCCTCGGTCAACTGATACGGGACGCCGTGCAGCGCGGTCTTCGTCCCCGGGATGCCGCGGAGCACCTCGTTCCCGGTGATCCGGCCGAGCCGCTTGTCGAGCGTCTCGCCCTCGAGGCCCCACCAGTTCGCGTTCAGCGCTTTCACGGTCGTCGGGTGCGCGATGATCGCCGGCGTCCAGTCGACCGTGTGGATCTTCGCCATCAGCGCGGCGACGACGAGGCGCGCGTTGTCGTAGAGCTCGTCGTCCGATTTCTCCGGATGCGTCGCGTGCAGGTGGTCGCAGACCGCGTTGTGCTCGCGCATGAAGAGCGAATGCAGGAGCGCGAGCCCGACCCAGAAGTTGCCCGCGACGCCGACGAGGTCGACGTGTGCCTCGACCTCCTCCGGCACCAGGCCGCGGTCGTCGAGCTTCAGCTTGCCGTTCTCGCCGGTGCGGAGCGCCTGCGCGAACGCCGGATCGCTGCCGTAGACCTGCGAGCCGTCCCACCAGTGCGTGTCGGCGGTGACGAAGGTCGGCGGGCCGTCGGAGTCCGCGCTCGGGTCGCGGCGCGTCCGCTGGATCTCCATCGGGTTCTGCGGCCACGGATCGTCGCCGGCGAGCTCGATCTTCCAGGGGTTCTCCTGCTCGTTCTGGCCGTGGCTGAACCAGTCGTGCACCTCGAACTGGATCCACGCGGCCGCGAGCAGGTTGAGCGTCGTCGCCGGGATGAACTCCTTACGCGTCAGCAGCTCACGGCTGACCGTGCGCGGATTCGGCTCGAGCGGGTTCTTCTCCTTCACCGTGTACTCGAGCGGCACGTTGCGGCCGAAGCGGCTGCCGAGGCTCCCCATCAGGGGGTCCTCGAGGTTGTTGAAGGTGCCGTCGAGCGTGCGCGCGGTCAGGTAGCGCGGGTGATCGTCGATGCTCGGCTTGTCCAGCGCCCCGCGGCCTGTGTCGTAGAGGTTCTTCTCGCGCAGGATGTTGCGCAGCCCGATCAGGACGGGCATCGCGATCGGCAGCGGCAGCTTGTCCCAGCCGTACTTCCGGTCGACCTTCTCTGCGAGGTCGTCGTACCACGTGATAGGCCAGCGAGACACAGTTCCCTCCCGGGCTTCGTGGCTCCTGGCACGCCGTCGCGACCTGCCGCGACGGCGGACGACGCACCCCTTGTCGCGCAGACTCAAGCACTCGGCGCCCCGGAAGTCAAAATCGCGGAATACCTCTGGACAATGAAGGCGAAGGCTCCTACTCTCGACTCACAACTGACTGCGGCTCGAGCGAGAGGGGAACACCCATGTCGAACGACGCTGCAGTTCAGATCCCGCCCACCGGAGATGCCGCGGGGGCTACACGCCCGCTCCGCGTGCTCTCCCTCGACGGCGGCGGCATTCGCGGGGTCATTCCGGCGACCCTGCTCGGCGAGATCGAGAAGAGGACGGGCAAGCGGATCGCCGAGATGTTCGACCTGATCGCCGGCACCTCGACGGGCGGCATCCTGGCGCTGGGGCTGACGACGCCGGACCCGAACGACCCGTCGAAGCCGCGCTACAGGGCCGAGGAGTTCGTGGGGATGTACGCGGAGAAGGGAAGTGCGATCTTCGGCAACTCGCTCGGTCACCGGCTGCTGACGCTGTTCGGGCTGTTCGGGAGCAAGTACGCCGTGCGCGGCCTCGAAGAGACGCTCCGCACGTACTTCGCCGACAGCCGCCTGAAGGACGCGGTAGCCGAGGTGCTGATCACGAGCTACGACCTGGAGCAGCGCGACTCCTGGTTCCTCGCCCGGCACAAAGCGCGCGAGGACAGCGCCGCCAACGACTTCCCGATGACGCAGGTCGCCCGAGCGACCTCGGCTGCGCCGACCTACTTCCGGCCCGAACGGCTGTCCGTCGACCCGCCGACCGCGCTGGTGGACGGCGGCGTCCACTCGAACAACCCGGCGATGTGCGCCTGGGTGGAGGCCGTGAAGCTCCACGGCCAGCAGGACATCGTTCTGGTCTCGCTCGGCACCGGCGGCGTGAAGACGCCGATCTCCTACGCGAAGGCCCGCGCCTGGGGCCTGATCGGCTGGGTGCGGCCGCTGATCGGCATCTTCATGGACGGCGTCGCCGCGACTGTCGAGCACGAGCTGGGCTGGCTCCTCACTCCGAAAGACGGTGAGCAGCGGTACTTCCGCTTCCAGGCGGCACTGCCGCCCGGAATGGGCTCGATGGACGACGTCAGCTCCGAGCACATCGCCGCGCTGAAGCAGCAGGCCCAGCTCATCATCGACAGCAACAAGAGCGAGCTCGACGACCTGTGCAGGCTGTTGACCGACAGCCGGCCGCCACCTGCGGACAGACCGGCGGTCCCCACAGGAGTGGCGACGGGCTGAGCCGACCGCACGGTCTTGTCAAGACCGGAACAAGGGTCCATCGTGGGAAGTGCGTTCTCCGTCGAGAAAAGGCGGGAACAAAAGAGCTGCGGCGTGTCGATTCAGGGGGACCCCGCGATGCAGCTCCGCAGCCCTAGCAAGCCTCACCGGAACGGAGCCGGGCGCGCCGAGCCCAACGGCAGCAGTGGCGACGGCTGCACCTTTGCCGAGCTCGTCTACGCCCACTCCGACTGGCGCGCCGATTCGACCGGCAGCGGGCCCGGACACTCCGAGGAGCTGTATCGGCGGACGCTGCAGCGGTTCGAGTCGGCCCACGGCGGCGTCGTCAACGCCTACTGGTGCTCGCACATAGAGAGCGCGGTCGCCCTGACCGAGAAGCCGCGCAGGTTCCCCCTGCGCCCGCGAATCGGCTTCCACCGAGAAAGCGACTGGGCGACCAAACGCCTGCCGGAGATCGCCAAGGAGCTCCACCGGCTCGACGAGCTGGCCATCCGCGCCCGCGCCGTCCTCAGCGGCGTCCGGGAAGCGATCTGCCTTCAGCTGGTCGCTTCGTGCGCCGCCCACCTCCTGAGTCTCGCCGACGAGCCCGCCACGCCCGACAAGCGTCACGAGCTGAACAGCGCGCTCCTGGAGGAGCGACGGCGGATCGACCAGGTCGAGAAGTACTACTGCGAAGCCGCCAACGGCCAGGCCCAGATCGTCTACGTAGCCGGGATGGTCACGATCGCGGTGCTGATCTCGGTGCTCGGCGGGCTGTCCCTCCTCTTCCACCACAAGAACTTCCAGGTCGCCGTCGTCGCCTTGATCGCCGGCTCGATCGGCGCCGTGATCAGCGTGATCCAGCGCATCACCAACCAGAGCTTCCAGGTGGACTACGACATCGGCCACCCCTACGCCTTCTTCCTCGGTGGCCTGCGACCGTTGATCGGCGGCGCGCTCGCGATCGCGATCACCTTCATCTTCGACAGCGGGATCCTCCACCTGCCGACCGCGAGCAAGAACCTCCGCGACGAGCACATGGCCCTCGTGGTCGTCGGCTTCCTGGCCGGCTTCAGCGAACGCTGGGCGCAGGACACCCTCGCCACGGCCATGCCCGAGCCACACCACGTCGGACAGAAGCCGGCCACCTCGCAGCCACCACCCCCAAAGAAGGAGATATCCCATGCCGAATGAGGCGCACACGACTGCCGTCGGGGCGGTTGTCCATCTCGGGAAGCTGGAGGTCAAGCACGACGAGCGCAACCTGAAGCTTGCGCGGTACATCGACGACGCCGTCGTACTGCCGGAGGTGCCGAAGTCGATCGACTGGTCGGCGAAAGTCAAGAGCTGGCCGATGTACGGGAACGACAAGCTCGGCGACTGCACCTGCGCGGCCGTCGGTCACATGACGGAGGCCTGGACCGCCAACGCGGGCCACGAGAAGCTGCCGACCGAGCAGGCGGTCGAAGGTCTCTACTGGGCGACCGGCTCGCAGGACACCGGGCGCTACTGCCTCGACGTGCTCAACTACTGGCAGTCCACGGGATTCGCCAACGGCGACAAGCTCACCGCCTTCGCGCAGGTCGACGAGAACAACCAGGCGCACGTCGAGTTCACGTGCTGGGCGTTCGGCGGCGTCTACATCGGGGTGCAGTTGCCCAAGAGCGCGCAGACGCAGAAAGAGAAGTGGACGGTGACGAGCGGGCCCGACGCAAAGCCCGGCTCCTGGGGCGGCCACTGCGTCAACCTCGTCGATTACACGAGCGACGGCCCGACCTGCGTGACCTGGGGTCGAACGATGCCGATGACCTGGGAGTTCTTCGACAAGTACTGCGACGAGGCCTATGCCGCAATCAGCTCGGACTTCCTCGGCGACGGCGCCCGGACGCCGAGCGGCTTCGACCTCGGGCAGATGCAGTCCGATCTCGCCCAGATCACGAGCAAGTAGCAATCGGAGGAGCTGGACCATGGTCGCCGTCGCAGCCGCTCCCGTGGTGCCGACCTCGCCCGAGCTCGAGCGTCTCCGGGCGGCGTTGAACCTGGGCT
This sequence comes from uncultured Actinomycetes bacterium, assembly GCA_963825805.1. Taxonomy (GTDB): domain Bacteria; phylum Actinomycetota; class Thermoleophilia; order Gaiellales; family Gaiellaceae; genus Palsa-739. The sequence goes on along the minus strand of CAWGVE010000044.1, from coordinate 92,507 downwards.
GGTCCATGGCGGAGCTCCGCGGCAGGCTCCGTTACGGCCACGTCGAGCCGCCGGGGACGGTCGACTACCAGTTCCCCCGCGAGCGGTTCCACGCGCTGCCGATCGGCGGGGAGCACTCACTGGTCGAGCAGCAGATCGCGACGCGCGTGGCGGTGGGCCAGCTGGCTCAGGGCTTCGCCGTGGACGGGCCGCTGCCGAACCGGAAGGAGTCCTCCGCGTCCGACACGATGAAAGCGCTGGCGATCGAGCTCGAGGACGGCCTCACCGCGGCGGAGAAAGACGGCGCCGCGGCCGCCCGGCCCGACACGTATCCGCCGGGCAGCGCAGTCGCAGGCGCCTGGGATGAGGCGGCGGAGGCGATCTACTACTGGGACGAGCAGATCCAGGACGCTCTCGGCGTCTCGGCGGAGCTCCTCGCCGCGTACCAGCTCGGGCGCGGCCTCTCCGACGCCTTCTGGGCGTTGAACCCCGACGCTCCCGCCCCCGCGACGAAGCCCAGCCTCGCTTCGACGGCGTCACCTCCCGATCCCGGCAGCTGGGAGTTCCTCCTGGGGCCGCGCCGCCAGCTGATGCTCTGCGCCTACCTGAAGCTGCTCGAAGGCGTGCTCGCACCGCTGAGCGGACCGGCTGTCCGAGGACCTCTCGGCAGCTGGTGCACGATCGTCGCCGGCGACCAGGTGCGGAGCCGGTCACAGGTCGCGCTGGCGGCGCTCCGCGCGCAGCTGCAGAACTGGCGCGAAGTCCTGCTCGGCTCTCGGGATCCAATTTCGTTCGCCCACGGCTTCGGGTTCCGGATGGGACTGCGCCAGGCGCGGCGGGTGGCGCAGACGTTGCCGTTGGAGACGACCCTCGCCGGAGTCGGGATCGCGCTCCTCGCGGGTGCCGGTTACGCCCTCGGCTCCGACACGTCCAATCGCGGCGTCGCGGTCCTCGCCTCCGTGATCGGATTCTTCGGCGTCACCGGCGCGGGGCTGCTCGCTCGAGCGAAGGCCCAGGCCGCGGCGCTGTCCGGCCACCTGCGTGAGGCGTTCTACCGAGACATCGTCGAGGCGCAGGCGACAGTCCTGCCGAAGGGCGTGAAGGGTTGAGCGGCACGGACACCGCTGACGCGCTCGCGAAGGTCGAGCACGTCGTGGTCTTGATGCTGGAGAACCGCTCCTTCGACCACATGCTCGGCTACCTGAGCCTCGAAAGCGGCCGCGACGACGTCGACGGATTGAGGGAAGGGATGGCGAACGACTACGGCGGCCGCTCATACCCCATCCACCACCTCGACCGAACCGCCTTCCTCCCGGTCGAGGATCCCGACCACTCCGGCGAGGCGACGAGCGTGCAGATCGCCGGCGGGGAGATGAGCGGCTTCGTGGACAGCTTTGCCGCGAAGCTCGCGCAGCGCGGTGCAGCCGACCGGGATCCCGGCCTCGTGATGGGCTATTACAACGCCGCGGACCTGCCCGTCTACGACCACCTGGCTGCCGAGTTCTGCGTCTGCGACCGCTGGTTCTGCTCCGTTCCGGGGGCAACCTGGCCGAACCGGCTCTACGCGATCGCCGGCCGCGCCGACGGCACCCGCGACGACAAACCGTCAGGGCAGTCGCCGCTGTACGACCTTCCCTCCTTCGTCCGCCACCTCGACGCTCACGACGTGTCCTGGCGCTGGTACTCCTACGACCCCGGCACGCTCCGCTGCGTCGACAAGCACTACTGGCTCTCGCATTGGGACCGCTTCGCCTACGTCGACAAGACGAAGCTGTCGTGGAAGACCAGGCTGGAAGAGCTGCCGCTCATCGACGAGGCAAGCGCGAGCTTCCTCGAGGACGCAGCGACGGGCAAGCTGCCCGCGGTCTCCTGGATCGACCCGAACTTCAAGGACTCGACCCTCTACGGCGGCGACTCGAACGACGACCACCCGCCGTCCGACGTGCGCGACGGGCAACTACTCGTGCTGTCCGTCTACCACGCGATCGCATCGAGCCCGCTCTGGGAGAAGACGTTGCTCGTCATCGCCTATGACGAGCACGGCGGTTTCCACGACCACGTGCCACCGCCTCCGGCCGAGGACGACGACCCGGCGCAGTTCGGGCTCTACGGCATCCGCGTTCCCGCGATCGTCGTCTCACCCTGGGTAGGCCGCGGGGCCGTGGCCCATACCGTCTTCGACCACACCTCGATCATCAAGACGATCCTGCAGCGCTTCTGCGGCGAGGGCGACTTAGAGAGCGGCTCGCACACGCGCCAACTCGGCTTGCTCGCCTGGCTCGACGCCGGCCATCCGCACTACATGGGGAAGCGCACCGCCACGGCCAACCATCTCGGCGAGCTGCTGACCGAGACGACACCGCGCCCCGCCCCGAGCCGAGACACGCTCGTGGAGGACGCCGCGACGCGGAAGGCCGAGCAGGTGAAAGCTGCGCTCACGAGCACACCGACAGGCGGCGCATTCCCCCTGACCGATCTGCAGGTGGGAATCGCGCTCGCGGCCCGCGAGCTCCGCGGCAAGGGACTACCCCCGGCTCAACCCTGAGATGGCGACATCCGCGCACTCGGACGGATTCACCTTCTCGGCCTACTGGGGCGACGGCGCGCTCCTGCTCGCCTTCGACCTGGACGAGGCACGGCAGGCCGACCTCGCCGGCTTCGCAGTCGAGTACACCGACCCGGACGGCCACACGTTCCCGGTGCTGAACCGGCTCAACTTCGCCCAGGCGATCACCAGCACGACGACCCCTGAGCAGCGTCAGTTCACGCCGTCGAGCGAGGCGCCGCTGCAGAAGTTCCACTGGGTGCACTTCCCGCCGGATGTGAAGCCGGGCACGTTCACCTACAAGGCCACCGCGATGCTGTTCCAGCCGGGCACGGAGACCGCGATCACGCCGGGCCCGTCCGCGGAGGTCGAGGTCGATCTGATGCACACAGGGCCGACGCCGTTCCTGCTCGGCTTCACGCGCGGGTACATCTCCTCCCAGGCGTACGCAGAAGAGTTCCAGAACGCTCCGATCGAGCCGTCGCCGCCCCCCTTCGACTTCGACACGACGGACTACGAGAAGCAGTACCACTGGCTCGGCTTCCACGCCCGGAGGCTCGTGTTCGACTTCCTCGCGGAGACGCTCGCCGACGACGACACGTTCACTCGACGTCTTCGCCTACGACCTCGACGAGCCCGACGTGATCAAGCAGCTCGGGCAGCTCGGGTCGCGGCTGCGCCTCTACCTCGACGACTCAAACACGCATGCCGGGGCAACCGCCCTCGAGCCGAAAGCGCACGCCTGGCTCACCGACCAGGGCGCGCAGGTCAAGGTCGGACACTTCCAGCGCTTCTCGCACGACAAGATCCTGATCCAGAAGCGCGGCGACACCGCTCTGAAGGTGCTGAGCGGGTCGGCGAACTTCAGCGTCCGCGGACTCTACGTCCAGTCGAACAACATCTTCGTCTTCGACGACCCAGCGACCGCCGCGCTCTACGAGCAGGCGTTCCAGCAGTCCTGGGACGATCCGCACGGTTTCGCCTCGAGCCCGCTCGCAGCCGGCTGGCACGACGCCGGCGGCCACGACGGCCTCCCGAGCTACTCGGTCTGCTTGAGCCCGCATCACGACCCCGACGTGTCGCTGAAGCGGGTGGCCGACGCGGTAACGAACGCCAAGAGCTCGGTGCTGTTCGCGATCATGGAGATCGGCTCTGGCAGCGGACAGCTGCTCGACGCGATCAAGGCGCTGCCCTCGCGGCCGGAGTTGTACGCCTTCGGCACGACCCAGCGGCTCGACGGCTCGCTGCACGTGGAGAAGTCGGGGGACCCGGCCGACGGGACCTTCATCCCGTTCTCGTACCTCTCGAAGCATGTACCTGCGCCGTTCAAGGAGGAGTGGAGCGGCGGGGCGGGACAGGTCATTCATCACAAGTTCGTCGTCACCGACTTCAACGGAGAGACTCCGCTCGCCTTCGGCGGCTCCTCGAACCTCGCCAAGGGAGGCGAGAAGCAAAACGGCGACAACCTCGTCTGCTTCGCCGACCGCGACATCGCGACCAAGTACGCGATCGAGGCGATCAAGCTCGTCGACCACTACCGCTTCCGCGCCGTGATGGAGACGGCAACCGATGCCAAGCCGCTCCAGCTCGCCGGTCGCAGCGCCAACTGGGCGGCGCCGTACTACCAGGCCGGTAGTCCGAAGAACCGGGAGCGAGCCGTGCTGACGGGCTCCGGCTGATCGTCCGAGGAGCCGCCCCGCCTACGGACGCGGCGTCGGTAGGTACGTAACGGCCGGCAGCACGGTCGGAGTCATACCGTCTCTCATGCGGCCAGGTCGTACACGCCGCGGACGACGAGAAACACCCCGATGACCATCAGCAGGATCAGCGCGATCGAGCGTGCGTGCTCGAGCAGCCACGCCTTCCAGGTGGCCAGGACCTGTGCCGACCGCTCGGGTGCGACGAGCACGACGACGACGGGGGCGCTGATCGTCACGATCGAGGTGAGCGCGAAGACGAGGCAGGCGACGGCAGTATCCAGGGCTCCGAGGTTCGCCTTCAGGATCTCGGCCATCGCCGCGATGGTGAGCGCGTAGCTCAGCATGAAAGCTCCGATCACGATTCCGATCGCCCAGTTCGTGCGGTCTACCCGGTCGAGCCACCTCGGAGGAGACTGGCTCTTTGCCGGCTGGGTCGGCTTGCGGTAGCTACGGACCGCGACGACGACGAGTAGGAAGCCGAGCACGACCTCGATCGCGGAGGCGGCTCGCGACGGGGTCGTATCCCTCGAGCCGAAGTCCTGGCCCTGGAACACGAAGATCACCAGGGCAGCAAGCACCCCGATCCCGACGATCCACCCGCCGATGAACGCGATCGCTCGCCGGACACCGTTCGACATGCTCAGCAACGCGATCACGGTGACCACCGAGCCGGGGCTCGTGACGGCGACCGCCAGCCCGAGCGCCGCGACCTCCGGAATCAGTGAGCTCACGGCGCGGCTGTGCCCGCGCTCGACGCTGCGGGCGGCAGCTTCATCGAAGCCTGTAGCGCCTTGTATGGGGTGTCGGGGATGGTGATCAGCCCACGGGTGGGGCGGTCGAGGTCGAAGGTCACGAGCAGCAGCATGGTCACGAGCACCGTCGCAAACACCATCGGCCACACGCCGCGGCCGAGCACGGACAGATAGAGACCGAGCAGCCCCAGGGCGACCGCAGCTCCGATCACCTCGAGCGCGAGAACCGTCCCCGGCACGCGGTTGTTGAGCGCCGAGAGGCGGACGGTCTGCTCGTCGATCATCGTGTTCAGCGCATCCACGTAGAGCCGCGGCCCGGATGCGATCGGGGCCTTGTCGAGTGCTTGCCCGGCCAGGCTCCACAGTCGCCTCTGCAGGACGTCCTCCTGGGCGGCCGTCTGCTCCATCGCCGGGCTGTTCGGTACCTCGTGCGACAGGCGGAGGGCCAGGTCGTTGTAGCCGCGGAGCAGCGCGAGCGACCGCGTCCGGACCGGCTCGGCCAGGAGCTGGGCCCGCAGATACGTCGTCCCGATTGCGTTCGCGTCCGCGACGACCGCAGCCCGGCGATCCTCGTACCGGCCGACGGCGAGGGTGAGGCCGAACGCGAGAATCAGAGCGACCACTCCGAGAAGCGCGCCCTGCGCCGCCCCGAACGGCTCGCGCAGCGTCTCGTGATGCTCGCGCAGATGCCTGCCCAGCAGCACACCGGCGCCGGTCACGGCCGCGACCACCGCGAAGATGATCAGGGCGAGCGCCCAGCTGCTCAGCGAGAAGAACGTCGCGCCCAGGCTCACTAGACCGGAGTTGGCTGCGGCGGCCCGGCGGGCACGTCCGGTGGGGGCACCGGCTCGGCGTCGGCGGCGTGGTACTCGGCGAGAAGCGTCTTCTCGCGCTCCATCCTCGGGAAGCAGAAGAAGACGATCACGCCGCCGAGCAGCACGGCGAGGATGCCCGCCAGGTACGCCCACTGGTCGCCGTGAAGGAACGCGGTCTTCGCGGCGGCGGTGATCTGCGCGGCCTGGCTCGGGTACTGCTGGGCGATCGATTCTGCGCCGTCGAACGACTTCGTCAGCTGGTTCTGCACGCTCTGCGTGACGTTCGCGCCCGAGCTACTGATCTCGGCTCCGGCCGCCGCCGCGTAGCCGGCGGTCAAGAGCGCGCCGAAGATCGACTGCATGATCGCCCCGCCGAGGTCGCGCTGGAGGTCCGCGGTGCCCGAAGCCATGCCGACCCGCCGCACAGGCACCGAGCCGGTCAACGAATGCGACGCGGGCGTGCCGGCGAGCCCGACCCCGATCCCGACGAGCGCATAGGCGAGGCCGACCTTCCAGTACGAGATCGCGTCCTTCCAGAGGAGGAGCATCGTGAGGAAGCCGAGGAACACGAACACGTACCCGAAGAGGAGGGTGAAGCGCGCGCCGCGTGCCTCCACGATCTTCGCCGAGCGCGGCGCCACGACGACCATGCAGGCCGCCGCCGGCAGGATCGCGAGCCCGGCCTGCAGCGTCGAGTAGCCGAGGACGTTCTGCAGGAACTGCTGGCCGACGAACATCGCGCCCATCAGCGAGCCGAAGACGATGATCCCGGCGCAGGCGGCCACCCAGAACGGCGGCCGCGCCGCCACGTCGAGGTCGTAGAGCGGGTTCCGCGCCCGCCGCTGCCGCCAGAGGAAGAGAAGCAACGCCACGACGGCCACGATCCCGAGCACGACCGTCAGCGTCCCCTTGTTGGGCACCGGCGCGAAGTTGATCGCGAGGATGAGGGCCCCGACCAGCACCAGCGAGAGAATCCCGCCAAGGTTGTCGACCGCTTCCGTGCTCTCGTTCACGTGCGCGGGCACGTACAGCCACGCCACCGCGAGCGCGACCACGGCGAGCGGCAGCGTCAGCAGGAAGACCGAGCCCCAGTAGAAGTGCTCGAGCAGAAGGCCGGAAAGGAGCGGCCCGAGCGCCGCGATCGCGCCGCCGAGACCGGACCAGAGCGCGATCGACTTCGTGCGGCCCGGGCCCGACCACAGCGCGGTGATCAGCGCCAGCGTCGTCGGGTACGCCATCCCGGCCGCCAGGCCGCCGCCGATCCTGGCGACGATGAGCACGCTGTCGGTCCACGCGAAGGCCGCCAGCAGCGAGAACGGGACCGCGAGCAGCGTGCCGAGCAGGAGCATCGTCTTACGCCCGTAGCGGTCGCCGAGCGCGCCGAGCCAGAGCACCGAGCAGGCGAGCCCGAGCGAGTAGCCCACGGCGATCAGGTCGAGTGTCGTCTGGCTCGAGTCGAAGTGCTTGCCGATCGAGGGCAGCGCGACGTTCGCCACCGACAGGTTCAGGTTCGCGACCGCCGCGACCAGGATCAGGGCGACGAGAACGAGACCAGCGCGGTCGGGAGCGCCGCCCTGCGGATCATCCGCAGCGGATGCCATCCGGCGGGAATCTACGGCCGCCCACCGCGTCCTCACTCATCCCGTCAGGACGAAATAACCCCATCGTGACCGCTGTAGCGTGAAGCTCCGAATCGGGGGTGAAAGGGCGGAGCTGTGACCCAAGTGGACGAGAACATCGCGGAGCTTGCGGACGAGCCGTCGTCGTGGCCGAAAATCGGGCGGCACTCCACCCCTGCTGAAAGTGCTGCGAGGGGGAGGGCGGCTCGTGCCGAGTTGCCCCGTTCGGCGCATGCCGCGTGGGAGCCGGCGCCGCGGCGCAGGGATCCGATCGATCTTCTCGAGGATCAGGCGAAATCGCGCCTTCCCGAGCTCGGCCCGATCCGGTACGGGCGCATGCTGGTGTCGCCGTTCACCTTCTTCCGCGGCGCCGCGTTCCTCATGGCGGCCGACCTCGCGGACGGGCCCCGGACGGGGCTCTACGCCCAGCTATGCGGCGATGCGCACCTCTCGAACTTCGGCATCTTCGCCGCGCCGGACCGGAGGCTCGTCTTCAGCCTCAACGACTTCGACGAGACGCTGCCCGGCCCGTTCGAGTGGGACGTGAAACGGCTCGCCGCGAGTCTCGCCGTTGCCGGCAGGGATCGCGGCTTCGACCATCCGACCCGCCGTGTCGTCTTGAAGTCGGCGGTGCGCGAGTACCGCGAGGCGATGGCGCGGTTCGCCGCGATGCGGAACATCGACGTCTGGCATGCGCGCCTCGACGTCGGCTCGATCCGCGACCAGTTCGCGCGGGTGTCCGGCAAGCAGATGAAGCGGCTTCAGTCGACGGTTGCCGGCGTGCACACGAAGGACAGCATGCGAGCGCTCACCAAGCTCTGTCGCACGGTCGACGGGGAGCTCCGGATCGTCGGCGACCCGCCCCTGGTGACCCCGATCGAGGATGTCATGCCGGGCGCGGAGGCGGCGCACCTCGACGACGTCGTACGGCGCATGATCGAGACCTACCAGGAGACGCTGCCGCGCGACCGGAGGCAGCTGCTCGAGAGCTATCGCTACGTGCACGCGGCCCGCAAGGTCGTCGGTGTCGGCAGCGTCGGAGCCCGAACCTGGATCCTGCTCATGATCGGCCGTGACAAGGCCGATCCGCTCTTCCTCCAGTTCAAGGAGGCGCAGGCCTCCGTGCTCGAGCCGTTTCTCGGTAAGAGCGAGTTCGAGCAGCACGGCCAGCGCGTGGTCGAGGGACAGCGGACGATGCAGGCCGCGCCCGACGTGATGCTCGGCTGGGAGCGGATCGAGACGATCGACGGCCAGGACCGGGACTTCTACATCCGCCAGCTCTGGAACTCCAAGGGCTCCGCCGAGGTCGAGGCGATGGATCCCCCGGAGCTCGAGGCCTACGGCAGGGTCTGCGGCTGGACGCTCGCCAGAGCTCACGCGCGCTCGGGGGACCGGATCGCGATCGCCGCCTATCTCGGCGGCGGCGACGCCTTCGACCGGGCGATGGCTGCGTTCGCCGAGACCTACGCCGACCAGAACGAACGGGACTACCGGGCTTTGGAAGCAGCGGTGACGTCCGGCCGCCTGACGGCCGAGCTGGGCGTTTGACGCGCGGGAGCCGGGGCGCGTGCTGCGCGGGCTGATCAACCACGTTCCGATCTGGCTGCTTCTGATCCTCGTCGTCGGGGCGATCGTCGGCCTCATTCTCGGCCTCGTCTGGCTGATCCGGAGGTTCGTGCCCGCGGTGCGCGAGGGGTTCGACGCCGAGGTCTCCTCGCAACTCCTCGGCGTCGTCGCCGCCCTATTCGGGCTGCTGCTCGCCTTCATCGTCGTGATCGCGTACCAGAACTACGGCGACACCCAGAGCAACGTCAGCAACGAAGCAGACGCGCTCGCGGCGATCGTGCGAGACAGTAATGCGCTGCCACAGGCCGGCGGCGCTCGCGTTCGCACTGCGGTCGGCACCTATGTGCGTGCCGTCGTGACCGACGAGTGGCCGCAGATGCACGAAGGCAAGGTCAGCCCGCGCGCAGCCGCGGCCGTCGACGGCATGTACAAGGCGATTCAGGGAGTCGACCCATCCTCGCCCCGAGGGGTGGCGTTCTACGACGACTCGGTGCAGCAACTGAGTACCGCGCTGGTGGCCCGCCGGAACCGTCTGGACGAAGCCGGCGGCGGCCTGCCCTGGGTGATCGCAGTCCTGCTCCTGGTGGGCTCCATCATCATCGTGGGCTACACGGTCGTCGTCGGCTCGCGAAGCTTCTGGTTCCACGCGATCGGCGCAGGCTCCGTCGCGATCGTCCTTGGCCTGTCGCTCGTCGTCCTCCTCGACCTGACCTACCCGTTCTCCGGCGATCTCTCGGTCGGCACGGCGCCGTTCCGGACCGGAGCGCTCGCGCAGTTCTTCGCCCCCTAGATCACCCTGTTCGGATGACACCGCGGCCCGGCGGCGGCGTAGCGTCGAATTGGTGAGTCCGACACGCGACGGGAACGGCGCTCGTCCTCGCGTTCTCGTGCTGGGCGGGGGTTTCGGCGGGATCGGCGCCGCCCAGAAGCTCCGTAAGAGCGACGTCGACGTCGTGCTCGTCGACAAGCACGACTACCACACCTTCCAGCCGCTCCTCTACCAGGTCGCGACCGGGCTGCTCGAGCAGCCGGCGGTCGGGCACCCCATCCGCGATCTCTTCCAGAAGCAGGACAACCTGCGCGTCCACGACGACGCGGTCACGGCGCTCGACCTCGACGCGCGCGAGGCGCGCTTCGCCCGGATGGAGCCGCTGACCTACGACTACCTGGTGCTCGCGCTCGGCGCCGAGGTCAACTTCTTCGGCGTCGCCGGCGCGGACGAGCACTCCTTCCCGCTGTACACGCTGCCCGACGCAGTTCGCCTCAAAGACCACATCCTCGAGCGGTGGGAGGCGGTCGACCGGCAGCCCGGGCTCGCGGAGGCCGGCGCGCTGAACGTCGTCGTGGTCGGGGGCGGGCCCACCGGGGTCGAGACGGCCGGGGCGATCGCAGAGCTGTACAGCGGCGTCTTTCGCAAGGACTACCCCGACATCCCCTCCGAGCACGCGCGCATCGTGCTCGTCGAGGCCTCGCCCGAGATCTTCGCGATGTTCAAGGAGAACCTCCGCAGCTACACGAAGGAGGCGCTCGAGAAGCGCGGGGTCGAGGTGATGACCGGCGAGGTCGTCGAGTCGGTCGACGCGCAACAGGTCAAGCTCAAGTCCGGCCAGGTCCTGGCCGCTCACACGCTCGTCTGGGGAGCCGGCCTCCAGGGAAACGAGCTCGTCCGCTCCCTCGGGCTCGAGCTCGAGCGGGGCAACCGCATCGGGGTGGACGACCAGTTGCGGATCCCGTCCCATCCGGAGGTGTTCGCGATCGGCGACATCGCCGCGATCACCGACGCGAAGACGCAGCAGGTCCTCCCCCAGCTCGGCTCGGTCGCGCTGCAGTCGGGCGCGCACGCGGGCGAGACGATCGCGAGCCTCGTCAAGGGCGACGAGACGAAGCCTTTCGAGTACAAGGACAAAGGGACGATGGCGATGATCGGCCGCGGTGCGGCCGTGGTGCAGATGCTCGGCGGCAAGACCATGAAGGGCAAGAAGGCCCAGCTGGCCTGGGGAACCGTGCACCTCGCGCTGCTGCCGACCAACGAGGACCGCGCCAAGGCCGTCGTCGACTGGGCCGGAGCCGGGCTCACGCACCAGCGCTCGGGCCGGATCAGGGTCGAGACCTAAAGAGAGCCGGCCATCCTGATCCTGGCCTCCAACCTCGGCGTGGCGCGGAGCCAGATGGCGTTCACGCTCGGCTTCCACATCATCCTGGCCTCACTCGGCGTCGCGCTCCCCGCGATGATGCTGATCGCGAATTACCGCGGCCTGCGCCACGACGACGAGGACGCGCTCGAGCTCGCACGACGCTGGTCGAAAGCGGTCGCGGTGACCTTCGCCGTCGGCGCGGTCACGGGGACCGTCCTCTCCTTCGAGTTCGGGCTCCTCTGGCCGGCGTTCACCGGGCGATTCGGCGAGGTGTTCGGCATCCTGTTCGCGATCGAGGGCATCTGCTTCTTCCTCGAGGCGATCTTCATCGCGATCTACATCTTCGGCTGGAAGTACCTGTCGCCGTGGCTGCACTTCTGGGCGGGCGCCGCGGTCGTGGTCGCGGGCCTCGGCGGCGCGTTCTCCGTCGTCGCCGTCAACTCGTGGATGAACCAGCCGCAGGGGTTCTCGCCCACCACGGGGACGGTGACGTCCGTCCAGCCGCTGAAGGTGATCTTCAATCCCGCCGTGCCCTACGAGGTGCCGCACATGATCCTCGCGGCGTATCTCGTCACCGGTTTCATCGTGGCGTCGATCTACGCCGTCGGGATGCTGCGAGGGCGGCGCGACCGGATTCACCGGCTGGGGCTCCTGATCCCGCTCACCGTCGCCTGCATCGCGACACCGATCCAGTTCGCCGTCGGCGACACCGCCGCCCGCGCCATCGCGAAGGACCAGCCGATCAAGTTCGCCGGGATGGAGTGCGTGCAGCAGACCTCGACCGACGTCACCGAGTACATCTTCGGGCGCTGCACCTCCAGCGGCATCAAGGGCGGCATCGGCATCCCCGGCTTCGACTCGTTCCTCGTCGGGTGGAGCACGAGCACCCAGGTGACGGGGCTCGACTCCGTGCCGGCGAACGACCGACCGCCGGCCAACACAATGCTCCACTGGGCCTTCGACACGATGGTCGGGATCTGCTCGGTGCTGATCCTGCTCGCGCTCTGGCTGGGAATCGGGTGGTGGCGGAAGCGAGACTTCCCGCAGTCGCGCTGGTTCCTGCGAGCCACGGCCGTGTCGGGCATCGCTGCCGTGATCGCGCTCGAGTGCGGCTGGATCGTGACCGAAGTCGGCCGCCAGCCCTGGATCGTCTACAACGTCATGCGGACCGCCGACGCGGTCACGAACGCGAACGGCGTCTGGGTCACGTTCGGCCTCATCGTGGCCCTCTACGTCGCGCTCGGCGCAACCCTGATCATCACCCTGCGCGCGATGTCGCGACGCTGGCGCCGTGACGACCGGGAGCAGGACGACGTCCCGTACGGGCCCGAGACGGGGCCGCCTCCGGCGGTGGCGGGAGGCTCGACGTGACTGCCGCGAACGCCGTCGCCGTCGTGCTCGTCGTCGGAGCGGCGCTGTACGCGGTGCTCGGCGGCGCCGATTTCGGGGCCGGCCTCTGGAGCCTGCTCGCCGGCGGCGAGAGCGGCCGGCGACCGCGCGAGCTGATCGACTGGGCGATCGGGCCGGTCTGGGAGGCGAACCACGTCTGGCTGATCTTCGTCCTCGTCGTCCTCTGGACCGGCTTCCCGACGGCGTTCGAGTCGATCTTCTCGACGCTCTTCATCCCGCTGAGCCTCGCGGCACTCGGGATCGTGCTGCGAGGAGCCGGCTTCGCCTTCCAGCACACCGCGCGCCGCGCCCGCGGCCGGGCGATCGCCACCACGATGTTCGGGGCCTCGTCCGTGCTGACGCCGTTCTTCATGGGAACCGTCGTCGGCGCGATCGCGGGCGGCCGCGTGCCGGTCGGGAACGCGGCGGGCGACGCCGTGACGAGCTGGGTCAACACGCTCTCGCTCCTCACGGGCGCGCTCTTCGTGGCGACCGGCGCCTACCTCGCGAGCGTGTTCCTCGTCAGCGACGCACGCCGCGCCCACACGCCCGACCTCGAGCGCTACTTCACGCGGCGTGCGCTCGTGGCCGCCGTGGTCACCGGAGCGCTCGCGGCCGTGAACCTCGTCGCCCTGCACAAGCACGCACGCTCCGTCTTCGACGGGCTGAAGGGCGACGGCCTGCCGCTCGTGATCGTCTCGGTCGTCTGCGGGGTCGCGGTGCTCGTCCTCCTTTACCGGGGAGCCCGCCGCGGCGCCCGGGTTCTCGCGGCAGGCGCGGTCGTCGCCGTGATCGCCGGCTGGGCCGTCGCCCAGCATCCCTACATCCTGCCGCCGAGCCTCACGATCTCGGCCGCGGCAGCCCCGAGCGCGACGCTCGAGGTGCTGCTGGGAATCTTCGGCGTCGCGCTGCTGGTCGTCGTCCCGTCGATCGCGTTGCTCTTCACGCTCGTCCAGCGGAACCTGGTCGAGGAGACGTCACAGCCCGTCCGGCAGCCGCCGGCCTAGAAACGCCCAACGCCGCATACCCTTTGCTCGTGTCGAGCCTGGTCGGGCGCGAATCGGAGCTGGGGGCCGTCGAAACCTTCCTGCTCACCGAGCGACCGCGCGTGATCGCGATCGTCGGCGAGCCGGGAATCGGCAAGACGACGTTGTGGCAGGCGGCGGTCGAGCGCGCTCGCCAAAAAGGCGCCCGCGTGCTGGTCGCGCGGCCGACCGAGTCGGAAGCCCGGCTCGCCTTCGCGGGGCTCGCGGATCTGCTCACCGACGTGCCGGACGAGCTCTTCGAGCGACTGCCCGAGCCGCAGCGGGTGGGTCTCGACGTCGCGCTCCTGCGCGCCGCCTCCACACGGCCGGCCGGGCGTCGCGTAGTCGGCGCCGCGTTCCTCACGCTTCTGCGCGAGCTCGCCGGCGAATCGGAGGTCGTGTGCGCGATCGACGACCTCCACTGGCTCGACGCTTCGTCGGCGGCGGTGGTCGAGTTCGCGCTGCGCCGGCTCGGGGAGCAGCGCGTGCGGTGCCTCGTCTCGGTGCGCGCGACCGAGCTTGCGCGAGCGCCGATCGCTGCGCTCGAGCGCGATCTCGAGGTCGAGCACCTCGAGCTGGGACCGCTTTCCGTCGCCGCCCTCCACCGCGTGCTCACGCAGGAGCTCGGGCGCACGTTTCCGCGACCGACGCTCGTGCGAATCGCGCAGGCGGCGGGCGGCAACCCGCTCTACGCGGTCGAGATCGCGCGCGAGCTCGACCGCCGCGGCGAGCGCGACATCTCGGGCCGCGTCCCGGTACCACAGAGCCTCGACGCGCTCGTGCGGGCACGCGTCCAGGCCCTCCCGGCCGAGGCGCGCGACGCGCTGCTGCGCGCCGCGGTCCTGGCCCGGCCCGACACGGAGGCGATCGATCCCGTCGAGCTCGCGCCTGCGGAGGAGGCGGGGCTCGTGCGCGTCGAGGTGGATGGGCGGATCGAGTTCGTCCACCCGCTGTTCGCATCGGCGGTGTACTCCGCCGTTCCGGCCGCCCGGCTCCGTGAGGCGCATCGCGCCGTCGCCGGGCTCGCGCGCGACCCGGAGGAGCGAGCGCGGCATCTCGCACTCGCAGCGCGCGGGCCGGACGCCGCGGTCGTGCGGGAGCTCCAGGCGGCCTCCCGCCACGCGCGGATGCGCGGCTCCCCGGACTCCGCCGCCGAGTTGATCGGGCTCGCGCTGAGGCTGCTTCCGGCAAACGCTCCGGCGCGGCCGGCGCTCCAGATCGAGCTTGCCGAGCAACTACATCTCGCAAGCGACTTCCCGGCCGCGCGGGCGCTGCTCGAGGAGTTGCGCACGACGCTTCCGCCGGGTGACCTGCGTGCGCGAGCGCTGCTGACGCTCGTCGAGATCGACTACTGGCGCAGCGGCGAATCCGCGGCGACGGCGCTCGCAGAGCAGGCGCTCGCTGACGCACGCGATCCCGTACTCGAGGCCCGGTGCCACGCCGCCGTCGCCCTGTACGCCGGCACCGTCGACCTTGCGAAGGCGGCGGCCTCCGCGCGCAAGGCGCTGGCGCTGCTCGAGGGCGTTCCGGACCCCGATCCCGGCCTCGTCGCGGCGGCGTTGAGCGCGCGAGTGCGTGCCGACCTCTTCCTCGGCTACGGCTTCGACCAGGAGACGGCGATGCGGGCGCTCGCGCTGGAGGAGAGCGGCCCACCGGCGACAGTCGACACACGCGTCGTCTTCAAGCTCGGCCAGTGGCTTCGTTACATCGACGATCTCGACGGCGCGCGTGCGCGCCTCGAGCAGGCGGAGCAGCAGGCGCGGGAGGAGGGCGACGAGTCGTCGCTTGCGAACATCCTGCTCAATCGCGTGATCGTCGCGACCTGGGCGGGCGACCTCGCCGGAGCGGCGGAGCTGGCGGAGCGCATGCTCGACGCCTTCGGCCAGCACGGGCTCGCCCCGGAGGCCGGAGACCTCTGGCGCGCGTATGTGGACGCCTACGCCGGGCGGGTCGAGCCCGTCCGCGAAGCCGCGGCGAAGGCAGATCCGGGGGAGGCTCTGGTGGCGGCGATCTGGAGCCGTTGCGTGGGGCTCGCCGAGCTCGCGGCCGGCGAGACGGCCTCCGCCGACCGGCACCTGACTGACGCGCTCGAGGTGTTCGAACGCGTCGACTTCCGCGAGCCGGCGATCTGGCGGGTCGACGGCGACGCGATCGAGGCGGCGGCCGGGGTGGGTGACCTCGACCGCGCGGAGGGGTTGCTCGCCCGCTTCGAAGAGCGTGCGGCCCGTTCGCGCATCCCGTGGAGCCTCGCGGTCTCGGCGCGGTGCCGCGGTCTGGTGCTCGCGGCGCGAGGTGAGCTCGACGCGGCCGCGGAGGCTCTCGAGCGGGCGCTCTCCGAGCACGAGCGCTGCCCGATGCCCTTCGAGCGCGCACGAACGCTTCTCGTCCAGGGTCGGCTACAGCGGCGGCTGAAACAGAAGCGCCAGGCGCGACTGTCTCTGGAAGAGGCGCGTGAGCTCTTCGCCCGCCAGGGCGGCGAGACCTGGGTCGCCCGCGTCGACGACGAGCTGGCCCGGGTCGCAGTCCGGCGCGCGCCGGAGGAGCTGAGCGCGACCGAGCTCCGCATCGCCCGGCTCGCGGCAGACGGTCTGACCAATCAGGCGATCGCCGAGCAGGTGTTCGTCAGCGTCAAGACGGTCGAGTCGAACCTCAAGCGCGCCTACGCCAAGCTCGGCATCTCCTCCCGAGCGCAGCTCGCCCGCGCCCTCGACCGGGGCGACGCGCAGGCGATTTCGTAGGGTCTTCAGGTCTTTCTCCGAGCCGTCCGACGGGTCACGTTGCGTCCATGGCAGATCAAAAGGAGGAAGCATGCGCAAGGCCCTGATACCGGCGTTCCTGCTCGTGTTAGCCGCGATCGTACTCGGTTCGACCCTGTTCCGTGAGCAGATCGTCAGCGCCGCGACGACGCCGTTCCAGAACGTCATCGTCCAGAACACGAACACGAACCCGGTCCCGGTTCAGCAGGTCGGCACGTCCACGACCAGCGTGAGCGGCCCCGTCGGCATCGACCCGAGCAAGAACACGGTCAAGCTCGACTCGTTCGCCAACACCGTCAACCTCGACTCAACCGACAGCGGACATCTTGCGAACATCGAGAACAAGCTCGGGAAGCTCAACTTCGACAGCAGCGGCAACCTCGAGACGTCCGCGCAGATCGCTTCGCCGAGCGCAGTAACGGAGCAATGCATGGACGAAGGCGTCGTCAGCGACTGGAGCCTGAACCCCGGCGGACACACGCTGTGCACCGACGACGTCAATGCCACGAGCATTACCGGCTCCGGCATGGACGACGCGCTCGAGCTGACCTTCTACTTGAACGACAAGATCGTGCTCGACCTCCAAGGGTCGAGCCTCGACGGGTCGGACTCGTACCAGCTCGATCTGACGCATCCACTCCACTTCGACAAGCTGACGGCCGGCTGTTCGAATGCCAGCTCTAACTGCAAATTCAATCTCGTCGTACTCGGCAACTCGACCGGCAACTGACGTCCTGACCCGCACAGCCCAATGGAAAGCCCCCGCATCCGCGGGGGCTTTCCATAGCTCGAGAACGCAGCTCGCCCGCGCCCTCGATCGAGGGGACACGCAGGTGATTTCGTAGGGTCTTCAGGTCTTTCTCCACTCTGCCGGGCGGGTCATGTTGGAGCCATGGCGGAACATGCCGAGAGCTTCGTCGCCGAGTGCTACTGGCCGGACGTGCGCGAGGAGGAAGTGCACGCGCTCGATCAACGGATCGCTGCCTCGCTCACCGACGACGTTCGCTACCTCGGATCGGTGCTGATTCGGGAAGACGAGGTCGTTCTCTGCCACTTCGAGGGCACCGCCGATGCGATCCGCCGGGTCACGGCGCTGGCGCGCGTGCCGTACGAGCGCCTGCTCGCAACCACCGTCTCTGTACGTACCGAAAACACCCTCCAGGGAAGGAGCTCAGCATGACGAACGTTCAGCCTCTAGGCCGCAGGATCACGCGACGGCTTCCCGCTCTGTGGATCGCTGCACTTCTTGCTCTCGCCTGCTGCGGCACGGCGCTCGCCGCGGGGAGCGCGCCGAGCTCCCACGCCGCGACGAAGTCGGGGCTCGCCGGCAAGTGGAAGGGTCACTACGGCGGCGCCGTTTCGGGTCACTTCACGATTCACTGGCAGAAGACCGGCTCGCGGCTCCACGGGAACATCGCGCTCTCGAATCCGAAGGGCACCTACGGAATCAGCGGCAGCGTGACCAACGGGAAGATCAAGTTCGGCGCAGTCAGCGTCGGCGCCAAGTACAAGGGCAAGGTCAGGGGAAGCACGATGTCGGGCACCTGGACGAGCCCACAGGGCGGCGGCAGCTGGAGCGCCACCAAGGCCTCCTGAACGCCGCCGACGGAGGGATCGCCGCGCCGGGTTCGACGCGGCGATCCCCCTCGTCGATCAGTGGATGGTGAACGGCGCCGACGCCGCGACGCTGTACGGGGTCGTGGTGTTCCTGTCCAACTGGACGATGTAGGCCCCTGGGGCCGCCTTCGGCGGTGCGGACGCGTTGATGTCGCCCTGCGTCTCGGCCAGCGTGGAGACCGGGAACTGAACGTGCACGGTCTTGGGCTCTCCGGCGTCGAGCGTTACGCGCGTGAAGGCCACCAGGCGCTGCGGTGGCACGACCACGCTGCTGACCGGCTGGGCCACGTAGACGGGAACGATGTCCGTCCCGCTGTGGGACCCGGTGTTGGTGACCGTGAAGGTCGCCGTCGCGGTGCCGTTCCGGGCGACGTCCGGTGTCACCGAGAGATCGGTGGTCGTGAACGTGGTGTAGGACAGGCCGAACCCGAACGGGTACAGCGGGTTGTACGCATGGCCCTGACCGGAACCGGTGCCGCCCAGCTGGTCGAAGAACTTCGGCTGGTCGCCCAGCGGTGACGGCGCACTGCCGTCGAAGTCCCCACCGGGCGCGGCGGCATCCGACGGCCAGCTGATCGGCAGCTTGCCGCTCGGGTCGATCTTGCCGAAGATCGCGTCGGCGACAGCCTGGCCGGCCTCGGTGCTGCCCTGGTAGGCCATCAGAATCCCGTTCGCGTGCTCCGCATCAGGCCCCAGGCCGACCGGACGTCCGGCGATGACGACGACGATCACCGGCTTGTCGGTGTCCTCGAGCTGCTTGATCAGCGCCTTCTGGTCGGGCGGCAGCTGGGGCGCCGGGTTGTCGCCGAGCCCTTCGGCGTACGCCTTCTCGCCCACCGCCACGACGTAAGCGTCGGCGGACGTGCTCGCGGCGGTGTTGCCGTCCGCCACGTAGACAGCGTTGGGATCGTCGTTCAGGACCCCCTCCTGCACGGTCGTACCGGGCGGAATCTGGTCGGGCGGACCCATGCAGCACACGTGACCCGCACCGAAGACGCCTTGCCAGCTGACGCTCCATCCGCCGAGCTGGTTGGTCATCGAGTCGGCGCTCGGGCCGGTGACGACGACCTTGGCGGACGGGGAAAGCGGCAACGTGTTGCTCTGGTTGCGCAGCAGCGTCATCGATTCCTGGGCGGCGCTGAGCGTGCCGCCCCGGCCGGCGGTGACCGCGGCGTTGGCCGCGTTGGCGTCGACGCACGGCGTGTTCGGGTCGCTGACGCACGGCTGGTCGAACAGGCCGAGCTGGAACTTCAGCGTGAGAATCCGCCCCACTGCCTCATTGATCCGCCCCATCGAAATCGCGTGCGACTGGACGTCCTGGAGGATGGCGGACTGCCACTGGTCGGGGCTGGTCACGTACATGGCCATGTCGACACCGGCGTTCACGGCCTCGGCGATCGCCTCAGCCGGGCTGGCGGCGACGTGGTAGGCCGTCTGTAGCGCCTGCACGTCCTGGTAATCGCTGATCACTACGCCCTGGAAGTGCATCTGGTGGCGGAGGATGTCGGTCAGCAGGTAGTGCGACCCGGTCGCGGGGACGCCGTTGATGGAGCCGGAGTCGACCATCACGGTGCCCGCTCCGGCATCGATGCCTCCGGCGTACGACGGCAGGATCACGCTCTGCAGGTAGCTCAACGGCAGCAGGGCCTCGTTGCGGTCGTGGCCGTTGATCGACTGCGAGTAGCCGGCGAAGTGCTTGACGGTCGCGGTGACACCGAGCGAGCCGGCGGGAGGCGAAGACTGAAGGCCGCGGATATTGGCGGCGCCCATGGCCGCCGACAGCACGGGCTCCTCAGCCCAGGTCTCGTAAGTGCGACCCCACCTGTTGTCGCGGGCGAGGTCCTGCACCGGGGCGAAGGTCCAATCCCAGCCGGTGGCCCGCAGCGCGTTCGCCGTTGCGACGCCGCCGGCTTCGGCCGCCGACGGATCCCAGGTGGCCCCCATGCCGATCGACTGCGGGTACAGCGGCGCCTGCCAGGGGTGACCGAAGCCGTGGACCGCGTCCACGCCGAAGATCAACGGGATGTGCAGCCGCGAGTTCTGGATCGCGTACTTCTGGATCAGGTTGTACTCGTGGGCCCAGTCGTAACCTGTATTGCCGCTGCCCATCTGACCGGTCGTGTCCGGCGGGTTGTCCGTGCCGCCCGCAAGCAGCGAGCCGACGTTGTTGTCGACCAGCCACGTCTTCATGCAGTCATCGTTCAGCTCGGCCCAGCCCTGGCTGCCGCATGCAGTGGACGGGCCGGTCAGGTCGTCGACGAGCTGCTGGTCCATCTGGCCGACCTTCTCGGGCAGGGTCATCGCGCCCAGCAGGGCGTTCACCCGCGCCTGCACCGGCTTGTGGGCATCAAGCCAGGGTGTTCTCGGGGAGCTGGCGGCCGCGGCAAAGCCCTGGGTCAGGAAAGCCGACAGCCCTCCCGCTACCAGGACGCCTACGGCGACGGCGATGGCCACCTTGTGTCGCCCGCCCACACGGCGCAGCCAATGCAAACTCGACATGACTCGACCTCCTTGGGTCGCCGATCAACCGCAGTCCGGTGTCGTTGTCGCCAACGAGGTGACGCCGAAACCGAAGGAGGCGGAGCCCGCCGATCGCAAGCCTCGTCACCGTCCCGCGCCCGCCTGGACGAGGGCGTGGGCTACTTCGAGGACCGTCGTGGGAGTCGTGTTCGTCTGGATCGTGACGTAGACGCCGCCGGAGACCATTGCGCCGAGGCTGAGCGTGTCCCTGGTGAGGCGAGCTCCGGGTACAGGATCGAGGTAGAGCTTCCCCGCGGGCGGCATCCCGGGCCTGACGAATCCCCCCAACAAGAGGAGCGACCGGGAGGCCGCTTCCTGGATCTCGACGTATGGCTGCGACAGATCGAGATGGTCCTGGCCGTCGACGCTGCCGTAGGTGAGCTCAAGACCGGCGCCCGTCCGGGTAGGCGCCTTGAAGGACCGGGCGGTCAGTGTCTGCTTCGTGGCCTGGACGAGCGGCCGGCCTGCGATCCGCGGGCCGGCCCAGACCGCGCCGGGCAAGGCGGCGGCGATCGCGGGGCCGGCGAGAGCGATCGTGGAGATGTCCTCGCTGCGCCCACCGGCCGCCGGCGGGGGAACCTCGTTCGCTCGCGGGCGAGGGAAGTCGGAGGCGTCATACGCGATCGTGCCGATGTCGACGATCCGGGTCGTCGAGGTCCGATATTCGAGGAGGATCGGCTTGTGGGAGACGTGGTCGAGCGCAACTCGCTCGGTGCCGTTGTCGCTCGTCGGGAACACGAGCCAGTCGACCTTCCGCCCGTCGACGGTTCCCGAGCCCGCCTCGCGGGCCTCCCCGGAGGCGAGCGCCTTCCGGTATCCGTCGGCGAAGCCGGCCAGGCCGGGGTCGAGCGTCGGCTTCGGGCGCGGGACGACGTGCGGCTTCGTCCCGTTCTCGCCCGAGGCGTTGCAGCTCACGTGCGCCCTGGTCGCCGCGACCGGGTGCGCTGCGATCCACGTGCAGTCGTAGACCCTGCCGCCCGGCACGAATCCACCCTGCGGCGTCTCGAGCTCGTCGTCGACGATCTTCGATTCGACCGTGGCCAGATCGCGGCGCAGGCCGCGCGAGCCGTCGTACCAGACCTCGTCGCGCTGCACGAGCGGCCGCACGGTCCCGTTCTTCAGGTCGGCGAGCCCGCCGCCGGTCGGCGTCTCGCTGACCACGTGCACGACCGGACCTGAGCCGATCGCGGCCAGGGCGAGGTCGGCAAGCGTCCCGTGCGAGCGCCGCCACGGCGCGACCAGCACGACCACCGCCACTGCGGCGACGAGAACCGCCGCAGCGACGAGTCGCCGCCGCGGGGCACGTGCCAGCCGGCGCTCCGCTCCGGCGGGAGCCGTCGCCCCGATCGCGTCGGCGATCGCGAGCAGCTCCGGCTCGTCGGCGAAGAGCTCGACCAGCTCCGGGTCGGCGAACGAGGTCCCTGAACTCCGGTTCATGGCGTGATCCCTTCTTCCTCGAGTCGAATACGCAGGCTCCGTAGAGCCCGACTGAGTCTCGTACGACAGGCGTCTTCGCTGACCCCGAGGCGTGCCGCGATCTCCGCAAAGCGGCGGCCCTCGATCACCTTCAGGACGACCACCTCCTGCTGCTCCGCCGGGAGGGAGGCGATCCCGTCAGCGAGCGTGCGGGCGACATCGATTCCGTATCCCTCCGGCTGCCGGTGCTCGAGGCGAGCCTCGTCGAGAGGGATGATCCGCGCCTCGATCGCGTTCCGGCGGCGGTGCTCGTCGATCAGCCGCCGCCGGGCGACGGTGTAGAGCCAGGCGAGCACCGGCGGCGAGCCGGCAGTCGAGCGCTCGAGCATCGACGTCGCTTGCGCAAAGACGGTCTGCGTGAGGTCCTCGGCGTCCTCCCGGCTCCGAGAGCGGCGCCGCACGTAGCGATAAACCTCAGGGTAATGCCGGCTCGGTGTCGCCTCGTCCTCGGTCACGCCCTCTATCTCGTGCATCGGGCGGAAACGTGACAGACGCGGCGGCACAGGTCGAGGCTTCTGGCTCAACCATGCGGAACGTTTGTGACAAAGGCCGGTGAGCCCGGGACTCGCTCACCCGTGCGGCTCACAGGCGAACGAGCGGAGGGGGAGGGATTTGAACCCTCGATCCGCCTAACGACGGATAACGGTTTTCGAGACCGCCGCATTCGACCGCTCTGCCACCCCTCCGCGGGTGGGCGCGACCTTGCGGTCCGTCGCGCTAGCGGAGAAGGAGGGATTCGAACCCTCGATGGAGCCATTCAGCCCCATAACGCCTTAGCAGGGCGCCGCCTTCAGCCACTCGGCCACTTCTCCGGAGTCCGAAGGTTAGCGCTGCCGGTCGCTAGCCGAAGAAGTTCACGGCGGCGACCATCAGCACGAACATGACGATCGACGCGATCACGAACGGCCCCAGCCCGTTCGGGCCCGGGAAGTCCGGCTTGTAGCGCGGCACGACGAACGACGCCACGAGCGCGAAGGCGATGAAGACGGCCGCGACGACGATGAGGCCGATCTCGTGGCCGAGCGGAAGCTCTGAGCCGAGCACGGCCCCTATTTCACCAGATCAGGCGGAAGCGAGCAGCCGGGTCTCTTCACGCCGTCGCCGCTCGCGCAGGAGCCACCAGGTGAGGCCGCCGAGCAGGAGGAACGGGCTGAGCACGACGAGGGCGTAGAGGACGATGATCCCCTCGAGCGCGAGGAAGCCGGCGGCCGAGCCGAGCAGCCGGTCGAAGCGGCCGCTCCTGTGGTGAACCGGGACGATGCCTGCGTCCTTGTTCGTCGTCAGCGTGAGCGAGACGTCGGCGGTCGCGCCCGAGGCGACCGTGGCGGTGCGGGCCTTCTTCAGCACCTTGAGCGAGTGCCGCGCGTTCTCGAGCTTGATCTGGATGGCCACGCGCTCGGTCGCGGAGAGCGCCGTGCTCTGGAGCGCCTGGACATAGACGGCGATCTCGCGCCGGAGCGTGCCGATCGAATCCGTCTGTTGCGTGAGCTGCTGTTGCAGGTCCTGCGTCGAGACCTGCTGCGAGACGAGCGTCCCCAGCGAGCCGAGCTTCGCGAGCGCCGTCTCGGCCTTGCCGACCGGCACGCGCAGCTGGAGGAAGGAGTTCCCCGTGCCGTCGCGGGAGCTCTGGTACTGGACGCTCTGCGCGTAGCCGCCGAGCGACCCGACGATCTGCGTCGCCTGGTTCGTAGCCTTCGTGAGCGCCGAATGGCTCGGCACCCGAACCTGCAGCGTCGCGTCGGCGTGGACGAGCCGGTTGCGCGGGATGGTGACAGCGGTGTCCGGGGCGTAGAGGTTCTGAGCCGTCGTCAGCTTCTTGTTCTGGAGCAGGTCTCCGGCCGCTGCGACCGTCGTCGTCGGCCTCGCGTCCACCCTCCCCGCGGTCGCCCACGCAGGCGTCGTCGACTGCAGCGCCCCAAGGTTCTTCGCGCCGTGCTGAATCACCTCGCGGTGAGCGCCTTTGAGCGTCGGATTCAGGGGGACAACCCCTGCTGCCGCACCATGCTGTGACCCCGAGCTGACGAAGCCGTGCACGACCGCGGCGCCGACGGCGAGCGCAACGGCGAGCGGCACGACGACGAGCGCCAGCCTCCGGCTCGGCAGACGGCGGCGCCGCGGCTCGCCCGCCAGCACCTGCTGGCGGAGCCCGTCGGGCGCGCTCGGTGGGTTCGCCCGCAGCGCAGCCACGAGCCCTTCGTATCCCTCGAAAGCCGCGTCAGCTGCGGACATCGGACATCTCCTCCTCGAGTCTCTTCAGGGCCCGGCTGAGCCGGGTCGAGCAAGCCGTTCTGCTGATCCCGAGCACGCGCGCCGCGCTCGGCCCGTCGAGCTCGAGCAGCACGCGCAGCGCCACGACCTCGCGCTCGGCGGGAGTGAGCCGCTGCAGCGCGCGGTCGAGCTCCGGGGACAGACCCTCGGCGAAGACGGTGTCGCCCAGCTGTGCCTCGTCGCGGCTGTAGGTCTCCTCACGCCTCTGCCGCCGCGCTTCGGCGCGGAACCAGTCGACCGCGGCGGAGTGCGCGATGCGGCAGAGCCAGGTGCGCGGCGCGCCGCGGCGCGGGTCGAAGCGGCGCCAGCTCTTGAAGGCGCGCTCGAACGTCTCGGCCGCGAGATCCTCGGCCGCCGCGCGGTCGCCGGTGAGGTAGACGAGGTAGCCGTAGACGGCGTCGAGATGCTCGGCGACGACGTCCGCGAAAGCCGGCGAGCTCACATGGCGTGGCTGTTGGACAGCGGCCGGCAGGGCGTTCACGCCTCTCCATACGGCACCGACACCGCGAACTGTCACACCCGAACGGTAGGCCGCGCATACGCTGGACGCCAATGCGCCGCCTGCTCGTCCTCGTCTGCACGCTCGTCGCGGTCGACACGATGCTCTACGCGGCACTCACGCCGCTCCTGCCCCACTTCGCGCACACGCTCCATCTCTCGAAGACCGGCGCCGGCGTGCTCGTCGCCGCGTATGCCGCCGGCGCGCTGGTGGGCGGGATACCGGGAGGAGCGGCCGCCGCCCGGCTCGGCGCCCGGCGTGCCGTACTCGTCGGGCTGACGCTGATGGGGCTGTCGAGTCTCGGCTTTGCTTTCGCCCAGGGCTTCGGGGCCCTCCTGGCGGCCCGTTTCCTGCAGGGCTGCGGCAGCGGCTTCACGTGGGCCGGCGCCTTCGCCTGGCTGCTCGCCGCCGCGCCGCGCGAGAGGCGAGGCCAGCTGATCGGGACCGCGCTCGGCGCGGCCGTCTTCGGCGCGCTCTTCGGGCCGGTCGTCGGAGCGGTGGCTGCGCTCGTCGGCCGGGCCGAGGTCTTCACGGCACTGGCCGGCCTGGCCGTCGTCCTCGCGGTCTGGACGCTGCAGCTCGAGTCGATCCCGGCGGAGAGCCCCTCGATGTCCGCCATGGCGCGGGCGCTTCGGGACAGGTACTTCCTCGGCGGTCTCGCCCTGATGGCGTTGCCCTCGCTCCTCTTCGGCGTCCTCTCGACGCTCGCGCCCCTCCACCTGTCGGACGCCGGTCTTGGCGCCGCCGCCATCGGAGCCGTCTGGCTCGTGGGCGCCGCGTTCGAGACCGCCCTCTCGCCGCTGGCCGGCCGGATGCTCGACCGGCGCGGAGTCCTGCTCCCGGTGCGGGCGGCGCTCGCCGCGGGGGCCGTGGTCTCCGTCGGGCTCGCCTTCTCGCCGCGCCCGCTCGTCTACGTCCCGCTGCTCATCCTCGCGAGCGGCGCGTACGGCGTGCTCTTCACGCCGGCCTTTGCCCTGATCGCGGAGGGCGCGGAGCGAAGCGGCCTGGCCCAGGGAATGGCCTTCGGCCTCATGAACGCCGCCTGGGCCCTGGGAGCCCTGATCGGCCCGGCGGCCGGAGGGGCCGTGGCCGCCGCGACCGGAGACGTCGTCCCGTTCCTGGTCGCCGCCGCACTGTGCGGCGGCGCACTCGCGGCGGTGCGACGCGTGCGGCTCCGCACCGCCGCCGTCGTCGTCGAGTGACTAGGTCTCGCGAGTCAGCGGCTCGTTCGCGGCGCCGTCCTCTTCGGGCAGCTCGACGGCGCCGATCATCTCCTCGATCCGCTCGGTCGGCAGCGCGACGGCGAGCGCCCAGAAGTAGATGATCAGGCTGAAGACTCCGACCGCGACCATGTCCCACCAGAGCGGGAAGACCGGATTCGCCATCGGCCCGAAGTCGCTGAGGTAGACGATCGCGCCCATCCCGACGAGGTAGAACGGGAGCCAGCTCGCGGCCTTCAGGTCGAGCTGCGGCGAGCGCGAGTTCCAGTTGAAGATCCGGGTCGCGGCGAGGATCACGTAGCCGATGAGGATCGCGACGCCGAGCCGCCAGACGGTGTCCCAGCCCGACCAGAGGATGAGCAGGTTCGCCACGATGAACGAGACCGGCGCGAGCACCGTCCCGAACGGCGCGCGATACGGCCGCTCGGCGTTCGGCAGCCGCCGCCGGAAGACGCCGAGCGCAAGCGGTGCGCCGCCGTACATCAGCACGCTTGCGGCCGTGATCAGCCCGACGAGAGACGTCCAGCTCGGGAACGGGAGGAAGCAGACGCAGCCGACGACGAACGCCGTGATCAGGCCGAACCACGGCACGCCGCGCTTGTCCGTCGACTCGTACGCGGTCGGGAAGTAGCCGTTCCGGCTCAGGCCGTACGAGACGCGCGAGCTGGAGGTCGTGTAGATGAGCCCCGTCCCGCCCGGCGAGATGATCGCGTCGACGTAGAGGATCGCCGCGAGCCAGCCGACACCGACGAGCGTCGCGAGCTGGGCGAAGGGACCGGTCATCGTCGTGTACGCGCCGTGCGCCCAGGTATGCCCGATCTGCGAGGGCGGCAGCGCGCCGAGGAAGATCACCTGGAGCGCGATGTAGATGACCGCGCCGATGATCACCGACATGATCACCGCCCGCGGGATGTCGCGCTTCGGCCGCGCGCTCTCGCCGGCGAGCTGGTCGGCCTGCTCGAAGCCGAGCAGCGCGAAGATGATCCCGCTCGTCGAGACCGCCGCGAGCACGCCCTTCGCGCCGAAGGGATTGAAGCCGTCCGCGGCCGTGAAGTTGCTCGCGTGGAAATTGACGATGCCGAGGACGAAGATCGTCAGCAGCGGGATCCCGATCTTCCACCAGGTGGCCGCGCTGTTCGTGTGCGCGAGCCGGCGGATCCCGAGGAAGTTGATCGAGGTGAAGATCGCCATCAGGATCACCGCCGCCACGATCCCGCTCGCGGTCAGGACGCTCGTGCCGCCGCTGGTGGTCTTCATCCACCCTTTCGCGAACGAGTAATGCTGGCCGTAAGTGATCATCGCGAGCACCTCGATCGGCGCGACGGTGGCCGCCTGCAGCCACGAGAACCAGCCGAAGGACGCGCCGGCGCCGCCGCCGAACGCGTAGTGCGGGAAGCGCGCGGTTCCGCCGGCGACGGGCCACATCCCGCCCAGCTCGGCGTGCGTCAGCGCGAGGAGGAAGATGGCGAGCGCGCCGATCCCCCACGAGATGATCGCCGCGGGGCCGGCGGCGACGAGCGCCTTCTGGGCGCCGAACAGCCAGCCGGAGCCGATGATCGAGCCGCCCGAGGCCCAGAGCAGCCCGATGAATCCGATCTCCCTGCGCAGGCCACGAGAACGTTCCGGTGCGGGCGCGCCGGCGGTACGGCGATCGGCAACAGTTGCTTCGGAGGCTGCGTTCATCTCCGTCCCTGTAACGGAGCCTCGGCGGCGTCGGTTACGTCGGTTGGGCCGGGCTACAATCGGCCCTTCAGGGCGCGTAGCTCAGCGGGAGAGCACTCGCTTCACACGCGAGGGGTCGCTGGTTCGATCCCAGCCGCGCCCACTCACTCAGGAAACTCGCTCGAAACGGGCAGCTAGGGGTGTCCGAAGACGCCCATCTCGATCTTCGCCATCAGATTCGCGGCTGCCTCGGCGGACTCTCGGTCCGCCCGGCTCGTCGGCTCGACGGCCGCTTATCGAGAGCTATTTCACGGCCAGGATCTCGACCGTTCGGATATCGGGGTCGGAGGCGAGCAGGTCGGGCGCGACCTGACCGAGCGCCTTCGGGATCTCGCCGTTCAGATGAGCCTGACGGGCCTCCTCCGACTCGAAGGTGTCGAAGATCCCGTATGTCGTGTCCCCGACCTTGAACGCGTACCACGTGACCGTGCCTTCCTCGCTTGCGGCGATCTCGCGGCCGCTGCGCAGGAAGTCGGCCAGATCGTCGCCTTTTCCCGGCTTTGCCTCGAGGAGAGCAAGAATCCCAAGCTGGACCGCCATGACCGACCTCCTGTGTGTAATTGACGCACCGGACATGTCCGGTTAGAACGAAGGTATCGCGAGGCGATTCTTCCTGATCCTGCTCCTGGCCGGTGCGTTCGCGGTCACGGCGGCGAGCGCAGCTCCGCCACCCGGCGCGACCGCGAGGTGCCGCGACGGCACCTACAGCTTCTCGCGCCATCGCTCCGGCACCTGCTCGCATCACGGCGGCGTCGCCCGCTGGCTCGTCGGCCGCAAGAGCGGGACGAGGACGAAGGGCACGACCGGCCCGGCTCTGTCGTTCCGGTCGCGCACGAAGTCGAGCGGCTGCGTACGCTCGGCCGTCCCCGACCGGCGCTGCTCGCCCGGCGGCTACTACCCGCGCCTGACCAGGGGCGTGATCCTGCTCGGCGGGCTTCCACACGGGAGCCATCCGCGACGTCCCCCAGACCGAGAAGTTCGCGGTCGAGCGCGAGTACGGGATGGCCGCTGCGTACTACGGCTACTCGATCGAGATCGACCACATCGTGCCGCTCGAGCTCGGCGGGGCGAACGCGATCGGGAATCTCTTCCCCGAGCCCGGGAGCGGCCGGGCGAGTTACCACGTCAAGGACGCCCTCGAGAACCGCGCGAAGGCCTGGGTCAGCGAGGGAAGGCTCTCGCTGGCGGCCGCCCGGCGGGGCTTCGCGACGAACTGGGAGACGCTCTACCGGCGGCTCTTCGGCCGCGCGCCTGGCTAGACGCGCGCCGGCAGCACCCGCCCGCGCACCTCGCCGAGCTCGGTCCCGTTCGCGGCCCGGCCGCGGAGGACGACCTCGTCCCCGTCCTCGAGGAACCGCTGGCCGCGGAAGAGCTCGATCATCGAGCCCTCTGAGCCCGGATCCGCGCCGGAGATCGTCCCCGACGCCATCAGGTCGCCGGTGCGCAGCGAGGCGCCGTTGGAGGTCGCGTGCGCGAATTGCTGCGGCAGCGTCCAGTAGAGCGTCCTCGCGTTCCCGCTCGAGAGCGGCTCGCCGTTCAGCTCCACCTCGAGCGCGACGTCGAGCCCCCAGTCGCGCCCGCCGGCGAGATGCGGCAGCGGCGACGGATCCTGCGGCGGGGCCTCGACGCGCGCCTCCTCGAGCAGCGCGAGCGGCGTCACCCAGGCCGAGATCGAGGTCTGGAACGACTTGCCGAGGTTCGGGCCGAGCGGCACGTACTCCCACGCCTGGATGTCGCGCGCGCTCCAGTCGTTGACGAGGACGACGCCGAAGACGTGATCCGCGAAAGCGTCCACCCGCACGGGCTCGCCGAGCTCCGTGGGGACGCCGACGACGAAGCCGAGCTCGAGCTCGAAGTCGAGCCGCCGGGTCGGGCCGAACGTCGGCGCGTCCTCGTCCGGCGCCTTCCGCTGGCCCTGTGGGCGGACGACGTCGGTGCCGCTGACGACGACGCTGCCGGCGCGGCCGTGGTACGCGACGGGCAGCCAGCGCCAGTTGGGCAGGAGCGGCTCCTGGTCCGGCCGGAACATGCGGCCGAGGTTCGTCGCGTGCTCGAGCGAGGAGTAGAAGTCGACGTAGTCCGCAATCTCGAAGGGGAGCCGCAGTCCGGCCTCGCTCGCCGGGACGCGCGGCCCGTCGTGCGAGCGGGCGGCGGCGATCGCCTCCTCCCACGCCGCAGGTCCCGCCGCGAGCAGCTCGTTCAGCGTCGGCCGCGCGAAGACGTCGCCGAGATCCGAGAGATCGACGGCCTCCTCCCCGTCCCGCCAGAGCAGCCCCTTCCGGCCGGCCGCGAAGCTCACACGACTCCCAATCCTGCGAGCTCCTCGACCGGCTCGAAGAACGAGCAGGTGCCGATCGAGTGGAAGAGCGAGCCGCGGACGTCGGCCAGCCTCGCGGGCAGCGCCTCCCGGTCGCGCCACCGGAACGAGTCGGCGTCGAGCGCGAAGGCAGCCGGTCGCTCCCGCAAGGCCTCCTCCTCGTCGCCGAAGACGGCCGCCGCGAGGAGGTTGAGGAAGCCGTGCTCGCCGGCGTCCGTCGCGTACGCATGGTGGAGGCCGGCCGTAGCCTTGAAGACCAGGCCGCGCGAGCGGCAGCCGCGGACGAAGCCGGCGAGCTCCTCCACCGTCGGCACGCGCTCGCCGCCGCAGCGGATCTTCGCGCGCAGGCCCTGCGCGGCGACCTCGTCCAGCGATGCGCCCTCGAGGTACACCGCGTCGCCCTGGACCTCCTCTGCCGGCATCGACGACGGCGAGCGCACGCCCCTCCTCCTGCGGCAGCTCGTCGAGCTTGCCCGCCGGCCAGACGAGCCTGCCGAGCATCCACGCGTGCTCGCTCCCCCGCGCGCGGCGGTCCTCGGCGAGCGCCTCGGCCGGCGGCAGGCTGGCCGGCGGGAACATCGGCGCGTGGTCGAAGAACCTCGTCAGGAGGGCGCGGCGCGCATCGTCGGGCATCGACGCCGGAGGCTACACTCGCCCCGGGCCAGGCCCCGTGCAGTGGGAGCCTGCGAACCGCGTCAGATCCGGGAGGAAGCAGCGCTAAGTAGTTCCTTCCACGTGTGCGTACGGTCTGGCCCATTTTGCCCCGCACGCCGTTCTGCTTGAATCGCTCCGTGGCTGCGCTTTACCGGAAGTACCGCCCGCAGACCTTCGAGGAGGTCGTCGGCCAGGAGGCGGTCGTCCGGACCCTGAGCAACGCGATCGGGGCGGACACGGTGCGCCAGGCCTACCTCTTCGCCGGGCCGCGCGGCACCGGCAAGACCTCGATGGCGCGCATCCTCGCCAAGTGCCTCAACTGCGCGCAGGGCCCGACGACGACGCCCGACGGCACCTGCCACGCCTGCCGCTCGATCGCCGCCGGCACGTCCCTCGACGTGATCGAGATGGACGCCGCCTCGCAGCGCGGCATCGACGACATCCGCGAGATCCGCGACCGCGTCGTGCTCCAGCCGGTCGAGGGCCGCTACAAGGTCTACATCCTCGACGAGGCGCACCAGCTCACGGACGCCGCCTGGAACGCGCTCCTGAAGCTGATCGAGGAGCCGCCGCCGCACCTCGTCTTCATCTTCTGCACGACCGACCTCTCGAAGGTGCTGCCGACCGTCCGCTCGCGCTGCCAGACGTTCGTCTTCCAGCGGCCGCGGCTGCAGGATCTGGTGCGCAAGCTGCGCCTGATCGCCGACGCCGAGGGCATGGAGGTTCCCGACCAGGCGCTCGCGCTCGTCGCCCGCGGCGCCCGCGGCGCCTACCGCGACGCCGAGTCGACGCTCGACCAGCTCGCCTCCGCCACCGGGAACCAGGTCACTGTGCCGGCCGTGCTCGAGCTGCTCGGGACGGTCGAGGAGGAGGCGCTCTTCCGCCTCTGCGATCTCGTGATCGACCGCGACACGGCCGGCGCGCTCACCTACGTCGAGGAGCTGTCCGAGCGTGGGCACGATCTCGGCCGGCTGGTGCTCGACCTGATCGAGCACCTCCGGCAGCTGATGCTCGCGACGCACCTCGGCGACGTGCCCGAAACGGTCGCGACGAGCGAGGAGGCGCGAGAGCGGATGCGCGCGCAGGCGGGCCAGCTCGGCGAGGCGACGGTGCTGCGCCTGATCGACCTGCTCGCGGTCGCGGTCGACGACATGCGCCAGGGCGGCGATCCGCGCCTGCCGCTCGAGCTCGCAATCGTCAAGGTCACCCGGCCCGCGAGCGACCTCTCCCGCGAGTCGATCGCCTTCCGCCTCGAGCGACTGGAGCAGGGCGATCCTCCCCACGCCCGCCACCCCCGGCAAGTAACACAGTGTTACAAGCTAAAGAGCCGGGCGCTGAGCCCGAGCCGGGTGCGGAGCCCGAGCCGGGTGCCGAGGCCGAGGCCGAGGCTGAGCCCGTGCCGGTACCGGTGCCGGTACCGGTGCCGGTGCCCGGGGCCCTCGAGCTGTCGCAGCTCCAGGAGGCCTGGGTGCGCACCATCCTCCCGGCGGTCGAGGAGCGCGGCGGTATTCCGACGGCTTCGCTGCTCCGCGAGGCGCATCCAGCGGAGCTGAGCGGCGACACGCTCACCCTCGAGTTCCCGCCGAGCGCTCAGTTCCACCTCGACCTCGCCCGCGACCCCAAGAACGCAGGCCCGCTCGCCGAGGCGCTCTACGACGTGACCGGCCGTCACCTCGAGCTCGCCTTCGAGCTCGGCGAAGCCCGCGAGGCGCCGGCCGCAGAGGAGCCGGCGGGCGAGGAGAAGATTCTCGAGCTCCTGAAGGAGACATTCGACGCGCGCGAGCGGGAAGACTAGGGCCATGTCTGGATTCGACATGGACAAGCTCATGCAGCAGGCCGCCGAGATGCAGGAGCAGGTCGCGCGCATGCAGGAGGAGGCGGAGAAGGAAACCGCGCAGTCCTCCGTCGGCGGCGGCCTCGTCAAGGTGACGGCGAACGGCGCCGGGCAGGTGATCGCGATCGAGATCTCGCCCGACGCGATCGACCCGAGCGACCCAGAGGCACTCGCCGACCTCATCCTCGCCGGCGTGAACGAGGCGCTCCGCTCGGCGCAGGCAGGGGTCGAGGCCAAGGCTCAGCAGATGCTGGGCGACATGGGCCTCGGGGGGCTTGGGCTCCCCGGGCTCGGAGAGTGAGCACGCCTCCACCGAAGCGCGCCGTCCGCAGCCGGTACCTCTTCTCGAACTGGCTCTGGGCCCTCATCGTCCTCGCCCTGATCGGCGTCGTGATCTGGGGCTGGGCGTTCGACTTCTCGCCGCGCTAGCGGCGGTCCAAGTGACACCTGCTGTTACGCCTGTGCAAAGGCACGTCCGGGGTGGACGAGTACCCTCCGGCCAATGCTCAGCCCCTCCGTGGAGAACCTCGTCGCGCAGCTGACGCGCCTGCCCGGGATCGGCAGCCGCACGGCGCAGCGACTCGCGTTCCACCTGCTCCAGACCCAGAAGGAGGAGGCGCTCGCGCTCGCCGGAGCGATCGAGGAGGTGAAGGAGCGCGTGCGCTTCTGCCGCGACTGCGGCAACCTCACCGAGGAGGAGCTGTGCTCAATCTGCCTCGACGCGCGGCGCGACCGGACGACGATCTGCGTCGTCGAGCAGCCGGTCGACCTCCTCTCGCTCGAGCGGACGGCGGAGTACCGCGGCCTCTATCACGTCCTCGGCGGCGCGCTCTCGCCGCTCGACGGGGTCGAGCCCGAGCACCTGCGGATCGACGAGCTCATGCACCGCGTCCAGAGCGACGGCGTGGTCGAGGTCGTCCTCGCCACCAACCCGAACGCGACGGGCGAGGCGACGGCCTCCTACCTCGCGGGCAAGCTGCGCGACAGCGTCCGGGTGACGCGTCTCGCGAGCGGGCTGCCGGTCGGCGGCGACCTCGAGTACGCCGACGAGGTCACGCTGGGCCGCGCGCTCACCGGACGCAGGGAAATGTGATGGCGACGGCACAGCACGAGCCGGTTCCCGAGGTCGCGGCGGACGCCGCTGCGTCGGGCGACAACCTCGTGGTGATGAAGTTCGGCGGCTCCTCCGTCGCCGACACCCGAGAAGATCAAGGAGGTGGCGCGCCGCCTCGTGCGCGCGCGCGACGAGGGCCAGCGCGTCGTCGGCGTCCTCTCGGCGATGGGCGACACGACCGACGAGCTGATCCGGCTCGCGCACGAGATCTCGCCACGCCCGCACCCGCGCGAGTACGACATGCTCATCTCGGTCGGCGAGCGGATCTCGAACGCGCTCTGCGCGATGGCCGTCCACGACCTCGGGCACGAGGCGATCTCCCTCACCGGCTCGCAGGCGGGCATCGTCACCGACACCGTCCACGGCAAGGCGAAGATCGCGGAGGTGCGGGCGACGCGGATCAACGACGCGCTCGACGCGGGGAAGATCGTGCTGGTGGCCGGCTTCCAGGGCGTCTCGGCCGACTCCCACGACGTCACGACCCTCGGCCGCGGCGGCTCGGATCTGACGGCAGTGGCGCTCGCGGCCGCGCTCGGCGCCGCCTGCGAGATCTTCACCGACGTCGAAGGCGTCTTCACCGCAGACCCGCGAATCGTCCCCGACGCCTTGAAGCTCCGGACGGTCAGCTACGAAGAGATGCTCGAGATGGCGGCAACCGGCGCCCGTGTGATGATGGCGCGGTCGGTCGAAATCGCACGCAGGTACGGTGTGCCGCTCCACGTGCGCCCTTCGTTCAGCGACAGCGAGGGCACGTGGATCGTGGAGGAAGGAGAGCTGATGCTGGAGAGGGCGATCGTGTCCGGCGTCACCCACGACGTCTCCGAAGCGAAGGCGACGATCGTCGCGGTGCCCGACACCCCCGGCGTCGCAGCGCGCGTCTTTCGCGCGCTCGCAGACTCGGGCGTGAACATCGACATGATCGTGCAGAACGTCTCCGCCGAGGGCACGACCGACATCTCCTTCACGCTGCCCAAGAGCGACCTCCCGACCGCCGGGCCGATCCTCGACGAGCTCGCTACCGAGATCGGCGCATCGTCGATCGACCTCGACGACGACGTCGCGAAGGTCTCGCTCGTCGGAGCCGGAATGAAGAGCCATCCGGGCGTCGCGGCCGACATGTTCGAGGCTCTCGCGGAGGCGGGAATCAACATCGAGATCATCTCGACTTCGTCGATCCGCGTCTCCTGCGTCGTGCGCGCAGGAGACGTCGAGCGGGCCGTGCAGGCCGTCCACGACAAGTTCCGGATCTTCGCCGAGGAGCGCGTCGATGCGTGAGGCGCGCGTCGCGGTGGTGGGGGCGACCGGCGCCGTCGGCACCGTGGCGGTACGGATCCTGCGCGAGCGCGGCTTCGAGAACGTGCGCGCCTTCGCATCCGCGCGCTCGGCCGGGTCCACGCTCGCCGACGGAACGCTCGTCGAAGAGGCGACGCCCGAGGCGCTGGCAGCGGGTGGCATCGATGTCGCGCTGTTCTCCGTCGGGACGGCGGCCTCGCGCGAGCTCGTGCCCCACGCAGTCCGCGGCGGAGCCGTCGCGATCGACAAGTCGTCGGCCTACCGGCTCGAGCCGGGAATCCCGCTCGTCGTGCCCGAGGTGAACGGCGACCGGGTCGCCGAGCACGAGTCGATCCTCGCGAATCCGAACTGCTGCACGATCCCGCTCGCCTGCGTGCTCAAGCCGCTGCACGATGCCGCCGGGCTGCGCAGCGTGCGTGTCTCGACCTACCAGGCCGCCTCGGGCAAGGGGGCGGCGCGCGCCGAGCGGCTGAGACAGGAGCCCGTCGAAGAGCACGACGTCGGCTTCGACTGGGAGTGGGAGGACGACGAGACGGACGAGGAGTCGAAGATTCGCGCGGAGACCCAGAAGGTGCTCGAGCTGCCCGAGCTGCCGATCAGCGCCACCACGGTCCGCGTGCCGGTGCTCGTCGGCCACGCGGAGGCTGTCTGGATCGAGCTCGAGGACGGGCTCGCGCCGGACGAGGCCGAGCGGCTGCTCGGGGAGGCTCCGTCGGTGCGGCTGGTCGACGCTCCTACGCCGGCCGCAGCCGCCCGGACGGACGACGTGCTCGTCGGCCGGGTGCGGCGCGATCGCGCCGGCGAGAACGGGCTCGTCCTGTTCCTCGCCTGCGACAACCTGAACAAGGGCGCCGCGCTGAACGCCGTTCAGATCGCGGAGAGGGTGCTCGACACGGCATGGCGTCCGTTGACGTCGGCGTAGGCCTCCTCGGCTACGGCACGGTCGGCTCGGCCGTCTCTCGGATGCTCACCGAGAGCGCCGACGAGATCGAGCGCTCGACCGGACACAGGCTGACGGTCGTGCGCGCACTCGTTCGGGATCCTGCGAAGGAGCGCGGCTTCGCGCCGGACGAGGGGGTGCTCACCGACGATTTCGCGGCGCTCCGTGACGACCCTCGCGTCGACGTCGTCGCCGAGCTGATGGGCGGGATCGACCCGGCCGGTGGCTACGTTCGAGAGCTTCTGCGCGCGGGCAAGCCGGTCGTCTCCGCGAACAAGCAGCTCGTGGCGCGCGAGGGCGCGGATCTCTTCGCCATCGCGTCCGAGGCGGGCGTGCAGCTGCGCTTCGAGGCGTCGGTCTGCGCGGCCGTACCCGTCGTAAAGGTGCTGCGCGAGTCGCTCGTCGCGGAGAACGTGCACCGCATTCTCGGCATCGTCAACGGGACGACGAACTTCGTCCTCTCGCGGATGGAGCGAGGCGGGACGTATGCCGAGGCGCTTGCCGAGGCGCAGTCCCTCGGCTTCGCCGAAGCCGACCCCACCGACGACGTCAGCGGCGCAGACGCAGCGGCGAAGATGGCGATCCTCGCGACGGTCGCCTTCGGCTCGCGCGTCGCACTCGACGACGTGGCGTGCAGCGGGATCGAAGCGATCGAGCCGGCGCATGTCGCCGCGGCCGCTGCATTCGGCATGGCGCTGAAGCTGATCGGGATCGCCACGCTGGCCGACGACGCCGTCGACGTCCGCGTGCAGCCGGCGCTCGTCGAGCGGGCGCACCCGCTGGCGGGTGTCGAGGGAAGCTCGAACGCAGTCGTGCTGCAGGGGGACGCAATCCGCGAGGTCACGCTCGGCGGTCCCGGCGCCGGCGGAGTGGAGACGGCGTCTGCAGTAGTCGCGGACCTCGTCAGCGTCGTCGGCACCTCCGGCACCGGCTTTCTCCAGAACGACGCCTGCTGGCGCGAGCTGCCGATGCTCGACCCCGCCGATTGGAGGGCTCCCTTCTACGTGCACCTCGACGTCGCCGACATGCCCGGCGTGCTCGGGCACGCCGCGACGACCTTCGCCCGGCACGAGGTCTCGATCGCGCAGCTCGTCCAGCGCCTCGAGCCCGGTCGGGCCGCACTCGATCTCGTGCTCCACGATGCGAGGATCGGCTCGGTGGAAGCCGCGCTCGGCGAGCTCGTAGCCTCGCCGGAGGTGCTCGGCCGGCCGTTCATCGCGCCGGTGATCGCTGCGTGAGCGTCACGCTCGGTGAGGGGAATACGCCGCTGCTCGCCGCCTCGCGGCTCGGCGAGCGGTTCGGCGTCGACCTCTGGCTGAAGTGGGAAGGCGCCAACCCGACGGGCTCGTTCAAGGACCGCGGCATGTCGGTCGCGACGACGCGGGCCCTGGAGCGCGGGGTCACGCGGCTCGTCTGCGCGTCTACGGGGAACACGGCAGCCTCATGTGCCGCCTACGCGGCGCGCGCCGGGATCGAGGCGGTGATCGTCGTGCCTGCGGGCGCGATCGCGGCCTCCAAGCTCGTGCAGGTGCGCGCGGTGGGCGGGCAGATCGTCGAGATCGACGGCTCGTTCGCGGACGCGTTCGGGCACGCCGAGCGGCTCGCAGCGGAGCCGGGGTCCACGTTCGTCAACTCCGGCGGCAGCGACGACCGCATCGAGGGACAGATGAGCGTCGCCGCGGAGATCGCCGAGCAGCTCGGGCGAGTGCCCGACGTACTCACGCTGCCGTACGGGGGCGGCGGCAACACCCGCGCTGTCGCGCGCGGCTTCGAGGAGCTGGTCGGCCGTCTGCCCCGACTGCATCCGGTCGAGGCGGCGCGGCGGCCGGACACCGTCGCGTCGGCGATCCGCATCACCGAGCCGGTGCACGAGAAGTGGGTGCACGAGGCGGTCGAGCGCTCCGGCGGGTCGATCATCACCGTCGACGACGAGGAGATCCTCCAGGCCTGGAGGATCCTCCGCACCCAGGAGGGCGTGTTCTCGGAGCCCGCGTCCGCGGCCGGCATCGCGGGGCTCGCGCGAGGCAGCGCCAGCGACGGCGAGACCGTCGTCTGCGTCGTCACCGGCCACGGGTTGAAGGATCCCGCCGCAGTCGAGCGATGACGCGGTTCCGGGCGCCCGCGACGACGGCAAATCTCGGCCCCGGCTTCGACGTCGCCGGAGCCGCCCTCGAGCTCTGGAACGAGCTGGAGCTGAGCGAAGGCGGCGACGCCGACGAGTCGCATCTCGGCGTGCGCGCCTTCTCCCTGTACGCGTCGCCCGCGAA
This sequence comes from uncultured Actinomycetes bacterium, assembly GCA_963825805.1. Taxonomy (GTDB): domain Bacteria; phylum Actinomycetota; class Thermoleophilia; order Gaiellales; family Gaiellaceae; genus Palsa-739. Next base: position 54,485 of record CAWGVE010000044.1, on the reverse strand, counting down.
GTGGGCGTTCGAGTGGTCGAGCCGCATCCCGCGCGAGCGGGGCCTCGGCTCGAGCGCGGCGATCGTCGCGCTCGGCCTCGTCGCCGGAGCCTGGGCCGCCGGCGTTCAGCCGGGCGTGGAGGAGCTGCTCGAGGCAGGGCTCCCGCTCGAAGGACATGCGGACAATCTCGCGCCGGCGCTCACGGGCGGTGTCTGCCTGACGTGGGACGGGCACATCGCGCGGGTGGCCGACGACCTTCCCGCGCTGCCGATCGCGGTGATCCCGGAGACACAGGTGGCGACGGCGGAGTCACGACAGGCGCTGCCCGACGTCGTCCCGCGGGAGGACGCGGTGTTCACGGCCGCGCGCGCCGCGCTGCTCGGCGCATCGATCGCGTCGGGGGACCCGCGCCTGTTCGCTGCGAGCCACGACGACCGCCTGCACGAGCCGTACCGGGCCGCGGCCGCCCCGCATCTCGCCCAGCTGCGCGCCGACCTCCCCGACGGCGCGCTCGGAGCGACGCTGTCCGGGTCCGGCCCGACGGTGATGGTCTGGGCCGAACGCGACATCTCGGACGAATTGCGGGCGCAGATACCCGCAACACGAGGTGCTGCCCCTTCGCGTCGCCCGCCTCGGCGCAGGGCTCGCCGCACCAAGCTGATTCCCTGGTCGGGGGTCACGGCTAGAGCTTCTGGCCGGCGCTCGGTCTCGGCGTGATCTTCTCGATCGAAGTCGGCGTGCTCGTCGGGATACCGCCGCCAATCGCCCGCTAACGCCCTGAGAGAATGCGACCCGTGACCGTCAGGCGAATCACGCTGCTGCTGCCCCTGGCGGCCGCGACCCTTGTGGTCGGCGCGAGCGCGGCGGGAAGCACGGCGAGCGCCGTCAAGACCAGGCACTTCAATGCCCCGGTCACTGCCCTCGCCCTGAACGGGAACAGGGTCGCCTACGGCCTCGGCAGCACCGACGGGCATGCCACCGGCCAGGTGTCCGTCTGGAGCCTTGGCACGGGGAAGACGAGAACGGTCAGCGGCCGGCGTACTTCCACCTGGCCGTACAACTACGCCGGCGGGCTCTCCGAGGTTGCCCTCGCCGGCTCGCGCGTCGCCTGGACCGTCCGCACCGGTGCGAACACGTACAGCACGGATCTTCTCTTGACCTCCTCGCTCGCGAGCCCACACGAGCGGCAGGTCGCGTCCGTCCAGCGCACCGGCGCCGACTGCGGCTCGATGGGCCCCCGCTGCGCCGGGAACTGGATCGGCGGGCTCGTGAGCACCGGTGGCCGGCTCCTCGTCAACCGCTACACGACGGCAGGTCACGGTTCCGGCAAGGTGGACGGCGTCGACCACGCGGTCATGAGCGGCGCGCTGTACTCGCTCGCGGGGACAACACTGCAGCACGTGGCGAGCGGAACCGGAACCGTCGCGGCCGCATACGGCGACCACGCACGTGTGGCCGTGCTGCGCCCGAACGGATCGGTCGGCGTGTACACGTCGGCGGGCAAGCGGCTCCTTTCCCTGACACCGACGCCGCGCGCAGCAGAGGTCGCCCTCAACGGCCGCAATCTCCTCGTGCTCGAGTACGGAGGCACGCTCGCGCTCTACGACTCCACGACGGGCGCGCTGCGGACGACCTTCAAGACCCGCGGCGAATCGAAGCTCGTCCAGAACCTCGGCGTCCAGGGCAACGTCGCGATCTACACCACCGGCGTGGGCTTCGGCCTCGGCGACTTCACCAACAGCACGCTCCACGCGGTGAATCTCTCGAGCGGGAAGGACAGCGTGATCGGCCGGTTCGGAACCGGGGTCGCCGCCGTGATCGGCCTCGCCAGGATCGACACGGCCGGCGTCGTCTACAGCAGCAGCCGCGTCGAGGACAACGGGAGGCTCGTCTTCCTGCCGTGGGCGCGAGTCGCCGCGGCCGTCGGCTAGGGGCGCTGCGGCGCCGGCGCCGGCATGAACGCCTCTCGGACGACGGCGAGCACCTTCTCGCGTGCGCCTTCCTCTACCGGCTGGAGCCCCCCGAGCTCGAGGCGCGCGAGCTCGACGCGGCCCTTCGTCCGCACCGGCACGAAGCCGAAGTCGGCGAGGAAGTCCGCCGGGAAGACCGTCCGGTGGACGTGGAAGCGCTCGAAGCTCGTCTCCCCTTCCGGATAGCGGTACGCGAACGCCTCGAGCGCCCGGGCGCCCCGCTCGCGCGCGTCGCCGATCGCGGTGAGGAAGAGCGACTGCATCACCCACGGCCGCGACGGATCGGTGAGGTAGGCGCACGTGACGAGCACGGCGTCGTCGCCCGGCGGCCCCGCGGGCAGCTCCCGCGAGCGGGGGAAGAGATCCGCCGGCCCGTACTGCATCGAGCCGAGCAGCCGGCCGTCGTCGTCGTGGTAGACCGTTCCCCAGGCGCCCCACTCCTCCTCGGCGTCGCGAATCCACTTGCGCTTGTCGGCGCTGCGGCCGTTCCGTGTCTGCCACCAGATGCACTCGTGGCAGACCGACGGCGCCGTCTCGAGCGTCGCCCCCGTGAGCCCCGAGATGCGCGTGCTCATTCGGGCCCCACCGCGTCGACGACGACGTGCACGGCCTCCGGCTCGACGTCGGCCATGCTGCGCAGGTACTCGCGCACGCGTTCCTGCACGAGCCTCCCCACGGCCGGAATCGGTGCGCCCCACTCCGTGACGAGGTGGAGCTCGATCCGGACGGCGTCGTTCGCGCCCGTCACGCGAACCGCGTGCCGCCGCGGCAGCGGGCTGTCTGCAAGTCCGTGCACTCCCTCCACCCCCCGCGCCGCGTCCGCTGCGTAGCGGGCGAGGATCTCGGTGGAGATCGACGCCTGACCGGCCATTGCGGTCTAGGTTAGCCCTGCCTGAGCGTGAGCTCGGTGGCCTCGGGCCGCGCTGCGAAGCGCAGCGGGACGAAGGTCGTGCCGAGGCCGGCGGAAACGTGCATCGTGGCCGCGGCGCTCCGGTAGATGCCCCGCCTGTACGGCGCGCTCGGATGGGCGAGCAGCAGCTTCCCGCCCGGGTAGGGAAGCGTGATCTGGCCGTCGTGCATGTGACCGCTGAGGACGAGGTCGAAGCGCCCCGGCTCGAGCTGCTCGAGCACCCGCGGGTAGTGGCAGAGGAGGATCGAGAAGTCGGCCTCCCGCGCGAGCTCGTTGGGGTCGAGACGCGGCCGGCCGCGCAGGATCAGGAGCGGGTCCGCGCCGGCGATCCAGACGCTGCGGCCGCGAAGCTCGAGCAGCCGCCCCTCGTCGCGAAGCAGCGTCGCCGGCTCGAGCTCGCGCAAGTCGGAGCGTCGCGCCTGCGGGTCGCGGCTGATGGCGAGGTCGTGATTGCCGAGCACCGCGAACGTCGGCCGGGGCAGCACACGCACGAGCCGCCGCAGCATCGGCTCGCCCCGCGGATTCGTCAGCAGATCGCCGGTGACGGCAACCAGATCCGGCTGCCGCTCGCGAGCCCAGACGGTGGCCTGCCAGGCAGCGCCGACGCCGGGCGAGGGGACGCCGAAGTGGAAGTCGGAGAGGTGCACGATCCGGAGCCCGTCGAGCTCCGGCGGCAGCCCCGGCAGCTCGACCTCGAGCTCCCGCAGCCGCACCCAGCCCGCCTCGATCAGGCCCCAGCCGAGGCCGGCCCCGGCGAGCGCGGCGAGGTTTCTCAGACCTCGAGCCGCTCTAGCGCAGGCCGCGGGTCGACGACGTGGCGCTTGAACTTCAGCTCCGACTCCTCGAGCCCGGCTGCGACGCCGACGAGCTGTGCCAGGTGGAGGATCGGCAGCTTGAACGCCCGCCCGGTGGCGGCCTCGAGCTTCGACTGCCACGCGTCGAGCGAGAGATGGCAGAGCGGGCACGGCGTCACCATCACGTCCGCGCCGGCCTCGAGCGCCTGCTCGATGGGCTGGATCATCTCGCCCAGCGCCGTCTCCTCGCGCGCCTGGATGATCGGGAAGCCGCAGCACTTGACCTTCGCCGGGTAGTCGATCGCCTCGCCGCCGCACGCCTCGATGATCCGCTCGAGCGACCACGGGCGGTCGGGATCCTCGAAGCCGAGGATCTTCGACGGGCGCAGGATCTGGCAGCCGTAGAACGGCGCCACCTTCAGCCCCTTGAGGCCGCGGTGCGCGACCTCCTTCAGCTTCTCGTAGCCGTCCCCCTCGGCGATCTCCCAGAGCAGGTGCCGCACCTCGACGTGGCCCGAGTACGGCGGCACGCCGACGGTCTCGAGGTTCTCGTTCACCCGTGCGAGCAGGTCGGAGTCGCCCTGCAGCATGTAGTTCGCCTGTCGCAGGTTGAGCGTGCAGACGTTGCAGACCGTCATGAGCATGTCGCAGCCGGTCGCCTCCGCGTAGGCGAGGATCCGCGCATTCAGGTGGAGGTAGTAGTCCGGCTCCGCCTCGTGGATATCGCCGGCGCCGCAGCACGTCACCGACTCGAGCTCGACGAGCTCGAGCCCGACCTGCGGCGCGAGCGCCTGCGTCGACGTGTCGAGCTCCTTCGCCGACAGCGAGGCGAGGCAGCCCTTGTAGTAGGCGACTCTCTTCAACTGCGTCTCGGTGCTGCTCAAGCCTTCTCCTCCTCCGCGACTTCGGGTAGCCACGGCCTCGGCGCTGCGCCGGGCCGGTCGTAGATCTCCTCGAGCGACTCGGGCTGGTACCCGTGGTCGAGCTTTGCCAGCGCATGCTCGCCCTGGACGTGGCCGAGCGCGCCCTGCCGGTCCTGCTCGCGGACGAGCTTGTGCAGGTTGCGCGCCTCGCCGACGTTCGCCGCCACGTGCGGCGGGACGGGCGGCGGAACCTTGCCGTGGCGGGCGAGGTTCAGCGCGAACTTCGTCTGCTTGATCGCCTCGACGACGCCCTGGGTCTTCGGCACCAGCTCCGTCTCGCGCAGCCAGCCCGTGGTCTCGGCCGACTTGACGAACCACTTCGCATGCTTCGCGCCCATGTCGCGATCGATTCCCTTGGAGACCGACTCGGCGCCGAGCTTCGCGATCGCGTCGCGCGGGTCGACGCCCTTCGGGCAGCGCTCGTTGCAGAAGTAGCAGCGCGTGCAGTCCCAGATGCCGTGCTCGGAGTTGTAGTCCTCGAGCCGCTCGATCGTCGCCGCGTCGCGCGGGTCGCCGACGAAGCGCATCCCCTTCGCGAGCGCCTGTGGCCCGAGGAACTCGGGGTCCGACTCCATCGCGTTGCACTCCGAGACGCAGCAGCCGCAGTTGATGCAGAGCGACTCCTTGTGGACGACGTTCATCCGCTCCTGCGAGATCCGGTACTCGCGCCCGTCTTCGGGGCGCTCGTAGCCGGGCTGCAGCCACGGCTTCATCGCGTTGAACTTGGCCCAGAAGGGATCCATGTCGACGACGAGGTCCTTGTGGATCGGGAGGTTCCCCATCGCCGAGACAACGGGGACGTGGCCCGACTGCGCGATGTCGTACATCCGCGTCTTGCACGCGAGCACCGCGGCGCCGTCCATCCGCATGCCGCACGAGCCGCAGATCATCATCCGGCAGCTCTTGCGGAAGGCGAGCGAGCCGTCGTGCTGGTCCTTGACGATGTCGAGGCAGTCGAGGAGCGTCGCCCACTCGGGCGCCTCGATCTCGTACTCCTTCAGCGCACGCTCGCCCGTCGCCGAGTCGAAACGCCAGATCTTCAATGCGACTTGCATCAGTACTTCCTCTCCTGCGGCGTCCATTTCGTCATCCGTACCGGCTCCCACGAGAGCTCCGGCACACCGTCCACCAGGCGAACGATCGTGTGCTTGAGGAAGTTCTCGTCGTCGCGCACGGGATAGTCGTCCGGGCGCGCGTGAGCGCCGCGGCTCTCCTTGCGCTCGATGCCGGCGACCACCATGCACTCGGCGAGGTCGAGAAGGAAGCCCAGCTCGATCGCCTGCGTCAGGTCGCTGTTGAAGACCTCGCCCTTGTCCTCGACGAGCACGCGTTCGTAGCGCTTGCGAAGGCCCGACACGATCGAGCCCTGCTCCTCCATCTGGCGCTCCCGGCGGAAGACGCCGAAGTTCTCGTGCATCGTGTTGGCGAGCTCGTCGCGGATGCTCCAGGGGCGCTCCCCGTCGTTGCGGCCGAGGAGGGCCTCGAGCTCCCGTTCGGCGTCGCGCTCGACGGAATCCGGCACCTGCACGGTGGTGTGCGACATCGCCCACTCTGCCGCGTGCAGGCCCGAGCGCTTGCCGTACGTGATCGTCTCCATGAGCGCGTTTCCGCCGAGCCGGTTGGCGCCGTGCACCGAGACGCACGCGCACTCTCCGGCGGCGTACAGGCCCGTGAGCTCGGTCTGCCCCCAGACGTCCGTGGCGACGCCGCCCATGTGGTAGTGCGCGCCGGGCCGCACGGGGATCGGGTCGTAGATCGGGTCGACGCCGAGGAACGTCATCGCCAGCTCGCGCGACCCCGGCAGCCGCTCGATGATCCGCTCGGCGCCGAGATGGCGAAGGTCGAGGAGGACGTTCCCGTCGACCCCGTTGCCGGCGTCGATCTCCGTCTGCTCGGCGCGCGAGATGACGTCGCGCGAAGCGAGCTCCATCGTGTTCGGCGCGTACCGCTTGAGGAAACGCTCGCCGTCCTTGTTGAGCAGATACGCGCCCTCGCCGCGGCAGCCCTCCGTGATGAGGACGCCGGTCGGAGCCAGCGTCGTCGGGTGGAACTGCATCATCTCCATGTCCTTCAGCGGCAGGCCGGCGCGCAGCGCCATCGCCATGCCGTCGCCCGTGCAGGAGTACGCGTTCGTCGTCCCGACGTAGAGCCGCCCCGCCCCGCCGGTGGCGAGGATCACGGTCTTCGCGCCGATCGTCTTCAGGCCGCCGTCGAGGAGGTCCCAGCAGACGACGCCCTGGCAGCGGCCCTCGTTCTCGACGAGATGCCAGGCGAAGTACTCCTCGTAGGTGAGGATCTCGCGCTTGCAGATCTGCTCCCAGAGCACCTGGACGAGGACGTGCCCGGTGATGTCGGCGGCGTACGCGGTGCGCGGCGCGCCGGCGGCCCCGAAGGGGCGCTGCGCGATGCGGCCGTCCTCCGTCCGCGAGAACACGGCCCCCCAGCCCTCGAGCTGGTAGACGTCGCCGGGCGCCTCGTCGCAGAGGATCTCGATCGCGTCCTGGTCGCCGAGGTAGTCGGAGCCCTTGACGGTGTCGTAGGCGTGGATCTCGGGGTTGTCCTCGGATGCGTTCCCAAGCGCGGCGTTGATGCCGCCTTCGGCCGCCCCGGAGTGCGAGCGGGTCGGATGGATCTTCGAGATCATCGCCACGTCCGCGCCCGCATCGAACGCCTCGATCGCGGCGCGCATGCCTGCGCAGCCCGCCCCGACGACGAGCACGTCGTGCTTTGCGATCACGAGAGCCACGCTAACGAAAGGGAAGCGCACAGGGCGCGGCGAACCGTCTTCTGTGGAGGCACGTACAGCGGCCGACCGCTTTCTCGCCTCGCCGGCGTTGAGCAAGAGCACCCGGCGCGCCTACGGAGGCGACGTCGACGAGTTCTGCGGCTGGCTCGAGGAGCGCGGTACGGGGCTGAACGACGTCGACGTCCGCGTTCTGGCCGACTACGTCGCCTGGCTCGGGGGTGGCCGGCGCGGTCGAAAGCTCGCCCCCTCGACGATCAGCCGCAAGCTGGCCGCCGTCCGCGCCTTTCTCAGGCACGCGCTCGGCCCGGAGCGCGTCCCCGACGCCCGGCTCGCGCCGCGGCGCGCACGCCGATTGCCCGATGCTCCGGCCGCCGCCGAGGTCGAGCGCACGCTCGAGGCGCTCGAGGGAGACGGCCCGATCCCGCTGCGAAACCGCGCGCTCGTCGAGCTCGTCTACTCGGCAGGGCTCCGCAGCGCCGAGGCCGTGGGGCTCGACCTCGGCGACGTCGACTTCGAGCAGGAGCTCGTGCATGTCCGCCGCGCCAAAGGCGGCAAGGAGCGCGTCGTGCCGCTCGGCGAGGAGGCCGCGCTCTGGCTCGCCCGCTACCTGCGCGAGGCGCGGCCCTCGCTTGCAAAGGGCGCGAACGACGCCTTCTTCCTCTCGGCGCGCGGCCGCCGCCTCGACACGAGCACGCTCAGGCGCATCGTCCCCCACCCGCACCGGCTGCGGCACGCCTTTGCGACGCACCTACTGGACGGCGGCGCCGACCTCCGCACGATCCAGGAGCTGCTCGGCCACAGCTCGCTCTCGACCACGCAGATCTACAGCCACGTCGACCCGCGCCATCTGCGGCGGGTCTACGACCGCGCGCATCCCCGTAGCTGAGGCCGCCAGAATGCGCACATGCGGGTCTCGGCGAAGGTCGACTACGCGCTGCGGGCGATGGCCGAGCTGGCCGCCGCGCCGCCCGGCCTCATGACGGCCGAGCAGCTCGCGTCGGCGCAGCACATCCCGCCCAAGTTCCTCGAGAGCATCCTCTCCCAGCTCCGCAGCGGCGGCCTGGTGGCGAGCCAGCGCGGCGCCGAAGGCGGCTATCAGCTCGCGCGGCCGGCGGAGGAGATCTCGATCGCCGACGTGATCCGCGAGCTCGAGGGGCCGATCGCCACCGTCCGCGGCGTGCGCCCGGACGAGCTGGAGTACGAGGGCGCGGCCGCCGGGCTGCGCAACGTCTGGCTCGACCTGCGGACGGGGATGCGCGACGTGCTCGAGCAGACGACGCTCGCCGACCTCACAAAACGCTAAACAGTTAGGGCTTGCGGCGTGCGTTTCCTTATGGCAATAATCAGCGCAGCAAATACCTACTAGACCTGTAGGCAATCCAAGAAAGGTCACGCCCAGATGCGGAGATTCCTCCTCGTAGCACTGATCCTTCCCGTCCTGTTCGGCTGTGCGAGCAGCGCTGCACAGGCTCGCCAGGCCGGGACGACGCTGAACCTCGTCGCATACTCGACCCCGAAGACGGTGATGGGGAAACTGATCGCGCGTTTCCAGCACCAGCCCGCCGGTCAGGGCGTCTCCTTCTCGCAGTCCTATGGGCCTTCGGGCTCACAGGCCAAGGCGATCGTCGCCGGCCAGCCGGCCGATCTCGCGTTTCTCTCGACCGGGCTCGACATCGACACGATCGTCGACGCGGGTCTCGTCTCGAAGAGTTGGACGAAGACGCCGCAGGACGGGATCGCGGCCGACTCGGTCGTGGCCTTCGTCGTGCGGCCGGGCAACCCGAAGCACATCCACACCTGGAAAGACCTGACCAAGTCGGGCGTGCAGGTCGTGACCCCGGATCCGTTCCCCTCGGGCTCGGCGAAGTGGAACGTGCTCGCTGCCTACGGTCAGGCGCGGAAGGCGGGCATGAGCAGCAAGAAGGCCATTCAGTTCGTGACCAAGCTGTTCAAGAACGTGGTCTCGCAGCCCTCGTCCGGCTCGAACGCGGCCAGTGCGTTCTTCGCCGGCCAGGGTGACGTCCTGATCACCTACGAGAGCGAGGCGTACGCAGCCTTCGGCGCCGGCCAGAAAGGCACGCTCGTCGTCCCCAAGCCGACGATGCTGATCCAACTGCCGATGGTGGCAACGAAGTCGGCACCCGCGGCAGCCAAGGCGTTCATCAAGTACGTCCACGCGCCGAAGCAGCAGAAGCTCTTCGCGGCCAACGGCTACCGGCCGGTCGTGAGGTCGGTACTCAAGAGCCCCGACCTTGCGAGCTGGCAGAAGAAGTACAACACCGGCCCGACCTTCAACATCAACGACAAACTCTTCGGCGGCTGGCGTAAGGCCAACAAGGTCTGGTTCGACCTGGAAAACGGCCGGATGGTCGCCATCGAGCGCGCGGTCGGAGGCCCCACGCATTAGCAGTCTCGCGGCATCTGCACAGCGGATCTCGCGCAACGTCAGCGCCGACGGACGGGGCAGCACGGCCCTGTCCGTCGGCGTCATCTCCACCTACCTGTCGGTGATCGTCGCCCTGCCGATCGCAGCGCTCCTCTGGGAATCCAAGCGGGACGGCCTGCACGCGTTCTGGCAGGCGATCTCCGACCCTCAAGCAGTGGGAGCGCTCAAGCTCACGTTCGGGGCGGCCGTCGTCGTCGTCCTGATCAACGGCGTCCTGGGCACGATCACGGCCTGGGTGCTCGTCCGCGACGACTTCCGCGGCAAGTCCCTCGTCAACTCCGTCATCGACCTGCCGTTCGCGCTCCCGACGATCGTCGCCGGTCTGACGCTGCTCGCGCTCTACGGTCAGAATTCGCCGGTCGGGATCGACGTCGCCTACACGCGAACGGCGATCGTGCTCGCCCTCTGCTTCGTCACGCTCCCGTTCGTCATCCGGACGGTGCAGCCGGTGCTGCTCGAGCTCGACGTGGAGATGGAGGAGGCTGCTCGCTCGCTCGGCGCGGGACAGTTCACCGTCTTCCGGCGGATCGTGCTGCCGAACATCCTGCCCGGCATTCTTTCCGGCTCCGTCCTCGCCTTCGCGCGAGCGCTCGGCGAGATCGGCTCGATCGTCCTCGTCGCAGGGGCCACGCTCAACACGCAGGTCGCTTCGGTCTACATCTTCAACGTGATCCAGGACGGCCAGCCTGCCGAGGCCTCAGCCGTCGCGATCGTGCTCCTCGGGGCGGCCTTCGTGGTGCTCCTCGCCATCGGCGCCTTGCGCTTCTACGTCACTCGGTACGAACGTGCCTAGGCGGCTCGCCCTGCGCGCCGTGGCGCTCGCCTACCTGGTGGTCATTCTGCTTGCGCCGCTCGTGATGGTCTTCTACCGCACGTTCCAGAACGGGCTCGAACCGGTCTGGCAGGCTCTCTCGGATCCCTTCACCGTGCACGCCTTCGAGATCACGTTGATAGCGGCGGCGATTGCCGTTCCGCTCAACACGGTCTTCGGCGTGCTCTGCGCGCTCGCGATCGTGCGCCGCCGCTTTCGCGGCAAAGGACTGCTGAACGCATTCATCGACCTTCCGCTGGCCGTCTCGCCCGTCGTCATCGGCCTCTGTCTCTTCCTCCTCTACGCACCGCGCGGCGGCTGGTTCGGCAGCTGGCTGTCGGCGCACGGCTTCCAGGTTCTGTTCGCGCTGCCGGCGATCGTGCTCGCGACGATCTTCGTGTCGGTCCCGTTCGTCGCCCGCGAGGTGATCCCGACCTTGCGCGAGCTCGGCAACGAGCAGGAGCAGGCCGCCGCAACCCTCGGCGCGACTCGCTGGCAGCGGTTCTGGCGGATCACGCTGCCGTCGATCCGCTGGGCCATCATCTACGGCGTCATCCTCACGACGGCGCGCTGCCTCGGCGAGTATGGAGCCGTGGCTGTCGTGTCGGGACGGATCGAGGGGAAGACCGAGACGGCCACGACGCGAATCGACGACCTGTACCAGGGCTTCCAGACGAGCGGCGCGTACGCCATAGCCGTCGTGCTTGCGGTTATCGCCGTGCTCGTGCTCATCCTGATGATGCTCACGAAGCCGAAGGAGGCCGTCTAGGTGTCGATCGAGATCCGTAACGTCACGAAGCGCTTCGGCTCGTTCCTCGCCGTCGACGACGTCTCGCTCGAGATCCCGCAGGGCTCGCTCACGGCGGTGCTCGGGCCCAGCGGCTCCGGCAAGTCGACCCTGCTGCGCATCGTCGCCGGCCTCGAGCGCCCCGACTCCGGCGAGGTGCTGCTCTCCGGCGAGGACGCCACAAGGCTCGCGCCCCAACGGCGCGACGTCGGCTTCGTCTTTCAGCACTACGCGGCGTTCAAGCACATGACTGTCCGCGACAACGTCGGCTTCGCGCTCTCGATCCGAAAGCGTCCGAAGCAGGAGATCCGCGAGCGCGTCGACGAATTGCTCGAGCTCGTGCAACTTCAGGGCTTCGGCGACCGCTACCCGTCCAAGCTATCCGGCGGCCAGCGCCAGCGGATGGCGCTTGCCCGCGCACTGGCCGCGAAGCCGGAGGTCCTGCTGCTCGACGAGCCGTTCGGGGCGCTCGACGCGCGTGTCCGGGCCGAGCTGCGCGACTGGCTGCGCAGGCTGCACGAGGAGGTGCACGTCACTACGGTCTTCGTCACCCACGACCAGGAGGAGGCGATGGAGGTCTCCGACCGCGTCGCCGTCCTCAACCACGGGCAGCTCGAGCAGGTCGGCTCGCCCGCCGACCTCTACGACCGTCCCGCCTCCGAGTTCGTGCTGCGCTTCCTCGGCGACGCGTTCCGCCTCGGCGACGGGTTCGTGCGGCCCCACGAGATCGTGCTCGACCGGTTCCCCGGCGACGGCGCCGTCGAGGTGGAGATCGAGCGGATCGTCGTCGTCGGCGCCGACGTCCGCGTCGAGCTCGCCGACGGCAGCGGCGAGCGGATGACCGCGAGGTTGCGGCGCGAGGACGTCGACCAGCTGGAGCTCGTTCGTGGCGAGATCGTCTGGGCAAAGGCAGACCAGCTGCGGCCGCTGCGGCCGGCCGTGCCGTCAGCCGGCGACGCGGAAACCGCTCAGCCCCTCGGCTGACTCGAGCGCGACCTCGACCCGTTCGACCTCGGCGCCCCGCGGCCCCTTCCGGCAGAAGTCCACGAGCGCCTCGACGTCCTCCGGCTCGCCCTCGAAGGCCGCCTCCACCGTCCCGTCAGGCCGGTTCCGCACCCAGCCGGCGACTCCGCGCGAGCGAGCGGCCCGTTCGACCGCGTACCGGAACCCGACACCCTGGACGAAGCCGTGCACGACGACGCGCCTGCGCTCCACGCCCGCATTGTGGAAGGCGTAGGCAGCGCGAGGCCGAAGTCAGGCGCGTGCCGACCTCCGATCCCGCCGTCGAGGGCTTCCTCGCTCTCGCCGCCGCCAGGCTCGCACCGCGCACCGTCGAGGCGTATCGGCGCGACCTCTCCCACCTCGCCACGTGGCTCGACCGCTCGCCTTCCGAGGCGAGCGCCGACGACCTCGCCGCCTACGTGGCGCAGCTGCGCGCGGACGGCCTCGCGCCGACGACGATCGCGCGCAGGCTGGCCGCCGTCCGCTCCTTCTTCCGCCACGAGATGCTCCTGGGCGCGCGCACGGACAACCCGGCCGCGAGCGTCGAGCTCCCGAAGCGCCGCCGGACGCTGCCGCGCACGCTCTCGCCCGCCGAGGTCGAGCGGCTCCTGGACGCGGCGGCGGGCACGACGCCGCGCGCCCTCCGGGACCGCGCCCTCGCAGAGCTCCTCTACGGCGCCGGGCTGCGCGTGAGCGAGGCGGTGTCGCTCGACCGGCAGTCCGTGGACCTCGAGAACCGCCTCGTCCGCTGCCTCGGCAAGGGGAACAAGGAGCGTGTCGTCCCGGTCGGGCGCGAGGCCGTCGAGGCGCTCCGGCGCTACCTCGCGCGCGGCCGCCCCTTCCTCGAGCGGCGCAACCGGCAGGAGCTGTTCCTCAACGCGAACGGCGGCGCGCTGACCCGTGCGGGCGTGTTCTTCATCCTGCGGCGGCTGGCGGAGAAGGCAGGGCTCGAGCCCGAGCGCATCCATCCCCACCTCCTGCGCCACTCGTTCGCCACGCACCTGCTCGAAGGCGGGGCGGATCTGCGCGCCGTGCAGGAGATGCTCGGCCACGCGGACCTCGCGACGACCGAGCTGTACACGCACGTATCCGATCGACGGCGGCGCGAGTTGTATTTCCAGGCGCACCCGCATGCGCGCCGCAGGCAATCCGCATCGCAAGCGACAAGGAAGTAGTAGGCATGCACCTCGATCCGCACGTCGCATTCGCCGCCGTCGCCACGCTCGGCGCCGGCTGGCTCATGGTCCAGGCGGGCCTCCAGAAGAGCGCGCTCGAGCACCGTCGGCGCAAGCGCGTCTGCCCCTCCTGCGGCCGGGAGATCCAGGCACGCGTCTGCGCAAGCTGCACCGCCTGACGCGCTTAGCGCACTAGTGCTTTTCCCGCGCCTTCCGCTTCAGTCCTTGCGCCACGGTGCCGGCCGCCTGCTGCAGATCGCCGGGAGCGGCGTCGTCCGCCGCCAGCCCCTCGAGCAGGACGATCGTGTCGCGCGGAGCCGAGCCGTTCTTGAGCACCAGCACGGCGAGCCGCCGTACCGCCGGGTTCTCGTCCTCGTCGGCGAGCATCTTGTGCAGGAGCGGCCGGATCGAGTTGACCGTGCTCGGGTGGTCGCGCGAGAGAAGCTCGAGCGAGAGGAGCGCGGAGCCGCGAGCCGCCGGGCTGCCGTCGTCGAGGCCCCGCCGCAGCAGCTCCTCCTTCGCGCGCCAGCGGAACATGCCGACGGCGCGGAAAGCAAGCGCCCGTTCGCGAAAGTCCGCGCTGCGCGCGGCTGCCTCGAGCTCGTCGTCCCACTCGCTGCGTAGCGTCGCGAGCTCCTGCGCGTCGCCGCTCGTCGCGAGCTCGTCGGCGCGCGCTGCTGCCTCTGCGAGGGTCATCACCTGAGCCTAACGACGCGCCTCCGGAAAGCGCTCAGCTACGCTCGCCCGCGATGGCGCACAGGGTCGTTCTCATCCCCGGCGACGGCACGGGGCCGGAGTTGACAGAGGCGACGCGGCGCGTTCTCGAGGCGACCGGCGCCGAGCTCGACTGGGACGTGCGCGAGGCCGGCGCGGACGTGATGGAGAGGCACGGTGGCAACCCGCTGCCGCCCGACGTCCTCGACGCGATCCGCGAGACGGGCGTCGCGCTGAAGGGGCCGATCACGACTCCCGTCGGCGGCGGCTTCCGCTCGGTCAACGTCGCGCTCCGCAAGGAGCTCGACATGTACGCGCAGGTGCGTCCGTGCAAGAGCTATCCCGGCGTCCGCAGCCGCTTCGAGGACGTCGACCTGATCATCGTGCGCGAGAACACCGAGGATCTCTACGCCGGGATCGAGTACGAGGAAGGGACTCCCGACGCCGAGGAACTGATCCGCTGGATCGAGTCGAAGGGCGGGAAGCTGCGCCACAACGACGCCGGCATCTCGATCAAGCCGATCTCGGTCACCGGCACGCGCCGCATCTTCGAGTTCGCATTCGACTACGCGCGCCGCAACGGCCGCCGCAAGGTCACGGCCGTGCACAAGGCGAACATCATGAAGTTCACGGACGGCCTCTGGCTGCGCGTCGCACGAGAGGTCGCGGCCGAGAACACCGACATCGAGTTCGACGACCGCATAGTGGACAACATGTGCATGCAGCTCGTGCAGCGGCCTGAGGAGTACGACGTGCTCGTGCTGCCGAACCTGTACGGCGACGTTCTCTCCGACCTCGCGGCAGGGATGATCGGCGGGCTCGGCGTCGCTCCCGGCGGCAACTACGGCGAGACGGTCGCCGTCTTCGAGCCGACGCACGGCTCCGCGCCGAAGTACGCGGGCCAGAACAAGGTCAACCCGATCGCGGAGATGCTGTCGGGCGTCCTCATGCTCCGCCACCTCGACGAGCGCGGCGCGGCCGACCGCCTCGAGCGTGCGATCGCCGCCGTGATCGCCGAGGGCGAGAGCGTCACCTACGACATGAAGCCGAGTCGCGACGACCCGACGGCCGTCGGCACGAGCGAAGTCGCGGACGCGATCATCGAGAAGCTGGAGGCCGAGGTAGCCGTATGAGAAGGAAGATCACGATCGTAGGCGCCGGCGCGACCGGCGCGACCGCTGCGCACATCCTCGCGGCGCGCGACTACGCGGACGTCGTCCTCACGGACATCAAGGAGGGCCTGCCGCAGGGCAAGGCGCTCGACCTGAACCAGATGGGCCCGGTGCTCGGCTTCGAGCCCCAGATCACGGGCACGAACGGCTACGAGGAGACGGCCGGCTCGGACGTCGTCGTGATCACCGCAGGGCTGCCGCGCTCGCCCGGCATGTCGCGCGACGACCTCGTGACGACGAACGAGAAGATCGTCGGCTCGGTGACCGAGCAGATCGTCGGCCAGAGCCCCGAGTGCACGATCGTCGTCCTCTCGAACCCGCTCGACGCGATGTGCCACGTGGCCAAGAGCGTCTCCGGCCTCTCGAAGGAGCGCGTCTTCGGGCAGGCGGGCGTCCTCGACACGGCGCGCTTCCGCACCTTCATCGCCTGGGAGACGGGCGCCTCCGTCCGCGACGTGCAGGCGCTCGTGCTCGGCGGCCACGGCGACCAGATGGTCCCCGTCGTCTCGGCGGCGACCGTCGGCGGCGTCCCTCTCACCAAGCTCGTCTCCGAGGAGCGGATCCGGCAGATGGTCGAGCGCACCGCCAAGGGCGGCGGCGAGATCGTGCAGCTGCTCGGCACGTCCGCCTGGTACGCGCCCGGCGCGGCGGTCGCGGAGATGGTCGACGCGATTCTGCTCGACCAGAAGCGCGTCCTGCCGTGCACGGCGCTGCTCGAGGGCGAGTACGGGATCGACGGCCTCTACATGGGCGTGCCCGTGAAGCTGGGCGCCGGCGGTATCGAGGAGATCGTCGAGCTCGACCTGTCCGACGAAGAGCGCGACGCACTCGGGCAGAGCGCCGAGGCGGTGCGCGACGTCGTCGGCGTGCTCTCGACCTAGTGATCGAGACGATTGAGAACCGGTTCCACGGGCGCGACTACCTCGTCGAGCTCGGCGCGCCGGAATTCACCTCGATCTGCCCGCTCACCGAGGCGCCCGACTTCGGCGAGCTGACGATTCGCTACGTCCCGGACGCGAAGCTCTACGAGCTCAAGTCGCTGCGCGACTACCTGACCTCGTTCCGCGAGCGCAAGATCTTTCAGGAGGAGGTCGTGAACGAGGTGCTCGAGCAGCTCGTCGAGGCCGGTGCGCCGCGCTTCGTCGAGGTCGAAGGCGAGTTCGCCGCGCGCGGCGGCATGACGACCCGGGTCGTCGCCAGCTCCGGAGAGTTGCCGGAGTCATGGATCTCGGCCTGAGCGGCCGCACGGCGCTCGTCTGCGGCGCCTCGTCGGGCCTCGGGCTCGCAAGTGCCGAGGCGCTGGCCGAGGAGGGCGCGAACGTCGTCCTCTTCGCGCGGCGCGCGGAGCAGCTCGAGGCGCATGCCGAGCGGCTCGGCGGCGTCGCGGTCGTCGGCGACGTGACGAGCGACGGCGATCTCGAGCGGGCGGTCGCCGACCGCGGTCGAGCGCTTCGGCGGCCTCGACGTCCTCGTCTGGAACGGCGGCGGCCCGCCGCCGGGAACCGCACTGGACGCCGACGAGGGCTCGCTCGACTCCGCCTACCGGCTGCTGGTCCGCGGAGCGGTGACGCTCGTCCGCCTCTGCCTGCCGCAGCTCGAGCGGAGCCCGGCAGGGAGGATCCTCGCCATCAGCTCGCTCGCGGCGCAGGAGCCGACGACCCACCTGGCCCTCTCGAACACGTTCCGGCCGGCCCTCGCCGGCTGGCTGAAGACGCTCAGCCGCGAGGTCGGGCCGAAGGGCATCACGGTCAACTGCGTCGCGCCCGGCCGGATCGCCACGGCGCGGCTCGACGAGCTCTACCCCGAGGGCCCGAGCGAGGAGCAGCTGCACGAGATCGCCCTGCGGCGTTGGGGCACGCCGCGCGAGCTCGGCGACGTCGTCTGCTTCCTCGCCTCGGACCGCGCCCGGTACGTGACCGGCCAGACCGTCGTGGTCGACGGCGGCATGAAACGGTTCCTGTTCTGAGACGCCACCTCACACCCTTGCGCGTCATCGGCGGCGTCGTCGTCCTCGCGCTCGCCACGGGCCTGATCCTGTGGAGCATCCCCTCGGGCGAGTACCTCCTGCTCCCCGATGTCGCGCATCCGGTCGCGCCGCTCGTGCAGGTCCAGAGCCCGCACCCGGCCGCGGGAGGCGCGCTCTACTTCGTCGACGTCGTAGAGCGGCGCGCGACCGAGCTCGAGCGCCTCCTGCCGTGGATCCACCCCCACGGCTCGCTCGAGCCTGCCGGCGCGATCGTGCCTCCGTGCTCGACGGCGACGCAGGCCGAGGAGGCCGAGTTGCAGGCGATGACCGTCTCGCAGCAGATCGCGGCCGCCGTCGCGCTGCGACATCTCGGCTACCACGTCGGCGTCCACCCGGTGGGAGTGGTTGTCTCGCAGCTCTTCGAGGGGACGAACGCTCCCTGCAAGCTCCAGCCGATGGACGTGATCGTCAGCGCCGACGGGAAGCCGACGCCGACGGTCGCGAGCCTCCACAACGCTCTTGGAGGCGTGAAGCCGGGCGACTCCGTCAACTTGCGCGTACGCCGCGGCAACAAGCTGCTGCCCGTGCGGCTCCGCACCGTCGGCGACTCCTCGGAGCCGGGGCGCGCCTTCATCGGCATCGGCGTCGACCAGGCGGCCCGGATCAAGCTGCCGATCCACGTCAGGATCGACGCGACCGGTATAGGCGGCCCCTCCGCCGGCCTAGCGTTCGCGCTCGAGGTGATGCAGAAGCTCGGGCGCAACGTCCTCCACGGTCACCGGGTGGCGGCGACCGGAGAGATGGAGCTCGACGGCCGCGTGGCACCCATCGGCGGCGTGAAGCAGAAGACGTACGGAGTGCGGGAGGCGGGAGCCGACGTCTTCCTCGTCCCGGCGGGCGACAACGCGAAGGAAGCGCGCCGCTACGCCGGGCCGCTGCGCATCATCCCGGTGCGCACTTTCTCGCAAGCGTTGCACGCCCTGGCAACGTTGCCGCGAGCCCAGTAAGAAGCATCGTTTTCCGCCGCTCGAAACTGCCGGAAATTCGTCAGTTTTCGTCGGCGACAACGCTTGGCTTCCGGGCGTACTGCCCCTATGATCGCACCTCGAAGAGCGGCCCAGCCTTCCTAGAGCAAAGAGGACCTTGAGCAAACGTTCCACCCCAACCTGCGCTGACTGCTATTTCCGCCGCGCAGGCCTCTGTGCCCTCCCCGGCGAGGCGATCTGCCCGACCTTCCGTGCCCAGGCGGTCGGGCGGCTCGCCCCGCCTCCCCAGCCGAGGCTCGTGCCCAGAGCACTCGCCGTCACCGCGGCGGCCTAGCCTTAGGATTCAGGCGTGCGCTTCCTGCGCCGCCCACGCATCGACACCGGCGAGGTTGCCGACCGCTGGCAGCCGCGGCTCTACCTGCGCCTGATCGTGCTCGGGCTGCTCGTCGCCTACGCCATCGGGTTCGTGCTCGAGAACCGGAAGCAGGTGCACGTCCACTTCGTGCTCGCGAGCGCACAGGTGTCGCTCGTGTGGCTGATCCTGGTCGCGCTCGGTGTCGGCCTGCTCGGCGGGATCCTGCTCGGGCAGCTAGAGCGCCGCCGGCGCCGCCGCTCGAACGAGACCCCCGAGCACTGAGACGCCCTCGGCGATCTCGTCCGGCGAGACGAAGCTGAAGGCGAGGCGCAGCGACCGCTCGCCCCCGCGACCACCGGGGAAGAAGTCGCTGCCCTTGACGAACGTGACCCCCGTCCCCTCCGCCTGGGCCAGAAGCTCCGCGGCCGGCGGCCCCGACGGGAGATCGAGCCAGACGAAGTAGCCGCCCTCGGGCCGCGTCCAGCTTGCGTCCTCCGGCATCTCCCGCTCCAGCGCCTCGAGCATCGCGTCGCGGCGCTCGCGCAGGAGGCCGTTCACGCGCTCGAGGTTCGGCTCGAAGCTGCCGCGGCGGGCGAACTCGAGCACCGTCGCCTGCTGAGAGGTAGGGCGGCGAGATGTAGGTGGAGACGGCGAACGCCTCGATCTCCTGCGCGAGCTGCGGCGGCAGCACGAACCAGCCCACGCGCAGGCCGGGCGCGACCGTTTTCGAGAACGAGGAGCAATACGCGATCTGGTCACCGTCCGCGAGCTCGAACACGCTCGGGAGCGGCTCGCCGTCGTAGCGGACGAGCCCGTAGGGATCGTCCTCGAGGACGAGCAGCTCACGCTCGCGGGCGAGCTCGGCCAGCCTGCGGCGCCGCTCGACAGAGAGCGTGCGCCCGCTCGGGTTCTGGAAGGTCGGGATCGTGTAGAGGAAGGCGAACTCGCCCTCCGGCAGCTCGTCGGGCATCAGCCCGTCTTCGTCCATCGGCACGGTCACGATCTCGGCGCCGAGCCGCGAGAGGATCTTGAGCGGCCGGTCGTACGTCGGCGCCTCGACGAGGACGCGGGTGCCCGGCGACACGAGCTGCTCGGCGAGAAAGACGAAGCCCTGCAGCGAGCCGCTCGTGATCACGACGCGGCCGGGCTCGACTCCGTGCCGCTCGGCGAGCCACTCGCGCAGCGGGCCGTAGCCGCCGCCGGGGCCGTAGCTGAGGATCGTGCGACCGTCGCGCTCGAGGGCCGCGCGGGCGCACTCCGCGAGCTCATCTACGGCGAGGCACTCGGGCGCAGGGACACCGCGGGCGAACGAGATCATGCCTCGAGATTAGCGACCAGCTCGGCGCGCATCTCCTCGATCCGGGCGACACCCGCGGTGTGCCCTTTCAGCTCGTAGAGCTCTCGAGCCTTGGCAAGCGCGTCAAGTGACTCGTCTCGCTTGCCCGCCGCTCCGAGGACGATCGCGAGGTCGCGGTAGGCAGACGCCTTGTGGTCGAGCGCGTCGGTCGGCTCGGCCCAGGCGACCGCCTCGCGTGCGAGCCGTTCGGCCTCGGCATGCTCGCCGCGGCGGGCAAGGATCTTTGCGCGCACCTGGAGGATCAGCATCTGCGTGATCACATCGCCGGCGGCTCCGGCCTCGTCGGCCGTCTCCGTCAGCCCCCACGCTTCCTCGTCGCGGCCCAGACGGTACAGCGCCTCGGCTCCGTGCCCGGCCACCGTCGAGAGCCAACCCTTCTCGCCCAGACGCCCGAGCTCCTCGACCCCGTCGAGCGCGACCTCGCTTGCGCGCTGCGCATCACCCGCGTAGAGCTCGACCTCCGCCTCTTGCATCGCCACTTCCGCGGCCAGGAGGAGCTGGCCACGCTCGCTTGTCCGTTCGCGAGCGAGGCGACACAGCTCCCGTGCCTTGACGAAATTCCCGCGCATCGCTTCGAGCTGACCGCATATGGCGGGGAAGAAGGGATGCTCGGAGGGATGGGCGTCGCACCACGCAGCGGCCTCGTCGACCGGACACGGGCCGTACATGTACGCCGCCGGCAGAATCGCCCGCGCTTCGCTGACACGGAGACGATCGCCGATCCGCTCGGCGTGCTCGAGCATCCGCTCCAGCGCGAGCATGGCACCGCCCCAGCGGAGAGCGCCATGGTCGACCAGCGTCGCCGCCCACCAGGCGTCGGTGAGGCCGGCATCGTCGCCCAGGGCCGTGAACACCTCCAGCGACTCCTCGACCAGCGGCCGGAACTCCTCGCTGGACATCTTCTCCGAGTTGTAAGCGACGTTTGCCCGCGCGAGCCGAGCACGCAGGTGGCGCGGACCGTCGCCGTCCTGCTGCGTGCGCTCGATCAACGTGTCTGCCTCGCGTCGTGCGCCCGCGATGTCGCCGGCATCCATGCGCACGCGGATCAACCTCAGACGACTCTCGAAGGCCGGCTGATCGTCCGGGGCGAGGGCAACCGACCGCTCGTAGAGCGCGACCGAGGCCGCGGAGTCCTGCCGCAGGGCAGCCCGCTCCCCCGCGGCCGCCAGCCGCTCTGCCGCCCGCACGGCCAGCTTCTCGGCATCGCCGCCGCCAAGCCCGAGCTCCATCCGATAGCGGTGCGCCTGCTCGAGGTGGTAGCCGACAATCTCATCGGACTCGATCAGGTCGCTGTCACGCGCACCGAGCCACTCGGCGAAGCGCTCGTGCAGCTCGGCTCGGATCGCCTTCGGCAGCCCGTCGTAGGCGGCGTCGCGGATCAGGAGATGCCGGAAGCGGAAGGCGTCGTCCCCTTCGAGCTGAGTCCGATCGGGACGCACGAGCTCCTTCCGCACGAGCGCCATGAGCTTCGTGGGCACGTCGCGCTCGTCGGGCGCCAGCGCCTCGACGCCGCCGCGGTGGAAGATCTTCCCCTCGACCGAGCCGCGCTCGAGGACTCCACGCTCTGCGACGTCGAGCTGGTCGAGGCGCGCCGCGAGCAGCGCCTGGATCGTCGGCGGGACGACTACGTCACCGTTCGGGGACTCCTCGACCATCACGAGCATCTGCTCGACGAAGAGTGGGTTGCCCTCGGCCGCGTCGCGGATCCGCGCGCGAAGCGCGTCGTCGAGATCCGTCTCGCCGAGCAGGCGCTCGATCAGCTCGTCCGTCTCCGCGGCCGTCAGCGGCTCGAGCAGCACCGTGGTCGCGTTGAGCTTGCCGCCGGCCCACATCGGCCGGCGGTCGAGCAGCTCCGGCCGGGCGATGCAGACGAGCAGGATCGGCGCGTCGCGGCTCCAGTCGGCGACGTGGTCGACGAGATCGAGGAAGGTCGGCTCCGCCCAGTGCAGGTCGTCGAAGACGCAGACCACGGGCGCCGACTCCTCGAGCAGCTTCCGGAACGCCCAGGCGATCTCGTCTGCGGTCGCAGATGCGTCCGACTCGCCGAGCAGCGAGGCGATCGCCGTGGCCGCCCGCGAGTCTGACGGGCGCCGGCCGAGCTGGAGCACGACCTCGACCAGCGGCCAGTACGTGATCCCTTCGCCATAGGAGAGGCAGCGCCCGCGCACGACGGGCACGTCGTCGAGCGAGGCGACGAACTCGGCGATGAGACGCGACTTGCCGACGCCCGCGGCGCCGAGAACGGTGAAGAGGTGGCAGGAACGCTCCGAGCGAACTCGCTCCCACGCGTCGTCGAGCGCGCGCCGCTCGCGCTCCCGACCCACGATCGGGACGTCGGAGCGGCGGGAGGTCTCGCCGACGACGGCGAGCAGCGGATAGGCGTCGACCGGTTCCGACTTCCCCTTCAGCTCGAGTTGCCGCTTCTCCCCGATCTCGACCGCGTCACGCACCAGCCGTGCGGTCCCGTCTCCGATCAGCACCTCGCCGGGCTCGGCGGCCTGCTCGAGCCGCGCGGCGACGTTGACGGCGTCGCCCGTCGCCAGCCGCTCCTCGGTGCCCGTCACGACCTCGCCCGTGTTGAGGCCGATGCGAGCGCGGATCCCGAGCTCCGGCAGCGCGTCACGCATCTCGGTCGCCGCGCGGCACGCGCGAAGTGCGTCGTCCTCGTGCACCACCGGGACGCCGAAGACGGCCATTACCGCGTCGCCGACGAACTTCTCGACGCTGCCGCCGTGACGCTCGACGATCTCCTTCATCCGCTCGAAGTACCGGGCGAGCAGCGCACGCAGAGCCTCGGGATCGGTCGACTCCCCGAGCTCGGTCGAGCCGGCGACGTCGCAGAAGAGGATCGTGACCGTCTTCCGCTGCTCGCGCGGCGCCGCCGCGGGCGCCACAGGCGCGCCACACTCGGGGCAGAACTTCGCGGACTCGGGGACTTCGTGGCCACACGCGGCGCAGGCGATCACACCGCGAGGCTATTACTTCATCCGCTCGGCCACCATCTGCGCGACCTCGGTCGGCGTCGTGCCGACCTCGATCCCGCGTGCCTCGAGCGCCTCCTTCTTCCCCTGCGCCGTCCCGGAGGAGCCGGAGATGATCGCGCCCGCGTGGCCCATCGTCTTGCCGGGCGGCGCCGAGAAGCCGGCGATGTAGGCGAGCACCGGCTTCGTCACGTGCTCGGCGACGTAGGCGGCGGCTTTCTCCTCCTCGTCGCCGCCGATCTCGCCGACCAGCACGATCAGCTCCGTCTGCTCGTCCGCCTCGAACTTCGCCGACCACGTCGACGAAGGAGGAGCCGACGACCGGGTCGCCCCCGATGCCGACGATCGTCGAGTTGCCGAGCCCGAGCTGCGTCAGCTCGTGCCCGATCTGGTAGGTGAGCGTGCCCGAGCGCGAGACGAGGCCGACGCCGCCCTCGCGGAAGATCTCGGCCGGGATGATCCCGGCGTTCGCCTTGCCCGGCGAGAGGACGCCCGGGCAGTTCGGGCCGATCATCGTCGTCCCCTGGCCGCGGAAGTACGTGTACGCGCGCAGCATGTCGTGCGCCGGGATGTGCTCGGTGATGCAGATCACCGTGGCGACGCCGGCGTCCACGGCCTCGTAGATCGCGTCGACGGCGAAGCGCGCGGGGACGAAGATCAGCGACGTGTTGGCGCCTGCCTCGTCGACGGCCTCGGCCACCGTGTCGAAGACGGGAATGCCCTCGACGTCCTGGCCGCCCTTGCCGGGCGTGACGCCGGCCACGACGTTCGTGCCGTACGCCCGGTTGCGGAGGCCGTGGAAGCGGCCCTCCGAGCCCGTGAGGCCGGCAACGACGAGGCGCGTCTCGTTGTCGAGGATGATCGCCACTAGCCCGCCTTCACCCCCTTGAGGACGACGGTCGGCAGCTCGAGCCGGCCGTCGTGGACGCGGTCGCGCATGAGCTCGCGCACCCGGACGCGGTCGGCCTCCGGCGTCTCCGTGCGGGCGAGCCAGTCCTCGAAGTCGGTGTCGCGCACCATGAACGTCTCTTCCGCGACCCGGAGCCCCGCGAGCTCGAAGAAGCTATGCCACTCCGCGATGCCGTAGTTGCGGACGTGGCTGGGATCGCGCAGCCGGTCGGCCTCCTCGGAGGTCTCGCTGACGAAGACGTTGTCGCAGATCACGACGCGCTCGCGGGCCACGCGGGCCATCTCCTTCAGCGCGGCGAGGATGTCGGGGAAGTGGTGCGCGGCGATCCGGCAGGCCACGGCGTCGAAGCTCGCGTCGGCGAACGGGAGGTGGTCGGCCGGCGCGATCGCGTCCGGCTCCATCCCCGGCGCGGCGTCGACGGTGACCACCTGCGCGCCGGCTTCCCGCAGGCGCCTGGCCACGTGGCCGCCGCCGGTAGCGACGTCGAGCACGGTCACGCCGGGACCCGGCTCGCACCAGGCGACGACGAGGTCGAGGTCGTCGCCGCTCGCGTGCGTGGCGCTCTCGCGGTAGGCGTCCGCCCGGTCGCTCCAGAGGTCGGTCATTTCGCCAGCTCCACCGCGCGCCGCGCTCCGTCGAGCATCGTCGCCTCGGGATGGATGTTCTCGCGACCGGCCTCGGCAAGGATCTGCCGGCCCTCCTCGGCGTTCGTCCCGTCGAGGCGGACGACGATCGGATACTTCGACATGTCGAGCCGGTCGAGCGCGGCGAGGATCCCGCGCGCCACCTCGTCGCAGCGCGTGATCCCGCCGAAGATGTTGAAGAAGATCGAGCGGACCTGCTCGTCGCGCGTGATCACCTCGAGCGCATCGACGACGCCCTCCGCGCTGCCGCCCCCGCCGAGGTCGCAGAAGTTGGCCGGCCGCCCGCCGACGTGCGCCACGACGTCGACGGTCGACATGCCGAGCCCCGCCCCGTTCGCAAGCACCCCGACGTCTCCGTCGAGCTTCACGTACGTGACGCCCTTCTCGCGCGCGAACGTCTCGATGGGATCGGCCGCGGTCGGGTCGCGCCACTCGGCGATGTCCGGGTGCCGCGGCAGCGCACTGTCGTCGACGGTGAACTTCGAGTCGAGCGCCTTCACCTCGCCCTCGGGCGTGACGATCAGCGGGTTGATCTCGCACAGCATCGCGTCGAACTCGACGAAAGCCCGGTAGAGCTTCTCCACGATTGCCGCGATCTGCTTCTGCTCCGACGGATCCTCGACTCCGCCGCCGTAGACGAGTCGCCGTGCGACCCACGGCTGGAAGCCCTCGAGCGGGTCGACGTGGAGGCGGACGAGCGCGTCGGGATTCTCCTCGGCCACCTGCTCGATCTCGACGCCGCCCTGGATCGTGAACATGAAGAGCGGCTTCTTCGCGCCTCGGTCGAAGGTGATGGAGAGGTAGTACTCGCGCTCGATGTCCGACGCCTGCTCGATCCAGAGCGTGCGGACGACGTGGCCCCGAATGTCGAGCCCGAGGATGTCGCTCGCCTTCGCCTCGGCGTCGGCCGGATCCTCGGCGAGCTTGACGCCGCCGGCCTTGCCGCGGCCGCCGGTGAGAACCTGCGCCTTGACGACGACCGGCCCGCCGAGCTCCTCGGCAGCCTTCCGGGCTTCCGCCGGAGTCGTCGCGATGCGCCCGTCGGAGACAGGGATCCCGACGCGCCTGAAGAGGTCCTTGCCCTGGTACTCGTAAAGATCCACCGGCGCCGGACACTAGCGTCGCGGCGCCGGTGGACGCGCAGTTCAGGGGGTCTGCGCGTTACTCAATAGCCGCCGGGATAGGTCGTCGTCGGAGTGGTAGAGGTCGTGCCCCCACCGCCGCCGGCGGCCTGCGCGTGCGTGACCGCCCTGCCGGCCGAGTTGACCGCGTACCACTTGCCGCCGAAGAAGTTCAGGCCTTCGCCGTTCGTCTGCCCAGCGGCCGTGTCGAGCTTGAAGAAGTAGAGCGGGTGGCCCGCGTAGGTGACCTGCTTCGTCCCGTTCTTCCGCTTCGTCGTCCCGAGCAGCGCCGCCTTGACGCCTGCGCCGGCGGTCGGCTTGCTCAGCAGCGGCGGCCAGTTGACGGCGCACTTGCCGTAGCAGGCGCTCTTTCCATGCTTGTCGGCCAGGAAGAGGTAGAGCGTCTTGCCCGACTTCCCGGCGAGCACCTTCCCGAGCTTCGTGTTGTGCATGTTGACCGAGCCGGTCGCGGCGGAGCTCTGGTGCGTGACGGCAGCGGCGGCTGCGACGCCGGCGGCGGCCAGCGCGACCCCGACGACCGTGGCCAAAGCGATTCTGATCTTCATCCATCTCCTCCTAACTGGGTTCCCCGGTGTCTACGCGCATCCGGGGGCTCCGGATTGCAGGGAGGCACGGGCGAGCGTTCAGTCAGAAGCGATCTCGCAGATGACCTGGCCGGTCGTGACAGGCTGGCCGGGCTGCACAGAGAGGTTGCGGACGACACCGTCGCGGTGGGCGTGCACCTCGTTCTCCATCTTCATCGCCTCGACGATGCAGATCACCTGGCCCGCTTCGACCTCGTCGCCGTCGGAGACCGGGACGGCCAGGACCGTTCCCTGCATCGGCGAGACGATGGCGTCGCGTCCACCGGCGCCCCCGCCACCCTCCGGCACCCGCTCGCGGCGCCTGCGGGCGAGCTCGCGCCAGGCGGGCTCCGGCTCCGACAGCCGCACCTCGAACCGCCGCCCGTCCACCTCGACGCTGCGGGCGCGCTCCACCACCGTCCGAACCGAACCGGTCTTTCCTTGTAACACATTGTTACTTGGGGGTTCGGGAGCGGGGGCGCCGCGCCGAGCTCTGCCGCCCGGTTCGCGAGCTCCTCGGATTCGACGATGCCCTGGCACGTCTCCCCGGCGACGAAGCACGGATGCGTGAGGAGCGCCTTGTGGAAGCCGATCAGCGTCGTCGGCCCCTCGATCCAGAGCTCGTCGAGCGCCCGCAGCATGCGCCGCCGCGCGTGCTCGCGATCGACCCCGTGCACGATCAGCTTCGCGACCAGCGGGTCGTACGCGCCGGAGACCTCGTAGCCGGCGGCGACACCGGAGTCGACTCGCACTCCAGGCCCCGCGGGCTCGCGGTAACCGGTCACGGCAGCCGGCGCCGGCAGAAAGCCGCGGGCCGCGTCCTCCGCGTTGATCCGGCACTCGATCGCGTGGCCTCGCAGCTCGACCTCCTCCTGCCGCACCGAGAGCGGCTCCCCGAGCGCGACGAGAACCTGCTCGCGCACGAGATCGAGCCCCGTGACCAGCTCGGTCACCGTGTGCTCGACCTGGATGCGCGTGTTCATCTCCATGAAGAAGTAGTCGCCGTCGCGCGTGAGCAGGCCCTCGACGGTCCCCGCGGACCGGTAGCCGCACGCCCGGGCGGCCTCGACGCCGATCCGGCCGATCCGCTCCCGCAGCTCCTCGTCGACCGCCGGCGACGGCGTCTCCTCGATCAGCTTCTGGTGGCGGCGCTGGATCGTGCAGTCGCGCTCGCCGAGATGGACGACGTTGCCGTGCGCGTCGGCGAGTACCTGCACCTCGACGTGGCGTGGGTCGACGATCAGCTTCTCGACGTAGACGTCCGGATTCGCGAAATACGACTGGCCCTGCCGCTGCGCCCGTTCGAAGGCCTGTCCGGCGTCACCGTGAGCCTCGACGACCTCCATCCCCTTGCCGCCGCCGCCGGCCGCCGCCTTGATCAGGAGCGGATAGCCGATCTCCTCTCCGAGCGCGAGCACCTCGTCGACCGAGCCGACGGGATCGGTCGTGCCGGGGATGATCGGGACGCCCGCGTCCCGCATGGCCGTGCGGGCCGCCGTCTTGTTCCCCATCAGCTCGATCGCAGCCGGGGGCGGCCCGATCCAGACGAGCCCCGCGTCTTCCACCGCCCGCGCGAAGGCCGCGTTCTCGGCGAGGAAGCCGTAGCCCGGATGCACGGCCTGGGCTCCGGAGCGTTGCGCCGCGTCGAGGATGCGGTCGACCGCGAGGTAGCTCTCGGCGGCCG
The DNA here is from genome assembly GCA_963825805.1 of uncultured Actinomycetes bacterium. Taxonomy (GTDB): domain Bacteria; phylum Actinomycetota; class Thermoleophilia; order Gaiellales; family Gaiellaceae; genus Palsa-739. Next base: position 26,467 of record CAWGVE010000044.1, on the reverse strand, counting down.
GAGTCGGCCCGAGGAGGTACGCCTCGTCGGCATAGGCGACGTGCAGCGCCGCGCGGTCGCCCTCGGAGTAGACGCCGACGGCGCCGATCCCGAGCTCGCGCAGCGAGCGGAAGACGCGGATCGCGATCTCCCCCCGGTTGGCCACCAAAACCTTGTCGAACATGAGCGGGCCGTATTCTCTCCACCACGTGGACTTGACGCCTGCCGATCAGCTCACCGTGGCCCGCGCGGCAAGCGTCCCGCTCGTCGTCGTCCTCTTCGCCTGGGACTTCCCGAACCACAACTACTGGGCTACGGCGGTCTTCTGTGTCGCGATGACCACCGACTGGTTCGACGGGCGCCTCGCGCGCAGGCACGGCCGCTCCTCATCGGTGGGATCGCTCCTCGACCCGATCGCCGACAAGGTGCTCGTGCTCGCAGCGCTCGTGATGCTCGTCGGGCAGGGCGTCATCCCGGCCTGGATGGTCGCCGCGATCGTCGTGCGCGAGGTGCTGGTGACAGGACTGCGGCAGGCCGCGATCGAGCGCGGGGTCGTGCTCGCCGCCCGCGACCTCGGGAAGCTGAAGACGTGGGCTCAGGCGGTCGCCGCCGCAGTGGCGGGCTTCGCCGCCGCCGGCGCCTGGACCGACCGCGCCGCCTGGTGGACGCTGCTCGTCGCAGTGATCCTCACGTGGGTCTCGGGGCTCGACTACGCCCGCGCCGCGCCACGTCTTTTCAGCAGAGCTCAGCCCGAATAGTGATGTAACCGCAACCTTCGCCGGGCAAGGTCACCGGCTACATCACCCCGCAGATCAGCGAACCGCGAGCCCGCGGCCCTCGCACCACTCGTCGAAGCGCGCCCAGGCGCGGAGGTACTCGCGGAAGGCGTAGAAGCCCTCCTCGACCTCGGCCCGGACGGCCCAGTGGCAATGACCGCAGTAGCCCTGCTCGTCGACGGCCGGAGCCTCGTTGCAGCGGATGCACTCCTCCCACATGCGGAGGGAACGCCCGGCGGCGCGCTGTGGTTACGGCTCGTCTTCCTCCCCGCCGCGCGCCGGCAAGAGCGCGTCGCTCCAGGGAGACGCTCCTCGGCGCTCGGCCTCCTCGGCAGCCAGCGCCTCGAGAATCGCCGCCCTTTCGGATTCGCTCGGCTCCGGTGAGATCTCATAGGACGACTCCACCAAATGGAGGCTAATGCCCGGCGCGACCGCGGCCGATTGGAAGACCGTGGGTCATCGCCTTGCCACGATCGCGGCTGCCGTCGCCCTGGCCGCCGTTGCCGCTGCCGCTGCGCCGGGAGCTGCCGGCCGGATCCCGAACTGGGCGGCGCCGCAGATTGCGACCGTCGTCTCGCACAAGCTGATGGGCGCGAAGAACGTGCGCACGTTCAAGCCCAATCGAGTGCTCCAGCAGCAGACCCTCGCGGATCTCGCCTACGGCCTGCAGCAGGAGGTGGGCTCGCCCGCGCCTCCTTCGTCCGGCTCCGGCTCTTCCGGGACGACGACCGACAGCACGACCACGAGCGCGACCACGACGACTCCCACTACGACCGCGCCGCCCGTCGGCAATCCGGCCGGCCAGGTGTCGATGGCACAGCTCGATCGCCAGCTCGTCTACTCGCTCGGCCTGCAGCAAGCGTCGAAGGAGTTCGCAGCAGGAGCGCGCGCCGCGGGCACCGCCGTCCCCGGGCGCTTCGGCACGGAGGTCGTCTCTCGCCTGCTCGGCCTCCGCATCAACCATCCGGCGGCCCAGGACTTCCTCGAGCTGAGGCCGCAGGATCCGGCGACGCGCGCGGAAGCCGCCTACTCCGCGGCGCAGATCCTGAGCTTCGGCTACGTCGACGACAGCTGGCAGGTCGGACAGGTGCAGAGCCTCGCCGACTCGTTCGAGTTGCCGCAGCTGAACGACTGGCAGCGCCGGATCCTCAACGTCGCGTTCTCGAAGATCGGGATGCCCTACATCTGGGGCGGGACGAGCGACGGCGCGGAGACCGAGTTCGGCGTCACGTCTCGCGGCGGCTACGACTGCTCGGGCTTCGTCTGGCGCGTGTACAAGCTCCAGAGCTATCCCAACGAGGGCAAGCTCGCCACGACGCTCAAGGGGCGCACGACATACACGATGAGCGTCGAAGTCCCGCGCTCGAAGCGGATCCCGTTCTCGAAGCTGCAACCTGCCGACGTGGTCTTCTTCGGCACGAACGGAAGTCACTCGAGCGGGTCGCAGATCTTCCATACGGGCATCTACGTCGGCAACGGTTGGTTCATCCAGTCCTCGGACTACGGCGTGGCGCTCGCCCAGCTCAGCGGTTGGTACAAGAAGAGGTTCGCGTGGGGCCGCCGGCCGCTGAAGGAGGCCGGCTTAGAGCCCTAGACCGGGCGGATTCCCGAAGCAGTTACCCCCTTCGGGTGATTTCGGCTTGGCGCGGCCGCAACCACAATTCGCTACGTCTGGCGTCCTAGACGACCATCCCTGGAGGCTCAAATGCTCGAGTGGAAGTTTCGCCTGGTGATTCTCCTGGCTCTCGCCGCCTCGGTTGCGGCAGCGCTCGGGAGTTTCGGCTGGCTCAACCAGTACAGCTGGTAATCACCGGCGCGATACCTCGTAGGGGAGGAATGGTGTCGGATGATCGGCCACAGGATTTCGCAGGCCCGAATCTCATCTCGGCCGGCCGGCTACGGAATCGGTAGAACAGCGGCGGTGAAGGCTCCCGCTGCTGTTCGGCCGAGGGTGCTGGCGATAGCAGTGCCCGTCATTGTCGCGGGCGCCTTCGTGTTCGGGCTGGCCGTCTACGAGTACGCGAGCACTCCGCGCTCGGCCGGCGATCTCGCGGCGCTCTTCGTCCTGTTCGTCGTCATGGCCCTCGCCGAGCGTTTCCCGGTGCCGGTCGAGGGGATGGGCGCGAGCGGCGTCACGCTCGGATTCGTCTTCTCCGTCTCCACGATCATCCTGCTCGGCTGGCCCGCCGGCGTGATCGTCGCCGCGGGCGCGCCCGCGGTGGTGCACATCCTTCAGCACCGCCCGCCGCTGCGTATCGCCTACAACGGCTCGATGTTCGCGCTGTCCGCCCTCGCGGCCGGGCTGGCGATCGAGCACGTGCACGGGAGCTCGACGAGGTCCTCGTCGCGCGGGTCGTCCTGTGCGGATTCCTCTACTACTGGGTTGTCAACCTCGTGTTGATCAGCGCCATCCTCGCGGCGGACTCCGGGCGGTCCTTCTTCACCATCGCCCGCGAGAACGTCGCGCAGACGACGGCGCCCTTCGCGTTCATGGTCTCCGCGGCGCTGACTCTGATCGTGCTCTGGCAGCGCGACCCCCCGCTGGTGATCGCGCTGGTCGGGCCGCTGCTCGCGATCGCCCTCTACCAGCGCTCGACGTTCAAGGCCATGCAGGCGATGCGCCTCGCCCTCACCGACCCGCTGACCGGCCTCGGCAACCATCGCAGCTTCCACGAGCGGCTTCAGCGCGAGCTCGTCGCGGCGGAGGAGAAAGGCAGCCCGCTCGCGCTCTGCCTCGTCGACTTCGACGACCTGAAGACGATCAACGACCACTTCGGGCATCCGGTCGGCGACCTCGTGCTCGGCCAGGTGGCGTCACGGCTGCGGCAGGGCGGCGAGTCGTTCCGCCTGGGCGGGGACGAGTTCGCGGTGCTCCTGCCCGGACAGGAAGAGCGGCGGGCCACGGCCGTGGCCCGCTCGATCGTCGAACGTGTCGCCAGGCTCTCCGTGGAGGGCGTCGGCACCGTGACCGTCAGCGTCGGCGTCGCGACCTACCCGACCCAGGGATCCTCCCGTGACGAGCTCATCCGTCTCGCCGACACCGCCCTCTACCGGGCGAAAAAGGACGGCAAGAACCGCGTGCGCGCCTACGCCGCCGAGTCGGCCCTGCACGCCGACCTCGACCGGCTCGCGGAGACCCCCGACACGGCGGCGCGCTACCGGGCGGCAGCCAGCCTCGCGAGAGCCGTCGACGAGAGAGACGCCTTCGGCGGCAGCCACTCCCAGCGCGTCGGCGACTACTCGGCACGGATCGCACAGCGTCTCGGCGCGGACGAACCGACGGTCGAGCTGACACGGCTCGCCGGGAACCTTCACGACCTCGGCAAGCTGGCGATACCCGAGGAGATCCTCCGCAAGCCGACCACGCTCAGCGACACAGAGCGGCTCGTGCTGGAACGCCATCCGCAGATCGGCGCCAGGATGCTCGAGAGCCTGGGCGTCGAGCAGGTCGCGGAGTGGGTGCTACACCACCACGAGCGCTGGGACGGCGCCGGCTACCCGAGCCGGCTCGAGGGCGACCAGATCCCCCTCACGGCGCGAATCATCTTCGTCGCCGACGCCTACGACGCGATGACCTCCGAGCACTCGTACGGCGTGCGCCTCACCGAGCGGGAGGCGCTGGCCGAGCTCGAGCGCTGCGCCGGGACGCAGTTCGATCCGGCAGTGGTCAAGGCGCTCGCGCAGGAGCTTCTGCCCGCACGCGAGCCCGACACCACCGCGCTCGCGTCGTAACTAGGGGATGTCTTCGATGAGCCGGATGAGCTCGTCGCGCCGGTAACCCTGCTGCCGCGCGAAGCTGACGAGGTCGCGGGCCCGGGCGATGACCGCGCCCCGCTCCGGCGTGCCGGCGACGGTGACACCGCGACCCCGGCGAAACTCGAGCATCCCCTCGTCGCGGAGCAGGCGCAGCGAGCGCAGCACCGTGTTCGTGTTCACGCCGAGGACAGCCGCGAGATCGCGGGCGGGCGGCAGCCGCTCCCCCGGCTTCGCCTCGCCGTCGGCGATCGCCCGCCGGATCTCGGCCGCGACCTGCTCGAACAGCTCGGTCGGCTCCTGCCTGTCGATCTTGACTTTGAGCATCGTGCTGCTCACAATAGCACCAGATGATCGCGCCACCAAGGCCGCCCTCCCACGACGAGCCCGACCTCCTGATCAAGGAGGCTCGGGAACGACAGTTGCGGCGCCGGTTGCTGGGCGCAGCCGTGATCGCGATCGCGGCTGCGCTCGGGCTTGGGACTCACGCGCTCACGATCGACGGTGGTCGGGGCGCAACGACCGGCGGCTCGGCCGCCACAGCACTGCGAGTTTGCCGCTCGCCGCAACTCTCGACATCCGCGGAGTTCGCGGCGGCAGCGGGAACAACATTTCTCCCCATTGCGCTGAAGAACACCAGCAGTCGGGCGTGCGCGCTCCCCAAGGGAAGGCCGGTCGTGCAGATTCTGTTTCGCGCGAAGCGTCTGCCGATCAAGCAGCAACTCTGGTCGGCGCCTCGTGACTTCGGACGGCCGGCCGGACGCGTGCTCTCAGCGGGAGGGACGGCCTACGTCGAGCTCGCCTGGCGCGACTGGTGTCCGCATCCGGCTACTGCACCGACGACCGGAAACGTGCGCCTGCTTCTTCACTTCCGCGACGGTCTCCGGATCGCAGCGCTGGAGTCGTCGCCCGATGTGCCGGGCCCAGCGCTTCCTGCCTGCGACGAGGTCGTCGATCCGCCGCAGGGCGTCAGCGTAAGCCAACTCCTCCGCTACGGCTAAAGCGGGATGTTCCCGTGCTTGCGGTGGGGGCGCGGCTCCGCCTTCGTCCGCGCGGTCTCGAGCGCGTCGATCAGAACAGGACGGGTGCGGCGCGGCTCGATCACGTCGTCGACGTAGCCGCGCTCGGCCGCGCTGTAGGGGTTCGCGAACTTCTCCTTGTAGTCCGCGATCAGCTCGGGCCGGTCCTCCTCCGGACGGTCGCGGTAGATGATGTTGACGGCGCCCTCCGGCCCCATCACCGCCACCTCGGCCGTCGGCCAGGCGAAGTTGAAGTCGGAGCGGATGTGCTTCGAGCTCATGACGTCGTACGCGCCGCCGTACGCCTTGCGCGTGATCACGGTCAGCTTCGGCACGGTCGCCTCGCAGTAGGCGTAGAGGAGCTTCGCGCCGTGGCGGATGATCCCGCCCCACTCCTGCGCCGTTCCGGGCAGGAAGCCCGGCACGTCGACGAAGGTCACGAGCGGGACGTTGAACGCGTCGCACGTGCGGACGAAGCGCGCGGCCTTGTTCGAGGCGTCGATGTCGAGGACGCCCGCGAGCGACTGCGGCTGGTTGCCGACGACGCCGACGGGGTGCCCGCCGAGACGCGCGAACCCCGTGACGATGTTCTCCGCCCACCGCTCGCTCACCTCGAGGAACTCGCCGTCGTCGACGATTCGGCGGATCACGTCGTGCATGTCGTACGGCTTGTTCGGGTTGTCCGGAACGAGCGTGTTCAGCTCTGCGTCCTCGCGGTCGACCGGATCGGTCGGGGCGCTCCACGCCGGCAGCTCAGCGTTGTTCTGCGGCAGGAACGAGAGCAGGTAGCGCGCGTCGTCGAGGCACGACTCCTCGTCCGGCGCCGTGAACTGCGCGACCCCCGACTTCGTCGCATGCGTCGTGGCGCCGCCGAGCTCCTCGAAGGTCACCTCCTCCCCGGTCACCGTCTTCACGACGTCGGGGCCCGTGATGAACATGTACGAGGAGCCCTCGACCATGAAGATGAAATCGGTCATCGCGGGCGAGTACACGGCGCCCCCGGCGCAAGGCCCCATCACGAGCGAGATCTGCGGGATCACCCCCGAGGCCTGCACGTTGCGCCAGAAGATCTCCGCGTAGCCGGCGAGCGAGACGACGCCCTCCTGGATCCGCGCTCCACCGGAGTCGTTGATGCCGATCACCGGACAGCCGTACTTCGCGGCCAGGTCCATCACCTTGCAGATCTTCTCGGCGAAGACCTCGCTCAACGAGCCGCCGAAGACCGTGAAGTCCTGGGAGAAGACGAAGACGCGGCGGCCGAAGATCGTGCCGTAGCCGGTGACGACCGCGTCGCCGTACGGGCGGCGATCCATCATCCCGAAGTTCGACTCGCGGTGGCGGACGTAGCGGTCGAGCTCGACGAACGAGCCGGGGTCGCACAGCTTCTCGGCGCGCTCGCGGGCGAGGAGCTTCCCCTCGTCACGCTGCCGCGCGACGGACTTCTCGCTGCCGGCGTGGAGCGCCTGCTCGCGCAGCTCCTGCATCCACTCGAGCTTCCCGGCTGTCGTTTCGTGCGCCTCGCTCACCGCCGCGGAGCCTAACGTTCGCGCTCGTGAGGCACCGCCTGCCGCCTCCCCTGCGCCTGCGGGGATTCGCGCTGCTCTGGACGGCGCTGCTGACGAACGGCTTCGCGACGCAGATGATGGTGGTCGCGATCGGCTGGCAGGTCTATTCGATCCGCCACAACCCGCTCGACCTCGGGCTCGTCGGGCTCGCCGAGTTCCTGCCCCTGCCGCTGCTCGCACTTCCCGCCGGCCAGCTCGCCGACCGCGTGCCCCGGCGCGCCATCGCGGCGGCCGCGGGCGGCATCCAGCTCGGCATCGCCGGCCTCCTGGTCGCGATCACCGAGTCGGGGCCGCACTCGATCTGGCCGTACCTCGGCGTCGGTCTCCTCAACGGCGTGGCCTCGGCCGTCGGCACGCCGGCACAGCGAGCGCTGACCCCGGAGCTCGTGCCCACCCAGCTCCTGCAAAGCGCCGTCGCGCTCCGCAGCGTCGCCGGCCAGATCGGTGTCGTCGTGGGGCCTGCGATCGGCGGCGTGATCTTCGCCGTCGAACCGGTTGCCGTCTACGTGGTCGCGGCCGTGCTGCTCCTCGTGGCGCTCGTGGCGATACTCGGCCTTCCGCGTTCCGTGCTGCAGCTGCAGCAGGAGGAGGTGGACTGGGACAGCCTCGTCGCCGGCGTCCGTTTCATCTCGAAGACGCGCGTCGTGCTCGGCGCGATCCTGCTCGACCTCGTGGCCGTGCTCTTCGGCGATCCGATCGCGCTCGCCCCGGTCTTCGCGAAGACGATTCTCGACGGCGGCCCTGTCGTCCTCGGCGCGTTGCGCACCGCACCGGCCGCGGGAGCGCTCGTCGGCGCCATCCTCATCGCCCGCCGGCCGCTCCCCTTCCCCGCCGGACGGACGCTCCTCGCCGTGGTCGCCGTCTTCGGCGGCGCAACGATCGTCTTCGGCCTCTCGCGCTCGCTGCCGCTGTCGCTCGCGATGCTCGTCGTCACCGGCTTCGTCGACATGATCAGCATGAACATCCGGGGAACGATCGTGGCCGTCCTGACGCCGCTTCGGCTCCAGGGGCGCGTGAGCTCCGTCGAGTGGGTCTTCATCAGCGCCTCGAACGAGCTCGGGGCCTTCGAGGCCGGCGGCATGGCGTCTCTCCTCGGAACAGTGCGCGCCGTCGTGCTCGGAGGCGCGCTGATGGTCGGCCTCGCTGCCTCGTGGTCGCGCTTCTTCCCCGAGCTCGCGCACCTCGGCCGGCTCGACCAGCTCGAACGCGAGTCGGTGTAGGTTCCGCTCGTGTCCGAGCCGCTGGACAGGTCGACGCTCTGGCCGTACGACGAGCGTGGCGAGCTCGGCGGGTTCTACTACCAGCGCTACGGCAGTCCAACGGTCGCCGCGGCCGAAGACGCCCTCGGCGAGCTCGACGGCGGCACCGCGCTCCTCTTCCCGTCCGGCGCGGCCGCGACCACGGCGCTCGTCCTCTCGCTGCTCGAGCCGGGCGACACGATCGCGCTCGCCGCCGGCGGCTACTTCGGCACCGGTGTCACGTTCGCCACCCTCGCCCGGTGGGATCTCCGCGTCGTCGAGTTCGATCAGATAGGGCCGCCGCCGGACGGCGTCCAGCTCGTCTGGCTCGAGGCGCCCTCGAATCCTTACCTCACGCTGCCCGATCTCGAGGCCGCCGTCGCCCATCCGGCGCCGGTCGTCGTCGATGCCACTGTGGCGACACCGGTCCACCTCCGCCCCCTCGAGCACGGTGCGGACTTCGTGCTCCACAGCGCGACGAAGTACCTCGCCGGCCACGACGACGCGCTGCTCGGTGCGGTCGTCTGCGGCAGCGACGCTGCCGCGGAGGAGCTGAGGACGTTCCGCAGCCGCACCGGGATCGTGGCGGCGCCCGATCCCGCCTGGCTGCTCCTGCGCGGTCTGAAGACGCTCGAGCTGCGCGTCCGACGCCAGACGGAGACGGCGACTCTCCTTGCCGAGCGGCTGCGAGCCCACCCGGCGGTCGTGACCGCCCGCTATCCCGGGCTCGGCGGGGTGCTGTCCTTCGACGTGGCCGACGCCGAGACGGCGCGCAAGGTGGAGACGTCGACCCGAGTGATCGTGAACGCAAGCTCGCTCGGCGGTGTTACGAGCCTGATCGAGAGCCGCCGCCGCTGGGAGGGCGACCGCGTCCCGCCCGGCCTGCTGCGCGTCAGCGTCGGCCTCGAGGATCCCGAGGCGCTCTGGTCCGACCTCGAGCAGGCGCTCGGCTGACCCGAGCGGTTCAGGGGCGCGCCGGACGGGAACAATGTCTCGTTCGTGGCCGATCCGTTCCGAATCCTGGTTGCCGAGGACACAGAGTCGTTCCTGGACACCATTGCGATCGTGCTCGAGAACGACGCGCGCTTCGCGATCGCCGGGCGGGCGCGCAACGGACGAGATGCGGTCGAGCTCGCGGAACGGGTTGCGCCGGACGCAGTCGTGATGGACATCGAGATGCCGGTGCTCGACGGCGTGGAGGCAACGAGGCTCCTGAAGGCGGTGGCGCCCGAGCTGCCGATCGTTGCGATCAGCGGTCACGACTACGAAGAACGCGTGCTCGAGATCCGGCGGGCGGGCGCCGACGACTACGTGCGCAAGGCGCGGCTCGCCGACGAACTGCCGCGCGTGCTCGCGGGTCTGCTCTCCGCGAGCAGAATGCGGAGGTGACCGGCCTACGTCGGGCACCGCGGCTGGATCGGCGTCAGGCTCGATCGCGGCTTCGACCGGGACGAGATCGCCGGGATCCTCGAGGACGCGTACGCGGAGGTCGCCCCGCCCAAGCTCGTGCCAGCGGCGGGACGCCGAGCCTGAGAGAGGAGGAGGAGCCGGAGGTCGGACTCGAACCGACGACCTACGCCTTACAAGGGCGTTGCTCTACCAGCTGAGCTACTCCGGCGCGAACGGAAATCGTAGCGTTGTCGTCCGATGTGTATGCAACAATGACAACATAGACCATCCGAAGGACATCGGTGACCGTTCGACGCTTGCCATCATGCTCGCGCTGCGCGAGGCCGGCTACGCCCTCTACGTTCCGTTTGGCGAAAACACACGCTGCGATCTTCTGATCGAGAACGGCGACGTCCTGTCTCGTGTCCAATGCAAGACCGGAAGACTCCGTAAGGGCGCAGTGGTCTTCGCGGTGTGCAGCACGTACGGACATCATCGAAACCCCGCAACCGCGCGCCGCACTTATGAGGGTCAGATCGACTTGTTCGCGGTGTATTGCCCCGAGACTGCGGCCGTGTACGTGGTTCCTCTCTGCGACGTGGCCACGCGGACGAGCGCGACGCTTCGCATTGCGCCGCCACGGAACGGGCAGAGGAAACGGATTCGTCTAGCGGCGGATTACGAGCTCAAGAGCTAGAGAACGACTTCGCGGCCCTTCTGGTGCGCGAGGATCTTCCGCTTGACGCGCTGGAGCGCGTTGTCGATCGTCTTCGTGTCGCAGCCGAGCTGCTCGGCCATGTCCTCGTACGACGAGCCCTCGAGGTAGAGGCGCAGCGCGTCGGACTCGAGCGGCGAAAGGCCCGCGCCGAGGCTGAAGACCAGGCTCTGCAGCTCCTCGCTCGAGATCACGACGAGCGGCGGCTCGTGCACCGCCGGTCCCGGCAATGCGTCGCCGAGCGTGCAGTCGCCGTCGCCGTCCTGCCCCGCAGGCGTGTGGCTGAAGGAGATGTACGTGTTCAACGGCGCATGCTTGAAGCGGGTCGCGGTCTTGATCGCGGTGATGATCTGTCGGGTCACGCAGAGCTCCGCGAAGCTGCGGAACGACGTCTCCTTGTCGGCCCGGAAGTCGCGCACGGCCTTGTAGAGACCGATCAACCCCTCCTGCAGCAGGTCGTCGTTGTCGCCGCCGGCGAGGAAATACGAGCTCGCCTTGAGGCGGACGAACCCCGTGTAGCGGCGGATGAGCGCGTCCATCGCGACGCTGTTCCCGTTCCGCGCCTTGAGGACGAGCTGCAGATCCTCCAGCTCTCGTTGAGCTTTTTGCGGTGAGTGTGCTGTCGCAGCGCGAGCAGCCATGGGGCCTCCCGGGCGTCGTGAGGGCGAAAGTCTCACCCTGTGGTCGAGGCGAAGATAGCAAGTGGACCAAGGTTTTACAAGTCCAATTGCTATGGACCCAGCTTGGTCCGGACCCAGGACGCTAGTGACTTCTAGCGTTCGCCGCGACGTAACCGCTCGAGCCGCGCCAGCGTCTCGGGGTCGAGGCGGTCACGGAGATCGCCCCGTACCGCCTGCGGCTGGCTGGGCCGCGAGAGCTCGCCGAGGAACGTCTGAGACGCGAGCTTGCGCACTTCGATCCCGGCCGCGCCGCGGATCTCGGTGTCGGAGGAGACGACCGCGACCTGCTCGCGTCCCCTGTGCTCGGCCGCCAGCCGTTCGAGCAGGGTGTCCGCGTTCTCGGCCCAGCGCACCTCGAGGGAACCGACCCGTTCGTCGGCGCCCTGGCCGTCGAAGACGAGCACCCCGCGCGCTCCCTGCGCCGCAACCCAGCTCGCAAGCAGGTCGCGGAGCTCCTCGGGCGAGCCGAAGCCGCCCGCATGCAGCAGGTTGAAGCCGTCGAAGAGGTAGAGGGTCGGCTCAGCCAGATCGTTGCCTCCGTGCCTCGTAGAGGAGCAGGGCTGCCGCCACACTGACGTTGAGCGACTCCACCTTCCCGAGCTGCGGGATCGAGACCTCGAGGTCGCAGGTGCGCCGTACGAGAGGCCGCAGGCCCTTGCCCTCGGCGCCGAGGACGAACGCGATGCCGCCCGAGAGGTCGGCCTTCCACATCGGCGTCCCGAAGCCGCCCACCGCGCCTGCCACCCAGAGCTTGCCGCTCTTGATCTCCGCGAGGTAGCGGGCGAGGTTCGGCACGACGGCGACCGGCAGGTGCTCGACCGCCCCTGCCGAGGCGCGGCAGACCGCGGCGGTGACCGTGGCCGAGCCGTGGGCGGGCACCACGACGCCGTCTGCGCCCGCTCCTTCGGCGCTTCGGATCACGGCGCCGAGGTTGCGCGGATCGCTCACCTGGTCGAGGCAGGCGAGCAACGGCGCCACGCCCGCCGTGAGCTCGAAGGCGTCCGCGTACCGGAACGGCTCGCACCACGCGACGACTCCCTGATGGTCGCGCGTGGCAGCCGCCTCGAACAGGTCGCGCTCGAGCTTCGTCTGCACCCTCGGCCGCTCGACCTCCCTCAGCCACTCCTCGCTGCGCACCGCCCGCTCGGTCGCCCACAGCTCGAGCACCTCGCGCGGCCCGCGCAGAGCCTCGCGCACCGGCCGGCGGCCGTAGACCAGGTCGCGGGTCACGAACGGCGAACGAGCCTGTAACCGGGAGGCTCGGCGACGTCCCGCACCTCCCAGCCGGCGGCTGCGATCTCGTCCCGCAGGCGGTCGGCCTCTGCGAAGTCCTTCGCCTCCCGCGCGTCGCGCCGCCGCCCGGCGAGCTCCGCGAGCTCCGCCGGCGCCTCCTCGACCTCGCCGATCGACTCGAGCCCGAAGATCCCGAAGGCCTGCCGCAGGAGATCGTGGTCTCGCCAGCCGTGCAGGACCGCCAGCGCCTCGGGCGTGTTGAAGTCGTCGTCGAGCGCCTGCTCGAGATCGGCCCAGTCCCCGATCGGCTCGCTCGGCGAGCGGAGGACGTTGCGGAACGTCTCGAGCTGCGCGCGAGCCTGCTCGAGGACGACGTCGCCGAACTCGACCGGCTTTCGCCAGTGGGCGCCGAAGAAGAAGAGCAGTACGACCTCGCGGCCCCAGGTGTCGAGGACGTTGCGGAGCGAGACGTCGTTGCCGAGGGACTTCGACATCTTCTCGCCGTCCATGCCGCCGATCATCCCGTTGTGCATCCAGACCCGCGCGAACTCGTGCCCGAGCGCGAGCGATTGTGCGAGCTCGTTCTCGTGGTGAGGGAAGACGAGGTCGAGACCACCGCCGTGGATCTCGAACACGGGCCCGAACGCGTCCTCGGCCATCGCGGAGCACTCGATGTGCCAGCCGGGCCGGCCACGCCCCCAAGGAGAATCCCACGCCGTGTCCTCGCCCGGCTTGTTCGCCTTCCAGAGCGCGAAGTCGCGGGGATCCTCCTTGAGCGGGTTCGGCTCCTGCTCCTCGACCTGATCTGGCCGCTGGCGCGAAAGGCGACCGTAACCCGGGTCGCTGCCGACCCGGAAGTACACGTCGCCCTCGACCGGATACGCGTGACCGGAGGCGACGAGCTGCTCGATGAAGCGGACGATGGACGGAACGCTTTCGGTCGCCCTGGGCAACACGTCGGGCATCCCGAGGCCGAGGTCGGCCGTGTCCTGCAGGTACCACTCGGTCGCGCGCGCCGCAAGCTCCGCACTCGCACCGGGCGCGGCGTCATAGATCTTGTCGTTGATGTCCGTGATGTTGTGGACGAGCGTCGCCTCGTAGCCCTGGTGCCGCAGCCAGAAGCGCAGCCACATCCCGACGATGAAGGGACGCGCGTTGCCGATGTGCGCTCGCTGGTAGACGGTTGGGCCGCAGAAGTACATCCGGATCGGGCCCGGAGGCGGCGGCAGCTCTTCGAGACTGCGGCTGAGCGTGCTGTAGAGGCGCATCGCTCCTAGCGTACGGCTCGCCGCAGCAGCTCGTCGCGGGGGAGGGCGGCGATCACAGCAGCGAGCTCCGGGCCGCGCTCCCGTCCCGTGAGCGCGAGCCGCAGCGCCTTCAGGTCGCCGCCCACGGCCTTCAGCTCCCGCACGATCGCCCGCGGCTCGATTCCCGCCTCGACGAGCTCGCGGAAGCGCCCGAGCGTCTCGGGCGAGTCGACCTCGGCTTCCACGGGCTCGAGCACGAGCGCGGCATAGTCGCGGGCCTCGGCGAGATCGCGCGCGCCGCGCAACACGGGCGCGACCGAGACGGGCACGCCGACCCGCGCCGCGAGCTCGTCGTCGCTCAGCTCCGCGAGCGTCTCGGTCGAGAGCCGCCGCAGCCGTGCGAGATCGAGGTGGACGTCGTGGCGCGGCAGCCCGAGCTCCTCGAGGTAGGCGCGCACGGCCTCCGCCGGGAAGCCCTGCTCACGCAGGTCGGCGAGGGACGCAGCGCCGTGCCGCTTGGAGAGCTTGCGCCCGTCGGGGCCGAGGATGAGGCCGTGATGGACGAACTCCGGCGGCGTCGCGCCGAGCGCCTCGAACAGGCGCCGCTGCACCGGCTCGTTCGGGCGGTGGTCGTTGGCGCGGACGATGTGCGTGATCTGGAAGTCGATGTCGTCGACGACCGAGGCGAGCTGGTAGGTGGGCGAGCCGTCCTCGCGCAGCAGCGTGATCCCGTCGAAGCGGTCGCCGAGCGCGGCCGCCGCTTCGCGATGCCGCTCCGCCCGGTCGCTCTGCCGCACCGGCCCCTCGTCCCAGACGATCCCGAGCCATTCGAGATCCCGCAGGATCGCCTCCTCCCCATCCGGGACGTTGCGCGCGGCATCGGTGTCGTCGATCCGGAGGAGCATCCAGTCGCCCAGCCGCCGGTTCGCGACCGCGCTCAGCGCGTTGCCGAGATGGAGCGAGCCCGTCGGGCTCGGGGCGAAACGAACTCTGGCCGGCATCCGGCGAGTGTAAGGTTCTGCCCGCGATGGAGTCCTGGCGCGCAACGGTTCTCCGCCAAAACGGCTGACTCGCCGCTTCCCACGAAAGCGTCCTAGGGAAGCGGCGGGACGCGACGCGATCCCGCCCCGAAAACGGAGGTGTACGTCGCGATGCCGATGCCACATCGCACCCAGCAGCAAGTGATCAAGCGCCGCCTGGTCGGCAAGGACGGCTCGGAGCGGATCCGCGAGCTCCGCGCGATCCTCGCCGACCTGCCCGGCTACCGCAACGGCCCGTACGGCGACCTGCGCAAGTGGGTCGAAAGCGAGCTCGCGGCGGCTCGCACGCGGAAGAAGGTCGTCAACCGCGACTCGATCGCCGTGCGCCGCGAGGGCGCCGCGCAGATCGCGCTGGTCGGGCCGCCGAACGCCGGCAAGTCGTCGCTCCTGCAGGCGCTGTCGGCGATCCAGATCCGCACGGGCGACTACGCATTCACTACCACCCGGCCGGTTGCCGCGACCACGCGGCTCGGCGGCGTGCTCGTCCAGCTCGTGGAGATTCCCGGCCTGATCGAAGGAGCCGCCGACGACCGCGGCGGCGGCCGCGCGCTGCTCGGAGTCCTCCGCAACGCAGACGCGATCCTCTGGTGCCACGCCTGCGACCGGCCGATCGAAGAGCTCGACGCGATCCGCGCCGAGGTTGCGGCGGCCGGGATCGAGCTACCCGCGCTCGTCGCCGCGACGAAATGCGACGAGGCGCCGCCGCCGAAGCATCCCCAGCTGCGCGTGCTGCCCGTGTCCGTCCTCGACGACGCCAGCCTCGACCGGCTTCGGGACGAGCTGTGGGCGCTGACGGGGCTCGTCCGGGTCTACCTCCGCGACGGCGGCGATCCGGTCGCGCTGACTCCGCCCGCGACGGTTCTCGACGTGGCCGACTCGATCCACCACGAGCTGCGGGCGCACTGCAGCGGCGCGCGGATCTGGGGGCCGTCGGCGCGGTTCGAGGCGCAGCGTGTGGGCCCGGAGCACGAGCTCCAGGACGGCGACACCGTGGAGGTTCTCTCTCGCTAGCTGGTTTGGCTTCTCTCGGCGGGCCGGAACATCGAAGGCGATGAGCGATGTCGTCGTGATCACGGGCGCCTCGGGCGGGATCGGCCGGGCGACCGCGCGCAGGTTCGCGCAGGACGGCGCGAAGGTCGCGCTGGTCGCCCGCGGCCTGGCTGGGCTCGAGGCAGCCGCCAAGGAGGTCGAGCAGCGCGGCGGTCGCGCGCTCGTCCTCCCGACGGACGTCGCCGACCCCGCGCAGGTCGAGGCCGCGGCGCAGGCGGCCGAGGACGAGCTCGGCCCGATCGACGTCTGGATCAACGACGCGATGGCGACGATCTACGCCGAGTTCCTCGACGTCGAGCCGGACGAGTACCGGCGCGCGACCGACGTCACGTATCACGGCATGGTCTGGGGGACACGGTCGGCGCTGAAGCGGATGGCGAAGCGGAACCGCGGCACGATCGTCCAGGTCGGCTCGGCGCTCGCCTTCCGCGGCATCCCGCTGCAGGCGCCGTACTGCGGCGCGAAGCACGCCTGCAAGGGCTTCACCGAGTCCGTCATCACGGAGATCCTCCACCACGGCTGGGACATCCACGTCTCGATGGTCCACCTCGCCGCCTTCAACACGACCCAGTTCACCTGGGGCCGAACGAAGCTGCCGAAGCAGACACAGCCCGTGCCGCCGATCTACCAGCCCGAGATCGCAGCGGACGCGATCCACTGGGCCGCATACCACCGGCGGCGCCAGGTCTATGTCGGCTTCCCGACCGTGCTCAACATCCTCGGCGAGCGTCTCGCGCCGTGGTTCCTCGACTGGTACCTCGCGAGGACCGGCTACGGCGCGCAGATGACGAAGCAGCCCCTGAACGGCGGCCCGGAGCACGACAACCTCTTCGAGCCGGTGGACGGGGGCGAGGACCGCGGCTCACACGGCCCGTTCGACGACGAGGCGCACGCGCACAGCTTCCAGACGACGCTGACGAAGCACCGCCGGCTCGCCGGCTCACTCGCGGCTGGGGTCGGCGCCGCGACAGGCGCCGCGCTGCTGCGGAAGCGCTAGCGCTGCTCTACGCGACCGCGCGCAGCAGCTCGGCAGCGGCCGGGCCGAGGCGGTCGGGGTGCTCCTCCTCGAGCACGGCGCAGAGAGCGCGGATCTCGCCGGGGCCGAGCGTCGCCTGGCCCGTCTCGAGCGCGCGGCCGAGGAGCAGCGAGAGGTCGCGGTGGCGCGCCGAGACGCCGGCGCGGGCAGCGGCCCCTGCGGCAAGCCCACGCACGAGCTCGGGCGGGACGGCAACGGCTTTGCCGTCGAGGCCGAGCTCGATCGTCTCCTCGCTCATCCGTGGTCTATGGCCCAGAACCCCTGGCTTTCAACCTCGCTTCGGGCTGAACGCGTACACCTTGCCCCAGCCGACGACGTAGAGCCTCCGGCCATCCGTGACGACCGGGGTGAAGGCGCCGTCCGGATACGTCCAGAGCTCCTTCCCCGTGCGCGCGTCGAGCCCGTACGTGCGGCGGGCTAGCGTCGCGAAGTAGACGACGCCGGCGACGACGGTCGCGGATCCCGAGATCTGGCCGTTGGCGTGGAACTTCCAGAGGACGGCCCCCGTCGCGGCGTCGAAGGCGTAGAACATGCGGTCGTACGAGCCGACGAAGACGCGGCCACTCCACACGGCCGGCGAGCCGTAGACGTAGCCGTCGGTCCCGTACGACCAGCGCAGCTTGCCGCTCCGCTCGCCGAACGAGTACACGTGGCCGTCGGTCGAGCCGAGATAGACGCGCGAGTAGGCGACCGCCGGCGTCGAGTAGAACGTGCCGTGACGGCCGAACCAGTCGCGGTTCGACTGGGCGCGCCAGAGGAGCTTGCCGTCGGCGGCGCGCAACGCATAGAGGCGGCCGTCGTAGGCGCCGAAGAAGATGCGGCCGTTGTTGTAGGCAAGGGCGCCCTTGACGGCTCCGCCGGCGCGGAACGACCAGACCGTCTTGCCGTCGACCGTGCGCAGGCAGTAGACGTTCCCCTCGGCGTCCCCGACGTAGAGGCGGTGGCCGACGAGGAGCGGTGAAGTCTCGCTCGCGCCGAGGGGCTTGTTCCAGCGCTGCAGGTGCGACGGCCCAGCGGCGACCGCGAGCAGCTCGCCGTCCCCCCTGCGCGCGGCATCCCGGCCGCACGGCTGCTTGTTGAGGAAGGTCTCGTAGACCGAGCCGCGCCCGAGCCGGTCGGCCGCCGGAGATGCAGCCTCACAGCGGCCCACGTGAACCGTCCAGAGCCTCCGTCCGTTCCTGGTCGAGACGGCGATCAGGTTCCCGTTCAGGCTCGCGTAGTAGAGGTAGTGGAAGGCGACCGCGGGCGGAAACTCGATGAGCGACGTCCCGCCCGAGACCCAGTCGAGGTGGAACGGCGGCTTGACGCGGCCCACGCCGACGTGGAGGTGCTGGGGCTCGCCGCCGAACATCGGCGACAGGAGCGGCTGCCGCGCGGGCACCGCCACGGTCTGCGTCGGGACGTACTCCACCGACGAGCCCTTGACGTTGCCGCCGTAGTGATGCCGCGATGCGTAGTACGCGGTCCCGGCGCCGGCGATGACGATCAGGACGCCGACGGCGACGAGGAGGCGGCGCATCCGCCCGATAGTGCCTGCGGCTGGGCGGCCGCCGGACGCGCTACGGTCACCCCTGGGGCTTTACCAGCACCGCTCTTTCATAGAGATAGTCCTTAGTGGTGTAGCGCGGCCAGCAGCACCTGAAGTAGACCACCTCGCCTTGGAAGGCCTTGATGGGTTTGTCGGCTTCGCTCTTTGGCCTTTGTGGATGGGGCGTCGGACTCATGACAAACCGGTAAGTCCGCCACACACCGTTCCACCTGATCTTTGCCACGTAGCCCGGTTTGATCAGGTAGAGGCGGTAGAACGGGCCGTGTCTGCCATAGCCAGGCACAGGTGTTACATCGTGTGCATCGATGACCATCGTCAAGCCCTGTCCGGGCCGAGCTGTGAAGCCCGCATCCCAGATAGGGCCGTACGCCAGATCGCAAACTCTCGTGCGAATCGGCTGATTGACCATGTGCAGAGCCTTGATAGTCAGGAGAGCCGGGTGTGCTGATGCCGGCCTCGTTGGGCAACTTTGGCCGGCGAGGCCGCTAGGCGTCGCCAGAACCACCCATGCCAGCCCAACAGCGACGATCAGCGCTGCCCTCTGCATGCCATGTCCCACCCTCTCAGAGTAGGCACCCGGCAAGCAACAAGTCTAGGCTCCGCCCCGTGGAGGAGCTTCTTTTGGCTTGGTTCAGCCAAAACGGCAGGGATCTCCCCTGGAGGAAAACAAAGGACCCATACGCGATCCTCGTCAGCGAGGTCATGTCGCAGCAGACGCAGGTGGAGCGCGTCGTGCCGCGCTGGCGGCGCTGGCTCGAGCGCTGGCCGACCGTCGAGGCGCTCGCGGCCGCCCCGGCCGGCGAGGTGATCCGCGAGTGGCAGGGGCTCGGCTACAACCGGCGCGCACTGGCGCTGCACCGCGCCGCGCAGCAGGTGGCGGCGCACGGCTGGCCGGACGACCTGACCGAGCTGGCCGGCGTCGGCCGCTACACGGCCGATGCGGTCGCCTGTTTCGCCTTCGGCCGCCCGGTCCTGCCGGTCGACGTCAACGTGCGGCGTGTCTCGGAGCGAACCGGGCACTCGTTCTCGCCCGCCGCCGCGCAGGCGCTGATGGACCTCGGCAAGATCGTCTGCCTCGCACGCATCCCGCGCTGCGACGCCTGCCCGCTCGCGGACGCTTGTCCGTCCCGCGGCCGCCGCTTCGAGCCGCTACGCCGGCAAGGACCGTTCGAGGGCTCCTTCCGGCAGCGGCGGGCGAACACGCTGCGGCTCGTCGCGGCAGCGGAGCGGCAGCTCGCGGAGCTCGACGCCGACGCGGTCCTTTCCCTCGCTCGCGACGGTCTCGTGCGGGTGGACGGCGGCCTCGTGTGTCTTCCGGCGTAACCGGGCAAGTACCATCCCGCCGATGCTCGCTGCCGACTTCGTCCTCCTGCTGATCCCGCTCTGGATCCTCCTGGGGCTGCTCGTGCTCTTCGGCATCCTCGGGCTGCTCGGCCGGATCCAGAACGGCCGCTACCTGAAGCCGGTGTTCGCCTGGATGGCCAAGGTGCCCATCCTGAAGCGGATGCTCGAGAAGGCCTCGAAGGCCGCGATCGAGCGGCAGAACCCGGAGCTGGCGAGCGCGATACGGAAGCTCGAGCCGCATCAGAAGCATCTGCACGACCCACAGCGCGCCCAGAAGGCGATGTCGCAGCTCACGCGCGAGGAGAAAGCCGCCCTGATCGAGATGCAGGAGCAGCAGGGCGTCGCGGAGCCGGAGGCGATCAACCGCCAGATGCGGCGCCGGCTCGAGAAGCAGAAGAAGCAGAAGCGCTAGCGCCGCAGCGCGAACACCAGCCGCTCGCCGCGCACGTCGTCGCGGCGCGTGCCGGCGGGGACGGCTCCGAGCTTCTCGACCGCGCGCTGGGACCGGATATTCCCCGGAGCGACGACGAAGAGGACGGTCTCCACCGAGCGGAAGGCGTGCTCGAGCATCAGGCGCTTCAGCTCGCCGTTGTAGGTGCCGCCCCAGTAGGCGCGCGCGATGAACGTCCAGCCGATCTCGACCTCGCTGCGTTCCGGGTCGAAGTCGTGGTAGCGGGACGTCCCGATCACTTCTCCGCTGCGCACGTCGAGCACGGCCAGCGCGCCGCCGGTCGCGAGGTGCTCGGCGAAGAACGGGCGGAAGACCTCCTCGCGCCAGCGGGCGTCGGGGTGCTGCTCCCAGATCAGCGGGTCGCTCGCCGCGGCGTACAGGGCGTAGTAGTCGTCCTGCCGCAGCGGCCGGACCTCCACGAGCTCGCCGCGCAGCGTCGGCTGCGGGTCGAAGCCGGCCTCAGAGCTGATGGCGCACCCAGATGTTCGGCTCGACGTAGACGCCGCGCCCGTTCTTGAAGTGCACCGGGACGAGCGCGCCTGGGACGACGTAGTTGCCGTCCTCGGGGAAGACCATCGCGGTCCACTCCTCCCACTCCGGGCGCGTTCCCGAGATCGTGAGCGAGCGCGGCGCCGTCGCCAGGAGCTCGCCGCCGAGCCGCTCGTGCGTGCGCAGCCAAGGGTCGTACGGGAGGCCGTCGGCGCGGCGCCAGCCCGCGTACCGCTCGAGCGCGACGAGTGGGTAGCGCTCCTTCCACGTGGGGCGCACGGGCGCCACGAGCGCGTCGAGCCCGTGGCCGGCGGCGATCGCCGCGAGCCGCCGGAGGATCGCCTCGGCGATCCCGAAGCCGCGGTAGTCAGGTGCCACGCCCGCGACGATGGCGCAGAGCGTCGTGGGCTCTCCCTCGACGCCGTCCGTCAGCGCCCAGTCGACGCCGCGCGGCGACGGGCTCCCGTTCCAGCCGACCGGGACGCTGCAGGCGTAGCCGATGGTCGCGCGCCGCCCGGCCTCGCGGTCGACGACCCAGAGCTGGAAGTCGGGATAGAGGTCGTAGAGCTGCGGCCAGAAGGACTGGACGACCGGGTCGTGCGCCATGAACTCCGGCCAGATGGCGGGGAACGTGCCCCGCAGCTTCGGCCGCTCGGCATGGGTGACGAAGGCGAGCTTCATCGAAACAGGAGCGCGACCGCCTGCGCAGCGAGCCCTTCGCCGCGGCCGGTGAAGCCGAGACCGTCGGTCGTGGTGGCGCGCACGGCGACGAGCTCCGGCTCGACGTCGAGCGCCGCCGCCAGCCTCTGCCGCATCTCGTCGCGGTGCGGCGCGAGCCGCGGCTCTTCGCCGACGAGGATGACGTCCGCGTTCGCGAGCCGCCAGCCGTCCATCCGCACGCGCTCCCAGGCTCGCGCGAGGAGCGCGAGCGAGTCTGCGCCAGCGAGCGCCGGATCGCCTGAGGGGAAGAGCGCCCCGATGTCCTCGAGCCCGGCGGCGCCGAGCAGAGCGTCCGTTAGCGCGTGGGCGAGGACGTCGCCGTCGGAGTGGCCCGCGAGCCCGCGCGGGTGGTCGATCCGGACGCCGCCGAGCACGAGCGTCACGCCCTTCCTCCAGCGCGTGCGCATCGAATCCCGTGCCGACGCGGTACTCAGACACGGGCGAGCACCTCCGGCAGCTCCTCCAGCGAGCCGATGGTGACGACACCCGGCGGCGACTCGACCTGCGCGTGCGCGCCGCGGCGGATGCGGACGGCGTGCAGGCCCGCCTCGAGCGCCGGCAGCACGTCCTTGTCGACTCGATCGCCGACGTAGACGATCTCCTCGGCCGGTGCGTGAGCTGCTTCGACTACGTGCGTGAAGAAGCCGAGATCGGGCTTCTCCACGCCCCAGCGCTCGGACGAGCCGACGAAGTCGACGTGGGGGCTCAAGAATTCCTCGTGCACGGCGTACATGTTCCCTGCCGCGCCGAGGCGGAGGCCGCGCGCCCGCAACGCCGCGAGGCAGGGCAAGGCGTCGGGATGGAGGTCGCGCTCGGCGAAGACGAATTCGGTGACGCTTTCCGCCTCCCAGCGCTCGTACGTGGTCTGCTCGTCGACGAGCGTCTCGCCGACGTCGAAGACGACGACGCTCAGAGCCATCCCGCCACCGTCTCGAGATCGGCCCCGGAGGTCACCTTGAGCAGCCGCGGGTCGCCCTCCACGACCTTGACCCGCCCACCGGCCGCCTCCACGTGCCCGGCGCAATCCGTCGCTTGTAACACAGTGTTACTTGGAGAAAGAGCGCTGCGCAGCGTGTCGGCGAGGAACGCCTGAGGCGTCTGCACCGCCCAGAGGCCGTCGCGCGGCACCGTCTCCTCCACCCCGCCGTCCGCGCCGACCCGCTTCAGCGTGTCGCCGACGGGGAGGCCCGGCACGGCGCCGTCCCAGCCCTCCGAGAGCGGCGCGAGCACACGCTCGACCACGTCGTCCGAGACGAGGGGCCGGGCTGCGTCGTGCACGAGGACGACGAGCGCGTCGGCCGGCACCTCGCCGAGGCCGGCGCGCACCGAGTCGCTCCTCGTCTCGCCGCCGGCCACGCAGGCGCGGACCTTCCCGCAACCCTCCTCCTCGGCGAGGAGGATCGCCGGCTCCTCCCAGCCCGGCGGCGCCACGAGGACGATGTCGTCCACCCACGGGCAGCTCTCGAGGCGGCGCAGCGGCTCCGCGAGAAGCGGCTCGTCGCCGAGCTTCGCGAACGCCTTGGGCCGGTCCAGCCCGAGCCGCTCCCCCCGTCCCGCAGCGACGAGGATGGCCCAGACGGACATATCGGGAAGCCGGGCCGGCTAGGCCGTGGCGGCCGCAGCGGCCTTCTTCTTCGCCGCCGGCTTCTTCTTCGCCGGCGGGCTGTCGGAGGCGAGAACCTCCTCGAGCCAGTCCGCGCAGGTCTCCTCGTCCATGTCCTTCGCGTACATCAGCTCCGAAGCGAGGATCTTCTTCGCCTTCACGAACATCTGCTTCTCGCCGGTCGAGAGACCCTTCTCGCGGTCGCGGAGGGCGAGGTTGCGCACGACCTCGGCGAGCTCGAGGATGTCGCCCGTCTTCATCTTGTCGCGGTTGTGCTTGAAGCGGCGGTTCCAGTTCTTCGGCATCTCCGTGGAGACGCCCGTCAGCGCCTTGACGACGACGCCGACCTCCTTCTCGCCGATCACGCGCCGGAGACCGACCTTGTCGGCATTCTCGGAGGGGACCTGCACGGTCATGTCGTTGTGCAGGATCTTGATCGTCAGGTACTCGCGCTGTTCGCCGAGAACCTCGCGCTTTTCCTTCTTGACGACCGTTCCCGCCCCGTGGTGGGGATAGACCACCTTGTCGCCGATGTCGTACAAGCCCGACCTCCCCTGGCTAAAAGCCGCCATTCCGCTAAGAAAGCCGGCACGCTGCTGGGCGCCGGCCACAGGAGGGCAGTGTAGCAGAAACGGCCTGGATAAGCCAAATTTGGGGCCAAAACTGCGTTCTCGGAGCCGATTTGGTCAGAGCTGCAGGTAGCGATCCACGAGATTGTGCTCCTGCAAGCGGCGCAGGCCCTCGCGGATCTCTCGCGCGCGCACCGCGCCCACGCCTTCCACCGATTCGAGCTCGCGCTGCGACGCGCGGACGACCGCGTCCAGGCTCCCGAGGTCGGCCACGACGCGATGGACGAGCGGCTCGGGCAGCCGTGGGATGTGGGAGAGGATCCGGTAGCCCCGCGGCGCGACTGACTGGTCGAGCGGATCGACACCGCGGTCGTAGCCGAGGATCTCCGCAAGCCGGCCGAACTCGAGCAGCTCCTGGTACCTGAGGCCGGCGAGCTCCGCGAGCGCGGCCGTCGCCTCCTCGCCGGCGCCGGCCACGTCGTAGTCGCGCACGATCGTGTCGCGCTGGCCGGCGACGTCGCCCACCAGCTCTGCGAGCTGGAGCCGGATCAGCCGGCCCTCGCTGCCGAGCTCGACGCAGTCGCGCGTGATGCGCTCCGACATCCGCGAGATCATCGCCGCCCGCTGGAGGACGACGAGCACGTCGTCGAGAACGACCGCGTTCTGGAACTCGAGCGCGGTGAGCCGCGTCAGGACCTGCTCGAGCCGCTGCCGGTACGTGTCGAGCATGCCGAGCGCCTGGGTCGTCTTCGCGAGCACGTCCGCCACGGGATCGAGTTGGTAGCGCGCCGGCCCGACGAAGATCGTGACCGTCTCCCGCTGCTGCGAGACCGAGACCACGAGCGCGCCGGTCTGCTTGGCGACGCGCTCGGCCGTGCGGTGGCGCGTTCCGGTCTCGTCCGAGGGAATCGTGGGGTCGGGCATGAGCTGGACGTTCGCCCAGGCGAGCCGCTTGATCGCCTCGTCGACGATGATCGCGCCGTCCATCTTCGCGAGCTCGTAGAGCAGCTGCGAGCGAAACGGCGCGTCGAGCTGCATGCCCCCGGAGTAGAGGAACGCGAGCCCGTTGGGGTCGCCCACGACGATCAGCGCGCCCTCGTGCGAGCGAATGATGTCGTCGACCGCCTGGCGAAGCTCCGT
The DNA here is from genome assembly GCA_963825805.1 of uncultured Actinomycetes bacterium. Lineage (GTDB taxonomy): Bacteria > Actinomycetota > Thermoleophilia > Gaiellales > Gaiellaceae > Palsa-739. Next base: position 1,882 of record CAWGVE010000044.1, on the reverse strand, counting down.
TCCCGGTGCGACCTTCGCTATCGCCGCGAGGAGCTCGGGATTGCGACGCGGATCCTCCGCGGCTGGAATCCGCGTGAAACCGAGGTCGCCGAGCGACGGCCGGTCGCTCCCGCCGGGGCTCGCTGGAGGCGAGCCCGTCTTACGGCCGGACGTCGCCGGCTTGGCCGGCGGCGGCTCCTGCGACTTGTTCTCCTTCGTCGGCTCGTTCTCCATCGGCGTCCAACCCGGCTCGAATCGCGGCGCGGAGGGTCTCCGCGGCCTCGATCCGAATCTTGCCATGGCTCGGCGTGCCCGCCGGAGCGACGACGGTAGACAGGCCGAGCTTCGCGCACTCCTCCAGCCGCCGCTCGGCCTGCGCAGCAGTGCGCAGGCGGCCCGTGAGACCGATCTCGCCGAAGGCCGCGAGGCCTGCCTGCACCGGCACACGCCGCGCCGCGGAGGCGATCGCGAGTGCGACGGCGAGGTCGGCGCCCGGCTCGTCGATGCGGACTCCGCCGGCGACGTTGACGAAGACGTCGGCCTGCCCGAGCGCGACGCGAGCGTGCCGCGACAGCACCGCGACGATCATCGCGAGGCGCTTCGGGTCGACGCCGGTGGCGACCCGGCGCGGCATCGCCAGCTCGCTCTGCGCCACGAGCGCCTGGATCTCGAGCAGGATCGGCCGCGTCCCTTCGAGCGCGCAGGCGACGGCGGCTCCAGCCTCGCCCGGCACGGTGCGGCCGAAGACCTCCGACGGATCCGCGACGCCCGTTAAGCCGGCGCCGGTCATCTCGAACACGCCGAGCTCGTTCGTCGAGCCGAAGCGGTTCTTCGCGGCCCGCAGGATGCGATGGGCGTGGTAGCGGTCGCCCTCGAACTGGAGCACGCAGTCGACGAGATGCTCGAGCACTCGCGGCCCCGCGACCGAGCCGTCCTTCGTCACGTGCCCGACGAGGATCGTCGCGACCCCGAATTCCTTCGCCACGCGCAGCAGCCGCGCCGCCGCCTCGCGCACCTGCCCGACCGAACCGGGAGCGGAGCCGAGCTCTGCCGCGTGGAGCGTCTGCACGGAATCGACCACGCACACGGCGGGCCGCTCGACACGCAGCGTCTCGCAAACGGTCTCGAGCTCGGTCTCGGCGAGGATCTGGACGTTGCCGGCTCCGCCGAGCCGCTCGGCCCGCAGCTTGACCTGCGCCACCGACTCCTCGCCCGTGACGAGCAGTGCCGAGCGCGTCTCGCCGATCGCGCGCAGGGCCATGAGGAGCAGCGTCGACTTGCCGACGCCGGGCTCGCCGCCGAGCAGCACGAGGGAAGCGGGCACAAGCCCGCCTCCGAGCACGCGGTCGAGCTCCGCGACGCCGGTGGAGATCCGCGCCGCCTCCTCGACCTCCACCTCGACGAGCCGGAGCGGAGTGCGCGCCGCGGCGCCCCCATGGCCCCCGGCCGCCTCGACGGCCTCCTCGACGAGCGTGCCGAAGGCCGAGCAGCCGGGGCACTTCCCGAACCAGCGCCCGGCGCTGTAGCCGCACTCGGTGCAGCTGAACTGAACGGCTGCCGTCTTCGCCTTCGCCACCCCTCCACCCTAGGGCCGAGGGCGGACGCGAATCCCGGCGGAATCCGCGCGACTTCGTGCCAAAAGCGGAAGCGGCCCGGGATATGGGGGCCGCTTCCTTGCTTCGAGGGGGAGTCGGGAGCCCCCGCCGCATCGGGGCTCACCGGGGTTGTGCTCTACGGAGAGAGCATGCCCGAGGGCCCCTGCTTCACTCGTCCCCTTTCAGGTGGTTCATCGCGTCGCTTCACTCTGAACCCACCGAGACCGGAGAGGGCGGCTCGCGCCGCCCTCTTCGTCATTCCGCTTCGGTCGTCGGTTCTTCTTCGGCCGTGGGCGCGGCCGGCTCCT
>CAWGVE010000043.1:0-22427 GCA_963825805.1 uncultured Actinomycetes bacterium | reverse complement strand
TTCGCCGCGAAATGGGCGATGGAGGCGGCGGTGCGGGAGGCCGGGCTCGAGTACGTGATCCTCCGCCCGAGCTTCGTCTTCGGCCGCGACGGCGGCGTCCTGCCGACCTTCGTCCGGCTCGCGCGGTTCTCTCCGGTGACCCCGATCATCGGGCCGGGGACGCAGCGGCTGCAGCCGATCTGGGTCGAGGACCTCGCGCAGCACTACGCGCTTGCGCTGACGGAGCCGGCGGCGGCGAACCGCACCTTCGAGCTCGGCGGCCCCGACGCGGTGACGTGGAACGAGTTCTGGCAGCGCCTGAAACGCGTGCTCGGCGTGCGGCGGCCTTCGGTGCACGTCCCGTTCGGAGCGATGCGCGCCCAGGCGACGGTGACCGAGCGGCTCCCCGGCGCGCCGGTCACGCGAGACCAGCTCACGATGCTCGCACTCGGCGACAACGTCGTCACCGACGCGAACGCCGTCGAGACGTTCAAGCTGCCGCTCGTCCCGCTCGACGAGCAACTCCGGCGCGCGACGTGACCCGCGGCGTCGTCTACGCGGAGCCGGACGCGCCGCTCTCGGTGGAGGAGCTGACGGTCGACCCGCCGGGGGCGCGCGAGGTGCTCGTCCGCGTCCACGCCTGCGGGCTCTGCCACACGGACCTGCAGTACGTCGAGACGAAGGGCTACGGCACGCGGTTCCCGATCCTGCTCGGTCACGAGGGCGCAGGCGTCGTGGAAGAGGTCGGGAGCGACGTGACCTCGGTGACGCCCGGCGACCGCGTCGTCATAGCCTGGCGCGCACCGTGCGGCGAGTGCCCGCAGTGCCGGCGGGGAGACAGTCGCCGCTGCTCCTCGCAGCTTCGCGCGAAGCGACGCCTGCATCGAGCCGTCGACGGCGCGCTGCTGACGCCGGTCCTCCGCTGCGGCACGTTCGCCGACCACGCGATCGTGCACGAGGCGTGCGCGGTGAAGATGCCGGAGGAGCTGCCGTTCGAGCAGGCGTCGCTGCTCGCGTGCGGCTTCTCGACCGGCGCGGGAGCCGCCCTCTGGGCAACTCCAGTGCGGGAGGGCTCCGCCGTGGCCGTGATCGGGTGCGGCGGCGTCGGGCTCGCCGTCGTGCAGGGCGCCCGGCTCGCCGGCGCCGAGCGAATCGTCGGCGTAGACATCGCGCCTGAGAAGCTCGAGCACGCCCTGGCGCTCGGCGCAACCGACGTCGTGGACGCCTCCGGCGCAGACCCGGTCGAGGCGATCCGCGAGCTGACGGGCGGCCTCGGAGTCGAGTTCGCCTTCTCCGCCGTCGCGGCACCGACGGCGCTCGCACAGGCGATCCGGATGTGCGCCTACGCGGGCACGGCGACGCTCGTCGGCATGCCGGTGCCGGGCTCGACGCTCGACATCCTCGTCGAGGCGGAGATCTTCGGGCCGCGGGTCACGATCACGACCACTCACGGCGGCGACACGATCCCGCAGGAGGACTTCCCGTTCCTCGCGCAAGCCGCCCTCGACGGCCGGATCGACCTCGCCCGCTTCGTGACGAGCACGATCTCGCTCGACGAGGTGCCGGAGCGCCTGCCCCACATCGGCGAGGGCGGCGAGATCCGGACGGTTGCGCTGCTCGGCCAGTGATGTGGCCGGTAACGTTGCCCGGTTCCCGGGTCGCGAGCACCAAGCGATGCAAGGACGCAGGGCGCGTTCATAGCCGGAGGCTATGGGCGCGCCCGAGGACGCCGCAGCGCGCAGCGTGATCGCGGGCCGGGGGCCCGGCAAGGTTGCCGGTTACATCACTAACTAGCCGAGGCCCTGGCGGCGGGGGAGATCGACCTCGGGATTCACGAGGTGACCGTCGCGCTCGACGTAGCCGCCCTTGCCGCCGACGACGAAGACGATCGCGTCCTCGTCCCCCGCGTTCGAGATCCGCCGCGGCGTCGTCGAGCCCGCATGGAAGAGGCCGCCTTCCCCGAGCTCGCGCGACTCGCCGTCGACGTCGACACGTATCCGTCCCTTGTGCACGAAGTAGAGCTCGTCCTGCGTCTCGTGATAGTGCTCGGGCCCCTCGTAGCGCGGCGGGTAGACGATCGCGTTGACGCCGAACGCCTCCACGCCGAGCGCCTTCCGGATCTTGCGGAAGCCGTAGCCGTCGCCGAGCTCGTCGAGCGAGCCGAACCCGTAGCTCACGCGCTGCAGGCCTCGGCGGTGTGCGCAAGCGGCAGCCGGCCGAGAAGCTCGGTGAGCTGCTCGCGCTCCTCCGCGGAGAACCGCGAGCCGAACAACTCCTCGATGTCGGCGTTGTGCGACTCCCGCGCTTCCTCGATCTTCTTCACGCCTGCGTCGGTCAGTACGGCGTACGTGACCCGGGCGTCGCTCGCGCAGCGCTCCTTCGCAACGAGGCCGCACGACTCGAGGCCGTCGAGCAGGCGCGTGATCCCGGACGCCGTGAGCAAGACGCTGCGGGCGATGTCGATCCGCCGCATCCGCCGTCCCTCGGCGTAGTAGAGCTGCACGAGCACGTCGAAGTCGCTCAGCGTCAGCTCGTGCAGCGCCTCGAGGCGGGAAGAGAGCTCGCGGGTGATCGCAGCGTGCGCGCGCAGGAAGCGCAGCCACGCCGTTTCGGTGAGGCCATGAGCGGGGACAACTGCTTGTGTACTCAATACTTGACTAGACAATCTTTTCTCGCTATGATTGCTTGCGTCATCAAGTATAGCTCAACTCGCCTAGGAGGCAATGTCTCAGATGAGCACACTGGAGTCCACCACCACTCTCGCCCCGGCCGGCACGGTCTGGGCCGCAGACCCGGTCCACTCGAACGTCTCGTTCGAGGTCGAGTACGCCGGAGTCAGCATCTTCCGCGGCAGCTTCCGCGACTTCGACGCCACCCTCGAGGGCTCGGCCCTGAGCGGATCGGCTCGCGTCGCAAGCGTCGACGTCAAGGACGAGCAGCTAGCCGGCCATCTCCAGTCGCCGGACTTCTTCGACGCCGAGCGGTATCCCGAGATCTCGTTCCGCGCCGACCAGCTCACGCTCGCCGAGGACGGCACCGTCTCCGGCACCGCGCAGCTGACGATCAAGGGCGTCACGAAGCCGGTCGAGCTGAAGGGCCGCCTCGCCTCTGCGCCCAGCGTCGACCCCTTCGGCCGCGAGCGCCTCGGGCTCACGCTCGAGACCGCGATCGACCGCAACGAGTTCGGCGTCGCCTGGAACGCACCGAACCAGAGCGGCGGCAACTACCTCGGCGACGACGTCAAGCTGACGGCCGACCTGACCTTCGGGAGGCAGGAGAGCTAGCGATGAGGATCCTCGCCGTATCCGGCAGCCTGCGGGAGGGCTCGTTCAACACGAGCCTCCTGCGGGCTGCGGTCGAGGCCGCGCCCGACGGCGTCGAGGTCGAGCTCTGGGAAGGGCTGGCCGACCTGCCGCTCTACAACCAGGACCTCGACGATGCGAACGACGTGCCCGAGTCGGCGCGCCGCCTTCGAGCCGATTGGGCCGCCGCCGACGCGATCCTTTTCTCCACCCCCGAGTACAACGGCTCCGTTCCCGGCGGCCTGAAGAACGCGATCGACTGGGCCTCGCGGCCACGGCAGGAGCCGGCGCTGCGGAACAAGCCCGTCGCGGTCGTCGGCGCGAGCACCGGACAGTTCGGCGCCCTCTGGGCGCAGCAGGACCTGAAGCGGATCCTCGGCATCGCCGGCGCCCGCGTCGTCGGGACCGAGATCCCGGTCTCGGCCGCGCACGAGCGCTTCGAGAGCGGAAACCTGCTCGACGGCGAGGTCTTCGAGCAGCTCCGGCTGCACCTGACCACGCTCGCCTCGGAAGCCGTCACGGCCTCCGATCGCGTCGCTGCCTAGTCCGTCCTCCTGAGAAAAACGAGGGGCCGCTTTCGCGGCCCCTCGAGACGGTCACCAGCGCGTAGTGGCAGAGGCGCCCTTCCTGCTCCGGTCTCGGTAGTAGAGACCGGGCGGCGCGGAACGCGTTGTCCCCCACGCTGGCTAGGCGGTTCCCCGTAGGTCCCGGGGACGGCACCCCTACCCGCTGGTACCTCCACTGCCCGTACTGTCTGAAATCACTGCCGGACCACCTCCTTTCCGCGGTAGCAGCACGATAGCGCAAGCCGCGGGTGGCACCACTCTTATTCTTCGCCGCGTGCGCGCCGAGCTGACGATCGAGATCGCGCGGCCGCCCGAGGAGGTGTTCGCCTACCTGACCGACGTCTCCCACGTGCCCGAGTGGCAGGCGGGAGTGAAGAGCGCCGAGCTCCGCGACGGGCGGATCGAGGAGTCGCGCTCGCTCTTCGGCCGCGAGCTCCACACGACGCTCGAGATTGTCGAGGAGGAGGAACCCAGTCTCTTCACGGTGCGCGCGCTCGACAGCCCGGTGCCGTTCACCGTCCGGCACGAGCTCGAGCCGGCGGATGGCGGGACACGCCTGACGGTCACCGCCGACGGCGACGTGCCCGGTTTCGCCGCGGGTCTCCTCGCCCGCCGGGCCGAGAAGCACTTCCGCAAGGACTTCGACCGGCTGAAGCAGATCCTCGAGACCTAGACCACTGCGCGCTCGGCCTCGACGGCCTCGTACACCCAGCAGTCGGCGCGGTGGCCGTTGACGATCCCGCAGGCCTCGAGCGACGAGTGAACCGTCGTCGGGCCGACGAAGCGGAAGCCCGCCTTCTTCAGCCGCCGCGACAGCTCCTTCCCGTCCGCGGCGTCGCGGTACTCCCACATGAGCCCGTCGAGCGGCGTCCCCGCCTTGCGTAGCGCGAGCGTCGCCCGCGCATTCGCGATCGTCGCCTCGATCTTGCCGCGGTGGCGGACGATGCCGGCGTCGCCGAGCAAGCGCCGGATGTCCCGCTCGCCAAAGCGGGCGACGCGCTCGGGCTCGAAGCCGGCGAAGCCGCTGCGGAAAGCCTCGCGCTTGCGGAGGATCGTGATCCAGGCGAGGCCGGCCTGGAACCCCTCGAGGCAAAGGCGCTCGTAGAGGCCGCGCTCGTCGCGCACGGGCCGCCCCCACTCCTCGTCGTGGTAGGCGATGTAGAGCGGGTCGCTCGTCGGCCAGCAGCGGATCGGGTCCGTCACGACGCGTCCAGAAGCTCGAGGGCGAGCTCTATCGTCGGAGTGGCGACCTCGGCCTCGATCTCCGTGACACGCTCGGGGCCGAGCCGCGTGCGGGCGAGCGAGAGAAAAGGCTCGAGCCGTTCCGCCATCGACGGGTCGTAGACGATGCCGGCCTCGGCCATAACGGCACGATGAATCGCGTCGAGCTTGACCGAGAGCTCGTCCTCGCCCAGCCCCGCGACTGCGGCTGCGAGCCCGAGCACCGCCTCCGCCCCGCAACGACGGTCGCCGCGGCGAATTGCGAGGAGCAGGGTCTCCCGCAACTCCTCGACGGCTTCGGCGTGCCGCTCCTGCAGGACGGCGGCGAGGCCGAGGTTGCAGCTCGCCAGCGCTGAGGCGGAACGTGTCGTCGAGCTCGCGCGCTATTGCGACGGCTTCCTCGAGGTGCACCGTGGCCCGGTCGAGGTCGCCGCTGACGAGAGCATCCCAACCGATGTTGTTGAGGCCGTCCGAGATCGCGATCACGTCGCCGGTCTCCCGCTTGAGTTCGAGGATCTGCTCCACGGACGTCGCGTCCTCCCGGAGACCGCCGTCGGTCTCGACCTGGCCGGCATAGAGCGGTAGCAGGACCTCCGACCGTTCCCACGGGTCGGTGAGTTGCGGGAGGAGCGCCCGGCACCTCTCGAGCGGTGCTTGGCCTGCAGTGGGATCGCCGCGTTCGCGCGCCATCCAGCCGAGGTACCCGGATCGCGGCCGCCTCCAGGAAGACGTCTCCGGCAACCTGCGCCGCCCGCACGGCTTCCGCGAGGGATTCGTCGGCCGTCGCGAGATCGCCCTGGAAGAAGGCGAGGGTTCCCGCCAAGTAGCACCCTGCGGCGCGAGCGCTGTTCTCCACAGGAGCGGCGGCAAGCGCCTGCTCGAGCCAGCGCCGCCCCTCGGTCGCGCCGCTCCGGGCCTCCCAGTAGCGGCCAAGGCCGGAGGCCATCCGGAGCGTGCGCGCTCCAAGGCCGCGTTCGAGCGCCCTTCCCATCGCCGCTCGCAGGTTGGGGAGCTCGAGCTCTACAAGGTCGAGCCACCCGGCGCCGTTCGGGCCCTGTAGCTCCAGCTCTGCGTCTCCGGCGAATCGCTCGTAGAACGCACCGTGACGCTCGATCACGACCTCGCGGCCCTCGTCGTCCAGCTGGTCGCTGCCGTACTCCCGGATCGTCTCGAGCATCCAGAAGCGCTCGCCGTCTCGCCGGAGCAGGCTCTTGTCGACGAGGGAGGCGAGCGTATCGAGTTCGGCCTGGCAGACGTCCTCGACCGCTTCGAGCGTCGCGCCGCCGGCGAACACGCTGAAGCGGCTGCAGAGCTCGCGTTCGTCCGGGCGAGAGCAGGTCGTAGGACCACGCGATCGTGGCGCGCAGCGTCTGCTGACGCGGGTCGGCGTCGCGGGCGCCCTTGAGCAGGTCGAGGCGGCCGCCGAGCCGCTCCAGGATCTGCTCGGGCTGGAGCACCGCTGTGCGGGCAGCGGCGAGCTCGATTGCGAGCGGCAGGTTGTCGAGGCGGCTGCACAGCTCCCCCACGGCCGGTCCCGTTTCGAAGGCAGGGCTCGATGGCGGCAGCGCGGGCGGCGAAGAGGTCGACGCTCTCGAGCGGCGTCAGCTGCGGGACGGGGTAGACCTGCTCGCCGGTGAGCTGGAGGCGCTCGCGGCTCGTGACGACGAGCTTCGGCCCATCGAGGTCGCGCAGCGTCGCGATCGGCGTCGGCGGCCTCCGGGAGAAGGTGCTCGGCGTTGTCGAGCACGAGCAGCATCCGCTTGCCGTTCAGCATCTCGGCCATTACCTCGCCGAGTGGCCGGTCGGGCTGCTCGACGATCTCGAGCGTCCGCGCGGTATGCCTGAGCACGAGGCCCGGGTCTCGAAGGGCGGCGAGTGGCACCCACCAGACGCCGTCGGCGAACTCGTCGGCTGCCTCCGCGGCAGCCTGGAGCGCGAGCCGCGTCTTGCCGGTGCCGCCTGGCCCGGTCAGCGTCAGGAGGCGGACGCCGTTCCGCAGCTTCTCGAGGACTTCCACGAGCTCGCGCTCGCGGCCGAGGAACTCCGTGGCCGGCACGGGAAGATTCGTGAGGTGGAGCGTTCGCGGGCGCGGGAACTCGCCCGCCCCCAACTGGAAGAGCCGCTGTGCCGCCGAGAGATCCTTGAGGCGGTGCTCCCCGAGATCGCGGACGGGAAAGCTCTCGTCGAGCAGGTCGCGGGTCGTTCGGCTGAGGAGGGCCTGGCCGCCGTGCGCAGCCGCCATGATCCGCGCGGCCCGGTGCACGTCGAGCCCGACGTACTTCGGCCCTGCGACGATCGGCTCGCCGGTGTGGATTCCGGCCCGGATCCGGATCGCGCCGCTGTCCAGCGCCGCCAACGCATCCCCGACCGCGCTCGTCGGCGTCGGTCGCCGTGGAGAAGGCGTAGAAGAACCCGTCGCCCGCGTTGTCCACCTCGTAGCCCGCGTGCCGGGCGAACGCCTCGCGCACGATCCTCTGGTGCTCGCCGAGGGCGTCCCGATATTCCTCCGTGCCGAGACGGTCGAGCAGCCGGGTCGAGCCCTCGATGTCCGTGAAGACGAGCGTGACCGTGCCCGACGGCTGCCGGCTCGCCGCCATGGTCAGCGTTCGTCCCCGGCGACCGCGTACAGCCGCCACTCGCCCGGAACTCCCTTGAGCTCGGCCCCGCCTCGATCCTCGAACTCGATCCCGGAGCCGGCCACCAGGTCCTTCACCGTCTGCGAGACGAGCACCTCGCCCGGCCCGGCCCGCGCGGCCACCCGCGCTCCGATCGAGACGGCAATCCCGGCGACCTTCCCGTCCATGACCTCGCACTCGCCGGTGTGCAGGCCGGCGCGCACCTCGAGCCCGAGCTCGGTGACGGCGTCGCGCACGGCGCACGCGCAGCGGATGGCCCGCGCCGGTCCGTCGAAGCGCGCGAAGAAGCCATCTCCCGCGGTGTCGAGCTCGACGCCGCGGAACCTCGAGAGCTGCGCCCGGGTGCGCGCGTGGTGCTGCTCGAGCAGCTCGCGCCAGCGCCGGTCGCCGAGCTCCACCGCCCGTTCCGTCGAGCCGACGAGATCGGTGAAGAGAACGGTGGCGAGCACGCTGTCGTACGGCCGGGCCGACTCGAGGCAGATCGGCTCGACGAACTCCCGGACCGCGGCAACCGCCGACTCCCAGTCGCCGTAGTACGGCATGTGCGGGCCGCCCGGCAGCTCGCGGAAGCGGGCGCCGGGGATCTGCTCGGCCGTCCAGCGAGCGCCCTCGATCGGGATGGGGTCCTCGGCGCGATGCAGGACGAGCGTCGGCACCCGGATCGTGGAGAGGACGGGCCGGACGTCGATCTCGGCGTTCATGCGACCCAGCTGGACGAGCGCGCCCGGGCTGATCTTCATCCGGTCCCCTCGCTGTCGCTGCTCGATCGCCTCGGGCGTCACCTCCAGGCCCTGGCTCTCCAGGAAGTCGCGCGCGTTCTCCTCCGACCCCCAAATCGCGGCTTCGGCCTCGTATTCGGCCAGGTACTCGTGCTTCGGCTCCGCCCAGGGAAAGTTCGGGCCACGGACGAAGCGCGGCAGCGAGCCGTAAATGACGAGGGCCCGCACCCGCTCGGGATACGTCGCCGCGAAGAGCAACGCCATCGGCCCGCCCTCCGAGACGCCGCAGACCGCGGCCGACTCGCTGCCCGCCGCGTCCATCACCGCGCGGATGTCGTCCATCCGCGTCTCGAGATCGGCGATGCCGGCCACCCGGTCGGAGAGACCCGTGCCGCGCTTGTCGAAGACGATGAGGCGGGAGAAGGAGGAGAGCGCACCGTAGAAACGGGACACGGCATCGTCCTCCCACCTGAGCTCGAGATGCGAGAGCGCGCCCGGAGTCCAGACGAGGTCGAACGGGCCGTCGCCGACCACCTGGTAGGCGATTGAGACGTCCCCGGAGCGGGCATAGCGAACTTCCGGTGCCACCCGCGCAGTGTCGATCCTCGGATCGCGGTCCGCAAGCTCCACGATTCGTGCGGAAAGAGCGGCAACTCCTTCCGGAGATCCCCTGCCCTGGGGGTTGATGGGGAGCCGGGTTTCTTATATCCCTGGTCCGAGGAGTAGGGAAGGAAGGGGACGATAGGCCGGTGTCGGCCAACGAACCGCGCAAGAGAAGCGCATTTTCGGCAGTTACGAGGTCCGGCGTGGTGGCAGCCGCGGCGGTGGCCGTCCTGCTCGGCTCGGCGGCGATGGCGGTGCTGCTCGATTCCGGCACGGCGCACCTGCCCCCGAGCGCGGCCGGCGCACCGCCCGGCGGGCCCACGCCCCCGGGCGCGAAGGTCGTCGTGCCGCCGCCGGCGCCGCCGAAGCAGGCACCTCACCACCACGTCGCGCCGGCACCCTCTGCGCCGCCTGCCCCGGTTGCGGGCGCCGGGAGCGGCAGTAGTGCGTCCGCCTCGACGAGCGCGAACAACGCTCCACGGCAGGCTGTGAGAAGTGGAGAGCACCGGCCGGCGGCGAAGCCGAGCGCCGCCGCTCGTGGCAAACGCGCTGCCCCCCCGCCCGCCCAACACGCCGCGGCAGGCCCGCCGCCCACGGCTTCCCCTCCGGCATCCGGTGGCACGACACCGCTCGCAGCCGGGAAGACGGCCTGTACGGGGACCTACTCCGGCACGAGCAGGGATGTGACCGTCCCTGCCGGCGCGACCTGTGTGCTCGCCCCCGGCACGACGGTCGCCCACGACTTGACCGTGAGCCCGGGCGGGAGACTGACCGCGACGGCGGTCACTGTCGGGCACGACCTCGTCGCGCACAACCCGGCGGGCATCGCAATCAGCGGTGGGTCGGTGGGCCATGACCTTCGGATCGAGGGCGCAAGCGGCTCAGCCGCCGGCAACTACGTCCGCGGCACGCACGTCGGACACGACCTCGTCGTCTCAGGGAACGCGATCCGGGTCACCGACAACTCGGTCGGGCACGATCTTGCAGTGGAGGGCGCGGCCGGGCTCTCGAAGCCGTTCCACGAGCCAAAGCCGCATCCGGCCAAGCCGCATGAGGCGCCGATGCCGCCCAAGCCTCACAAGGCTCCCGAGCCTCCACAAGGCTCCCAAGGCTCCCAAGGCTCCCAAGGCTCCCAAGGCTCCCAAGCCTCCCAACCACGAGCACCATGGTCCGCCGCCGGCACATCCACATCCGGCGCCGCCGGCACACAAGCCGAAGCCACCCAAGCCGCCGAAGCCGCCGAAGGCGCCCAAGGATCCCAAGGAGCCGAAAGACCACGGCCACGGCGCAGAGGCTCAGGACAAGGGCCACGGCAAGGGCCACTGAGCCCGTTGCAGAGGCGCGGACAGCGGCACGTCTCCCCTGGAATCGGGCTCCGGCTGCGCCTGATGCTGACCCTCGCCGCAGTCGCGATCCTGCCGCTCGCGTTCGTCTCGTACGTGATCGTCCGCGACGAGGTCGGCAACGTCAACCGCACGATCGACTTCGAGGTGCGCGACGCCGCACTGGCGTCGCAGGCGCAGTTCAACCGCCTCCTCGACCGGCGTCAGCTGCACGCGGTCGCGGCTGCCTCCTCACCGCCGCTGCAGACCGCGATCCGCGCCAACGCGACGCAGAGCCTGAGCAGGCTCGCCCGCCGTGACGGTCTGCTGCTCGAGGTCCACGGCCGTCTCTACGGGCGACGCCTCGCCAACGCCGTCACGGCTCGCATCCCACTCGTGAGCAGCGGCCGTCCGATCGGCGCCGTGATCGCGCAACTGCCCGCCGACGCGGCGACGCTGCAGCAGCTGGCCGAGCCCGACGCGCACGGAGTCCGGCTCGCCTTCGTCGACCTGCGAGGCTCGCCGCCGGCCGCAGAGTCCCGCGGCACGACCCTTCCCCTGGCGAAGCGTGTGGGCATCCGCGCCTACCTCCCCCACTCGGTCGAGTCCGACCGGAAGGACGCCGCCTACACGCGCGTGACGGTGGCCGGCCTGCTCGCGCTGGCCGCGCTGATGCTCCTCACCTTCGTCCTTGCCCGGCCGCTACTGCGCGCGTTCCGCTGGACGGAGGAGCAGGCGAGCGAGGCGCGCATCGACTCGCTCACCGGGCTCGCGAACCGCCGCGCCCTGGAGGAGATCCTCGCCGCCGAGATCTCCCGCGCCCAGCGGTTCAGGCACGAGCTCGCAATCGTGCTGCTCGACCTCGACCGGTTCAAGGAGATCAACGACTCCTTCGGCCACGCCGCCGGCGACGTGATGCTCCGCGCCGTCAGCGTCCTCCTCACCTCCCTCGCCCGGCAGGGGGACACGGTCGCCCGCTGGGGCGGAGAGGAGTTCGTCGTCGTCCTGCCCGAGACCGATGCACCCGGCGCGCGCCGCTTCGCCGAGCGACTGCGGCGCACGATCGAGGCGCATCCGGTCGGCGAGATGCGGACGAGCGCGAGCTGCGGCGTCGCGACGATGCTGCCGGACGACGGCGTCGAAGCACTGCTCGGAGCCGCCGACCAGGGCCTCTACCGGGCGAAGTCGAACGGCCGCAACCGGACCGAGAGCGTGGTCCGTAACTCGTCCGCGGTTGCCTAGGGCAGCTCGATGACGATCGCGTCGCCGACCACGCGCACCGGGTAGGTCTCGACCGGCTCCGTGGCGGGAAGCGACCGCGGCGTCCCCGTCGCCAGGTCGAACGCCGAGCCGTGGCGGGGGCAGATGACCCGGCAGAGATCCTCGTCCCAGTCGCCCTCGCAGAGCGGGCCGTCGTCGTGCGAGCAGCGGTCCTCGATCGCGTACAGCTCGCCGCCGCAGTTGTAGACGCCGACGAAAAGGCTGCCGTGACGGACGATCTTCGTGGAGCCGGGCGGGAACTCGGCGGCCGCAGCGACCTCGATCTCGGGCACTGCTAGGTCAGCTCGAGATCGTCTAGGCCGGCGAGGCCCTCGGGGAGCGGTGTCCCCTTCGCCTTGTGGAGCGCGACCTTCAGCGTCGTCAGGCCGAGCATCGCGCACTTGAGGCGGACGGGACTGAGCGGCACCCCGATCTCGGCGAGCAGCTCGTCCTTGTCGAGCGTCGCGACCTGCTCGGCGGTGCGGCCCTTCGTCATCTCCATCAGCATCGACGTCGCCGCCTGCGAGATCGCGCAGCCGCGGCCGGAGAACTTCACGTCGTCGATCGTCTCGCCGTCCTCCCCGAAGGCGACGTAGACCGAGACCTCGTCGCCGCAGAGCGGGTTCTGGCCCTCGGCCTCGGCGTCGGGGTCCTCGATCACGCCGTGCCCGCGCGGGTTCTTGTAGTGGTCGAGGATGACCTCGCGGTACAGGTTCTCGAGTGCGAAATCGCTCATGCGAACACCTTACGGACGGCGTGGAGCCCTTCGACGAGGTGGTCGATCTCCTCGGGAATCGTGTAGAGGTAGAAGCTCGCGCGGTTCGTGGCCGACACCCCGAGCTTCTGCATCAGCGGCTGGCAGCAGTGGTGCCCGGCGCGGATCGCGACGCCCTGCAGGTCGAGGATCTGTGCGACGTCGTGCGGGTGGATGTCACCGAGGTTGAACGAGACGACGCCGGCGCGGCGCTCGGCGGGCGGCCCGTAGAGCTTGATGTCGGGCACCTCCTCCAGGCGCCCGAGCGCGTACGCGGCGAGCTCGTGCTCGTGGGCCTCGATCGCCTCCAGCCCGATCGCCTCGAGGTAGTCGATCGCCAGACCGAGCCCGTACGCCTCGGCGATCGGCGACGTGCCCGCCTCGAACTTGTGCGGCAACTCGCCCCACGTCGTCTTGTCGACGCGGACGGAGTTGATCATGTGCCCACCGAGGAGGAACGGCTCCATCGAGCGCAGGATCTCGCCACGGCCCCACAGCGCGCCGATGCCGCTCGGCGCGCACATCTTGTGTCCCGAGAACGCAACGAAGTCGGCGCCGATGGCTTGCACGTCGACCTTCATGTGCGGCGCGGCCTGCGCCGCGTCGCAGACGAAGATCGCTCCCTGCTCGTGCGCCCACGACACGAGCGGCGCGAGGTCGTGGATCGTTCCGAGCGAGTTCGAGACGAGATTCGTCGCGACGACCTTCACGTTGTGGTCACGCGCGATCTCGTCGAGGTGGGAAAGGTCGGGGTCCCCGTTCTCGTCGATCCGCAGCATCAGGAACTCGGCTCCCTGCCGCTGCGCGATGTATTGCCACGGCACGAAGTTCGAGTGATGCTCGAGCTCGGTCACGACGACGGCGTCACCGGGGCCGAGGTTGTTTCCACCCCACGCGTAGGCGACGAGATTCAGGCCCTCGGTCGCGTTGCGAAGGAAGATCACCTCGCGGGCGTCCGGCGCGTTGAGGAATGCGCGGGTCTTCTCGCGCGCGCCCTCGAGGCCGCTCGTCGCCCGCTCCGCGAGCACGTGCACGGCACGGTGGACGTTCGCGTAGGACGTCTCGTAGAACTTCGTCATCCCGTCGAGCACCTGGCGCGGCTTCTGGGACGTGTTCGCGGAGTCGAGGTATGCGAGCGGCTTGCCGTGGATCTCCTGCTCGAAGATCGGAAAGTCGCGGCGCAACGCGCGCGCGTCGAGCTTGGCTGGGGTCTTGACGGCCACGGATTCATCGTAACCGTGCGAGTCACATCGACCTCTCAGCGTCGTCACATCGACCTCTCATCGCCTCCCGGCACGCTGGTCGCGGCCATGGCCAGGGACTCCCGCATCGAACGGGCGCGGCAGCGGGCACGTACGGCCAAGACTGCGATCGGCGCCGTCGCGCTCCTCGTCTTCGGCGTCGCGTTCGTCGGCGCCAAGGCGCACGCGCCCGGCCATGCGAAGGGGAAGGCGAAGCCGCTCGGCGCGCCGCACTCCTTCGAGCGCGCGGTTCACCGCAGCGTCGTGCAGGGCGGCCAGATCGCGCCGGCGGTCCAGCCTCCACCGGTGGCCTCGGCCACGTCGTGACCGCCGGCGACGTCAGCCGCTTCCGCGCCATGGGCTGCGACGTCGCCGTCGCGGGCGCCGACGTTGCGGCGGTGGCCGCGGTGCTCGAGCGCTGGGAGGACGCCTTCAGCCTCTTCCGCCCCGAGTCGGAGCTCTGCCGCGTGAACCGTGCGGACGTGCGGGTGCTTGCCGTGTCGTCGCTATTCGCGCGGGCGCTGCGCGTGGCGCTCGACGTTGCCCGGGAGACGGAAGGGCTCGTCGATCCGACGCTCTGCGGTCGCTGGACCGAGATCGTGGTGTCGGGCCGGCTGCTCTCGCGCCCGCCGGGCCTGGCGCTCGACCTCAACGGAGTCGTCAAGGCGCTCGCGGTCGACGCCGCCGCGGCGACGCTCGACGGGCCGGGCTTCGTCTCGGTCGGCGGCGATATCGCGGTGCGCGGGCCGGTCGACGTCGCGCTGCCTGCGGACGGCTCCGTGCGCGTCGTCGCGGGAGGCCTGGCGACGAGTGGCACGGCCTCGCGCGGAGCGCACCTCGTGGATACCGCGACCGGCGGTCCGAGCGAGTCGCCGTGGGAGCAGGTGACCGCTTCCGGAGCGAGCTGCCTCGCGGCAGACGTCGCCGCGAAGGCCGGCTTCCTGCTCGGCGAGCGGGGGCCCGAATGGCTCGACGAGCGGGACATTGCCGGTCGGTTCGTCGCACCGGACGGTGCGGTGCTCGAGAACGCGCTTTGGTCAGGCGCGACGAAGGAGCAGGCGTCGGCGTGCACGTGACCTCGAACCCGGCGATCTGGTACGCGGCCCGCGCGTCCGGCGTCGCCGCCTACGTCACCCTCAGCCTCGTCGTCTCGCTCGGGATCGGCCTCGGCGGCAAGGCGCAGAACCGGCGCTGGCCGCGATTCTCGCTCGAGGACATCCACCGCTTCGGCGGCCTCCTCGTCGGCTCGCTGATCGGGATCCACGTCCTCGCGATCGCGGGCGACTCGTTTCTCCCCTTCTCCCTCGCCCAGCTGCTCGTCCCGTTCACGGCGCGCTACCGGCCGCTGTGGACCGGCCTCGGCATCGCCGCAGCCGAGATCCTGCTGGCGCTCGCGGTCACGAACCACTACCGGAGCCGCCTGCCCTACGGCTTCTGGCGCAAGGCGCACTACCTCAACTTCGCCGTCTGGACGCTCGCCTCGCTGCACGGCCTGATGGCCGGCACCGACCGCGGAGCCGTCTGGCTCGCGATCCTCTACGGCGTCTGCGTGGCGACCGTCCTCATGCTCCTGTTCTGGCGCTTCGGCGGCTACGTCCTCCGCTCGCCACGGGTCGCAACCGCTGGAGTCGTGACGGTCGTCGCGCTGCCGCTGCTCATCACCGGACCGCTTCGGCACTCGCCGCCGGCCTGGAATGCTGCGCATGTGAACGAGCAGCTCACGGGCAACGTGATCCGCAACGGAACCCAGTTGCAGCAGATCGTCTCCTTCGTCGGCCAGGCGCAGCAGCCGCAGAAGCTCCTCGTGCGCGCCGACCTGCTGGTCTCGCCGCAGACGCTCGAGAACACGTCGCTGCAGCTCGAGTACCTACCGAGCGGCGACGTCTGCCGCGGCCGCGTCACGAATGTCGGAGGGACGAACTTCACCGGCACGTGCCGGCTCCCGAACGGCGAGAGCCGCACGGTCTACGCGAGCTGGACGCAGAGCTCGCTGGGAACGGGCGTCGTCGGCCAGATCAAGCTGAGTGCCTGACCGGAGGCTCGCGCCTCTCGCCGCGGTCGCGCTGCTCGCCGCCGGCTGCGGCAGCGGTGGCGGCAACGGCGCCGCGCAAGCTCCACCCACAACCGGCACCACGACCCCTAGTAACACTGTGTTACAAGGAAAGACAGGTCCGAAGCTTGTGGTGTCGCGGCTCGGGTCGCTGCCGCGGGCGGTCTCGAAGGCGGCCGCAGTCGCGCTTCCCGGCGGGGGGCTGATGGTGCTCGGCGGCTACACGGGAACAAGCTCGCTCGACACGATCCTCGCCGGCCCGCCGAGTCGCCTGCGCGTCGTCGGCCACCTGCCGCAGCCGACGCACGACGCCGCTGCCGCCGTGCTCGGCGGCTCCGTCTACCTCTTCGGCGGCGGGCAGAGCGTCTCGCTGCCGAGCGTCGTTCGGGTCGAGCCGGGCACCGGCCGGGCGGCTGAGGCGCCCGCGCTCGACGAGCCTCTCTCCGACCTCGGCGCGGTCACGATCGGCGGTCGCGCGTACCTCGTCGGCGGCTACACGGGCACGCGAGTTCGCGTCGGCTGTCCTCCGCTACCTCCCGCACGGCGGCACCGTGACCGTCGCCCGCCTGCCGCGCGGGACGCGCTACGCGGGAGTGACGGCGCTCGGCCGCACGATCTACGTCGCGGGCGGACTGACGACCGCAGGCCCGTCGCGCAACGTCTACGCGGTCTCGGCCGGCGGCCGCGTCCAGCCGCGTCGCGACCCTGCCGGCGCCCGAGGATCACGCGGCCCTCGCCGCGCTCGGCGGCCGGCTCTACCTCGTCGGCGGGCGCCGCGTCCTCGCGATCGACCCCGCGACGGGGAAGGTGGCCGTGGCCGCGCGCCTTCCGGCCTCCCTTTCCGACCCGACCGCGACGACCGTCGGCCAGCGGATCGTCGTCACCGGCGGCGGGACGAACGGCGTCTGGGCGCTATCGTCGGCCCCCGGTGGCTAGCGACTACGTCTACACGATGTACCGGGCCGACAAGTTCTACGGCCCGGACCGGCAGGTGCTCGCGAACATCTCGCTCTCGTTCCTGCCCGGCGCGAAGATCGGCGTGCTCGGGCCCAACGGCTCGGGCAAATCGACCCTCCTGCGCATCATGGCCGGCAAGGACGAGCCCTCGTCGGGGGTCGCCGAAATCGCACCCGGCGCGACCGTCGGGCTCCTCGAGCAGGAGCCCGAGCTCGACCCGGCCAAGGACGTGCGCGGCAACGTCGAGGACGGCGTCCGGCCCCTGCGCGACCTGCTCGACCGCTTCAACGAGATCAGCGCCGCGTTCGCCGAGCCCGACGCCGACTACGACACGCTGCTTGCCGAGCAGGCGAAGGTGCAGGACGCGATCGACCGCGCCGACCTCTGGCAGCTCGACGACCGGCTCGACCACGCGATGGACGCGCTCCGGCTGCCGGAGGGAGACCGCGACGTCGACACGCTCTCGGGCGGCGAGCGCCGCCGGGTCGCGCTCTGCCGGCTGCTCCTCTCGGCGCCCGACCTGCTGCTCCTCGACGAGCCGACGAACCACCTCGACGCAGAGTCCGTTCTCTGGCTCGAGCGCTTCCTCGCGGACTACAAGGGCACCGTCGTCGCCGTCACGCACGACCGCTACTTCCTCGACAACGTGGCCGGCTGGATCCTCGAGCTCGACCGCGGCCGCGGCATCCCGTTCCAGGGCAACTACTCCTCGTGGCTCGAGCAGAAACAGGAGCGGCTCGCGCAGGAGGAGAAGCAGGAGTCGGCCCGCCGCCGCACCCTCGCCCGCGAGCTCGAGTGGGTGCGCGCGAGCCCGCGCGCCCGTCACGCGAAGGCGAAGGCGCGCCTCGGCGCGTACGAGCGCCTGTTCGCCGAGGAGCAGAACGTCAAGCTCGACCGCGTCGAGATCCACATCCCGTCAGGCCCGCGGCTCGGCGACGTCGTGATCGACGCCGACGGCGTGCGCAAGGGCTTCGGCGACCGCCTGCTCGTCGACGACCTCACGTTCTCGCTGCCGCCCGCAGGCATCGTCGGCGTCGTCGGCCCCAACGGCGCCGGCAAGACGACGCTGTTCAGGATGATCGCGGGCGAGGAGCAGCCCGACGACGGGACGCTCCGGGTCGGCGACACGGTCGAGCTCGCCTACGTCGACCAGGCGCGCGCCGACCTCGACCCTGCGAGCACGGTCTGGAAGGAGATCAGCGGCAACCACGACACGATCGAGCTAGGCAGGCGCGAGGTCAACTCGCGCCAGTACGTGTCCTGGTTCAACTTCAAGGGCTCCGACCAGCAGAAGCGGGTCTCGGACCTCTCCGGCGGAGAGCGGAACCGCGTCCACCTCGCGAAGCTGCTGCGCTCGGGCGGCAACGTCCTCCTCCTCGACGAGCCGACGAACGACCTCGACGTGGACACGCTGCGCGCCCTCGAGGAGGCGCTGCTCGATTTCCCGGGCTGTGCCGTCGTGATCACGCACGACCGCTGGTTCATCGACCGCGTCGCGACCCACATCCTCGCCTTCGAGGGCAACAGCGAGACGATCTGGTTCGAGGGCTCGTGGGCGGACTACGTGGAGTGGATGAAGGAGACGCGCGGCCCGGACGCGCTCGAGCCGCACCGGATCAAGTACAAGCCGCTCGTTCGTGGCTGACCTGCGTCTCGATTGACGCGGACACGGTCGACGCGCAAGAATCGCTCAACGTCGGCTCACAAGGGAGATTTCGATGTCCTGGAAGATCGCGGGGTCGTACTTCGAGACATGCTCGTGCGACCTGGTCTGCCCGTGCACCGCGTCGCTGTCGTTGGGCGCAACGAACGACTACTGCCGAGTCGTGCTCGTCTTCCACATCAAGGACGGCGAGGTCGAGAGCGTCGACGTGAGCGGCCTCACGGTCGCCGCGGTCGTCGAGACGCCGAAGGTGATGACGGACGGCAACTGGCGCGTCGGCGTCTTCATCGACGCCGCTGCCTCGGACGAGCAGACGGAGAAGCTCGGCGGCGTCTTCTCAGGCGCGCTCGGCGGACCGATGGAGGCGCTCGGGCCGCTCATCGGGGAAAACCTCGGCGTCGAGCGGGCACCGATCGAGGTGCGCGAGGACGGGCTGAGTCACTCGGTGCGGATCGGCGACGCCGTCGACTTCGAGATCGAGGACATCGTCTCCTTCGGCGTCGAGACCGGCGAGCCGGCGAGGCTCGTCGGGATCTTCCATCCGGCGGGGCCGGACCTGACGGTGGCTCACGCGACGCGTTCGCGGATCGACGCCTTCGGCATCTCGTACGAGGGGAAGTCCGCCTTCTCGCGCACCGAGTTCGCCTGGGCCGCGTGAGCGCGGTCGAAGCGGGAGTTTTCGCCGCGGCGCGGGCGCGGCTCGGTCTGGTCGCGTTCCTCGTCGCGCTGGCGGCCGTCGCATGGTGGTCGACGATCCGCTCGATGGGCGGTATGGGTGCGAGCCCGGGCACCGAGCTCGGCGCACTCGGCTGGTTCGTCGGCGTCTGGATCGTGATGATGGCGGCGATGATGCTGCCGGCGGTATCGCCCACCGTCGCCCTTCACGCGCGGATGACTCGGCAGCGTGGGCCCGCCCGCCCGGCCGCGTTCGTGAGCGGCTACCTCGTCGTCTGGGGAGCGGCCGGTGTCGCCGCGTACGGCATCTTCGCGCTCGGACGGCACGCCCTCGGGCCCGACCTGGCCTGGAACAGCGGCGGCCGCTGGCTCGCCGGCGGACTGCTCGCTGCGGCGGCGGTCTACGAGCTGACGCCGCTGAAGGACGCCTGCCTCGGCAAGTGCCGCAGTCCGCTCGGGTTCCTCATGGGAGCGTGGCGCGACGGTGTCCGCGGCGCAGCCGAGATGGGCGCGAAGCACGGGGCGTGGTGCCTGGGCTGCTGCTGGGCGCTGATGGTCGCGCTCTTCGCCCTCGGCGTGATGAGCCTCATCTGGATGGCCGTCGTCGCGACCCTCATCACGGTCGAGAAGGTGCTTCCGTGGCGCCGGGTGGCGGTCTGGTCGACGACGGCGCTGCTCCTCGTCCTTGCCGTGGGCGTGTTCGCCGCACCGAGCGCGATCCCGGGGTTCGTCGTCCCCGGCGACGGCATGATGAGCGGGATGTAGCCGGGTCAGTCAGGCTCTTTGTCGGGGGGCGGCGGCAGGAATCTGCGACGCCACGTGCCGGCCATTCGGGCCTGATCGAGCTCGACCCCGAGCTCATCCGGGTCGTCGAGCAGAGCCCTCTCCTCGGCCGCGTACTCCCGGTCGAGCTCCTGCACGGCGCTTCTTCCGCTGCGCCCGCCAGGCGCGGAACTTCCCGAACATGGGCAGAAGGCTAGACGAGTCGCGACCCGAGTAGGCTCCGCGCGTGGACGAGATCGCACCCGGCGTCTGGCACTGGACCGCGCTGCGCGAGTCGATCGGGAACGACGTCAGCTCCTACTATCTCGCCGACGAGCGGGTCGCGATCGACCCGATGCTGCCCCCGGAGCGGCCCGACTGGTTCCGTCCCGAGCACGCGATCCTCACGACGCGCCACCACGATCGCGACGCGTGGCAGCTCGGCTGCACGGTCTGGGTCGTCGAGCAGGGCGCGCACGAGCTCGAGGGCCGTGGCGAGTTCCGCACGTATGCGTGGGGCGACGAGCTGCCGGGCGGGCTGGTTGCGCACGAGGTCGGCTCGCTGAGCCCGGACGAGACCGCTCTCCACTCCGCGCCGCGGCGAGCGCTCGCGATCGGAGACGGTGTTGTCCGCTGGGAGGCGGACGATCCGCTCTCCTTCGTCCCCGACCGGTTCATGGACGACCCGGAACGCGACAAGGCCGGGCTCCGTGCCGCCTATCGACGACTCCTCGAGCTCGACTTCGACCTGCTCCTGCTCGCGCACGGCGACCCCGCCGTCGGCGACGCGAAGGAGCAGCTCCGCGCCTTCGTCGAGGTTTAGCGCTCGGCCGCGGCGTCCAGCATGGCAACACCATGCTGACGCTCTACCAGGCCGAGTGGTGCCCGTACTCGTCCGCCGTGCGTCAGCGGCTGACCGAGCTCGGCCTCGACTTCGTCGCGAGGCAGGTCGCGCCGCGGCAGGAGGACCGGGAGGGCGAGTACGAGATTCCGCTCCTCACGAACGGCGACGGCGAGCGGTTCGAGGGGACGGACGCGATCTTCGAGTATCTCGAGGCGCTGGCGCCCGGCAAGGACGAGCTCGAGCACCGCGCGCAGTACCGCGCCCACCGCGCCGACCGGGCCCGCGAGACGACCGCGAACGTGCTCGCGGAGCAGGCGCCGCTGCCGGCTACGCCTGCGGAATCCGTGCCTCGAGCGCGGCCGTGACCGCGTCGCGCACCGGCTCGAGCTCGATCCGGTCGAGCACTTCCTGGAAGAAGCCGCGCACGATCAGCCGCTCGGCTTCCTGGCGCGTAAGCCCGCGGCTCATCAAATAGAACATGTCCTCCCGATTCACCCGCCCGACCGTCGCCGCGTGGGTGCAGCGGACGTCGTTGGCGAGGATCTCGAGCCCGGGGATCGGCACCGCGTGCGTCGTCGGCGACAGCATCAGGTTGCGGCACTCCTGGTAGGCGTTCGTCTTCTGCGCGTCCTTCTCCACCCGGATCATCCCGCGCCAGACCGCGGTCGCCTCGTCCCGCAGCGCGCCCTTGAAGGCGAAATCGCTCTCGCAGTCGGGCGCGATGTGCTCCTGGAACGTGTCGTAGTCGAGATGCTGCGTGCCGTCGGCGAAGTACGCGCCCGTGACGCGCGAGGTGGCGCCGCGGCCGTTGAGGTCGTTCTGGATCCGCGTCTTGCCCTTCTTCGAGCCGAAGCCGCCGGCGACCCAGTCGAGCTCGGCGTCGCGCTCGACGCGCGCGTGATGGCTCGCGAAGTGCCACGTCTCGCGCGAGAGGTTCTGGAGGGAGACGTACTCGAGCTTCGCGGCCGGCTCGACGAAGAGCTCCGTGACCGCGTTCGAGTAGGCCTCGGTGTCGTCCGCCGGCGAGGCGTACTCCTCGATCAGCGACGCCCGCGCGCCTTCCTCGGCGACGACGACGAGCCGCCAGAACGTCTGGCCGGTCGCCTCGATCCGCACGTAGAGCGGCTTCTCGAGGACGACGCCCTTCGGGACGACCACGAGGAGGCCGTGCTTCCACATCGCCGCGTTGTGGGCCGCGAACTTCTCGTCCCAGCCGACGAGCGAGTAGAGCCGCTCGTACTCATCGGGCAGTGGCGCGAACGTGATGCCGTCGGGCGCACGCTCGATCTCGATCCCGTCCGCCGTGACCGTGGCGAAACCGGCGACGTCGAGGTCGACCATGGTCTCTCTGGCCACGGCCGGAACCTGGTTCCGGACGTGTCCGAAGGAGTCAGGGTCGAAGTCACGCAGGTTCGTGAAGCGCCAGTGCTCCTCGGTCGTGTCCGGGAGCGGCAGCGCCTCGTACGCGGCGAGTGCGTCGCTACGACTCATGCGGCGCGTACCTCCGATGGAGCATGAGCACGTTCCCGTCCGGGTCCTTGAAGATCCCCATATGGCAGACGCCGGTGTCGAACGGCTCCCCGCCGAACTCGACGCCCTTGTCCTCGAGCTCCTTCTGCGCCGCCGCGACGTCCGCGACGCGCAGCGCGATCGAAGCGGTGTGCGGCCCGGTGAACGAGCTGCCGACGTTCTCCATCTGCAGGAGATAGAGGCTGACGTTCTCGCCGAGCTGGTACTCGGGGAAGCCCTGCTGCTCCGGGTGCTCGATCTCGGGCAGGCCGAGCGTCTCGCCGTAGAAGCGCTTCGCCCGTTCCATGTCCGTGACCGGCACCGAGACGAAATCGGTGCGCTCGACGATCAACCGACCGACCCC
>CAWGVE010000042.1:0-15942 GCA_963825805.1 uncultured Actinomycetes bacterium | reverse complement strand
GCCGCCGATGGTGGCCTCGGCGGCGCTCGCGACGAGCGCCTTCATCCTCGCGGCGGTGTCCTTGTAATCGGCGTACGCCTCGTACCACTCGACCTGCGTGAACTCCGGCGAGTGCTTGTAGGAGTAGCTCTCGTTGCGGAAGTCCTTCGCCAGCTCGTAGACCCTCTCCAGCCCGCCGACGATGAGCCGCTTGAGGTAGAGCTCGTCGGCGATGCGGAGGTAGAGGTCGGCGTCGAGCAGCTCGGAGTGCGTGACGAACGGCTCGGCGAAGCCGCCGCCGTAGCGCGGCTGCAGGATCGGCGTCTCGACCTCGAGGAGCCCTCGCCGTCGAGGTAGGCGCGGATCGCCGAGACCATCCGGGCGCGCTTGACCGCCTCGTCGCGCGACTCCTCGCTCATGAGGAGGTCGAGATATCGCTTGCGGTACCGCAGCTCGACGTCCTCGATGCCGTGGAACGTGTCGGGCAGCGGCGCGCGGATGCGCGCGAGCGCCTCGAGCTCGTCGACCTGGAGCGACGGCTCCCCGCGGCGGGAGCGGGCCGGCGAACCGGTCACCCCGACGATGTCGCCGAGATGGAGGTCGAGCTCGCCCGTCCGCTCGGCCGGGCAGATCAGCTGGATGCGGCCGGAGCGGTCGACGAGGTCGAGGAAGACGAGCTTCCCCATGTCCCGCCGGGCCATGACCCGGCCGGCGAGGCGGCGCTTGGTCGCACCGTCGGTGGCGCCGGGCTCGAGTTGCTCGGCCTCGGCGCGGACAGCCGCGATCTCGTCCCTGTCGGGAAACCGCTTTGGGAAGGGCATCGCCGCGCGAGTCTACGCGGCCTTGACGTCCATGATCTTGAACTTCTTGGCCCCGCGCGGCGTCGGCGCCTCGACCACGTCGCCCTTCTTGTGGCCCATGATCGCCTTGCCGACCGGGGACTCGTTCGACAGCTTCAACTCGGCCGGGTCGGCCTCGGCCGAGCCGACGATGTGGTACTCGACCGTCTTGTTCGAGCCCATGTCCTTGAGCCGCACCTTCGTCCCGACGTTCACTTCGCCGGAGCGGATCTCCTTCTTCGTGACGACGCGCGCGTTCTTGAGCCGCTCCTCGAGCGTGGCGATGCGCGCCTCGAGATGGGCCTGGTCGTTCTTGGCCGAGTCGTACTCGGCGTTCTCGGCGATGTCGCCGAACTCGCGCGCGATGCGGATGCGATCCGCGACCTCGCGGCGGCGCACGGTCGACAGCTCCTCGATCTCCTGCTGGAGTTTCTTGTGGCCCTCCGGCGTGAGGATTACTTCCTTCAACGCGGTCCTCCTCGACCCTCAGAACATGAAACGGCCGGCGGCTACCGGCCGTCGGCGGGTGCGGATGGTACCCCCGCGATCAACGCCCGTCAAACGGGCGCCGATACCATCTTTCGATGCCTGTCAACCTGCGGGAACCGTGGTCGATCGGCGGGGTCGAGGTGCCCACGCGGATCGTGCTCGCGCCGATGGCGGGTGTCAGCATCCAGGCCTTTCGGCGGCAGGGAAGGCGCTTCGGCGCAGGCCTCGTCTGCTCGGAGATGGTCTCCGCGGCGGGGATCGAGCACCGGAACGAGCGCACCTTCGGCTATCTGCGCGTCGCGGCCGACGAGCATCCTTTGGCGATCCAGATCTTCGGCGCGGAGCCGACTGCGATGGCCGATGCGGCGCGGATGGTCGCGGCGGCCGGCGCGGACATCGTCGACATGAACTTCGGGTGCCCGGTCAGGAAGGTGACGAAGACCGGCGCCGGCGCGCACCTGATGGAGGATCCGGAGCTCGCCTGCCGCGTGGTGGATGCGGCCGCCAGGGCGGTCGACGTGCCCGTGACGGTGAAGATGCGGCGCGGAGTCGAGAACGGCTCGCGTGCGTGCCTCGAGCTCGGGCCACGCCTCGTCGAGGCGGGCGCGGCGTCCCTGACCCTGCATCCCCGCTCGGCGCAGCAGATGTACACCGGCGAGGCAGACCACGCGCTCACCGCCGAGCTCGTCGAGCGCGTCGCCGTCCCCGTGATCGCGTCCGGCGACATCACCTCCCGCGAGCAGGCGCTGGCGGTGCTCGAGCAGACCGGCGCCGCGGCGGTGATGGTGGCCCGCGGCGCGCAGGGCAACCCGTGGGCGCTGCGGGAGATCGTCGAGGGCGAGTCGTTCCGGCCGACGCGAGAGGAGGTCGCCGCGGAGCTCGTCGTCTTCATCCGTGAGGCCGTGCGCGAGCTCGGCGAGCAGCGGGCGGTCGGCTTCCTGAAGAAGTTCTACGGCTGGTATCTCGGCCACGGCCGCTTCCCGAAGCCGTTCAAGCAGGAGCTCGTCGTGCTCGGGACGACGGACGAGGTCGTCACCCGGTTGTTCGCCGCGGCGCCCGGCGCGGCGCCGCTCGTCGAGCGGCTCGAGGCCGAGCTGCCCGCCGCCGAGGACGAGGTGGTGCTCGATCGGCTGCCGATCTCGGTCTACGGCGGCGGTTGAGCGGGCGGATGCACGCGGACGAGGTCGACACCGACCCGTCCCTCGTGCAGCGCCTCGTGGCCGGCCGGTTCCCCGAATGGGCCGGGTTGCCGATCGAGCCGGTCTTCCCGCTCGGCACCGACAACGCGAACTACCGCCTCGGCGCCGACATGCTCGTCCGGCTGCCGCGCCAGCCGCACAAGGTCGCGGCCCTCGAGCGCGAGCTCGAGTGGCAGCCCATCCTTGCACCGGGGCTGCCGCTCGCGATCCCGGCGCCGCTCGGCCGCGGCGAGCCCGGGGAGGGCTTCCCGTTCCCGTGGGGCGTCTTCACCTGGCTCGAGGGAGAGAACGTCGAGGTCGGAGACCTCGCCGCCGAGACGGCCGAAGACCTCGCCGAGCTGATCCTCGCCCTGCGCGGGCTCGACGCCGCGAACGCCCCGCCCGGACTGCGGCACGGCACGCTCCGCGAGCTCGACGACTGGGTGCGCTCCGGAGCGGCGCAGCTCGACGCGCGCTACGACGCGCACGGGCTCCTCGCCGCGTGGGAGGAGACGCTCGAGGCGCCGCCCTGGGACGGGCCGCCGACGTGGTGCCACTGCGACCTCGACCTCCGCAACGTCGTCTTCCGGGACGGGCGGCCGAGCGGCGTCCTCGACTGGGGATGGGCGGGCGCGGGCGACCCGGCGAGCGACGCGGCCGTCGCGTGGAAGATCCTCCCCGCGGAGGCTCGGCCCGCGTTCTGGGAGGCCCTCGGCGCCGACGAGGCGGAGAAGACGCGCGCCCGCGGCTGGACGCTCATGCAGTGCGCCGGCGCGCTTTCGTACTACACGCCCGAGAACAACCCGGCGCTCTATTTCGAGGCCGAGCGCTGGCTCAGCGAGCTTCTCGGTTCCGCTCCCAGACGAGCCGCAGCCCGTCCAGGGTGAGGAACGGCTCGACGTGGCCGATCGTTCGTGAGTGCGGGGCGATCAGATCGACGAGGCCGCCGGTGCCGATGACGGGCGCCTCGACGCCGAGCTCGCCACGGATCGGCGTCGACGATGCCGTCCACCTGGCCCGGCGAAGCCGTAGACGAGCCCCGACTGCAACGCGCCGCGCGGTCGTCTTGCCGATCACCTGCGGCGGCTCGACGTAATCGACCTTGACGAGCCGGGCAGCGCGGCTGAACAGCGCCTCCATCGACGTCTCGATCCCCGGAGCGAGCACGCCGCCGACGTAGTCGCCGTCCGGCGAGACGATGTCGAAGTTCGTCGAGGTGCCGAAGTCCACCACGATCGCCGGCGAGCCGAAGCGCTCGCGCGCGGCGACCGCGTTCGCGATCCGGTCGGGGCCGACCTCGCGCGGGTCGTCGTAGCGAATCGCAATCCCGGTCGCGACGCCGGGCCCGAGCACGAGCAGCGGCGCCTTCGCCCAGCGCCCGGCGAGGTGCTCGTACTCGCGGGACGAGCCTCGGGACAGTGGACGAGAGGCAGATCCCGTCGATCGCAGCGAAGTCGAGGAAGTCGCCGAGCAGCGCGCCGAGCTCGTCCCCCGTCCGCTGCGCCTCGGTCGCGATGCGCCAGCGCTCGCCGAGCTCGGCCCCCTCGTAGAGGCCGAACACCGTCTGCGTGTTCCCGACGTCGACCGCGAGCAGCATCGCGGCGCGAGCCTAGCGCCCTAGATGTCGTCGTCGCCGCGGAGCGGCTCGCCGATGCGCTCGGCGAGCGCCTCGGCGGTGAGCTGCGGCTCGTCGCCCTCGCCGCGCAGCTCCTCGATCGTCACGTCGCCGGAGGTGAAGACCTTCGCCCGCGGGATGATCCGCGTCGGGCGGCTCTTGTCCCAGACCCAGACGTCCTCGAGCTCGAGCTGGAAGAACGGAAGGCCGCCCGCCCCGCTCGGGGCGGCCTGCTGCACCTCGAGCCGGTTACAGAGGTACGTCGCGTCCTGCGTCAGCACGCAGTAGCGGAAAAGCGCAAAAACGGCCTGGTACTCCTTCTTCAGCGCAAGCTCGAGCTCGGCCTCGTACTCGTCGAGATCGTCCAGATGCGACATGCGGGTCAGTGTACTCCTGACAAGAGGGATTCCACCGCGCCGCGGCCCGGGACGAGGAGGCCCGGAGCCAGCTCCACGAGCGGCTCGAGGACGAACCGGCGCCGGTGGAGGCGGGGATGCGGCACCGTGAGCCCCGCCTCGTCGATCGCGTCGTCGCCGTAGAGAAGGAGGTCGAGGTCGAGCGTCCGCGGGCCGTGCTCGCCGGGGACCCGGACGCGGCCGAAGCGCTGCTCGATCTCGAGCAGGCGGTCGAGCAGGTCGCGGGCGGAGAGAGTGGTCTCGAGCGCAGCGGCGCCGTTGAGGTACGGGGGCTGCTCGCCGACGCCGACCGGCTCTGTCTCGCGCAACGTGGACAGCGCCACGACCTCGATCCCCTGCTCGGCGGCGAGCGCCTCGACGGCGGCGCGGATCGTCGCTTCGCGCTCGCCGAGGTTGGCGCCGAGGCCGACGTAGGCGCGCGTCACGGTCTCGTGACGGTGGCTGCCACCGTGCCTTCGAGGCCCGCAGGCCGCACCTCGGGCTTGCGGACGCGGACGCGCAGCCGCTCCGGCGAGAAGCGCCGTTCGAGCTCGTCGGCGACGGCAGACTGCCAGCGCTTCGAGCAGGGCGAACCGATGCGCGTCCGAGACCTCCCGCACCGTGCGCGCGACCTCGACGTAGTCGACCGCGTCCTCGAGCCGGTCGCTCGTGCCCCGCTCCCCCACCTCGAGCTCCACGTCGAAGACGAAGTCCTGCCCGCGCTCACGCTCCTCCTCGTGCACGCCGTGCCTGCCGAACACGCGCAGGTCGCGTACCTCGACCGTGATCACGCGACTGCCGCTGCGACGGTCAGGGCGTCCACGTGGGGCTTGACGTCGTGGACGCGCAAAATCGTCGCGCCGCGCTCGAACGCCGCGACGGCAGCGGCGACGCTCGCGCCGAGCAGGTCGTCGGAGCCCGTGAGCGTGCGGAGCGAGCTCTTGCGCGAGAAGCCGACGACCACGGGCCGGCCGAGCTCGAGCAGGACGTCGAGGCGGCGCACGAGCTCGAGGTTGTGCGCGACGGTCTTGCCGAAGCCGATCCCGGGGTCGAGGCAAATCCGCTCCTCCGCGATCCCCTGCGCGACAGCGAACGCGAGACGTTCCTCGAGGAAGACCGCAACCTCCGCGGCAACGTCGTCGTAACGCGGCTCCTGCTGCATGGTGCGCGGCTCGCCCTGCATGTGCATCAGGCAGAGATACGCACCCGCAGCGGCGACCACGCCCGCGATCTCGGGGTCGCCGCGGAGGGCCGTGACGTCGTTGACGAGGATCGCGCCGCGCTCGAGCGCCGCGCGCGCCACGGCGGCCTTCGAGGTGTCGATCGAGAGCGGAAGCTCGCCGCCCAGCCGCTCGAGGACGGGAACGACGCGCCGCAGCTCCTCGTCCGCCGAGACCCCTGCGGAGCCGGGCCGCGTCGACTCGCCGCCGATGTCGACTACCGCGGCGCCTTCCGAGATCATGCGCCGCGCCGCGTCCGCCGCGACGTCGGGCTCGAAATGCACCCCGCCGTCCGAGAACGAGTCCGGCGTGACGTTGAGCACGCCCATCACCGACGGCCGCGGGAAGCGCTCCTCGATCGCGATCACGCCGGGAACTAAAGCACCGGTCCCTCGGTGCCGACATACGGCTGCGATGATCGACGACCGCCTTCTCGGGCACTGGGAGCGCGAGCAAGCTGCGCGCGCCCGGCTGCGCGACTCACTGCCGGCCTCCTGGCGGAACGACCCGCGGCCGGACATGGACGTCGTGCGCGAGCTCTACATCGAGGCGATGCTGCGGCTGAAGCAGCCGGAGGAGCCGACGCTCCGTTCGATCGCGATCGGCGACGACGACCGCTAAGAACCAGGGCAAACCGCCGTTGTTGTGTTCAGGGCCGCATGCGGCCGGAGAGCTGCCGGGCGAGCCGTATCTCCGCCGTATGGAGCGCCTTCCTGACCGACACCAGGCCCGTCAGCGTGAGCGTGATCTCGTTGCGCCCGGCTCCGAACCCCACGACGTCGATCTCGATGGGCACGAACGATGACCCCTGCTTCACCTTGAGGACCGCTCGAAAGCCCTGCGTGAGCGTCGCAACGTGCGGGAAGGAGATCTTGCCGAACGAGACGAGCTTGCCGGTCGAGCCGAGAGACTTCTGGAAACCGTGGCGCAGGCACGGCACCACCTGCGGCGCGAGGATGGTGCGCCGCCAGTCGCTGCGCACCATGTCTGCCGTCCGCAGCACCTGCGCCTCGCTGTCGATCTCGAGCCCCGGTTCGCGCCAGTCGGACTCGGCCGCGCCGATCAGGACCAGATCGTCCTGCTTCGGCTTGTAGGAGCAGGGCAACGCCGAGGAGACATCCGGCTTCCTCGGGCCGCCCACCCAGCCCTGGCCGAGGTCCAGCTGCCGCAGCACTTCCGCCTTCGCTTTCGCCTGTCCGGCGGCGGTGTAAGCGATCTTCTCCTTGTTGGGGCTCGACGCCCAGGCGACGCCGGCCGTCACCAGTACGGCCGCGATCGACGTGCCCAGCAGAGCCCCACGATGCTTCACCCCACGAAACTACACCCGCGCGCGGCAAACCGCATCCCCGCGTAGGGACGGCGACTAGCTCTTGGCGGGATCGGGGCCTTGCATGGCCGATCCCGGCAGCGGGAACGGGCGCGGGCGCGGCTGACGCTGGCGCTTCGGCTCTTCCTCGGCCTGCGGCAGCTCCGGCTCGGCGGGGGCCTCGTCGGGGAAGACACTCGCCTCGTCCTCGCCGGCGAGCAGCCGCTCGTACTGATCCCTGTCGATCGTCTCGCGCTCGATGAGGATCGCGGAGATCTTGTGGAGCTCGTCCATGTGCTCGCGCAATACGGCGAGCGCGAGCTCGTGCGCCTCCTCGATCACGCGGCGGATCTCGTCGTCGATCTCGCGCGCGATCTCCTCGGAGTAATCGGCCTCGGCGCCGTAGTCGCGGCCGAGGAACGGCTGGTCGTGGCCGCGCCCGAGCACGCGCGGGCCGAGCTTCTCGCTCATGCCGAAGCGCATGATCATCTGCTTCGCCGTCTGCGTGACCTTCTCGAGGTCGTTCGCGGCGCCGGTCGTGACCTCGTGGAAGACGATCTCCTCCGCGGCGCGGCCGCCGAGCGTCATCCCCATCTGGTGCATGAGCGCCGTGCGGGTCGTGAGGTACCGGTCCTCGGTCGGCAGCGAGATCGTGAGGCCGAGCGCCTGGCCGCGGGAGACGATCGTGATCTTGTGGACGGGGTCGGTGTGCTCGAGGAAGTGGCCCACGAGTGCGTGCCCCATCTCGTGGTAGGCGGTGATCTTGCGCTCGTGCTCCGACAGGAGGCGTGCCTTCTTCTCCGGACCGGCCACGACGCGCATGATCCCCTCCTCCAGCTCGTCCTGCTCGATGATCTTCTTGCCGCGGCGCGCAGCGAGCAGCGCGGCCTCGTTGACGAGGTTCGCGAGGTCGGCGCCGGTGAAGCCGGGCGTGCCGGCGGCGAGCGTGCTGAGATCGATCTCGGGCGCGAGGGGCTTGCCCTTCGTGTGCACCTCGAGGATCCGCTGGCGGCCGACCCGGTCGGGCCGGTCGACGACGATCTGCCGGTCGAAGCGGCCGGGGCGCAGGAGCGCCGGGTCGAGGATGTCGGGCCGGTTCGTGGCGGCGATGAGGATGATGTTGTCCTTCATCTCGAAGCCGTCCATCTCGACGAGCAGCTGGTTCAGCGTCTGCTCGCGCTCGTCGTGGCCGCCGCCGAGGCCGGCGCCGCGATGGCGGCCGACCGCGTCGATCTCGTCCATGAAGATGATGCAGGGGTTCGCCTGCTTGGCCTGCTCGAAGAGGTCGCGCACGCGC
This sequence comes from uncultured Actinomycetes bacterium, assembly GCA_963825805.1. GTDB lineage: Bacteria > Actinomycetota > Thermoleophilia > Gaiellales > Gaiellaceae > Palsa-739. The sequence goes on along the minus strand of CAWGVE010000042.1, from coordinate 7,624 downwards.
GAGGCGCCGACGCCGACGAACATCTCGACGAAGTCGGAGCCGGAAATGCTGAAGAAGGGAACGCCGGCCTCGCCCGCGACCGCTCTGGCCAGCAGCGTCTTACCGGTGCCGGGAGGCCCGTAGAGCAGGACGCCCTTCGGGATGCGCGCCCCGAGTGCCTGGAACTTCTTCGGGTTCTCGAGGAACTCCTTGATCTCCTGGAGCTCCTCGACCGCCTCGTCCACGCCGGCGACGTCCTTGAAGCCGATCTTGGGCGCGTCGGGCGTCATCCGCTTCGCGCGCGACTTGCCGAAGCTCATCACCTTCGAGCCGCCGCCCTGCACCTGGTTCATGAGGAAGATCCAGAAGCCGAACAGGAGGACGAACGGCAAGAGGCCGGTGAGGATCGACCACCAGGGCGACGAGCCGACGCCCTTCGAGTTGAAATCGACCTGGTTCTGCACCATCGTCTTCTCGAGCGCCGCCTCGGACTGCGGCGTCGCGTAGTGGACGCTCCAGTTGGAGCCGTTGACCGTGGCCGTGATCGACTGCTTGTTCGGATCGATCACGACGTCCTTCACCGTCGGAGCCGCCGGCGTGCTCGTGGCGACGGCCTGGTACAGGTCCGACGTCGGGTGCGCCACCACCTTCGCGCCGTGCCCGCCCAGGGTCTGCAGCGCCAGCCAAACCAGCGCCGCGATGATGACGAGCGGGAAGAGCGCGCTACGGAAGAAGCGATTCACAGGCTGTCGCGTTTGAGGGTACCAGCGGCATGCCCCCTCAACGGGGTGGCGGGCCCCCGGGCTACGCGCGTTCCAGCACGAGCGACTCGTCCAGCACGCCGACGTACGGGAGATTCCGGTACCGCTCGGCGAAGTCGAGCCCGTAGCCGATCACGAAGCGATTCGGGATCTCGAACCCCGTGTAGCGCACCGAGACGTCGATCTCGCGGCGGTCCGGCTTCGTCAAAAGCGCGCAGACCTCGAGCGAAGCCGGCTCGCGTGCTTCGAGGTTCCGCATCAGGTACGAGAGCGTCAGGCCCGAGTCGATGATGTCCTCGACGACGAGCACGTGGCGCCCTTCGATGTTGATGTCGAGGTCCTTCAGGATCCGCACGACGCCCGAGGAGTCGGTCGAGGCGCCGTAGCTCGAGATCGCCATGAAGTCGATCTCGCACTGCACCGTCAGGTGGCGCATCAGGTCGGCGAGGAAGAAGACAGCGCCCTTGAGGACGCCGACGAGGAGCAGGTCGCGCCCCTCGTAGTCGGCCGAGATCTCGGCGCCGAGCTCCGCGATGCGGCGCTGCAGCGGCTCCTCCTCGATCAGGACCTCCGTCACCGCCCGCTCCAGTTCAGCCGCGGACAGCCTGCACCTCCGGGTGCTCGACGATGCCGGGCACCGCCACGACCTCGTCGCCGCGCACGACGAGCGGCCACGCTTCGCGCTCCGAGCGCGGCACCTTCGCGTCGACGAACACGTCCTGGATCTTCCGCCTCCTACCAGCCAGCCGGTCGCCGGGCCTCCATCCGCGCACTCTAAGGCCTTGGAGCTCCGAGCGGATCGTCCACTCGCCCCAGCGGATCTCTCCCGCCAGCTCGACCGGCCCGCGCTCGAGCCAGAGCCGCTCGTGCTCGCGCACCGCCTGCACGCCGCCGCCGAGGTCGACGCGCTTCGAGGCGACGGGCGCCGCGAGCAGCTCGGCGAGCGCCGGCGGCAGCGTGGCGCGGGTGTCGAGGGCGCGCAGGAGGTTCTCGTCGGCGGCCGGGTGGAGACGGCGCAGCAGCGGCAGGATCTCGTCGCGGATCAGCCCGCGCTTCGTGTCGGCGTTCGACGCGTCGACGCGGAACTCCAGGCCGGCGGCGCGGCAGTACGCCTCCGTTTCCTCCCGCCAGAGCGGCAGAAGCGGATGGACGACGCCGTCGGCACTGCGCGGCGCGATTCCGGTGGCCGAGCCGCGAGAGGCGAGCCGGTACAGGATCGTCTCCACCTGATCCGACGCGGTGTGGCCCGTCGCCCGCACCTTGTAACAAGTTGTTACTTGCCGCCGCTGGTCGCGGAGTTGGGCCTCGGTTAGGCCGCGGCCGTCGCGTTCCGCCACCTCCGCGCCGAGGGCCTCGGCGCAGAAGCGCGCGTCCTCGTCCGAGTCGGCGCCGCGCAGCTTGTGGTTCACGTGCAGCGCCGAGACGCGGTAGCCGAGCGATCCGAGCAGGTGCCAGAGGCAGGTCGAGTCGGCGCCGCCCGAGACGAGGCAGGTGACCTCGCCGCCGGGCGCGATCAGCTCGTGCTCGCGGACGAAGCGCTCGACTCGCTCCCGCAACTCCTCCATCCACTGATATTGCCTAGAAGACGAGCGACCTGTACGTGAGCTCGCGGGTCATGCCGATCGAGTCGTAGAGCCTCAGCGCAGGCACGTTCTCGGGCCGGACGAAGAGACAGACCGCCGGCACCTTCTGGAGGAGCAGCCGGCAGAGATCCGAGAGCGCCCGCTGCGCGTGGCCCCGCCTGCGGGCCTGGGGGTCGACCCAGACCTGCTGGAGCTGTACCGCCGCCGGCGTCCAGGCCGACGCCTCGGCCTTGAACAGGATCACGCCCTGCTCGAGCCAGATCCAGGAGCGGCCCTCCTCGATCTGCCGGCGCGTGCGCCAGCGGAAGCCCTCGGCGTCGCGGTCGAGCGGATCGACCCCTATCTCTTCCCGATGCGCCGCAGCGCACGCCGGCACCAGGAGCTCGAGATCGAGCAGCCGCGCCGCGCGGAGGCCGGTCTCCCCCGGCTCCGGCGGCTCGCGCAGCGCGTAGACCGGCTGGCCGGGCCGGTCGTCGCGCGGCTTCGGCATCCGCCGCCGCGCCGCCTCCCAGAGCTCGCCCACCGCCCGCTCCTCGCCGATCACCATGCGCGCCCCGCTCTGGGACATCGCCCGCGCGAACACGTCGCAGCCGGCGCCGGAGGGGACGACGTTGGCGCCGACGTGGCAGAGCGCCTCGAGCCGCCCGTCGAGCCGCTCGAGGGCCGAGAACCGCCCGAGCGCGCGCCGCGCGATGTCCTCGAGGAAGACGCGCTCGACCGGCTCCTCGGCGCAGAAGCCGAGCACCTGGTCGAGCGAGGGCACGACGGTTGCGGACACGGCCGGATTGTTCTACCCGGTTAGAGTCGCCTGATGCCAATCCACCTGCGTGCCGAGCCGGGCGACTACGCCGAAGCCGTCCTTCTCCCCGGCGACCCGCTCCGGGCGAAGTACATCTCCGACACCTACCTCGAGAACGTGAGGCAGGTGAACGGGGAGCGCGGGCTCCTCGGCTTCACCGGCACCTGGGAGGGGAAGCCCGTCTCCGTCCAGGGCACCGGGATGGGCTGCCCCGGCGCGACGATCGTGTTCGAGGAGCTGATCCAGCTCGGCTGCAAGCGGCCTGATGCGCGTCGGCACCTGCGGCGGCCTGCAGGCGCACCACGCGCTCGGCGACCTCGTGGTGGCACTGACGGCCGTGCCTGCCGACGCGACAGCGAGCCATCTCGTCGGCGGCGAGCCGCACTGCCCGACCGCCTCCTGGGATCTGATCCACGGAGCCGTGCACGCGGCGAAGGAGCTCGGTCAGCCGATGCACGTCGGCCCGATCGTCACGAGCGACGTCTTCTACAACCCGGACGAGGGCCAGCTCGAGCGCTGGTCGAGCCGCGGCGTCCTCGCCGTCGAGATGGAGGCCGCCGCGCTCTTCACGGTCACGGCCCTCGGCGGGATCGGGAAGGTGCCGGGCGTCCACGGCGGCTGCCTGCTCACCGTGTCGGACATCGTGGTCGAGGGCGTCTTCACGAGGATCACGGACGAAGAGCTGCGCGCCGCGGTCGACCGTATGACGCGGGTCGCGCTCATGACCGTCACGTCCGATTAGCGCCCGAGAGATCCTCTTCCTCGTCAATCCGGCCTCCGGCAACGGCGCGACCGGGAAGCGCTGGCCGGAGCTGAGGCGACGCGCCGAGGAGCTCGGGCTGGCCGGCGAGGAAGTGCTGTCGGAGTTCCCCGGTCACCTCGCGCAGGCTGCCGGCGAAGCGCAGGGCTCGCTGCTCGTCGTCGTCGGCGGCGACGGAACCGTCAACGAGGTCGTGAACGCGGTCGCGGGAACGGCCGCGGAGATCGCGGTGCTGCCGTCGGGCACGGGCCAGGACCTCGCGCGCAGCCAGGGGATCCCGAGCGACCTGGACGACGCCGTGCGGGTCGCGCTCGAGGGCGAGACGCGCGTCATCGACGTGGGCCGGGTAGAGCTCGGCGGGGGCCAAAGCCGCTTCTTCGCGAACGTCGGCTCCGCCGGAATGAGCGGCGCCGTCGCACGGCGGGCGAACACGATGTCGAAGCGGCTCGGCGGCAAGGCGACCTTCTTCTACGCGCTGACGCGCGAGTTCCTCGCGTGGCGGAACACGCGGGTAACGGTCGAGCTGGACGACGGCGTCCGCCGGGAGGGCGCGATGCACGACGTGATCGTCGCCAACGGCCGCTGGCACGGAGGTGGGATGAAGCTGGCGCCGGATGCGCGGCAGGACGACGGCCTCTTCGACGTGGTCCTGATCGGGGACGTGAACAAGCTCGACTTCCTCACGACGGCGCCGAAGCTGTACAGCGGGAAGTACCTCGGGCACCCCAAGGTCGAGCTCTTGCGGTCTTCGTCCCTGGCGATTGACGCAGCCGAGCCGCTGCCGCTCGAGGTCGACGGCGAGCCGATCGGGACGACTCCCGCCCGGTTCGAGATCGTGCCGGCCGCGCTGCGGCTGCGGGTGCCTCCCGCGTAGCGTCTAGGGCAGGTCGGGCTTCTTCGGCGCCGCGGCGGCCTTCGCCGTCCCGGGGCGCCTGCTGCGAGCCGACGAGGTCTTGCGCGCCGGCTTCGGCTTCGTCGCCAACCCGTCCACCTTCTTCTCGAGCGCAGTCAGCCGCTTCTCGATCTCCTCGAAGCCGCGCGTGCGCCGCTGCAGGTCGTCGACCCGCTCGCCCAACGCCTTGAGCGCCTGGTAAGCCTTCTCGGCGCCCGGCGCCTCGGAGATCCGCTGGATGGCTCCCTCGCTCAGGTCGGTCAGCCGGGCCAGCAGATCCTTGGTCTGATCAGCCATCGCTCCTCCTCGGTCGGTCCGGCTCGACCATACCGAGTGCGGCAGCCAGCGCGCGCATTGTCTCGCCCGCCCCGGCGCCGATCACGAGCTCGGCGCGGGAGTCCCAGGGAGTGCCGCCGCGGTTCACGATTGCGAGCGCGCCGCCCGTGGCGAGCGTCTCCCCCGGCAGCCCTGCGACCGGATGCACCTCGAGCGACGAGCCGACGACCAGGAGGAGACCCGCCTCGGCCGCAAGCTGCTGCGCCCGCTCGATCGCGTCCACGGGCAGCAGCTCGCCGAACATCACGACGCCGGGCTTCAGCACCTCTCCGCACTCGGGGCACGCCGGCAGCGGCAGCTCCGCGAGGGCCTCGGCGATCGGGACGCGCACGCCGCAGTGGACACACTCGGCCTCCCGCAGGGAGCCGTGCACCTCGACCACCTCCTGCGAGCCGGCGGCCCGGTGCAGCCCGTCGACGTTCTGCGTCACGACGGCGCGGATCCAGCCGCGCTCCTCGAGCTCGGCCAGCGCCTGGTGGCCGTCGTTCGGCCGCGCCTGCGCGAGCGCGTCGAGCCGAAGTGCGTAGAACTCCCAGACCCGCGCGGGGTCGCGGCGGAAGGCGTCGATGTGCGCGACCTCGAACGGGTCGTACCTCGCCCAGATGCCCTCCGCGGAGCGGAAGTCGGGGATCCCCGACTCGGTGCTGACCCCGGCGCCGGTGAGGACGACGCACGGCGCCGCCTCCCGCACCAGCTCGGCCAGACGCTCGACGGACATGCCGAGATAGTGACCGCGAAGAGCGGCGGTCGCGCACGGGAGGGCGCGCGACCGCCGCTCCGCAGGCCTCAGCCCAGCCGCACGTGGAAGGCGGTGAGCAGGCGGGTCGAGACGCCCGCGACGATCTGCTCGCCGGGCTTGCTCGCCCGGGCGAAGATCGTCGAGGAGCTGCTGGCGCCGGTCGGCGGGGAAGCCGCTGCATCCGGCTGAGCGTCATCGTCGCGATGCCGTCCGCGCCGGTCGTGGCGTTCCCGGCCGTGAACTGGTTGTACGGGACGGGCGTGCCGTACGCCGCCGCGCCCTGCACCGGGCGGCCGCCGCACGCGGTCACGCGGAAGCGGAGCTGAAGGGACGAGGTCGAGCGCGTCACCGTTCCCGGCGTGATCGCCAGCGAGTCGATCTCGAGCCGCGCCGGCGGAGTGAGGTCGGCGATCTGGATCGCCCCGGTGCCCGCCGGGCAACCGGTCGCAGCAGGCGCCGCCGTCACGACGGCAGTCGGAACGACGTCGCCTGGCCGGATGTGGCGTCGCTGTTCGTCGCCGTTACCGTGACCCGGATGGTGTGACCCGTCGTCGGCGGACCTGCAGCGTGTAGTCCTGCGCCGTCGCGCTCGCGATCGCCGCCGCAATTGTTGCCGTTCGTGTCGCAGCTGCTCCACGCTACGTGTACTTGGTGGAGCTGTCGGTGCCGGTCCACGTTCCCTGACTCGCGGTCAGCGTCGAGGCCTCCTGGGCTGCCCCGGAGATCGTCGGCGTGGCCGTGTTCGTCGGCGCTGCCTGGGCGGCGGCGCTTCCCGTGTGCGGGCTGCCGAAGACGGCGCCGATCGCCGTCGCCGCGACGGCCATCCCGATCGCAGCCGGCCAGCGCTTCCTGAGTGACTCGAGCAGTGTCATCTATCCCCCTTGGGCGATGTATCGGATGTCGATAGAGATAGCGACCGCCTTCACCCGGGGTGTAAGCCGCGGGTAATTGATACTGGCCTCGTTGGAAGGCTTTACGTTCTCCGTTCCGGTGCGCGTCCGCTTTGCGGAGACCGACGCCCAGGGCGTTGCGCACAACACCGCCTATCTCGTCTGGTTCGAGATCGCGCGCGTCGAGTACCTGCGCGCCTTCACCGGCGGCTACCAGGCGTTGCGCGACCAGGGGATCGAGGCGCTCGTCCTCGAGACGCTCTGCCGCTATCGGGTCCCGGCGCGCTTCGACGACGAGCTCGTCGTCCACACGCGCTGCGTCGGCCCCCGCGGCGCCCGCTTCCGCTACGAGTACGCGATCGTCCGGGGAGACGAGCTCGTCGCCGACGGGCACACCGAGCACGCGTGCGTCGACGCGACCACTTTCCGCCCGACGCGGGTGCCCGACTGGCTCGCCGAGGCGATCCGCGCCGCCGAGAGCAGCTAGCTCTTCGGCATGAAGATCTCGCGCGCGATCACGAGCCGCTGGATCTGCGACGTCCCCTCGTAGATCTGGAACAGCTTCGCGTCGCGCATGAGCTTCTCGACGGGGTACTCCTTGATGTAGCCGTAGCCGCCGAATACCTGGACGGCGTCGGTCGTGACCTTCATCGCCGTGTCGGCGGCGAAGCGCTTCGCGAAGGAGGATGCGAGCGTCGCCTCCCGGCTCAGCCCCTGGTCGAGCAGCCACGCCGCCTGCCAGCAGAGCAGGCGCGAGGCCTGGATCTCGGTCGCCATGTCGGCGACCATGAAGCCGACGGCCTGGTGCATCGCGATCGGGAGCTCGAAGGTCACCCGCTCCTTCGCGTACTCGCGGGCGTGCTCGTAGGCCGCCTGCGCGACGCC
>CAWGVE010000041.1:0-104973 GCA_963825805.1 uncultured Actinomycetes bacterium | reverse complement strand
TGCACTTCGCGGCAGACCCGGTTCGCCTGGGTGCGGAATTTGGCTTCCGACGAGCGGTGGCTCCCACAACCGGTCGCCGCGAGGGCCAGGCCGCAGGCAACGCCGACCAGGAAGGTGCGCCGCATGGCGACTACGCCCAGGGCAGGCGAGCCCAGTACGACGGCCGCGCTCGCCGGAACCGCTCGGCCGTCGCGTACACCTGTTCCGGATCGGAGGTCTCCTTCTCGACGCTCGCGCCGTAGCGCGCCGCGAGCTGCGACACCGGGTACCGCACTTCGGGGCCCAGGCGGGCGCCGACCATCAGGATCGCGCACGGCCCGTCACCGGCCCCCACGAAGCCGTGCTCGGTCCAGGGAGGACAGTGGAAGAAGTCCCAGGGCCCCAGGCGTCGCTCCTCGCCCTCGACGAGCAGCCTGCACTCGCCGGCCAGAACGAGGAACGCCTCCTGATTCGATTCGGCGTGATAAACGCTGCTCTGGCCGGGCTCGAGGACGGTCAGGTGGATCCCAAGCTGCGCGAACTCGACCGGAGGCTCGCCGTACTCGCTCTCGAACCAGCACGCCGCGCCCCTCGTCCGCGAAGAGAACCACTCGGCATCGCGCACGTTGACGACGAACCAGCCCTCGGTTGCAGGCGCAAGCCCTGAGCCGGAGTCCTTGAGCTGCGCTTCGGACACGGAAACCCGATTCTCGCAAGAAATGATCCGCGGAAGTTCGGCCCGGCTCGCGCGTTCTAGGCTCCGAAGCATGGACGAACCATCGCCGTCGGGATCGAACGCCGCCGTGTCGACCGGCTTGCGGCGGTTGCGCGGAGGACGGCGTTCGAGACGGGTGATACGTCGGTGTCACGGGCCGAGGCGTACGGCCCGGCGCCGTACCTCTCGATCGAGCTTGCGCTTCACCCCGACACTCGAGACCGAGACGAACACACGGTGCCGGGGGCCTTCTACCTCCTGGTGGTGCGCGGCGACCTCGTCAATCCTCGCGCCGGCACCGGCCCGCGAGAACAGTTTCGGCACTACGCGACCGCGGCGCAGACGTGGTCCTCCGAGTGGGGCTACCAGCGCATGATGTTCCGCCTCGCCGACAGCTTGCCCGCGACGCTGGATCAACTCGAAGGTCCGTTCGTGCTCCCTCTGGCGGACCACCAACCGGTGGGCCCTCTCGTGGACCATGGCCCGCGCTACCAGGTGCTCGACCACGCTGCGGACGCGTTGCCGCTTTGGGAGTGCCGACACGGGATCGTGGTCGATCCCTCCGAGGGAGAGGCATACACGCTCCATAGGGAGCGAACCCCCGCTGAGCTCCGGCCCGAACTGGAGCGGCTGCTCGCTGCGGGCCTTGTGAATCTTGTCTTATGGACGGACGCAGAACGCCGTCCTCTCAGTCGCGACGAAACGCGGGAGCCGCTGGCCGACGACCGGAACTGGCATGCGCCGTACGACCTGGGTGAGGACGAGCGGCGAAGCGTCGCCTACCGTCTGGTCCTCACGGACAGCGGCCGCGAGGAGATCCGCCAGGAGCACGCCAGGACGCAGAAGATCGACGGCCGCCTGGGCCAGCGCACCGATCTACACCTGGTTGGCGGGGCGGGGATGCTCCGCCGCCCGCCGCTTCACCCGGATTGAGCGCCCGCCGATCGCCTGGGTCGTACATTTTCGAGCGTGAAGCTCATCGACAAGGTCAAGAATCTGTTCCGCACACGGCCGCCCACCGAGGAGGAACTCGCCGCCCTCGCTGAAAGTCAGGCCATCCGCGAAGGCGCGAGCAGCGAGTCGGCGGAAGACCACATACGCCACTGACCGGGGCCAGATCGTGGCGCCGATCAGACGCGTGGCCGACGAGCGGCAGCAACTCCGGCCGTGGGCGGCGACAGGTCCCTGCGGCTCGGCATGCGATATGCGACGGCGCGTATGTGACCGCGACCCGCGTGATCGCGTTGGTGTGCAGAACCGGCCGCGACAGGGTCACCACGACATCGACGACGCGAAGGACCTGCTCGCAGAACTCGTGGTTCGGGCGCAGGCGCAGGCTCAACGTCCGCGCTTCGGCGTGCGCGGAGACGCCGACCGGGCTACACGAGCTTGTCGCAAGCAGGAATTGGAGCCGCGAGTCGCCGAGGCGAATCGCCGGTGGTGTTTTGCCGTGTCGGAGGTGCGTCTCGAGCGTTCGCACCGACCGGATCGAGAGACTGACGGGCGTGGGCAACGGCCCGGCCTGGGGCACGGGGCCCGGCTCTCCGCGGGAGTGAGTGCCGGCGCAGGCGGACATGGCCACCGTGACCGCGACCAAGACCGGTGCGGCTGCCAGGGCTGCCTTCATCTCGAATCAACATACGCCGCCGGGCGCGACTAGGTCACATCCCGGATGGTCGGGTCAGGGCCGCTCGCCTCGGCCTAGAGCTCGGGATCCCACGTCTGCGCCGCGCTGCGATCCTTCGCGTGGCTCAGCCCCCTGCCTCTCGCGGCGTGCTGCTCTCGCTCTGGGGACGATGCCGGGACAGAACCGTCCTCTTCCAAAGAAGTGCGGACGGGGAATCCGTCGTCGTTGAGCCACCGCATCACCCCCAGCCAAGCCAGGGCGATCAGGACGATGAAGGCGACCAGGACACCGAAGATCATGCGGGATTCACCGTGCAGCCAATCGTAGTCCGGGATGTCCGGCTGGGCCGGCGTTGGCCAGTGTTCCGGAATGACCCTGATGTTGGATCGTCAGGCGATGACTACTTCACCGTGCGCAGTTGCGATCCGCGCCTCGCGGATGCCTTGCCGCCCGCTCACAAAGCGGAGTGGAAGATCGTTCGGCCCCAGCCAGTCCCGCATCTCAACTTCTGAGCCGCTGATCGTCAACTCTGAAAAGTTGGTCGGTGAACAGGTATGCGCGACCCGCTCGTAGAACATCCGCATCCTCGCGGATCGGTCGCCGTTGTTCGGATAGTCGATGAAGAAAGGCAGATGGGGCGGCCCGGACACGGCGCGCCATCCTCGCAGGGTGCCGTCGCCGTGCGGGATCGTGTAGTCATGGATCTCGAACGCGAGGCGCTCTGAGACTGCCTCCAGATCGTCGACGAGTACACCCCAGCCGAGCATCCCGAAACCAGCGGCCTCACAAGCAAGCGTGGCACGTCCCGACTCGGTTGTCGCGGCTACCTCCCGGTTCTCGATGGTGTGGAACTCCAGATATTGAGGAGGGTCGAGCCACACGGTGTGCATCCGAGTCCCGGCCAGCGGGAGGTACGCGCCCCTTTCGGAACCGAGGCCATAGCCCTCACGTAGCTCCCGAGCGGTCTCGACAGCGTCAGAGACGAGGATGGCGACATGGTCGATGATCACCGGCGCAGACTGATCATTGCTGGAGCCAGATAGACCGCTCGCTTGGGCCAGTGTTCCGGAATGACCCCTGAGCGACAGGTCGGTCAGCGGAACGCGGGCGTGGTGTCTCGGAGCGCGAAGGCAGGGCCGAGAGTAATTGTTCCCTTGGCCTTGGTGTGCGCTAGCGAAGGGAGTCGAGATGAAGGCGGGAAGCGGAGGCGTGAGGGTTGTAGGACAGGCGGACGCCGATGAGGTCTTCCTCGGGAGCATTGGGGTGCGTTTTTTGATCGACGGCGCAGAGGCAGGCGATCGTTTCGCCTTCCTCGAGCATCCGATGTCGCCGCGAGCGCTCGCTGCGCCGCTACACCGCCACTCACGGGAGGACGAGTACAGCTTCGTCCTCGAAGGTCGGATGGGTGCGCTGCTCGGCGATGACGTTGTTGAGGCCGGGCCGGGCGAGCTTGTCTTCAAGCCACGCAATCAGTGGCACACGTTCTGGAATGCTGGTGATCAGCCATGCCGAATCCTCGAGATCATCTCGCCTGCAGGCTTCGAGCAGTACTTCCGTGACCTCTCCGCGCTGGGCGGCCCGCTCAAGGCGAGCCCTGAGCAATTCGCCGAGCTCGTTCAGCGGTACGGGTTCGAGTCGCGCCCGGAGACAATCCCCGAGCTCCTACAGCGGTTCGGCTTGCGAACGGGCGAACCGCTCACCGGCGGCTGGGCACCCTGAACAAAAACCGAGTCTCGGTGGCGGCTGGGGTCAGGACCGCCGCCTGGGCCAGTGTTCCGGAATGACCCCTGACGAGGTTGCGCGTCGAGCGCGAGGCACACCGCCGAGCGGAATAGCACTCACCTGGGCCAGGGCCCGGGAATGCACCCGAGCGGAGTAGGGTCGCGGCGAGTGAGTGACCCTGACTGCGTCTTCTGCAAGATCGCGACCGGCGGTTTGCCGGCGCGGTTCCTCTACGCCGATGAGACCGTCGTTTCCTTTCTCGATCGTGCGCCGGCAACTCCAGGTCACGCGCTGGTTGCACCGCGAGCGCACCGGCGCGACCTCTGGGAGATCGACGATGACGAACTGACCGCGGTGACTCTCGCCGCCCGCAAGATCGGAGCCGCCCTTCGGGAGGTCTTGGCCGCGCCCGGAATGTGGCTCCACCAAGTCTCCGGAAAGGCCGCGGGGCAGGACGTCTTCCACTACCACCTGCATCTGATTCCGCGTTACGACGACGACACGGTGCAGCCCGGGTGGGGCAAGCCCCCTTGGAGTCCGCCTGAGCTGAGCGGAACCGACCTCGACGCGATCGCCGCCCGCGTGAGTTCAGCCCTAACGCGACGGCTGCCGAAAGACGACTGACGACGCCGAAGAAGAACCTCGGGCGGGATCAACCTCGGCTGCGCCACCGTCCTCTCGCCTGACCCCAGGCGGAGCTCGGCCGCCTTAGTCGTCGAGGGCGGACAGCAGCAGCCGCAGCATCTCGTGCGGATCCCGCCGTACTCGCGGTGACGAGGCGTGGTCGCGCTTCGTCAGCTCGAGCGCGCGCGGGTCGGTGAGCGGCTTCAGCCGTCCCTCGCGGATCAGCTCCTCGTCCACGCCGCCCAGGCGGCCGCCGTACGTCGTGTAGACCGGCACGCCGAGCGCCGCTGCCTCGCGGTTCATCGTCCCGCCCGCCGAGACGACGAGGTCGGCGAGCGCGATCAGGCTCTGCGCGTCGACTGCGCCGTCGGGGAGGATCACCGACGGCAGGTCGAGCCGCCGCACGAACGCATGCTGCTCCTCGGTGCGCGGAAGGACGAACGCGTGCACGTCCTCGGCCCGCCCCAGGTGCTCGAGCGTCTGCGGGAAGAGCGGGTTCGAGTGCCGGTGATAGAGCGACACGTCGGGCGGCGGGCGCAGGACGACGAGCACGCGCGCCGGGTCGACGCCGAACCGGTCGAGCAGCGACCGGTCGGGCTCGAAGTCGGCGAGGTAGTACTCCTCCTTCAGCCCGGGGTACTGCACGAGCTTCGGCGGCCGGACGCCGTACGGCTCCAGGCGCTCGGCCGGGATCGCCGCCGGCACGACGACCTTCGTCGCCGCGCGGCAGCCGAGCTGGTGCTGGAGCGTCGCGAACTCGTAGTCGAACGTCGTCGAGCTCGGGATCCCCAGCCGCCGCGCCGAGATCGTCAGCTCGTGCGAGCCGTGCGCGAGCGCGACGTCGAAGTCGCGGCCGCGCGCCCACTTCCGCAGCGCGCCGAGGCGCTGCGTCATCTGCCTCATCTTTCGTACTCGCGACCGGCCGGCGTGCCGTCCGATCACCGCGTCCGCCTCGAGGCCGTGCAGCTCGAGCAGCTCGAGAGTCTGCGCGTAGTCGCGCGCCGTGATGCCGACCTCGTCGCCCCGTCCGCGCATGATCTCGACGAGCGGCCGGAAGACGAGCACGTGCGCCGGCGCCGTGATGTCGATCCAGACCTTCACGCGGCCGCCAGCGCCTCCATCCGCGCCGAGCGCAGCCGCGGCGGCTCCTGCTCGACGTGCCGCTCGTACCAGAGCGTGAACGCGAGCAGCCCCCACAGCTGGCGGCTCCAGTCCTCCTTGCCGGCGACGTGCTCGTCGATCAGCCGCGTCACGGGCTCCGGCTGGAAGAAGCCCTGACGCCGGAGGTTCTCTGCAGACAGCGTCTCGCGGGCGAACGGCTCGAGCTCGCCGCGCAGCCACGCCGCGGCCGGGATCGAGAAGCCGCGCTTGCGCCCGTGCACCACGTCCTTCGGCAGCAGCGGCTCCACCGCCTTCCGCAGCAGGACCTTCTTCGCGAGCCCGCGCACCTTCAGGCGCGTCGGCAGCGCGAAGGCGAGGTGCGTCACGAGCGGATCGAGAAACGGCACGCGCGCCTCGAGCGAGTGCGCCATCGACGCGCGGTCGGTCTTCACCAGCAGGTCGTCCACGAGGTAGACGCCGAAGTCGACGTCCTGCAGCCGGGCGAGCTGCGGCGCTCCCGCCGTCTCGGCGTACCGCTCGCGGTAGACGTCCACGGGGTCGAACGTGGTGCGGCGCCCGGTCAGCTCGGCGCGCGCCTCGGGCGAGAAGATCTCCTTCCAGCCGTGATGCCGCTCGAGCGGCGGCAGGTGCGCCGCCCGCACGAACCGCTTCGCCTTGTAGTCGAGGCTCGCCTTGCGGGTGGATGCCGGCAGCGCCTCGACGAGCGGGCGCGCCAGGCGAGCGAGCGGCGCCAGGCGGTCGGCCGTGAGATCTGCGACGTACGTGTAGTAGCCGCCGAACAGCTCGTCCCCGCCCTCGCCCGAGAGCGCGACCTTCACGTGCTCGGCCGCGAGCTGCGAGACGAGGTAGGTGGGAAGTGCGGACGAGTCGGCGAACGGCTCGTCGAACGCCTCCGCGAGCGCCTCGAGGAGCAGCTTCGGCTCGGGCCGTACGAGGAGCTCGTGGTGCTCCGTCCCGTACCGCTCGGCGACGAGACGCGCGTCGGCACGCTCGTCGAAGCTCCGCTCGGCGAAGCCGATCGTGAAGGTGTGAACCGGCTCGGGCGTCTCCTGCGCCGCGAGCGCGGCGAGCGCCGCGGAGTCGACGCCGCCGGAGAGCAGGACGCCGACCGGCACGTCGGAGAGGAGATGCGCCCGCACCGAGTCGCGCAGCCGCGCCCGCAGCTCCTCGATCAGCTCGGCCTCGTCGCCGGCGCGCACCTCGTCGTCCGGCGCCGGGCCCGGCCGCGCGTACCGCTCGAGCGTGACGGCGCCGTTCTCCCAGACGAGCACGTGGCCCGCGGGCAGCTTCCGGACGTCGCGGAAGATCGAGTAGGGCGCCGGGATCGAGTTGAAGGCGAGGAACGCCTCGAGCGCGTCGAGGTCGATCTCGCCGCGCGGCAGCGCCCGCACCTCCGAGGCGAAGCGGAGCTCGTCGCCGACGTGGCGGTAGTAGAGCGGCTTGATCCCGTAGGGGTCGCGCGCGAGCACGAGCCGCCGGCGAGGCGCGTCCCAGATCGCGACGGCGAACATCCCGCGCAGCCGCTCGGCGAAGCCGACGCCGTGCTCCTCGTAGAGATGCACGAGCGCCTCGGTGTCGCAGTGCGTACGCAGAATGTGGCCTGCGCGTTCGAGCTCGCGGCGAAGCTCCGGGTAGTTGTAGATCTCGCCGTTCTGGACGACGACGCAGCTTCCGTCCTCGTTCGCGATCGGCTGGTCGCCGTGCTCGAGGTCGAGGATCGAGAGGCGCCGCGCCGCGAGGGCGATGCCGCCGTCGACGTGCTCGCCCGCGCTGTCGGGGCCGCGGTGGGCTAGCAAGTCGCTCATCGCGCGCAGCGCGTCGAGGTCCGCGCCGCCGCGCGTGGTGGCAATCCCGCAGATCCCGCACACGGGGCCTAGGTTAGGCGTCGGGGTGCAGCAGTCCTCCGATCGACTGCTTGAGCACGCGCCAGCCCGTCGCGAAGACGGTGCTGAGGTAGAGCCGCACCGACCGGTCGGCGATCCACTCGAGATCGTGCGCGAGCTTCTCGCCCATCGACGTCTCGTAGCCGCGCCGCACCTGGGCGAGGCCGGTCAGGCCGGGCCGCACGACGAGCCGCTGCCAGTAGGACGGCAGCTCGTGCACGAGCTCCTCGAAGAAGACGGGCCGGATCGGGCGCGGCCCGACGAGGCTCATGTCGCCGCGCAGGACGTTGACGAACTGCGGGATCTCGTCGAGCTGCGTCGCCTTCAGCCAGCGGCCGACCGGCGTGAACTCGGCCTGTGTGAGGCTGACGAGCTCCTCGCCGAGGTGGCTGCCGAGCCGCAGCTCGGCGCCGCGTCGCAGCGTGCGGAACTTGTACATCGTGAAGACGTGCGCGCCCCGCCCGACGCGCTCGCCGCGGTAGAGGATCGGCGTCCCGCTCGTGAAGAGCACGAGCGCGCCGATCAGCAGCCAGATCGGCAGCGAGATCGAGCAGGAACAGCGACGAGAGCAGGATGTCGAGCGCGCGCAGGACGAAGTCGCGCGGCCGCTCGGGCGTCTCCAGCACGAGTTGCCGGTAGCCGCGGACAAGCGTGTCCTCGAGACCCGTCGTCTCAGGCACGCCGTCGATCGTAGAACGGCGAGGGCTATAACGTGTCCTTATGGATACGAAGCAGCTCACTGCTTTTTGCGCGGTCGTCGAGCTCCGCAGCTTCTCGCAGGCCGCCGACCAGCTCGGCGTGACGCAGCCCGCGGTCAGCCTGCAGATCCGCTCGCTCGAGCAGCGCATCGGCCAGCGGCTTCTCGACCGCTCCGGCCGGCGGGTCGAGCCGACCGAGGCCGGCCTGCGGCTCTACCGGAGCGCGCAGCGGCTCCTCGCCCTCGAGCAGCAAATGCTCGCGGAGCTCGGGGAGGAGGCGGAGGGCGAGCTCAAGGGCCGGCTCGAGATCGGCGCCTCCACCGGCCCCGGCGGCAGCGTCCTGCCCGGGCTGCTCGGTGAGTTCCAGCAGCTCCATCCCCAGGCGCACGTCGCGCTCACGGTGTCGGACACGCAAACGGTGGTCGAGCAGGTGGGACGGCGCGAGCTCGAGCTCGGGGTCGTCGGCGCCGCCGGCCGCCACCGCGGCGTCTCGTTCGAGCCGTTCTACCGCGACGAGGTCGTCCTCGCTGTCCCGGCCGGCCACCGCCGCGCCGGCAAGACTCTCACCCTCGAGGAGCTGAAGGACGAGCCGCTCGTGCTGATGCAGGAGGGAGCGGGGATCCGGCAGATGATCGACGACGAGCTGCGCGAGCTCGGCATCCGCCTCCGCGACCTCAACGTGCAGCTCGAGCTCGGCCTGCAGGAGTCGGCGCGCGCCGCGGTGCTCGGCGGCTTCGGCGCGACCTTCATCTCCCGCATCGCGATCGAGGGCGACCTGGCGGCCGGCACGCTCGCAGTCGCCAAGG
Organism: uncultured Actinomycetes bacterium; assembly: GCA_963825805.1. GTDB lineage: Bacteria > Actinomycetota > Thermoleophilia > Gaiellales > Gaiellaceae > Palsa-739. The sequence goes on along the minus strand of CAWGVE010000041.1, from coordinate 95,797 downwards.
TGGAGGGGCTCGAGCCGGCCCGAGACGTGCAGCTCGTGCGTGCGACCGGCCGCGCCGAGACGCGCGTCGCGCAGGCTTTCGCCGCCTTCGCGCGCGAGCGCCTGTCGTGATCGTCCGCTGGGGGCTCGACTCGCTCCCGGAGGCGTGCGGCGAGGCGGGCGTCTCGTCCCCGCTCCTCGTCGCCAGCGCGCGCTGGGACTTGCTGGAGCTCGGCGTCGCGCCGGTTGCCCGCTGGCAGGAGGCGCCGACGGATCGGATTGCCGAGGCCGTCGCCGCCGCAAGTGACGCTGACGGCGTGCTCGCGGTCGGCGGCGGGAGCGCGATCGACCTCGGGAAGGCGATCTCGGCCGGCGCGGCGCTCCCGCTCGTCTCGGTGCCGACCACCTACGCCGGCGCGGAGTGGACGACCTACTTCGGCGTGCGCGATCCGCAGCGGCTGATGCGGGGCGGAGGCGGCGGCGCGCATCCCACGGCGATCGTCTACGAGCCCGAGCTGACGCTCGACCTGCCGCTGGAGACGACGGTGGGGACGGCGATGAACGCGCTCGCCCACTGCGCCGAGGCGCTGTACGCGCAGGGACACAACCCCGCGGCCGACGAGCACGCGCTCGCAGGAGCACGCCTCATCTCGGAGTGGCTGCCGCGCGTCGTCGCCGCTCCGCAGGATCTCGACGGGCGGACGGAGCTCTTGCGCGGCGCCTGCCACGCCGGCGCGGCGCTCGCCGGCTCGATGCTCGCGCTCGGGCACGCGATGGCGCAGGCGGTCGGCGGCCGCTACGGGCTTCCCCACGGCACGCTGAACGGCATCACCCTCCCGCCGGCGCTTCGCTTCAACGCCGCCTACGCGCCGGAGGCGGTGCGGCGCTTCGGCGAGGCGATCGGCGCGCCGGAGGATCCGGCCGGCCGGGTCGAGCAGCTCGCCGCGCTCTCCGGGTCGAAGCGGCTCCGCGGGCTGGGCGTGCCGGAGGAAGACCTGCCCGCGCTTGCAGTCGACGCGGCCCAGCGCGGCGGCAATCAAGCCAACCCGAAGCCCGCGACCCTGGACGAGATCGAGCGGCTATTGCGCGAGATGTTCTAGCTCGGCGAGCGGGCGACGAAGGAGAGGATGGTGACGCCCACATCCTCGGGGGAGAACTTGCGAAAGCGCGGCGCCAGCGGGAGGGTCTCCAGCTCGGCGCGCCGCTCCGCGTTCGGCAGCGACGGGTTGCTCACCACGAGCTCGAGACCGGCGTCGCGCACGAGCTCCAGGTACTCGGGCGCCCGCAGCCGGTTCTGGTAGTGGAGCGGGGAGTTGACGAGCCGCCACGCCCGGTCCGAGTACCGGAGGAAGTTGTACCGCGAGAGGCTCTGGTCGAAGTACGCGTAGTGGTCCTGTAGGTCGATGCGGCAGCTGAACGCGCCGCCCGGCCGCAGGAGCCGACGGCTCTCGGCGAAGATCTCCGCGAGATCGGGGGCCGGGATGTGCTCGCACGTGTCGGTGCTCGAGGCGAAATCGATCGAGCCCGCGGGCAGGCCGGTCGCCCGCGCGTCGCACGGCGCGAGATAGCGGATCCCGAAGCGGGGCTCGAGCTCGGCGATCGAAGAGACGGGGCCGCCGAGGTCGCGGAGGCTGCCGTCCGCCGTCTCCTCGAGCTCGGGCCGCAGCCGCTCGAGCGCGGCGATCGTCTCGTTCACGAGCTCTAGGCGGGCGCTCGGCCGAATGTCGATCACGACCTGCCGCCCGACCCCGAGCAGCGCGTACGAGAGCGGGATCGCAAGATCCCAGCCGGCGCCGAACTCGTAGAACGTCGCCTCCGAGACGGGGACGCCGGGCCCGTGCTGCTCGTACGCGGCGAGGTGCGCTGTCGCGCGCGTGAACTTCTGGCGGTACGCGGCATCCCGCACCGGGAACGAGCGGAGGACGTGCCGCTGGAAGACGTAGTTCAGCCGCTCGCCCTGCGGAAGCACCCCGAGCCCGCGTTGCACGGCAGCCTTGGCGACCCAGCGCATGCGCGGGAGGATAGTGGGCGGGCCGCATAAGCGATTACTATGCGAACGATTAGGTACCGTGGCGGCGGATGTCGGCGACTACCCTGAAGGAGCGCGATGCCGGGCTTTGAGGACGGATTCCTGGGAGTACCCACGCGGCCGCGCGAGATCGGGCTCACGCATGTGATCGACAAGGGCCTCGGCCCGCGAGCCTGGCAGGACGTCCTCGAGACGAGCGGCGACTACATCTCGATCGTCAAGCTCGGCTGGGGCACGGCCGCCGTCACTCAGAACCTGCGCGCGAAGCTCGACGTCCTTCGCGGCAAGCCCGTCGTGATCGGCGGGACGTTCTTCGAGGTCGTCTACGTGAAAGGCAAGCTCGACGAGTACAAGTCCTGGCTGCGCGACCTCGGCCTTACGCACGTCGAGATCAGCGACGGGACGGTCGAGATCCCGCGGGACCGCAAGCTCGAGCTGATCGCCGACTTCGCCCGCGACTTCACCGTTCTCTCCGAGGTCGGCTCGAAGGACTCGAGCGTCGAGTACACGGTCGACGAGTGGACGGAGTGGCTCCGCGACGAGCTCGAGGCCGGAGCGTGGAAAGTGATCACCGAGGCCCGGGAAGGCGGCACCGCCGGCATCTTCGACTCGTCGGGCGGCATGCGCACCGAACTGATCGGGGAGATCGCCGACGCCGTCGGGGTCGAGAACGTCGTCTTCGAGGCGCCGACGAAGGCCGCGCAGACGTGGTTCATCAAGCGCTTCGGCCAGTCGGTCAACCTCGGCAACATCCCGCCTGACGAGGTCATTCCGCTCGAGACGCTCCGGCTCGGGCTGCGCGGCGACACGCTCAAGGAGGTGTTGCTCGGTGGCGAGCCTGCAGCTGCCGGCTGACCTCGAGACGTGGCCCGCGCAGCGGGTCCTCGAGTACGTGCTCGCGGAGTTCCCGGGGCGCGTCGCCCTGCGCCTGTTCCTTCCAGAAGGAGGAGACGGTCCTGCTCGACATGCTCTTCGCGCTCGAGCCGAAGGCGCAGGTCTTCGCGATCGACACCAATTACCTCTTCCCAGAGACGGAAGCGCTCTGGCAAGAAGTCGAGCGCCGCTACGACATGAAGATCCTGACGTTCTCCCCCGACCCGGTCGAGGACGGCCTCTGGGAGAAGAATCCCGACCTCTATCTCGCCATCTCCAAGATCGAGCCGCTCAACCGCGCTCTGCTCGACCTCGACTGCTGGATCACAGGGATCCGGCGGGACCAGTCGCCGACGCGCGCCGACGCGCCGAAGCTCGGCTGGGACTCCCAGCACGAGCTCTGGAAGGCGAACCCGCTCGCCGACTGGACCGACGACGACTGCTGGGCGTACATCCGCGAGCGCGGCCTGCCGTACAACGCGCTGCACGACCAGGGCTACGACTCGATCGGCGACACGCATTCGACGCTCCCCGGCAAAGGCCGCGACGGCCGCTGGGCTGGAACCGAGCGCACCGAGTGCGGGCTGCACACATGAAGGGGTTCGTCCTCTGGTTCACGGGCCTCTCGGGCGCGGGCAAGACGACGATCGCGAACAACGTCGAGCCGGAGCTCGAGCGGCGCGGCTTCGTCGTCGACCACCTCGACGGCGACATCGTCCGCACCCACCTCTCGAGGGGCCTCGGCTTCTCGAAGGAGGACCGCGATACGAACATCGCCCGCATCGGCTGGGTCGCGTCGCGCCTCGCGCGCGCCGGCGCGGTCGTGATCGTCTCGGCGATCTCGCCGTACGAGGAGATGCGCAGGCACGCGCGCACGCTCGTCGAGCCGCACGCGCCGTTCGTCGAGATCCACGTCGCGACGCCGCTCGAGGAGTGCGCGCGCCGCGACCCGAAGGGCCTTTACGCGGCCGCGTTCGCCGGCGAGATCGAGGAGTTCACCGGTGTCTCGGCGCCGTACGAGGAGCCGCTCGAGCCGGAGCTGCGCCTCGACACGTCCGGCCGGACGCCCACCGAGTCGGCCGCAGCCGTGCTGGCCCGCCTCGACGAGCTCAACCTGCTGCCCCGATCGGAGGGCGAGTCCTGAGCACCTCCCGCGTGCGGCTCACGCATCTCGAGCGGCTCGAGGCGGAGGCGATCGACATCATGCGCGACGTCGTCGCCGTGGCCGAGAACCCGGTCATGCTCTACTCGATCGGGAAGGACAGCTCGGTGATGCTCCGCCTCGCGGAGAAGGCCTTCTGGCCGGCGCCGCCGCCCTTCCCGTTCCTCCACGTCGACACGACCTGGAAGTTCCAGGACATGTACGCCTTCCGCACGCGTATGGCCGAGGAGCACGGGCTCAATCTGCTCGTGCACGTGAACGAGGAGGGGCTCGCGCGCGGGATCAACCCGTTCGACAGCGGCTCGGTCGTGCACACCGACGTGATGAAGACGGAGGCGCTGAAGCAGGCGCTCGACAAGTACGGCTTCGACGCTGCCTTCGGCGGCGCGCGCCGCGACGAGGAGAAGTCGCGCGCGAAGGAGCGCATCTTCTCCTTCCGGACGGCGCAGCATCGCTGGGACCCGAAGAACCAGCGGCCGGAGCTCTGGCGGCTCTACAACGCACGCCACCGCCGCGGGGAGTCGATCCGCGTCTTCCCGCTCTCGAACTGGACCGAGCTCGACGTCTGGCTCTACATCCACCGCGAGGAGATCCCGATCGTGCCGCTCTACTTCGCGGCGGAGCGCCCGGTGGTCGAGCGCGACGGGACGCTGATCATGGTCGACGACGACCGGATGCCGCTCGATCCCGGCGAGGAGCCGATGCTGAAGAAGGTCAGGTTCCGGACGCTCGGCTGCTATCCGCTCTCGGGCGCCGTCGAGTCGGAGGCCGACACGCTGCCGACGATCATCCAGGAGATGCTGCTCGCGCGGACGTCCGAGCGGCAGGGCCGCGTCATCGACTACGACGAGGCCGCCTCGATGGAGAAGAAGAAAGTCGAGGGCTACTTCTGAACCCGTCGTCCGATCTCCTCGAGCGCGACATCGACGCGTACCTCGACGCGCACGAGCACAAGAGCCTCCTGCGCTTCATCACCTGCGGCTCGGTCGACGACGGCAAGAGCACCCTGATCGGGCGGCTGCTCTACGAGTCCCAGATGCTGTTCGAGGACCAGGTGGCCGCGCTCGAGAGCGACTCGAAACGCGTCGGCACGCAGGGGGACGAGCTCGACTTCGCGCTCCTGCTCGACGGGCTCGCGGCCGAGCGCGAGCAGGGGATCACGATCGACGTCGCGTACCGCTTCTTCTCGACCGACACGCGCAAGTACATCGTCGCCGACACGCCCGGCCACGAGCAGTACACGCGCAACATGGTCACGGGCGCCTCGACCGCCGACTGCGCCCTGATCCTCCTCGACGCGCGCAAGGGCGTCCTCACGCAGACGCGGCGGCACAGCTACCTCGTCTGGCTGCTCGGGATCCGCCACGTCGCGGTGGCCGTCAACAAGATGGACCTCGCCGACTACTCGGAGCAGCGGTTCCGGGAGATCGAGCGCGAGTACGGCGCGTTCGCCGACCAGCTCGGGCTGGAGGACGTCACGCTGATTCCGCTCTCGGCGCTGCACGGCGACAACGTCGTCGAGCGCTCGGAGGCGATGCCGTGGCACGAGGGGCCGACGCTGATGGAGTACCTCGAGGCCGTAGAGGTCGACCAGGAGCGGATGCAGGACGCGCCCTTCCGGCTGCCGGTGCAGTGGGTGAACCGGCCGAGCTCGGACTTTCGCGGCTTCACCGGCACGGTGGCCGGCGGCCAGGTCGCGCCGGGCGACCGCGTCGTCGTGCTGCCCGGCGGGCGGGAGACGACGGTGACGCGCCTCGCCGCCCTCGGCGGCGACCTCGAGCGCGGCGTCGCCGGGCAGGCCGTGACGCTGACGCTCGCCGACGAGATCGACGTCAGCCGCGGCGACGTGATCGCGGCCGCGGAGGCGCCTGCCGGGGTCAGTCAGCAGTTCGAGGCGACGGTCGTGTGGATGGCGGAGGAGCCGCTGCTCCGCGGGCGCACGTACCTGATGCGCGTCGGGACGAGCACCGTGCCGGCGACCGTTGCGCCGATCCGCTACAAGCTCGACGTCGACACGCTCGAGCAGATCGCGGCGACGCAGCTCGACCTGAACGAGATCGGCGTCGTCCAGGTGGAGCTGGGGCAGCCCGTCGCGTTCGACCCGTACGCAGAGAACCGCGACACCGGCGGCTTCATCCTCATCGACCGGATCACCAACCACACGGTCGGCGCCGGGCTGCTCGAGCGCGCGCTGTTCCGCAGCGAGAACGTGCGCGTCGAAGAGCTCGAGGTCGACCGCGAGGCGCGTGCCGGGCTGAAGGCGCAGCGCCCCTTCGTCGTGTGGCTGACCGGGCTGCCGGGCGCCGGCAAGTCGTCGATCGCGAACGCGCTCGAGAAGCGGCTCTTCGCCGAGGGCCGCCACACCGTCCTGCTCGACGGCGCGAATCTCCGGCGCGGCATCTCGAAGGATCTGAGCTTCACCGACGCCGACCGCGCCGAGAACAACCGCAGGGCCGGCGAGATCGCGCAGACTGATGACGGACGCGGGACTGATCGTGCTCGCCGCCTTCGTCTCGCCGTTCCGCGCCGACCGCGAGACGGCCCGCTCGCTCTTCGACGAAGGCGAGTTCGTGGAGGTCTTCGTCGACCTGCCGGCGGAGCTCGCGGCACGGCGCGACACGACCGGCCTGTACGCAAAGGCCCAGACCGGCGGGGTCATCAACCTCACCGGCGTCGACTCGACGTACGAACCACCCGAGGAGCCGGACCTGCGGCTCGACATGACCGAGCTCGACGTCGAGAGCGGCCGCCGATCGCGTGCTCGCGCTCCTCGAGGAGCGCGGTCTCTTGTCCTCATGACCTGGCAGTTCACCCTCACCGGCCTCCTCCTCGGCCTGATCGTCGGGTTGACGGGGGTCGGCGGCGGGTCGCTGATGACGCCGATCCTGATCATCGTCTTCGGCTTCAAGCCGACGTACGCCGTGGGCACCGACATCTTCCACGGCGCGATCTTCAAGTCGTTCGGCGCGCTGCGGCATCGGCGGCTGCACACGGTGCACGGCCACCTCGCGTTCTGGCTCTTCGCCGGCTCGGGGCCGATGGCGATCGCCGGCGTCGTGACGTCGGTCGTGCTCCGGAACCAGATCGCCAACGCGGAGACCGTCCTCAGCTACGCCATCGGCGTCGCGCTGATCGGCGGCGGCGTCGGCTTCCTCGCCAAGTCGCTCGTGAAACGCGGGGTGCAGCCGAGCTACAAGCCGTTCATCATGAGCCGCCGCGACAAGCTGATCGCCGTCGCCACCGGCGCGGTGTTCGGGTACATCGTCGGCCTCACGTCGGTCGGGAGCGGCACCTACTTCGGGCTCATGATGGTGCTCGTCTACCCGCTCACGATGCCGCGGATCGTCGGCACGGACATCTTCCACGCAGCCGCGCTTCTCTGGGTCGCCGGCGTCGGCCACCTGATCGTCGGCGACGTCGACCTGCACGCGACCGCCTGGCTCCTGCTCGGCTCGGTGCCGGGGATTCTCATCTCGAGCCGCTGGACGGTGAAGGTGCCGGACCTGACGATTCGAGCCGGCCTGGGCGGGATCCTCATCATCAGCGGGCTGAAGCTTCTGAACGTGCCCGAGGCGAACTGGATCCTCGGCGCCGGTCTCGCGGCGCTCGTCGTCGGGCTAGGGATCTACACCGCGGTGGTGCTGCTTCGCGGCGAACCGCTAGGCACGCCCGAACAGGCCTAGTACCACTTCCTTAACCGCTGCGTCTTAGAATCGACGGGCTTTGCAGCGGGTTCTCACGACGGTCACCCTCCTGGGCCTGCTGGTGGCCACCGCTGCCGCCTTTGCGATCACCGAGCACCTCAAGCTGATCAAGAGCCCCGTCTACGGGACGCTCGTCTCGAAGGTGCTGTCGCCGGTCTGCAACTGCTCCACGAGCAAGGCGACGATTCGCATCAGGCTGCGCCACGCCGATCGCGTCACGGTGACCGTCGTCGACTCGGCGGGTCACCGGGTTGCCACGGTCGCCAAGGGCGTCAGCATGGAGGCCCGCCGGCCGATGAGCTTCGCCTGGCACGGCCACACGGGCACAGGAGAGGTCGCGCCGGACGGCGTCTACCACCCATGGGTGCACCTGGCGAACGCGCGCCGCACCTTCCGCTTCACGAACCGGATCGTCGTCGACACGAAGACGCCGAAGGTGCTTTCCGCGAGCGGCGGGAAGGCCGTGCTCTTCGCCGGCCCCGGGCGCTCGATCGCCGTCCACTACGACTTCAGCGAGCAGGCGAATCCCGTCGTCTACCTCGGCTCGCGCCAGATCATCCGCGGGCGCGCGACCCGGGAGCGCGACAAGGTCAAGTGGGCGGGAGCGCTGGACGGCAGGTCGCTTCCCGCCGGCAGCTACGTGCTCTCGATCGGTGCGCGAGACGTCGCCGGGAACGAGACTCCGGCTGCCGAGCGGAAGAAGGTCAGGGTCGTCCTCCGCTACATCGAGGTCACGCCGCGGCGGCTCACCGTGCACGCCGGCAAGCGGTTCACGGTGAGCGTCGAGACCGCGGCGGCCCGCTACACGTGGCGGTTGGCGCACAGGCATGGCTCGCGGCGCGGGCACGTGCTGCACCTGCGCGCTCCGACGACACCCGGCAGGTACCGGCTCGTCGTCGCCGAGCACGGGAACACCGACACCGCGCTCGTGCGGGTGCGGGCGAAGTGAGCGGGCTCGCGGAGATCGCTGGTCCGATCGCCTGCCTCGGCCTCGCCGTCCTCCTCGTCGCGCGGACGCGGAAGAACCGGATCGCCGGGCTCGGCTACGCGGTGCTCGGCACCGTCCTGCTCGTCGCCTCGCTCTCGCCCGCGAGCTGGCCGGACCTTGTCGCGGCGATCGTCGGGGCCGCCGTGCTCACCCCGCTGCTCGCCTGGGGCTTCCGGCGCGAGCCGTGGGCCATCGCCTACGCGACGCTCGCCTTCGTCCCGTTGCGCGTGCATTTCCTGGGCCACCAGCTCCTCGTCGCGCTCTACGCGGTCGCGCTCGGCGCGGCGGGGCTTCTGCTCTGGCAGCTCGTCGACGGCGACGAGAGATCGCGCGAGCTCGGGATCGCGTCGTGGCCGCTCGCGCTCTACCTCGGGTGGATCGGGATCTCGCTCGAGTGGAGCGTCGACCTGCACACCGCGGCGATCGACCTGCTCGCCTTCTACATCCCGCTCACGATCCTCGCGCTCTCGATCGCGCGCCTGCCGTGGCAGCCGTCGCGCTTGAAGCTGCTCTACGGCGAGCTCGTGGCGATGGCGCTCGTCTTCGTCGCGGTGGGCTTCTACCAGTACGAGACGCACACGATCTTCCAGAACCTGAAGCTGGGGGTCAGCAACACCTACTCGTCCCTCTTCCGGGTCAACTCCGTCTTCTTCGACCCTTCGATCTACGGGCGCTTCCTCGTGATCGCCATCGTCCCCACGGTCGTGCTGATCACCCGCGGGCGCCTGTCGAGGAGGCTGGACCTGGCGGCGGCGGCCTTTGTCGCGGTGACGTGGCTCGGGCTGCTGATCTCCTTCTCGCAGTCGAGCTTCGCGGCGCTGCTCGTCGCCGTCTTCGCCCTCACAGCGGTCGTCTGGCGCTGGAAGTCCCTCTTCGCCCTCGCCGCGGTGCTCGTCGTCGCCGGGGGGATCGCGGTGGCCCAGCCGAAGCTGATGCACGCTCTCCGCAACCACACGTCCGGCGGCTTGAACAAGGCGTCGAGCGGCCGCTACGACCTCGTTGCGAACGGGATCCGGATCGCGAGGACGCACCCCGCGCTCGGAGTCGGCCTCGGCGGCTTCGAGCATGCGTACTCGAAGCGGACGCACCATACGCCGCGGCAGAGCGCGTCGCACAACACGCCGGTGACGGTGGCCGCCGAGCAGGGCGCCATCGGGCTCGTCATCTATCTCTGGCTGGTCGGGGCGTTGTTGCTCGCGGCGTACCGGCGGATCAACCATCCCGTCTACGGGCGACTTGCGCTGGCGGCGGGGCTCGGGCTGCTTGCGATCTTCACCCACTCGCTCGCGTACAACGACTTCTTCGAGGATCCGACGACCTGGGGGCTCATCGGCCTGATCGCCCTTGCGGCGCCGCGACGGGTGCGGGCGCAGCGGCCGACGCGGGCGGTCGAGACGGAGGAGCCCGTGCCTGAGATGATCGCCGGATGATCGAGCAGTGGCGGAAGGCGCTCGTCCTGGCGCCGCACACCGACGACGGAGAGTTCGGGTGCGGCGGGACGATGGCGCGCCTCGTCGAGGGAGGCTGCGACGTCCGCTACGTCGCCTTCTCGATCGCGACCCGCTCACTGCCACCGGGCTTCCCGCCGGACACGCTCGCGCGCGAGGTCGCGGAGGCGACGGCCGAGCTCGGCATTCCTCCCGAGTCGCTGACGGTGCACGACTTCGACGTCCGCACCTTCCCCGACCGGCGGCAGGACATCCTCGAGCTGCTGGTCGCTCTGTGGGAGGAGTGGGAGCCGGACGTCGTCTTCCAGCCGAGCCTCCACGACGTGCACCAGGATCACCGCACCGTCGCCGAGGAGGGGCTGCGCGCCTTCAAGCGGACGACGATCCTCGGCTACGAGATCCCGTGGAACAACTTCGATTTCGAGTACCAGTGGTACGTCGCGCTCGAGGAGCGGCACGTGGAGCTCAAGATCTCGGCCCTCGAGCGCTACGCCTCACAGCAGCACCGCCGCTACGCGAACGCCGAGTACGTCCGCAACCTCGCCCGCATGCACGGCGTCAACGTGAACCGCGACTACGCCGAGGTCTTCCAGGTGTACCGCGTGGTGGCGTGACCACCGCCGGCGTCGCGGCGTCGGGCGGGCTGTGGTTGCTGAGTGCCTCGAGCAGCGTGCCGATCTCCAGACCGAGCTGGGCCGTGTGTCGCATCGCGTGCTCCTGGTCGACGGTGTAGCTGTTGCGGCGCCCGACGCGCTTGGTCTTCACGTAGCCGGCTTCGACGAGCTCGGCGAGGATGCGTTGGGTCGCGCGTTCGGTGATGCCGACGCGCTCGGCCACGTCACGGAGCCGGATCTCGGGGTCCTCGGCGACGCACAGGAGGACCTGGGCGTGGTTGGTGAGGAAGGTCCAGGTTTTCGGTTCAAGACTTGACATACGACTCTGATATCGTGTATTTAGTTTCGCGGTACCGATTTCGTGGTACCAACGTCGGGAGATAATAGCGAATCGGAGCGCATGATGGATCTGGACGGATTGCTCGGACACGTCAACGACTCGATCCGCGGGCTGGCAACCGAGGGGCCGCTCGACGAGACGTGGGAGTTCATCTGCGAGTGCCCGGATTTCGGCTGTCACACGATGGTGAGTGTCACTCTGATCGAGTTCGACCGGCGGAGAGCTGCCTCGCCTCCTCTGCCGATCACGGCCGACCACCACGGGTTGGAGTAGGCTCGCGCCTCGGTGAGCGGGGCGGCTGCGATCCGCGAGATCCACGAGGACGAGCTCCCGCGCTGGGCCGCTGTCGTGAACGCGACGGAGCCCGAGCGAGCGAACGAGGAGGGTCTGGTCGCGGACTTCCTCGACTGGAAGCGCCAGGCGCCGCAAACGGTGTGGCTGCTGGCCGAGCAGGATGGGGCGGCAGTGGGCGCCGCCCGCCTCACGCCGGGCTGGCACTCGCCGCCGGGCGTCGCGCGGGCGGACGTCCGCGTCGTCGTGGAGGCGCGCGGCCGCGGGATCGGAGCCACGTTGCTCGAGGCGTTGCAACAGCAGGCCGACGCGCTCGGCGCGCCGACGCTGGAGGTCGAGGTGCGGGACGACGATGCCGGCTCGCTCGCCTGGACCGAAAAGCAGGGCTTCCGCGAGATCGGCCGCAGCGTGCGGCTGGCACTCGACCTGACGGCGACCGAGGAGCCTGCCGTCGAGCCTCCGGAGGGGATCGAGGTCGTGACCTGGGCCGAGCGGCCCGAGCTCGCGCGCGGCATCTACGAGGTGGCGTGCGAGGCGTACCCGGACGAGCCGGGCAGCGGCGACGCGGAGATGGAGCCGTTCGAAGGGTGGCTCTCGCAGGACATGGAGGGCTCGGGCGACCGCGCCGACGCCGTCTTCGTCGCGCTCGCCGGCGGCGAGGTGGCGGGCTACGCGAAGCTCTCGATGTCGGTCCGGGCCGGCTACGTGATGCACGACATGACGGGCGTGAAGCGCGCCTTCCGCGGTCGGGGCGTCGCGAGCGCGCTGAAGCGAGCCGAGATCGCCTGGGCGAAGCGGGAGGGGTTCCGGACGCTCGAGACGTTCAACGACGAGGAGAACGCACCGATCCGCGCGTTGAACGAGAAGCACGGCTACCGGCCGGCGCGCGGTTCCGTGACGCTGCGCCGGCCCGCTTGAGCTTCCTCCCGTCGCGGCCGATATCTCCCGGATGGCTCGCGTCCTCGGCATTCCGGCCTTGCTCGTGGTCGCCCTCGTCGGGATGTACCTGTACTCGCAGGACGCGAAGTCGAGCGGCCCCACGTCTGCGGCCGGGCAGCAGGCCGTCACGCAGGCGCAGTCGGAGGTCGCGGCGACGAATTTCGCCCAGGCCGACGCGGCGATGCAGGCGTTCTTTACGCAGAGCGCGACGTACGTGGGTGCGACGCTCCCGGTTGGCACCGGCGTCGTCCTGGTCAGCGCGGCCCCGACTTCGTACTGCCTGCAGGACGGCGCCGAGCACGAGGACGGCCCCAACGGGCAGCCCGCGCCCGGCCCCTGCTAGAGCCGCGGTTCACGGGCACGCCTTCACGCCGTAGCCCAGGTTGGTCGGGGTTTTGCACGGGTAGACGCCGACGCCCCGCGGCTCGTAACGCTGCGTGTCGATCGTCTTCCCGCTCTGGTCAAGTGCAACGGCTGCCTCGAGCCGGGTGCCGAGCTTGTAGTGGGCCGGCGTGATCTCGGCGAGCACGAAGCCGTCGACAGGCGTCAGCCGTTCCGTCTCGCCGTTCTGGTAGCGGAGCTCGACCGCTGCCACGTCCGGCTTCGCCTCTGCGAAGAAGAGGACGGGATCCGCGCCGCCGCTGAGCCCGCCGTTCAAGGCCGACGGTATGGCGGTCATGAAGTCGGCCGGGTCGCAGCCCCGACCTCGGTTGAAGAGGTAGCAGGCTCCGCCGCCCGTGCGCGGCATGACCCAGAGGTAGACCTCGGAGCCCTTCGTCGAGCGGAAGCTGATGACCTTTCGGGCGTTGGCCGCGTCCGCACGCCGCGGAAGCGAGTACTTGGTTCCGTCCGGGAGGGTCTGCATGACGTCCTCATCGAGCGGGCTGGTGAGCCGGAAGTCCTGCCTGCCGACCACGTTGCCGTTGGCGTCGAGCGCGACGACCGACGCGAGGGCGTTGGCTGCGCGTCTGATGTGCCGGCGGAACCGGGTAGACGAAGAAGCCTGCGTCGATCGGAGCCGAGACCCAGGTGACGGGGATCGTCGCGGTCGTGCCGTCGGCGAAGCGGGCTTCGACCGTCTTCGCCGCACCGGTGCGAACCCAGCCGCTGACGACGACGGGGTAGTCGTTTCCGAGCCAGTCGATCCCGAGCGGCCGCGCAGCCGGATGGGTCCTTGCGTAAGCCGCCGTGCTCTTCGGGTCGGCGCAGCCGCCGCTGTAGTTCGTCCAGAGGTAGCAGAAGCCGCCGCCCTTTCTCGGTGCGATGTAGAGCGTGTGCAAGGTCGGGTGCGTGGAATGGACGTGGTTCGCGTCGAAGGTCGCGCTCGTGATCCTCCGTGCCTGGCCGGGGATCGCCTCGGGGCTCATCCCGCTGGGCGCGGCGACGTTCTGGCTGCCGAAGAAGTTCTTGACCTGGGTGGGCGCCGGCGGCGACGAGAAGAAGTCGACGAACGTCTGCGGCCAGCCGAACGCGACCGCCGTCACGATCGCAGCGAGCGCAGCAACGGTGGCGGCGAGAGCAACGCGGGTCGGCATTCGCCTGCGGGTGATGCGCTCGAAGCGCCTTCGTACGAGCGAGCACGTCGCCCCAGTCGGCGTCGTCGAACGGGTTCGCAACCGCGTCGAAGCGGGCCCGGATGAGCTGATCGATCGTCTCGGTCATGGTCGGACTCCTTCTTCGTCCAGGGTCAAAGCGAGTGCCTGCTTCGCCTGCGCCAGCGTCGCTGCGACCGTGCCCTCGTCGATGTCGAGCACGTCCGCGATCGTCTGGTACGGCAGGTCGGCGAAGTAGCGCAGGAAGACGATCAGCCGTCGGCGCGGCGGCAGCGCCTGGACCGCACTCGTGAGCGCGAAGTCGCGCTCGGGCTCGATGAACACCGGATCGACGGCGTCGAGCGGAAGTTCCTCGCCCGGTCGCCGCTGCTCGAGCGCCGTGCGGAGGACGATCCGCCAGACCCAGCCCTCCAGCGATCCTTCGCCCGAGTACTGACTGCTCGCCCGCAACGCGCGTGCGAAGCCCTCTTGCACGGCGTCGTGGGCGGTCTCGTAGCTGCCGGTGACCGGGGCAACCCCGTTCCGGAAGCGGGTGTAACGCTGCCGGTAGAGAAGCTCGATCGCAGCGGCCGTCTCTTCCACTAGGTAGAAGAGGCTAGGACGCCGCGGTTCCTTTAGCGAGCCGCCCGCTCCGCTCATAGCAAATTTGCTATGACTTGAGCGCGGCCATGGCCAGGATCAGCTACGACGAGCAGACCGCAGCAGCCTTCAAGGCGGTTCGGGAGCTCCCACGCGACGGGCTCTCGGAGTGGCGCGAGGCGGTGCGACGCCACCTGCGCCCCTCGCCGGGTATGACCCTGGTGGACATCGGCGCGGGTACCGGTGCGTTCGCCTCCGCCTTCAGCGACTGGTTCGACATCGACGTCGTCGCGGTCGAGCCGTCCGCCGCGATGCGCGCTCGCATCCCGCGGACCCCGGCCATCCAGGTGCTCGAGGGCGACGCCACAGTTCTCCCCCTGCCCGATGACTCGGCGGACGCCGCGTGGCTCTCCCTCGTCATCCACCACGTCCCGGACCTGGAGGCCGCCGCACGCGAGATTCGTCGCGTCCTGCGCCCGGGCGCCCCGGTCCTGATGCGACAGGGCTTCTCGGACAGGATCGACGACAGGATCGAGATCGTCCGCTGGTTCCCCGAGACCGCTCGGCTGGCGGGCACCTTCCCGTCCCTCGAGGACACCTGCAAGGCGTTCGCGACCGCAGGCTTCCGCCGCGAGGCTCTCGAGCAGGTCAGCGAGACCTACCCGGGTACCCTCGCGGACTTCCTCCGCGAGGTGGACACCTTCCGCGACGCCGACACCACGATGCGCAGTCTGAGCGAGGACGAGTTCCTCCGCGGCAAGGAACGTCTCCAGCGTGCCGTGGAAGCCGGGAACGCAGAGCCCCGGAGCAACTCGCTCGATCTCCTCGTTCTACGGTGATCCGCTAGGAGCGTAGATCCGGCCGAGGCGGGCGTCGATTCGGCCTTACGAATCCTTGACGGACAACGGCGGGTGTGAGCGGCGCCACAGCGGCGAGCGCTGGTAGGCCGCGGCGGTCAGGTTCCAGCTCCGGCTGAGCGCGGCGAAGCGCGCGAGCTCCAGGCTTCCATGTCCGGTCGGATAGTCCGCCTCCGGCTCGAGCAGCTCGTAGCCGGCGCTGCGCAGGACGTCGCCGGCGACCTGCTCGAAGGCGAGCGCGTCCTCGCGGCTCATCTGGCTGCGCCAGTCGCGGAGGCCCGGGGTCGGGGGCTGCGCGATGTTCCGGTGCTCCGGCAGGTGCGCGGTGTCGCTGGCGCGCGTGTGGTCGAGCATCCCCGCCTCCCACGGCAGCGACGCGTGCTCGCAGACACGGCGTAGCTCGCTCTCCGGCTCGGCCACGAGATCCTCGTAGCGGAGCTCGAGGTAGCGGCTCCCCGCATGCCGACCGAGCCGGCGCGCGGCGAGGATCTCCGTGCGCCACCGCGCAGCAAACTGTGCCGCCGTGCGCGGCAGCGCCCACGTCTTGCCGGAGAAGCCCTCCGGCAGCTCGAGGAAGGAGAGCGCGGCGTCGCGCCCGTCGCGGACGAGGTGCACCCAGATCGCGTCGGGAAAGGTGCGCTCGAGCAGCGGCAGCTGTTGCATGTAGAGCGGCGTCTTGTCGCCCCAGCGCGGTTTCCCCTGCCGCTCCGCGTACGTCTCGAAGATCGCGGCGATCGCCTCGCGGGTCGTCATCCCCTCGCGGAGCCGTGGCCTGACGTCGGCCGGCGTGATGCCCCAGTCGTACAGCGTCCGCAGGCGCCCGAGGTCGTCGAGGAACTCGTCGAGCTTCGGCCGGCCTCCGTGCCGGTGGGCGAGCTGCGGGACGAAGAACGTCTCGTACGGGATTGCGAGCGTCGTGTTCCGGTCGAGCATCACGCGCAGGAGCGTCGTGCCGGAGCGGCCGACGCCGAGGATGATGACGGGCGGATCCATCGCCGCCCGAGACTAGAGGACGAGTTCCGCGAGCGTTTGCAGCGCTTCGGGCTGCAGAGCGCCGACCACGAGCGTCGTCACGGGCGTCTCGCGCCACGCCTCGAGCCGCTCGGCGATCCGCTCCTTCGGCCCGACGAGCGAGACCGCGTCGACGAGCTCGTCCGGCACCGCGGCGATCGCCTCCCGCTGCTTGCCGGCGAGGTAGAGCTCCTGGATCCGCTCGGCCTCCTCCTCCCAGCCGTAGCGGCGGACGAGGGAGTTGTAGAAGTTGCGTCCCTTCGCGCCCATGCCGCCGACGTAGAGCGCGACGTACGGCCGCAGCGCGTCGAGGAGCGCCGGCACGTCGTCGCCGACGACGACGCTCACGGTCGCTGCGATCTCGAAGCCCGGCGGCGCAGCCGCGAGGCTCGGCCCGAAAGCGTCGTCGAAGTGGTCGGGATCGACGAAGATCGGCAGCCAGCCGTCGGCGATCTCGGCCGCGAGCGCGACGTTCTTCGGCCCGAGCGCGGCGAGGTAGATCGGGATCTCGGCGCGCAGCGGGCGCAGCATCAGCTTCAGCGGCTTCCCGAGCCCGGTCGCGCCAGGCCCGTCCCACGGGATCCGGTAGTGCTCGCCCTCGTGCGCGACCAGGTCACGCCGCAGCGCCGCGCGGACGATCTCGACGTACTCGCGCGTCTTGCCGAGCGGCTTGCCCCACGGCTGCCCGTGCCACCCCTCGACGACCTGCGGCCCCGACGTGCCGAGCCCGAGCAGGAAGCGGCCGCCGGAGAGGAGGTCGAGCGTCGCCGCCGTCATCGCCGCGTTCGCCGGCGTTCGACCGGGGATCTGCATGATCGCCGAGCCGAGCTTGATCGTCTCGGTTCGCGCCGCGAGCCAGCCGAGCACGCTGACCGCGTCGGTGCCCCACGCCTCCGCCACCCAGACCGAGTCGAAGCCGAGCCGCTCCGCCTCCTGCACGAGCGGGAACAGGTCGGCGGGGTTCGTCCCTGGCGGCGCGTAGCCGAGGCTGAGTCCCAACTTCATTGCGTTCGCGATCCTACGTCGGTAGCGTCGGCGGGCCATGTCGCACCCGGAGCTCGCAGCCGAGCAGGCCTACGTCGACAACGCCTACGAGCAGCTCGACAAGATGCGCTCGACCGTCGCGCGCACCCAGGAGGCGATGGCCACCGAGTGGGCCGCGCTGAACATGGAGGCGTGGGCGAAGCGCCGCATGCGCACCTTCGAGGACGCCGAGCGCGGGCTCGTCTTCGGGCGGCTGACGCTGGACGGGACGCCGCGGCCGCTCTACGTCGGCCGCCGCTGGGTGCACGACGACGAGCACGAGTCGCTCGTCGTGAACTGGCAGGCGCCGGCGGCGCGGCCGTTCTACACGGCGACGCCCGAGACGCCGCACGGCGTCCAGCAGCGGCGCCGCTTCCGCGCCGAGGGTCGGCGCCTGACCGACATCTCCGATGAGGCTCTCGACGGCAGCGCGGTCGAGGGCGCGAGCGTCTCGGACTTCCTGCTCGAGGAGCTCGACCGCCGGCGCGACGCGCGGATGCGCGACATCGTCGCCACGATCCAGTCCGACCAGTATCGGCTGATCACGGCCGAGCCCGACGGCGCGCTCGTCGTGCAGGGCGGCCCCGGCACCGGCAAGACGGCGGTCGGCCTCCACCGCGCCTCGTGGCTCCTCTACACGCACCGCGAGCGGCTGCGCCGCGTCCTCGTCGTCGGGCCGAACCCGACGTTCATGGACTACGTCTCGCACGTTCTGCCGACGCTCGGCGAGGAGGCGGTCGAGCAGCGCGCCGTCACCGAGCTCGTCGACGGGATCGAGGCCGTCCGCGAGGAGGAGACCGACGTGGCGCTGCTCAAGGGCGACCCGCGGCTGCGCGAGGTCGTGGCGCGCGCGGTCGAGATCGCCGTCGTGCCGGCGCCGGAGGAGCTCGTAACGCTGGTCGACGGCGTCTACATCCGCGTGCGCGAGCGGGACGTCGCGTCTCTGCTGGAGGAAGCGCTGGAGGTGGAAGCGCCGCTCGGGCTCGCGCGCGAGCGGTTCCGCATGGCCGTGCTGCGCCGTTTCTACGAGCGCTACGGCGAGCTGCTCGGCCCTCGCGCGCTGCGCAGCTTCGACGAGCTCGAGCAGGCGCTGCGGCGCGGCGGGTTCCTCACGCGCTGGCTCGACCGCGTCCTGCCGCTGCCGAATCCGGAAAAGCTCGTGGCCCGGCTCCTCACCTCGCCGGCGGCGCTCGAGGCCGCGTCCGAGGGCGTGCTCGAGACCGACGAGCGGAAGCTGCTGCTCCGTGATCGGCCGCGCCGCGTGGCAGACCTCAGCTGGAGCGACCAGGACGTCGCGCTGCTCGACGAGGCGCGGACGCTCCTCTCCGGGGCGCCGCGCGCGTACGGGCATGTGATCGTCGACGAGGCCCAGGACCTGTCGCCGATGCAGCTGCTCGCGATCTCGCGTCGGGCGATCGACGGCTCGCTCACCATCCTCGGCGACGTCGCGCAGGCGACCGGCCCGGTCGTCTACCGGCGCTGGGAGGAGCTCGAGCCCTATCTGCCGGACGACGCCGAGCTCACGATCGAGGAGCTTCGGCACGCCTACCGCGTCCCGGGCGAGATCATGGACTTCGCGCTGCCGCTGCTCGACCGGATCGCGCCGGAGGTCGAGCCGCCGCTCGCCTATCGCAAGGGCGGCGACCCGCCGCGCCTCGTTCGGGTCGGCGAGGAGGAGTTGCTGGTGACAGCGCTCCGCGAAGCCGTTGCGCTCGAGGACCTGGACGGCCTTCTCGCCGTGATCGTTCCTCGCTCCTTCACGATCGACGACTCCTTCCCGTTCCCGATCCTCACGCCGCGACAGGCGAAGGGCCTCGAGTTCGACCACGTCGTAGTCGTCGAGCCGGCGGCCATGGCCGATGATGGCGATAGAGGCCTGCGCGAGCTCTACGTCGCGCTCACGAGGCCGACGAAGACGCTCGTCGTCGTCCACGCGCGGCCGCTGCCCGAGCCTCTGGGCCGCTAGGCGTGCACGTAAAGGACCTGCACGAGGCCGAGCCCCGGCGCATCGAGGCGCTCGTCCCGCTCGAAGGCGCCCGAGTCCTCGAGGTCGGCTGCGGCGAGGGGCGGCTGACCGGGTTCGCGGCGGCGCGAGCCGCGAGCGTCTATGCGTTCGACCCAGATGCCGAGCGCGTGGCGGTTGCCCAAGCCGCCGGCGACGCGCGGCGCGTGCGATTCGGCGTGCACGGCGTCGAGGCGCTCGACGTCGAACGGGAGACCTTCGATGTCGCGGTCTGCGGCTGGTCGCTCTGATGCGTCGAGCCGGAGGACGTGGTCGACGCCCTGGGCCGAATCCACGCCGCGCTCGTGCCGGGCGGAACGCTCGTCGACACGCAGCCGGTCGCCCGGCTGCTTCCGGTTGCCCAGGGCGGCGCTCCGATCGGCGAGCTCGACGACGAGGAGTGGCTCGAGACAATCGCGGCCGTGGACGCTGAGACGGACAAGGCGCTGACGGCGGACCTCTTCGAGCTGCGCCACGAGGAGTGCTACATCGTCGTGCACGAGTTCGGCTCCGGGAGAGAGTGCCTCGAGGTGGTGGCGAAGTGGGCCGGCACGCGCATCCCCGCCGAAGTCGCAGCAAGTCTGGAGGACGGCTCCGGGCGTGCAACGGTCGAGCAGGAGACCAGGCTCCGCCTGCTCCTGCGCCGCTAGGCGGCCGGCTGATCCGAGCGCACGGCGAAGAGCCGCCACTCGCCCGGCACGCCCTTCAGGTCAGCGATGCCGCGGTCCTCGAACTCGAGGTCGGAGCCGGCTACGAGGTCCTTGACGGTGGAAGAGACGAGCACCTCGCCCGGCCCGGCGAGCGCCGCCACGCGCGCTCCGATGACGACCGCAAGCCCGGCGACCTTGCCGCCGGCGAGCTCGCATTCGCCGGTGTGCAGGCCGGCGCGGATGTCGAGCCCGAGCTCTCGGAGGCTGGCGCCGATCGCCTGCGCGCAGCGCACCGCTCGGATCGGCCCGTCGAAACGTGCGAAGAAGCCGTCGCCCGCGGTGTCGACTTCCTCGCCTCGAAAGCGGGAGAGCTGTTGCCGGACGAGCGCGTGATGTCGCTCGACGAGCTCGCGCCAGCCTGCATCGCCCAGCTCCGCGAGCTTCGCCGTCGAATCCACGATGTCGGTGAAGAGAACCGTCGCAAGCACCGTCTCGGGCTCCCGGTCCTCGAGCCCGCGGACGAACCGCTCCACCTCCGGCAGCAGCGTGTCGGTCTGCAGGTAGATCGCCGCATCCGGGCCCGACACCTCAAAGCGGCGTCCGCCGGGAATCCGGGCGGCGAGGTACTCCGCGTGCTCGCGATCGCCCGGGACGTGAGCGACGAGCGTCGGCACCCTGATCGCGCCCAGGACATCTCGCACATCGACGTCGGCCGCCATTCGCAAGATGGTCGCGACGGCGCCCGGACTGGCCGAGAGCCGGTGGTGACGAGCCCAGCCAGAGATGAACTCCGGATCGTCAGCACGAGACGCCGCGACCGCGCGGGTCTGCTGCTCCGCGTTTTCGTACTGACCCCAGTTGCCGACCTCGTACTCGAGCTCCTGCGCGTGCTCCTCGACGGTCTCGGCCCAAGGGTAGTCCGGCGCCCAAGTGCCCTTGGCGTACCCGTTGTAGAGGACCAGGCCGAGCGTGCGTTCCGGATACGTGGCCGCAAAGAGGATGCACATGGCAGCTGCCTCGACGGTGCCGAAGAGCACCGCACGCTCCGACCCCGCGGCGTCGAGAACCGCTCGCACGTCGTCCATCCGAGCCTCGAGCGTTGCCGGCTCGCGCGGCCGGTCGGACAGTCCGGTGCCGCGACGATCGAAGAGGATGAAACGGGAGAAAGAAGCGACCCTGTCGTGGAACGCCCGCTGAAACGGCGTCTCGCGCTCGATTTCGATGTTGCCGGCGAAGCCGTGGGCAAAGACGACGTCGGGTGGCCCTTCTCCGTACGTCGCGTAAGCGATCGCGAGGTCGCCGCTTTTCGCGTACCGGAACTCGTCGCGTGAGCTCACGCGGATAGTTTCCTCCGCCGCTAGCTCTCGGGGAAGAGCAAGCTGTAGCCGTAGCGCCGCATCCGGCGCTCGTACCAGAGGGAGACGAGGTCGAGGTAGGCGCGCATCCGCGGGTCGCGCTTCAGCTCCTGCCAGCGGCGGAAGTACTTCTCGTTCGCCCCTGCCTCGACCGGCTCGCTCGGTGGGATCGGGTCGAGCTCGAGGAACTCGAAGGTCTCCCGCAGCACGGTCGCCGGGTCGCGTACGAGCTGCTCGTACTGGAGGACGTGCACGCGCTTCAGGTGCTCGCGGTCGGCTGCGAAGAGCGCATGGCAGCGGAGCCAGTGCTCGAACATCCGGTCGTAGCGGCGCGTGCCGCGCCACCTGGCGGTCGGGATCGAGACCGGGATGGGATGCCGCACGATGACGACGAACGCGGAGCTCGGGTAGAGCGCCTGCAGGAAGCGCGTCTTGAGCAGGTTCGGCGGCGACTTCTCCAGCAACAGCGGGCGGGAAAGGTCCCAGTGCGGCGACCACTCCTCGAACAGCTTCCTCGCGTTCCCCTCGGAGACGAGCGGCGAGGTCTCGGTCAGGTGCATCTCGGGCGCGAAGCCGAACCGTCCCGGACGCCCGTACTCGTGATCGCTCGGGTAGACGTTCTGGAGGTGCTGGCCCTCGTCGGCCGGCGCGCCGGTGCCGGAGAAGCCGCTGACCTGCGGGTGCGCCGCGAGCAGCCGCGCGAGCAGGGTGGTGCCGCTGCGGTGCAGGCCGGCGAGGAATACGAAGCGATGCCCCTCCATTCGGCGGCGAATCGTACGCAGCGGCCCAGCCCCTCCCGCATGAAGTAGCGTCGAGAACATGCGAACGCGCGTC
This sequence comes from uncultured Actinomycetes bacterium, assembly GCA_963825805.1. Classification (GTDB taxonomy): domain Bacteria; phylum Actinomycetota; class Thermoleophilia; order Gaiellales; family Gaiellaceae; genus Palsa-739. Next base: position 73,567 of record CAWGVE010000041.1, on the reverse strand, counting down.
CTCGGCGAAGGCGGACCGGAGGTCTCGGTCGTCGGTCTCGGCACGAACAACTTCGGCGGCCGGATCGACTACGAGCAATCCCTCGCCGTGATCGACGCCGCGCTCGACGCGGGAGTGACGCTGATCGACACGGCCGACATCTACGGCCAGGGCACGAGCGAGGAGCGCATCGGGCGCGCGCTCGAAGGCCGTCGCGACAGCGTGGTGATCGCGACGAAGTTCGGGAGCGCGATGGACGAGCGGCCGGAGGAGCGGCGCGGCAACCCGGACTACATCCGCTGGGCGGTCGAAGGCTCGCTCCGCCGCCTGCGCACCGACGTGATCGACCTGTACCAGATGCACGAGCCCGACCCGGTGACGCCGATCGAGGAGACGCTCGGCGCGCTCAACGACCTGGTCGCCGACGGCAAGGTGCGCTGGATCGGCTCCTCGAACTTCTCCGCCGACCAGATCGAGGCGGCCGAGGAGGTCTCGCGCGGCACCGGCTTCCACCGCTTCGTCTCGGTGCAGAACGACTACTCGCTCGTCGTGCGGGAGGCCGAGGACGAGGTGCTGCCGGTCTGCGAGAAGCTGGGGATCGGCTTCCTGCCCTACTTCCCGCTCGCGAGCGGGCTGCTCACCGGCAAGTACCAGCGCGGCGAGGAGGCGACGGAGGGGCGGCTCGCCGGGCGCGACGATCCCGGACGAGCGGTGGGACAGCGTCGAGGCGTTGCGGCGATTTGCCGACGAGCGCGGCGCATCGCTGCTCGAGGTCGCGGTCGGCGGCCTGCTCGCGATGCCGGCCGTGACCTCCGTGATCGCGGGCGCCACCAAGCCGGAGCAGGTGCGCGCGAACGTCGCCGGCGGCGAGTGGCGGCCGACAGATGAGGACGTGACGGCGTTGAAGGCCTTGCGCTAGCTCATCTCGATCGGAACTAGCCGGCGACCTGGACGAGGTAGCCGGAGAAGAGGCACTGCGCGTTGGCGCCGCCGGAGAGGTTCGGGACGGCCTGATTGGCGAAGCCGTCGATCGCAACGGTGCCGGCGGCATTCATCGCCGCCCAGCTCCCGGTGTCAGGTCCGAAGAACGAATCCGACGCCGAGTCGTTCTCGGCGATGTCCTGGCTGACCTGGACGGGCCCGTCCGCGACGTTCAGCGGCGACTGTCCGAAGGAGCCTTGAGAGAAGGCACCGTCCTGCGTCGTCTCGATGAATGTGGCGCCGTAGGTGTTGGCCCCGTCCTGCCAGCAGATCCCGTCGACCTTGAGCGTGCCGACGGTGGCGAGCGTCACGATGCCGGTGCGGTCCCCGAGGTTGCTGAGGTCCGGCCCGCTGCTGTCGCCCGCGACGTCCCGAACGCCGGTGGAGGCGCTCCAGCGCATCACGTTGGAGCTGCTTCCTCCTCCCGACCCTGCCGGCCCCGCCGGGCCGGTCGCGCCGCGGGGGCCTCGCTGCCCGTGGAGGGCCTTGATTGCCTTCTTCGAAAGCTTGTCCTCGGCGATTGAATGCTTCTTGATCTGGCTACCCGAGATGAGCCCGCTAGCCCAGGCGGCGGTCCCGCCGAGCGCGACGAACAGCGCGAACGCGGCGATCACCGTCGCCGGATGCGTCAGACGCTTCACTGCACTCCCTTTCTGTAGCTGATCCCTGTCAGCCGGCCCCCCGAGTGGTACGCCCGACGGTGAAAGTCAAGCAGGAACGCGCGAAAGTCACAATCTCCGGATGAGTGACGAAGTCAGGCAGCCGCGACGTCGCCGAGGCGGTAGCGCAGGTCGTTGAGCCGGTCGTGCCAGTCGTCCGAGAGCCCGGCGACGCACTTCATCGAGCGGCAGGCGAGGTCGACGAGCTCCTCGGGTGGGATGCCGTGCGTCTCGGCCCACTCGCGCTCTTCGGCCGAGAGGTCGTCCGGCGGCTCGCCGGCCGTCGCGGCGACGAGCTCCGCCGCCCGCACCGCCTGCTCGGCCGTCTGCTCGCTCGGCTCGTCGCAGGCCGCGGCGAGGGTCTCGTGGAGGGACGTCCAATCCATCAGGAGTCGAATTCCACCTGATCGAAGAAACGAAGCACGCTGTGCCCGGGCCGCACATTCCCCTGAAAGGCCCGCAGCTCGTCGTCGGATGCCTCGCCCAGCGCGCGCTTGACCGCGAGCCACGGGAGGTTGAAGTCCTCCTGGATCATCATCGTCGAGATGCGGGGGTTGATCTCGATCACCTTCTCGCCCATGAACTGGATGCTGAAGAACCACTCGAGCTCGAACTCCTCGACGATGCGCGCCGACGCCTCGACGAGCTCGGGCGCGTCGAGCGTGACGAAGTACATGCCGAGCCCGCAGCGCACCGACTCGCGCGTCCTCGTCGCCTGGAGGACGATGCGGCGGCCGTCGGCGATCCCGTCCACTGTCCGCTCGGGCTCGGTGAGGAACTCCATCACGAGCAGGTCGAGGCCGTCGTCCGGCAGCAGCTCGACCGCTTCCTCGAGGCGCATCGCGAGTGCTCCGGGGCGCTCGTAGAGCAGCTGGTGCGTGCGGTCGACGGTCGGGTCGAGCACGCGAAAGCCCCGCGAGCCGGAGGAGAAGGCCGGCTTGAAGCACACCGGCCGGTCCGGGTAGCCGAGCTCGCGTGCCGCCTCCTCCACGCCGGCCGCGCCCGTGACGCGGCGGAACTCGGGTGCGCCTACCCCGCTGCGGTGCAGCGCCTCGAACGTCTCGGCCTTGTCGTTCGAGCGCCGCTCGGCGTCGGGGCCGCAGACCATGACCGGCACCGGGAACTCGCCGCGCCGCAGCGCGAGATGGTGCAGGTCGTGCGACGACTCGGGCAGGACGACGTCCACTCCCTCTTGCTCGACGAGCTCGAGCAGCGCATCGGGGAAGGACGGGTCCGCGCCCGGCGGGACGAGGTGGAACTCGTCGCAGATGTGCCGGCCGATCGCGCGCTCGGACATGTCCACGCCGACCAGGCGCACCGGCCGCTCGCCGTTGTCGCGCAAGGCCCGCAGCAGCCGCGCCGCGCCGGGCGCGCCGCAGGCCGTGACGAGGATGGTCGTCACGCGCATGCGAGCACCCACTGGAACCGCTCCGTGTCGTCGGGAGACTCGTAGACGACGACCTCGTCCCGTTCGATGGTGAAGCCGGCCTCGCGGACGAGCCTCGAGTTGATCTCCGGCGGGTAGCCGGAGAAGTACGTCTTCGCACCTAGCCATTCGCCCGTCCAGCCCGCGTTGTCGGACGCGCCGAACGCTGTCAGCAGCCAGCCCTGCGGAACGAGCCAGGTGTGGATGTTCCCGAGCAATGGAGCCAGGAGCTCGCGCGGGACGTGGTTGAAGGCGACGAAGGAAACGACGGCATCGAACGAGGCGGCCGGCAGCTCGAGGTCGGTGAAATCGGCGCAGATGAACTCGGCTTCGGGGATCGCGGCGCGCGCCCGTTCGACCTGTTGCGGCGAGACGTCCACGCCGGTCACGGCGAACAGCTGGGCGAGCCGCTTCGTCTCGGGCGAACCGCCGCCACAGCCGAGGTCGAGCACGCGCGCGCCGTGGTCCAGCCGCGAGACGACGTCGTCCTCCCATCCGCGGCGAGGGTCGCCGACGAAACCCTTCCGCCATTCGGCGAATGTCTCACCCATCGCGTCGTAGCCTTCTCCGACGAGCCGTGTCCGTGGATCCGCCACCCCGCGATGCTACTTCTGAGGCGCCCACTACACTCGCGGTCGGGTGAAGGTGCTCGTGACCGGTGGCCGGGGCTTCCTCGGGACGCACGTCTGTACGGCGCTGCGGGAGGCCGGGCACGAGCCCGTCCCGCTGGGACGGGCGGACGGCGATCTCGCGGAGCAGGGAATGATCGAGCGGCTGCTCGGCGAGCACGCGCCCGACGTCGTCATTCATCTCGCGGCCGGCATGCCCGGCGATGAGCGGCTGGGGGAGAACGCCCCGATCGCTGGGCTCGTCGCGGCTGCCTGCGCCGACCGCATCCCGCTCTTCCACGGCTCTACGACCGCGGTCTACTACGACGACACGCCGTACGCCGAGACCAAGCGGGCAAGCGAGGAGGTGGCGGGGGAGGAGGCGACGATCCTCCGCTTCCACTACCCCTACGGCCCGCATATGCGCCGCGGCGCGATCGCGACGATGCTGCGGCAGGCGCTCGCGGGCGAGCCGGTCGTCGCCTACCGCGGCTGGCTGAGGTCGTTCTGCTTCGCCAGCGACGCCGCCCACGCGGTCGCGATCCTCGTCTCGCACGAAGAGCGCGGCGACTGGGACGTGGGGCGCGACGACGACCTGCGCTCGCTCGAGGAGGTGGCGACGCTGGTCTGCGCCGCCGCCGGGGCAGACGAGTCGCTCGTCGAGCTCGCGGACCCGCCCGAGGGCTACGAGCTGGTGATCGAGACGCTCGACACCGAGCGCCTCCGCTCGCTCGGCTGGCGCCCCCTGGTGCCGCTCGAAGACGGGATCCGCTCGACTCTCGATTGGCTGCGGGAGGCCGCATGAGCCGCCGCCGCGGGCTGCGCACCGTCGCGACGCTGCTCGTCACCGGGCTCGCCGTCGCCTACATCCTCTGGAAGGTCGACCTCGGCGAGACGCTCCACGTGCTCGCGACCGCGAGCGTCGGCTGGCTGCTCCTCTCCTTTGCCATCTGGGTGCTCTCCGTCTGGCCGCTCGCCTTCCGCTGGCAGAGGTTGCTCGCCTCGGGCGGCGTGCACGAGCGTCTCGGCTGGCTCGTGCGGACGACCTTCGTCTCGTATGCAGCGGCGCAGGTGCTGCCGACCTCGCTCGGCGGCGACGCGTCGCGCATCTACGAGACGTCGCGCCGTAACCCCGGCCTGCGCGGCCCCGTGGCCGGCACCGTGCTGCTCGAACGGGCGCTCGGCGGGGCCGCGACCCTCGTCCTCGCCGCCGTGGGATTCGCGCTCGCGCTCGGTCACTACTCCGTCGGCGGCTACGTCTGGGTCGAGCTCGTCTTCGTCGTGCTGAGCGTCGTCGGCGCATTCGTCCTCTTCTCGACGCGCCTGCATCCGATCCTTCACGTGTCGCGGCCCCTGCTGCGCCGTCTGCGCGTCGAGGCGCCCCTGCGCGACGTCTACCTCTCGATTCACGCGTACCGGTCGAAGCTGCTGCTGCTCGCCTGGGCGTTCGCGCTCACCCTCGTCGTGCAGGCAGTGCGGGTGCTCGCCATCTGGAGCGCCGGTAAGGCTGTCGGCGTGGATTTGTCGCCGCGTCCGTACTACGTGATGGGGCCGCTGCTCTTCCTCGTCATGCTCGTCCCGTTCACGATCAACGGGCTGGCTGTGCGGGAATCGTTCTTCGTCAGCTTCCTCGGCGCCCTGGGCGTGTCGGCCGACCAGGCGTTCTCGGCCGGATTCCTCTTCTTCCTCGTCACCGTGGCCGTCGCCCTGCCGGGAGCGGGGATCGTCGCCCGGGAGGGGCTGCGCACCCGGGGACGCGACGCGGTGCCGGGACCGGCCCGATGAACTGGCTCGAGCTTCCGGCCGCCGAGGTGCGGAGGCTGCCCGCCGTGCCGACCGGCGCCGTCTGGCGTCTCGTCACGCCCGCCGCGGCAGCCGCGCTGCTTGGAATCTCGCGGCTCGCGCCGGAGACGGGCTTCGGGCTCTGGCTCAGGCTCGCCGCGGCGACGCTGATCGTGCTCCTGCCGGGAGTCTTCGTCGCCCGCTGCCTGGGCCAGCGGACCGGGTCCGCGGCGTTCGCCGCCTCGGTGGCGATCGTGGGCTTCGGGCTGGCGCTCACGTTCGCCCTTGGCGCCTCGCTCGACGTGCTGCTCGCGTTCGACCTCGCCGTCGGCGCCAGCGCCTTCGTCTACCTGGTGACACTCAGCCACTTGGAGGGCCGGGCCTTGCCCGGGGCGGCGCGGTTCACGCGGGGGGTCCTCGCCGTCGCCGGCCTCGGGCTCGGCGTCGGGCTCTGGTTCGCGCAGGGCGCCTTCACCGGCGACGCGTTCTTCCATCTCGGCCGCGTGCGCAAGCTCGACGCGCTCTCGTCGCTCTCGTTGCACAACGTCGGGGAGTTCGCGCATGGCGGCCTCCACCCGGGCTACGCGTTCCCGCTCTGGCACGCGTGGCTCGCACTGGTGGCGCGCCTCGCGGGCGTCGACCCGGCGAGCGTGGCGGCGCACGAGGCGAGCCTCCTCGTGCCGCTGGCGCTCGTCCTGGCGTTCGAGATGGGCTGGGCGATCTTCCGCTCGGTCGGGCTCGGAGTCGCGGTCGTGCTCGCGCAGGTCGCGATCAAGTGCTTCGCACCCGGGCACGCCGGCGTCTATCCGTTCCTCTGGGAGCCGTCCACCGTTGCCACGCAGCTGCTCCTGCCCGCGGCGGTCGCGCTCTTCTTCCTCTTCGTCCGCAAGCCCGCCTGGCCGGTCGCCGTCATGCTTGCCGCCGCTTCGGCGTGCCTCGCGCTCGTCCACCCGACCTATGCGCTGTTCCTCGCGATCCCGCTCGGGGCCTACGTCATCGCGCGAGCGCTTCTCACGCGCGGCGCCGACCTCCGGAACGGCGTGCTCGCGTTCGCCGTCTTCGGCGTGCCGATGGCGCTCGCGTTCCTCTGGCTCGAGCCGGTCATCCGGGAGACGGTCCCGGTCTCGCCCGGCCCGAAGCAGCTCGCGCACAACCTCCACCACTACCGCGTGGACCTCGTCGTGCACTCGCTCACGCGCTACAGCCTCGCCGCCTCGCGCATCGACCGGAACGGAGCCGTGGCGGTCGCCGCGCTCGCGCTGGCGCCGCTCGCGCTGCTCGCCCGCCGGCAGCGGTGGAGCGCGCTCGTGCTCGGCGGCACGCTCGCGGTGCTCGGCCTCGAGCTGTGGCCGCTCGTGTTCCCCCACTTCTCCGACGCCGTCTCGCTCTCGCAATCGCGGCGCGCGAGCGCCTTCATTCCCTTCGCCGTCGGGCTCGCCGGCGGCGCCGCGGTCGTCGCCCGCTTCTCGCGAACGCTCGCGCTCCTCGGTGGGCTCGCGGCAGGTATCTGGCTGCAGGTCGCGTACGCCGGCGACTTCGGCCTGAAGGCGCCGCGCACCGAGCCGGCGGTCGTGGTCTGGGTCGCGCTGTGGGGCTGCCTCGCCGCGCTCGTCGTCGGAGCCGTTCTTGCCTGGCTCCGGCGCGACCGGCCCTCCGTCGACGTCCGGCAGCGGGGGACGACGGCGGCCCTGGCCGTCGCGCTGTTCGTCCTGCCCGTCGTCGTGCACGGGTTCCTGCGCTGGTCGCCGGGGAACCCGCACGACCGGAATGCGCTCACGCCCGGGCTGATCCGCTTCCTACAGCGGGACGTGCCCGCCCGCTCGGTCGTCCTCGGCGACCTCGGGACGAGCTACCGGATCACGGCCTTCGCCCCCGTCTACGTCGTCGCCGTACCGCCGACCCACGCTGCCAACACCTGGCCGAACGAGCTCCACAAGCGGCGACTCGCGGTGCTCAGGTTCCTCGTGCACCCGACGCTCGCGACAGCGCGGACGTGGCGGGCGGGCTGGGTCGTCCTCACCCGAGCGGAGCCGGTGCGGGCGCTCGAGCGACAGGGGCTCCGCCCCGTCTACCAGGATCGGCAGTTCGTCGTCTTCAGCACCGCACTGCACTACCGTTGAGGCGGTGAAGCTCCTGCTCGTGACGCGCCACTTCCCGCCCGGGAGCGGGGGCGGCGTGCAACGGCCGCTCAAGTTCGCGAGCTACCTCCCGGCGCTCGGGATCGAGACGCACGTGCTCGCGCCGGACGTGGAGGGGCCCGAGGGCGGCGAGCTCGAGCTGCCGACGCAGGCGTGGATCCACCGGGTCCGGTACGTCGGGCCGCGGAGCGGCCGCCCTTCCGAGCAGCTCGTGGCGAAGGAGGGCCTCGCGCGGCTGGGAACGCGGGCGACGCTGCTCGGGCGCCGCCTGCTCGTGCCCGACGAGAACGTCCCGTGGAGCACGCTCGCGACGCCCGTCGCGATCCGGCTCGTCCGCCGCGAGGGAATCGACGTCGTGCTCACCACGTCGCCGCCGCCGTCGCTCCACCTCCTCGGCGCCTCGGTGAAGCGAACGACCCGCGCGGCCTGGGTCGCCGACCTCCGCGATCCGCTCACCTCCCATCCCCACCGGCGTGGCTACGAGTCGCAGCTCGCGCGGCTCAAGGAGACGACCGTCGGCGGCGTCGGGCGTCTCGTGGCGTCGCAGGCGGACGCGATCGTCGCCGCCTCGGACGCGATCGCGGACGAGATGCGCGCACTCGAGCCCAAGGCGGAGGTCGTCACGATCGCCAACGGCTGCGACTTCGACGACTTCGCCCACCTCGAGCACCACCCGAGCGACCGGCTCCGCATCACCCACGCCGGCCACTTCCACGGCAAGCGCGACCCGAAGCCGTTCCTTCGGGCGCTCGCGGAGTCGGGCCTGAACGACGTCGTCGTCCGCTTCGCCGGCGACTTCCGGACGGAGGATCGCGAGTACGCGGAGTCGCTCGGTCTCGGCGACCGCGTCGAGCTGCTCGGCGACGTCTCGCGCCGGCACTCGCTCGAGCTGCAGCGGGACTCCGAGGTGCTGCTCCTCCTGATCCCGGAGTCCGGCGGCCGGGGCCGTGGTGTCATCACGGGGAAGATCTACGAGTACCTGGCGGCGGAACGTCCGATCCTGGCCGCCGTGCCGCCCGACGGCGCCGCCGCACAGCTCGTGCGCGACACGGGGGCGGGCGTCGTCGTTCCCTCCGAAGACGTCGAGGCGCTGCGGGGGGCGCTGCTCGACCTGCACGCGCGCTGGAAGGCGGGGAAACTGGATGGGACGCCACTCTCGCCCGAGTGGCGGGCGAAGCTCTCGCGCGGCTCTCGCGTCGAGGAGCTTGCCGAGGTGCTGAGGAGCGTCGCGTGAGCGCCGCCACCTTCACGGCCGCCCGGACACTCGCGGTGCCACGCACGCAGGAGCGCATCGTGACCGGGCTCTTCTTCGCCTCGCTCTTCGTCGCCACCTTCGAGAAGGTGCACTGGAACTTCGGCGGCCAGCTCGGGATCAACGACATCGCGACGATCCTGTTCCTGATCGCCTACGTCGCGACCGAGCGCCGGCCATTGCCGCGCACGAGCGCCATCGTGCTCGGCTTCTTCGCGGCCTTCGCGCTCGTCTACCTCGCCGGCTACTGGAACATCGAGACGAAGCAGGGGCTGACCCAGTTCACCAAGGGGATGGTGAAGTTCGTCGTCCACTGGGCGTTCGTCGTGGCGGCGATCGGCTATCTCGTGCAGCGCGGCGAGCGCTTCTTCTGGCGCGCGCTCGGCTGGTTCACCGTCGGCTTCGTCGCGAACGCGGTCTACGGGATCCTCGAGCTCGGCGCCGCACTCGCCGGCCACAACCTCGACAACCTGGTGCTCGTGCCGCTGACGGGCGGGGCGAGCCGGATCAGCGTCTTCGGCACGATCAACGGCCAGAGCATCTTCCGTGTCAACGCGCTCACGGGCGACCCGAACCATTTCGGCGTGATGCTGATCATCCCGCTGCTCGCGCTGACGCCGGTCTATCTGCGGCTGAGCGCGGGCACCGGCTCAAGCTGCCGCTCGCGGCGGTGCTCGTCTTCCTCCTGCTCGTCGACATCGCGACGTTCTCCCGCAGCGGCGGGCTCGGCCTCATCGTGGGCGCGCTCGTGCTCGTCCTGCCGTACCGGCGTTTCCTCCGGACGCGGCAGTTCCTGATCCCGGTGGGCGTCCTCCTCGTGATCCTGCTCGGCGTGCTGTACGAGCGCAGGAGCTTCTTCGAGACGTTCCTGCGTCAGCGCGTCTCGACGAACGGCAGCTCGACCAGCGCGCACTTCGCCGTCTACAACTTCATCGGCCAGATCCTGCACATGCACCCGCTGCTCGGGCTCGGCCTCAACAACTTCGCCGTCTACTACGAGTTCGTGACCGGGAAGGCGAACTACGGCGCCCACTCGTACTGGGTCGCCGTCGTCGTCGAGTCGGGCCTGCTCGGCCTCGTGCTCTGGATCGTCTTCCTCCGCTACGTGTTCGTGCGGCTCCAGGCGGCGCGGCGGCTCGGCAGGCTGCTCGACCGGATCGGCGACGCGGAAGGGCCGCACGTGCGGCCGCTCGCGTACGGGTTGACGGCGGCCCTCGTGGGGACGATCGCCGCCAACTTCTTCTACCTGACGATGCAGTTCTATTACTTCTACGCCTTCCTCGCGTTCGCGCTCGCCCTGCCCGTCGTCTTCGGCGGACGGGCACGTGGGCAGCCCGTTCCGTAGTGCGGGTCGTCGTCCTCACGACCTCGTGGCCGCGGACGGAGCAGGAGTTCGCGGGCCGCTTCGTCGCCGACGCCGTCGAGCGGCTGCGCGAGCGCGGGGTGGAGTTGGACGTCCTCGCGCCCGGATCCGGCTACGACGACCACGGGCTCGCCTACGGCGGCGGGATGGCGGCGAACTTGCGCCGCCGGCCCTGGGCGGCGCCGCTCATGCTCTTCTCCATGTGGCGGGCGCTGCGGCGTGCCGCGCGCGGCGCCGACCTCGTCCATGCTCACTGGCTCCTGACCGCGGCGGCCGCGCGCTTCGGCGGCAGGCCGTTCGTCGTGACGCTGCACGGCTCCGGCTCGGCGGGCCGCTTCTCGGACGTCGAGCTCGCCCGCCGCCGGCCGGGCCTCGTGCGGGCCCTCCTGCGCCCGGCCACGGGGGTGATCTGCGTCTCGGAGACGGTCGCCGCCGCCGTGCGCGCCGCGGGAGTGGAGCCCGTCGTGATCCCGAACGGCGTGCGCATCCCGGAGGAGGTCGGGCCTCCCGCCGAGCCGGCGGAGGTGCTCTACGTCGGGCGCCTCTCGCCGGAGAAGAACGTCGACACGCTCGTCGAGGCGCTCGGCGACCTGAATCTCGTCGTCGCCGGCGACGGGCCGTTGCGCGACCTCGTCCCGAACGCGCTCGGGGCGGTTCCGCACGCCGAGGTGGAGCGGCTGCTCGAGCGCGCCTCGGTCGTCGTCGCGCCGAGCGAGCGGGAAGGCTTCGGCCTCGCCGCCGCCGAGGCGATGGCGTTCGGCAGGCCTGTCGTGGCGGCGGCCGGCGGCGGGCTGCTCGAGCTGGTCTCGGACGGCGAGACCGGCCTGCTCGTGCCGCCTCGCGACGCCGCGGCGCTGCGCGCGGCCGTGGAGTGCCTGCTCGCGGACCCGGAGCTGCGGGAGCGGCTGGGGAGCGCGGCACGGGCCCGGGCGCGCGAGCGCTTCGGCTGGGACGCGGTGATCGATCGGACGCTCGACGTCTACCGGCGCCAAATAGGATCCGCGCCGTGAAGGGCGTGATCCTCGCGGGCGGCTCGGGGAGCCGGCTCGCTCCCCTGACGCGCATCACGAACAAGCACCTGCTGCCGCTCTACGACCGGCCGATGGTGACGTACGCCGTCGAGGCGCTGGTCGCAGCGGGGATCGAGGAGCTGATGCTCGTCACCGGCGGGACGCACGCGGGCGAGTTCTTCCGGCTGCTGGGCAACGGGCACGAGTACGGGATCGACCGGCTCTTCTACGCCTACCAGGAGCGGCCGGGGGGCATCGCCGAGGCGCTCGGGCTCGCCGAGCGGTTCGTCGACGGCGACAGCTGCTGCGTCCTGCTCGCGGACAACATCTTCGAGCAGTCGCTGCGCCCGGTGGCCGAGAACTTCGGGCGCCAGGGCCGCGGCGGCCGGATCCTGCTGGCGCGGCTCGACGAGGACGAGCATTTGCAGCACCTCGGCGTGGCGGTCATGGACGGCGATCGAGTGGCCGAGATCGTCGAGAAGCCGGGCTCGCCGCCGAGCCGCTACGCCGTGACCGGCGTCTACTTCTACGACGGGCAGGTCTGGGACGTGCTTCCGACCCTCGAGCCGTCCGGGCGCGGCGAGCTCGAGATCACCGACCTGAACAACTGGTACGCCGGGCGCGGCGAGCTGGAGGCGGAGGTGCTCGACGGCTTCTGGGGCGACGCCGGCGAGTCGATCGACGCCTACTACGCCGTGAACGACTTCGTGCGCGCCCGGAGGAACGCATGATCGAAGGACTGCGGCGCTTCGAGCTCGAGCGCCACGGAGACGAGCGCGGCTGGTTCGCCGAGCTCACCCGGACGAGCAGCCTGCCGAAGCCGATCCGCCAGGTGAACCTGACGCACTCCCGCCGTGGGGCGATCCGCGGCCTCCACTACCACGAGCACGGCCAGGACGACCTTTTCTTCTGCCTCGCGGGATCCGTCCGCGTCGTCGTCCTCGACCGTACGAGCGGCGAGGTGTTCAGCGAGGACATCGGGGACGAGAATCCGGTCGCGATCTACGTGCCCGGCGTCCACCCGCATGGCTACGAGGCGCTGACCGACGCCCTCTTCGCCTATCTCGTGACCGAGGAGTACGACGCGGACGATCCCGACGAGCACGGCATCGCGTGGGACGACCCGCGGGTCAAGCACCTCTGGAGCACCGGCGCCCCGATCCTCTCGGCCAGGGACGCTGCCGGATGAGGCTCCTCGTCACCGGCGGCGCCGGCTTCATCGGCTCGAACTTCGTCCGCTACTGGCTCGCGCGCCGTCCGGAGGACCACGTGGTCGTGCTCGACCGGCTCACGTACGCCGGCGACCCGCGCAGCCTGGATGGGCTCGGCGTCCGGCTCGCGGTGGGGGACATCGGTGACCTCGACCCGACGGAGCGGCTCCTCGCCGAAGAGCGCATCGACGTCGTCGTGAACTTCGCGGCCGAGTCGCACAACAGCCTCGCCGTCCTCGAGCCCGATCGCTTCTTCCGCACGAACGTGCTCGGCACGCAGACGCTGCTCGAGGCGGCCCGCCGGCGCGGCGTGACGCGGTTCCACCACGTCTCGACCTGCGAGGTCTACGGCGACCTGCCCCTCGACTCCGGCGACGCGTTCACGGAGGAGTCGCCGTACCGCCCACGGGCGCCGTACAACGCCTCCAAAGCAGGCGCCGACCACGCCGTCCGCGCCTACTTCGAGACGTTCGGCCTGCCGGTGACGATCACGAACTGCTCGAACAACTACGGCCCGCGGCAGTTCCCCGAGAAGGTGATCCCGCTCTTCCTCACGAACGCGCTCGACGATCGCGAGCTGCCGCTCTACGCCTCGACGCAGAACCGGCGCGAGTGGCTGCACGTCGACGACCACTGCCGCGCGATCGAGCTCGTGCTCGACCAGGGCCGGCCGGGGGAGACGTACAACGTCGGCTCCGGCGTCGAGCGCTCGATCGAGGAGATCGCGGACCTCGTGCTCGAGCTGACGGGCAAGCCGGCGTCGCTCAAGACGATCGTCCCCGACCGGCCCGGCCACGACCGCCGTTACCTGCTCGACTCCTCGAAGCTCCGGCGCGAGCTCGGCTGGCAGCCCGAGATCTCCTTCGAGGACGGGATCCGCGCGACAGTCGAGTGGTACGCCGGCAACCGTGCCTGGTGGGAGCCTCTGCGGGACCGGGCGCCGGTGCGCGAGAACGCGTGGAGCTGACCCGCGCCATTCTCGTCACGGGAGCGGGCGGGCAGCTCGCGGAGGCGCTGTGCGAGGAGTTCGCCTCCGAGCAGGTCGTGGCACTGGCGCTCGAGGACTGGGACGTGACGCTGCCGCCTCCGGCCGGCCTGCCCGAGGTGGACGTCGTCTTGCACGCGGCTGCGTGGACGGACGTCGACGCGGCGGAGGCGAATCCGCAGGAGGCTGCGGCGGTCAACGTCGGCGGGACGCAGCATGTGGTCGAGCTCGGCGCGCCGTTCGTCCTCTTCTCGACCGACTACGTCTTCGACGGGCGCAAGCGGGAGCCGTACGTCGAGTCGGATGCGCCGAATCCGCTCTCGATCTACGGCCGCACGAAGCTCCAGGCCGAGGCCGCCGCGGGCGGGGATGCCTGGATCGTGCGCACGTCGGGCCTCTTCGGCTGGACGAGCACGAACTTCGTCCGCACGATGCTCCGGCTCGGCGCCGAGCGCGACGAGGTGGCGGTCGTCGACGACCAGCGCAGCGCCCCGACGTACGTCGGGCACCTCGCGGCCGCCGTGCGCGAGCTGCTCGACCGGCCGCGCGGGCTGTGGCACCTCGCGGCCGACGGCGAGTGCACCTGGGCCGAGTTTGCGGAGGCGATCTTCGAGGAGGCCGGGCTCGACTGCCGCGTGCGGCGGATCACCGCCGCCGAGCTGGGACGGCAGGCGACGCGGCCGGCGTACTCCGTCCTCCGGAGCGAGCGTGACGGCGCGCCGAAGCTCCCGCACTGGCGGGAAGGGTTACGCGCTTGTCTCGAGCGGCTCTAGTTCCTAGACCTGGTGGCGGCGGCGCCAGAAGCGCAATCCGCTGCCGCCGAGCAGCACCACGGCGGTGCCGGCCAGGATGAGGAGAAGTGCCGTCGGCCCGGAGCCCAGGTCGAAGGCCGAGCCCATGGCGCTCGGGGAGGTCGCCGCGCCCGTGGACTTGAGAGGCGACGGGGCGGGGCTGCCGGCCCACGTGGACAGGAGCGCCTTCTCGTGCCCGGCGTGCGCAAGCAGCACCCGTGCAGCCTTCGACGGGACGGCGGTGACCGGCGTGGTGGTTGGCGGGGCCGCAGTGGGTCGTGGGCTTCGAGCCGCCCCCGCTCGGCAGGCACTCGACGTAGACGTTGTCGGCCGAGGGACTGCTACCGCCGCAGGCAAACGCGGCGGTCGGCGCAGAGAGCAGTACTCCCGCGACGAACCCCACAACAACAAGGCGTCTCAGGCCCCCGAGCACGGCGCTACTGTAGCTGGCCGTGCTGCGGGGCGTGGTAAAGGGAAAGCAAAGCTTCCTGCGCGATTCTGCCGTAGGAATCGCCCTCGCGGCCGCTGTTTTTGCGCTTTCGTACGCGAACGGAGGCTTCGCAGCGACCACGCGGTCGTACGCTGCGATCGCGGCCTGGTGGTTGCTGGGCATCGGCGCTGCCATCGGGATCGCCACGGTCTGGGCCGGCATCGGCCGCCTCGCCCTCGTCGCGGTGGGTCTTCTTTCGGCGTTTGCCATCTGGATCCTCATATCGGTCAATTGGGTCGCAGATGTTGAGCGCGCCTTCGAGCAGTTCAACCAGGTCTCTCTTTATGTCGCGATATTCGTAATCGCAATCCTTCTCGCACGGCTGGTCTCCGCATCGGTACTCATCCGCAGCGTTGCGCTCGCGCTCTCGGCGCTCGCAGGCGTCGCGCTCGTCAGCCGTTTCTTCCCCAGCGTGTTCGGGACGCAGCCCGGACTGAAGGAGCTGCCGACGCTCGTCAACCGGCTCAGCTTCCCGCTCGGCTACTGGAACGGGCTCGGGATCGAGGTCGCGCTCGCCTATCCACTGCTGTTCTCGATCATGGCCTCCCGGCGCTCGCGGGTCGCGAGCTCCCTCGCCGCGTTGCCCCTGCCGCTGATCGCAGCCGTCATGTACCTCACGTCGTCGCGCGGCGCGTTCGCCGCGGCGGTGGTGGCCGTGGTCGTGTTCGTCGTCCTCGCACCGAGGCGCTGGCCCGTGGTGGCGGCGATCGTTGTCGCGGCAGCAGCGGGCGCCGTGTCGGTCGCGACGCTCGTGCCGAAGAAGGCGCTCGTCAACGGCCTGACGAACACCGCCGTCGGCGTGCACCAGGGCCACCAGGCGGCGCTCGTGATCGGGCTCGCCTGCGTCGTGACCGCGCTCGTGTGGCTCGGGCTGATGGAGCTCGGAAAGCGCGTGCCGACGCCGTCGCAGCGAGCCGGCCAGGTGACGGCGATCGCCGTCGCGGTCCTGGTCGTCGTCGCGATCGTCCTGGCGCACCCGGTCGCGAAGTTCGAGGCCTTCAAGAGCACCTCCGGCGGCGCGACCGGCTCGGGCACCGTCACCACCTCGCACCTGCTCTCGAGCTCCGGCAGCGGGCGCTGGCAGTTCTGGGCTGCGGCGATCTCGGAGTTCAAGCACCACCCGCTGAACGGCGGCGGCGCCGGCTCGTGGGGCGCCTGGTGGCTGGAGCACGGCTCCCTGCCCGGATTCTTCACCCAGTACGCCCACTCCCTCTACCTCGAGGCGCTCGCGGAGCTCGGGATCATCGGCTTCCTGCTCATCGCCGGCTTCGTCGTCGTCGCTGCTGTCGGCTCCGTGCGCTCGGCGCTGGCGCTCGGCAGCTCCGAGATAGCAGCGGCGGCGGCTTGCGGCATCGCTTTCTTCGCGGCCGCTGCCTACGACTGGGTCTGGCAGCTGGCGGGCATGGCCGTCGTCGGGGTCGGGATGCTCGGCATCGCCCTCGGGGCCCTTCCGGCAACCCGTGCCGGCGCGTGGGGACGGTCCGGCGCTCTGCGGCCGGCCGTCGCGGTCGTCGCCGTGGCCGCGATCATTCCCCAGTTCGTCGTCCTCGTAGCGGGCACCCATCTCGGCAACAGCCGGGCGGCATTCAACGCACGAGACGCGACCGAGGCCCGGTCCCAGGCGCTGGCGGCGAAGGCGATCGAGCCGTGGGCGGCGGGCCCGTATCTCCAACTCGGACAGATCGCCGAGGCGCAGGGCAGATACGTCGAAGCCTCACAATGGCTGGAGAAGGCGATCAGCCACTCGAGACGCGACTGGACCCTCTGGCTGCTCGCGGCCAAGATCGAGACGGAGCGTGCGACGCATTCGTCCGGCGCAGAGGCGCGCAGGGCGATCGCCCGCGCGCGGCGCGACGCCGACGAGGCGCGGCGCCTCAACCCCGGCTCCTCCGAGTTCAAGAACGCGTCGTGAGTGGCGACCGTCACGAGGCGCCGCTACGGTTGCGTGTCGACGTCGCCGCACAGGAGGCCGCCGGCTTGAGTGAGCTCGACACCATCGCCGAAGCTCGCACTGGCAGCACGCAGGAAACCCTCGCGACGAGGCGCTTTGCCACGCGCTACGGGCCGGAGCCGCTGCTGCGGCGGATGCTCGCGACGGCCGACATCCTCGCCGTCGCGGCTGCGGCGATCGCCGTGGGATTGTGGGGAAGCGGCGGAGAGGACGCGTTCCTCCTCGTCCTCCTCGCGCCGGTCTGGATCGTCACGGCCAAGCTCTCCGGCCTGTACGACCGCGACCAACGGACGTTGCGCCACCTGACCGTCGACGAGCTGCCGTGGCTCGTGGTCTGGGCGCTCAGCAGCACCGCCCTCCTCGCCGTCCTGATGGCGCCGTTCCCGGCCCTCGACCTGAGCTCCGGCGACCGGCTGCTCGTCTGGGGGACGACGCTCGGGCTCGGCTTCGCGCTCCGTGCGGCCACGCGCGCGGTCTGGCGACGCGCCACCCCGCCGCAGCGCCTGCTCGTCGTCGGCGACGGCCCGCTCGCAGAAGCCGTCGTGCGCAAGCTCGAGCTGTTCCCCGACATCCACGCCGAGATCTCCGGCCGCGTCGCGAACTGTGCCGTGCTGCAGGAGCAACTCGACCGGCTGCTCGAGAACGTCGACCGGGTGGTGATCGCGTCCCACGATCTCGGCGAGGAGCTGCTCGAGCGCCTCCTGCCCGCGTGCCGGCTGCGCGGCGTGCGCCTCACGATCGTCCCGCCGACCCGCGGCATGTTCGGGACGGCGACGAACCTGACCCACATTGCCGACCTGCCCCTGCTCGACTACAACACCTGGGACATCTCGCGGATGACGCTGGCGCTCAAGCGCTGCTTCGACATCGTCTTCGCGATCTTCGCCCTCGTGCTCACGCTGCCGCTCCTGCTGTTCGTCGCGCTCGCGACGCTCGTCGATTCCGGCTATCCGGTCTTCTTCCGCCAGGTCCGCGCGGGCGAGCGCGGCCGCCCGTTCCGGATGCTCAAGTACCGGACGATGGTCAAGAACGCGGAGGCGATGCTCCCGGAGCTCGTCCCGTTCGAGGAGCTCGACGCGCCGATGTTCAAGCTCAAGGCGGACCCGCGGGTGACCCGGGTGGGCCGCTTCCTGCGCCGGACGAGCATCGACGAGCTGCCGCAGCTGATCAACGTCGTGCGCGGCCAGATGTCCGTCGTCGGGCCGCGGCCCGAGCAGCTGGACCTCGTCGAGCGCTACGGGCCTGAGCACCAGTTCCGGCTGCAGGTGAAGCCCGGCATCACGGGGCCGATGCAGGTCTACGGCCGGGGCGAGCTGACCTTCGAGGAGCGGCTGGCCGTCGAGCGTGAGTACGTCGAGAACCTCTCGCTGGCGCGCGACCTGCGCATCGTCCTCATGACGCTCCCGGCGGTCTTCGGCCGCCGCGGCGCGTACTAGCGGGCATGCGCGCGCGGTCGAAGGACACGCGGCTCCTGGTCGTCGGCGTCGTCGCCTTCCTCGCGTTCGTCGTCTACCTGGGGGTCGCCTTCGCGAGGACCCACACCTCGTCCGGCGCCACTCCGACCACCGCGAACCCGTTTCTGCCCTGGGTGCCGAAATACCATTCGACTCTGAGGCTCCTCCCTCGCACGAAGGGAGGCGGAATCGCAGTCCAGGCGCTGCCTCGCTGGATCGGTGAGTACGGCGCAGTGGTTCCGACGCTCGCTGCGCAGCCGCCGCCGGGGAGTACGGTCGTCGTGCACCTGCGGCTACGTGCGCCCGGACAGGCTCCGATACGGATCCTGATCGACGAGTTTCCGGCAGGGGCGAACCCGAACCTGGTCGACAAGACGGTGCCTGCGACGGCTCGTTGGCGTCGCTATACCTTCCGTGCTCGAGTCAAGGGCCGGTGGCTGGGTCTCGGCATGTTCGTCGGCCGTGACACGGATGGCAGGGCGAGCAAGTGGTTCGCCGTTCGCGGCCTGGCCGTACGGGTTCGCTGACGCCCGCACGCGCCATGGACACGGACGTCATCGTCGTCGGGGGCGGGATCCTCGGGCTCGCGGCGGCAGTCTCCTTGCTCGAGCGTTCGCCGGGCATCCGTCTGACGCTGCTCGAGAAAGAACCTGCGCTCGCGTTTCACCAGACCGGCCACAACTCGGGAGTCGTGCACGCCGGGCTCTACTACTCGCCCGGATCGCTGAAGGCGACGCTGTGCCGCGAGGGCAGAGGCTTGCTCGAGACGTTCTGCGGCGAGCACGAGATCCCGCTCGAGCGCTGCGGCAAGCTCGTCGTCGCGGTCGACGAGTCCGAGCTCGACCGGCTCGCGGAGCTGAAGCGCCGCGGAACCGGAAACGGGCTCGACGGTCTGGTCGAGCTCGACG
Organism: uncultured Actinomycetes bacterium; assembly: GCA_963825805.1. Classification (GTDB taxonomy): domain Bacteria; phylum Actinomycetota; class Thermoleophilia; order Gaiellales; family Gaiellaceae; genus Palsa-739. The sequence continues at coordinate 54,579 of CAWGVE010000041.1, read as the reverse complement.
AGTCGGAGCTGCGCAGGATCGAGCCGCACGTTCGCGGTGTCCGTGGCCTCCACGTGCCGGAGACGGGCATCGTCGACTTCCGCCTCGTCGCCGGGCGACTGGCCGATCTCCTGCGGGACCGGGGCGTCGACCTCCGACTCGGATGTCGTGTCGAGCGCATCGAGCAGGACGGCGACGGGCTCACCGTCGTGACGAGCACCGGCCGAATCCGAGCCGGCGCCCTCGTCGCGTGCGCCGGTCTCCAAGCCGATCGCGTTGCGGCACTCGCAGGAGCCGACCTCGACGTCCGCATCGTCCCGTTTCGCGGTGCGTACTGGACACTGCGAGACGCCGGAGCTGCCCTCGTCCGCGGTCTGATCTACCCGGTCCCCGACCCTGCGTTCCCGTTCCTCGGCGTTCACTTCACGCGCCGCTTCGACGGCACCGTCTGGGCGGGCCCAAACGCCATGCCCGCGCTCGCGCGCGAGGGCTACAGCCGCGCCAGCTTCTCGGGGCGCGACGCCGGAGGGGTGGTCGCCTGGCCGGGCGTCCTCCGGTTCGCGGCCCGGAATGCGCGGATGGGCGCGACGGAGGTCTGGCGCGATCTCGTCAAGCCGGCGGCCGTGCGCGAGATGCAGCGCTACCTTCCGGCGCTGCGCGGCGAGGACGTCGTGCGCGGCCCGTCGGGAATCCGTGCCCAGGTGATGACGAGATCCGGGCAGCTCGTCGACGACTTCCTGTTCGCGGAGGGGCCGCGCTCGCTCCATGTCGTGAACGCCCCGTCCCCGGGGGCGACATCTTCCCTTGCCATCGGGCGGCACATTGCCGAGCGCACTGCCGAGCAGTTCGGCCTCTGAGTCCGACCGGCGTGGGTGCGGGCTAGCATGGCCTGGCATCAGCTCCGTCGACTACAGGAAGGATTCCTCTCTTCATGCCGCAAATCGAAGGCGCGACCATCGCGGTCATCGGCGGCGCCGGGTTCATCGGCTCGCACATCGTCGATCAGCTGCTCGACGAGCGGGTCGAGCGGGTCATCGTCGTCGACAATTTCGTGCGCGGGACTCGCGGCAACCTCGAGCGCGCCGTCCGGGACCCGCGAGTCGAGGTTCGCGAGGGATCGATCCTCGATCTTCCGTTCCTCGAGCAGGTGATGGAGGAGAGCGACTTCGCGTTCCATCTCGCCGCGCTGTGGCTGCACGAGTGCGTGCACCATCCCCGCGATGCCGTGGAGGTCAACGCCCTCGGCACCTTCAACGTGATCGAGGCAGCGCAGCGCGCGAACATCGGCAAGGTCGTCTACTCGTCGTCGGCCTCGGTCTACGGCGATGCTCTTGCGATCCCGATGACGGAGGACCACCCGTTCAACAACCGGACGCTCTACGGAGCGACGAAGATCGCCGGCGAGCAGTTCTTCCGCGCCTTCAACGAGCAGCACGGGCTCGACTACGTCGGTCTCCGCTACATGAACGTCTACGGGCCGCGGATGGATTACAAGGGCACCTACGTCAGCGTGATCATGAAGGTGCTCGACAAGATCGAGGCGGGCGAGGCGCCGTCCATCTTCGGCGACGGTTCGCAGGCGTACGACTTCGTGCACGTGGACGACGTCGCTCGGGCAAACATCTTCGCGCTCAAGTCCGACGCGACCGACGTCTTTCTCAACGTCGGCATGGGCGTCCAGACGACAATCAACGAGCTCGTGGAGCGGTTGCTCGCGCTCACCGGCAGCGACGTACGGCCCGAGTACCTCCCGCAAGAGCAAATGTTCGTCACGAACCGAATCGGCAGCACTGAGCTGGCGGAGGCGCTGACCGGCTTCCGCGCCGGCATCGAGCTCGACGACGGCCTGGGATCGGTGATCGAGTGGCGGCAACGCGACAAGCTCGGCACCGCGCAGGTCTCGTAGCCGATGCCGGAGATCCCGATCACGAAGCCCGTGCTCGGCGAGGCGGAGCTCGACGCTGTCCGGCAGCCGCTCGAGAGCGGCTGGGTCGTGCAGGGGCCGCAGGTCGAGGAGTTCGAGTCACGCTTCGCCTCCTTCACCAACAGTCCGTACGCCGCGGCGACGAGCTCGTGCACGACGGCTCTCCACATTGCGCTGGCCGCGCTCGGAGTGAAGCCCGGGGACGAGGTGATCGTTCCGGCGTTCACCTGGATCTCGACCGCGAACGTCGTCGAGTACCTCGGCGGGACCCCCGTCTTCTGCGATGTCGATCTCGAGACCTACAACATCGACGTCGAACAGTGCGAGTCGCTCGTGACGGCGCGCACAGTCGGCATCGTCCCCGTGCACCTCTTCGGGCTCGCGGCTGAGATCGAGCCTCTTCTCGACCTCGCCGAACGACGGGGGCTGTGGATCGTCGAGGACGCCGCCTGCGGCTTCGGCTGCAAGCGGCGAGGGCGGCATGTCGGGACGTTTGGCAGATTCGGGGCCTTCAGCTTCCATCCACGCAAGGCGATCACCACCGGCGAAGGCGGGATGCTCACGACGTCGGATCCCGAGCTCGACAGCCTCGTGCGCTCGCTCCGTGACCACGGGGCTTCGCGCTCCGACCGGGACCGGCACGAACTGGGCGGCTTCTTGCTCGCCGAGTACCCGTACCTCGGCTTCAACTTCCGCATGACCGACATCCAAGGCGCCCTGGGGTGCGCTCAGATGGAGCGAGCCGAGTGGATTCTCTCTCGCCGCCGCGAGCTTGCCCACCGCTACGACGAGCTGCTCGCCGATCTCGAATGGCTGCGCACGCCGGCTGTGCCGTCCGGCGACCACCACGGCTATCAGGCGTACGTCTGCCTCTTCGCGCCCGAGGAGCCGCGCCTCGAGAACGTTGCAGAGCTGCACGAGCGCCGAAACGGCCTGATGCGCGACCTCGAGCAGCAGGGGATCGCCACCCGGCAGGGGACGCATGCCGTCGTGCTGACGAGCTATTACGCCGAGAAATATGCGATCGCACCCGGGCAGTTCCCGGCAGCGGTGCTTGCGGATCGGCTCACATTGACGCTCCCCCTCTTCCCGCAGATGACTGAGGAGGAGCAAGAGCTTGTCGTGGCGGCCCTGCACCAGGTTCCGCAGCTCGTCCTGTAGTGAAGTCCCGTCTCCACGCAGATGAAAGGGCTGCGGCCCCACCAAAGGTCGACCGCCGGCGCGTTGGCGATCGCTCGAAACCGCTCCGTGTGCTCCACTGCCCGTGGATTATCGGGGGAAATCCGGCAGGCCTCGCCGCTGCGGAGCGGGAGCTCGGTCTCGAGAGCACGACCATCGTGTTCAAGCCTTCTCCCTTCGGCTACCCGGCGGACGAAGTCGTCTGGGACGACGGGGACAGGGTTGCGGTGCAGGAGCTCAAGCGGTGGCGCCTGCTACCGCGGATCATCCGGGATTTCGACGTCATTCACTTCAACTTCGGTTCGACACTCGCGCCGCAGCGCACTCCGACCGATGTTCCAGACGCGCCGAAGCCGACCCGGATCCGCGAGCGTGTTTACCTGAGCTACGAGGCGGTGTTCGAGCAGCTCGACCTGCCGCTGCTGAGGCGTGCGGGAAAGGCGATCTTCGTGACGTTCCAGGGCGACGATGCAAGGCAGGGGGACGCCTCCGCGCACTTTCGCGTGAACGGTGCGGTCGAAGCGGGGCCGGGCCACTACACCCGAGAATCCGACGCGAACAAACGCCGTCGGATCCGGCGGTTCGACCGGTACGCAGACGGGATTTTTGCATTGAATCCGGACCTGCTCCACGTCTTGCCCGAGCGCGCGCGTTTCGTCCCGTACGCGAACATTGACCCGCTGAACTGGCGCACGGCGGCACCCGTGGGCACCAATGAACGGCCGCTCGTCCTGCATGCGCCCACAAATCGGCAGATCAAGGGGACGCGTTTCGTGGTGGAAGCCGTCAACCGCCTCCAGGACGAAGGGATCGAGTTCGACTTCCGGCTTGTCGAAGGACTGACGCAGACGGAAGCGAGAGACCTCTACCGGCAAGCCGATCTCGTCGTCGACCAGCTCCTGATTGGTTGGTACGGCGGCCTCGCCGTCGAAGCCATGGCGCTCGGGCGCTCCGTCGTCTCATACGTCCGAAAAGACGACCTCGGCTTCGTTCCGCAACCGATGCGCGACCAGATCCCCATCGTCTCGGCTGAGCCCGCAACTATCCACGACGTCCTCAAAGACCTCCTCACGACTCGCCGTGGAGATCTACCCGAGCTCGGGCGCCGGTCGCGCGCCTACGTGGAGAGATGGCACGACCCGAGGTGCATCGCCGAGCAACTCGCGCTCGAGTATCAGGCGGCTGTTGACCGACGGCTGCGGGCTGATACGTAGACGGCCTCCAATACGCGCCGCTCCTGCTCCCAGGAAACCCGTCTCCGAAACTCGCCTACGCGGTCGCGGACGCGAGCGTTTCGCTCCGGGTTTGCGAGGCGCAGCATCGCGTCGGCGATCGCAGCCACGTCACCTGGCGCCACGACCTCGCCGAGGCCCTCATCCCGTACGAGCGGCCCCATCACCGGCAGGTCCGTCGCGACGACCGGCAGTCCCGCTGCGAGGTACTCGAACAGCTTGTTCGGTAATGACATGCGGTGGCTCAGGGAAGTCGGCTGGATGAGGACGAGGCCGATATCCGCGTCAGCGATCGCCTCCGCGACCTCCGTCGGCGGCACGGGCGGTCGCATCTCGACGCGGTTTGCTACGCCAATCGTCTGAGCATGTTCGGCGAGCTCGGTGCCGAAACCCGCGCTGTCACGGCCGACGATTCGTAGCCGGAATTGGGGGGCGATAGCCAGTGCTGCGACGATCTCCTCGAGCCCTCGGCCGGGAGCGATGACACCGGTGTACACGGCGAGGGATCCATCGCCAAGACGCGCCTCGGATCCGCTTCGTGTTTCGGCGACGCTCTCCGGCAGGTTGCGGACGACGACCGGCGTTCGCACGCGGTAGCGCGCGGCCAGCGCCTCTGCACAGCCCGGGCTCACTGTGATCGTGGCGTCGGCAATCCGCAGGAACAGCCACTCGCACGCGATCAGCCAAGGGCGCCAACCGATGTCGCCATCTTGATCCGGCCACAGCTCGTGGGCGTCGTAGACGATCCGGCTGCCTCGTAGCAGCTTCGCTGCCGTCGCAATCCACATCGTGTCGTAGTCGTTGGAGTGGACGAGCTCCGGCGCAAGACGACAGGCGAGCACGCCGCCGTGGAGGTTGAACGCGACAGTGACCAGGAGTCGACGCAGGTATTGGCGGAGCGAAGTCGCTCCCGGCCCGCTTCCGTGGGGAGTTGAGCGAAGTTCGGAACCTGGTGTGCGTCGTCGAACGTGGCTCCGGATCCGCTGGAGCGGCCCGAGGAGCCGTATGACCCGGATCCCGTCGACGCGAAGCTCTGTCTGCTGCTCTTCGCGGGAGACCACGCCGGCGATGACGACGTCGTAGCCCACATCCCGCAACACGTGTGCCTCGCGCCAGATTCGCGCGTCGTGGCTGACGTCGTTCCTCACGAGAACGAGCGCAGTGGCCATCGCTCAGTCCAGCTCGACGGCGAACTGGTGCATCCAGCGGATGAGGTTCAGCCACCGCCATGCCTCTGGGTTGAACGGCCTCCTGCGGTCCCGCATCTCTTGCCAGCGCATGCGCGCCGCGGCGACGCGCAGCGGCCCGACGGCCTCGGCGGTTGCGCTGTCGAAGACGTCGTCGACCCAGGGCGCGAGCTTGCGCATCCAGTTCGCCTCGGGTGTGGCGAAGCCGATCTTGTCGCGGCGGTCGAGGATCGGATCCGGAACGAGCCCGCGTAGGCTTTGTTTGAGCACGAGCTTGCCGGTGCCATCGGGGGCGATGAGGTAGTCGTCCGGCATGCCGGCTGCGAACTCCGCGAGCGCAGGGGTGAGGAACGGGACGCGGCTCTCGATCGAGGAGGCCATCGAGTTTCGGTCCTCGTGACGAAGCAGCGTCCGTAGATTCCCACGAACCGATGCGATTCGATGCGCACGCAAATTCCCGCGAACGGGCCGCAGCGCGTCGGAGACGACCACGTCGTGCGCGTCGAGCCAGTGTTGGTCCAGCCATTCGGGTACAAGTGGCCGCCCGGCGAGTTTCCGGAGGAATGTTCGGCTCACGAACGGGGCGAAGTGTTGGACTCCGTTGGCAGCGACCTCGACACGACTTGCAGCCGGCAGGTCCGAGAGCGCCGACAGGAGCCGAAATGCGGTGACGAACCGTCCGCTGGCGAGCAGCCCGGCGATGCGGTCGGGGAGGTAGTAGCGGTAGCCGGCGAAGAGTTCGTCGGCGCCTTGGCCGTCGAGCATGACTTTGATGCCTGCCTCCTGGGCGAGTCGGAAGACGCGGTATTGGGCGTAGATGCTGGTGCCGCCGAAGGGCTCCGCCTGGATCTCGATCAGGCGGTCTAGGTCGTTCACCATCTCTTGCGGGGACGTCTCGACGGTGTGTGCCACGACGCGGGCCTCGCGGGCGACGATTTGCATCCAGCGTTCCTCGTTCACGGCGGGGTCGTCGGCGACATAGCTGAAGGTGTGCAGGTCGAGGTTTTCTCCGCTGAGGAGGCGCATGGCCGTGACGTTCGCGGATGAGTCCACGCCGCCGGAGAAGGCGGCACCGACAGGGACGTCGCTGCGCAGGTGCAGGCGCACGTTGTCGAGGAAGAGCTCGCGCAGTCGCTCCGCTGCCTGGTCGAGCGATAGCCCGTCGACCGGCTGCGGCTCGAGCCGCCAGTACTCCTGTTCGACTAACCGTTGCGGCGTGTCGAGCTCGAGCTCGATGTAGTGGCCCGGCTCGACCTGGCGAATCGCCGCGAATATCGTCTGGGCCTCGTCGTCGACACGATCGAATCTGAGGTAGTCGTAGACGCGTTGTGGGTTCGCCTGCCGGCTTACGCCGGGAAGTTCGAGCAGTGGCGGGATCTCCGACGCGAACGCGAGCCGGCCCCCGAGCTGTGCGTAGTAGAGCGGCTTGATCCCGAACTGGTCGCGCGCGAGCGCCAGCACACGCCGCTCGCTGTCGACGAGCGCGAACGCGAACATCCCGACCAGTCGCTCGAGAGCGGCCGGCCCCCATTGCGCCCAGGCAGCGAGCAGCACCTCGGTGTCCGTGCCGGAGACGAAATGGCAGCCGAGCGACTGAAGCTCGGTTCGTAGCTCGAGGTAGTTGTAGATCTCACCGTTGAAGGAGAGGTGAAAGCGCCCATCCGCCGTCGACATCGGCTGGTGCCCTGCCGGCGAGAGGTCGAGGATCGAGAGGCGCGTGTGCAGCAGCACGACGTCGCCGGCGAGATTCTCGGGCTGCGAGCCGGTACGGACCCCCTCCCGGTCGAGGGTCAGCCAGCCGCGGTCGTCCGGGCCACGATGATGCAGAAGCGCAAACAGCCGCTCGACACGGGCCTCCTCGAGGAGTCCGGGAGGCGACGCGATTACGCCGAACAAGCCGCACACCCGGTCGAGTCTAGGTGTAGGCGCGGTACCCCACGAACGAGACCGCAAGCCGAGCTTGACTCGTTGGAGAGTCAGTGGCCGCGCGGCGAGCTGACGCCGGAGGACTGTGTCGGCCAGCGCCCGTGTTGGCGGCGACGCTCCGAAGCGTGACGCATCAACTCAATAGGCGATCTCGGTCGCGCGATCCGTTTCAAAGGCTATGTCATTCCCGCCGTAAAAAGGGTCTTCGAACAAGTTCAGTGCGAGGATGCCGTCCCTGTGCTCGACTCCTGCGCTCGTGCGTTCTTCCGCGATCGAGAGGACTTTCCCGCTTGTCGGGTCGGTCCAGTAGACGTCATAGGTTGGGTCAAAGAAGTGCCAACCTCCGTTGTAATAGACCTCGGCGGATGAATGGCCGCTGCGCTTCCCGGTCCACGGATCCTGGTAGTTGAACGAGACGTCGCGCGTGGTGTACCCCAAGCGCCGCATGATTGCTCGGAATGCGATGACGTGGTAACCGCACTCTCCTGCCTGCGCGCCTAGGATGGCATTGGCATTCGAATAAAGATGATGATGCGTCCTTCGCACCGGGAGGGGCAAGCCCGGCGGGATGACATAGGCATACGCGGTCGAGCTGACGTGGGTCGCGACGTAGTTCATCGCAGCGAGGGCCGTTAGTGCCCCAACCGAGTAAGTGGAGGGTGCGTACTCTTTGCTCCAGCCAACTTCGTACCGCACCTGTCGAACGGCGGTCGCAAGGGGACGCGGCCGGTGCGCTAATTCGCTGCGGACTCGCCGCAGCTCAGTTTGTGCGCGAGTGAGCGCAGCCCGCGTTTCGCGGAGCTGTAATTGCAGCCGATATACGGCCGAAGGGCGTGCGGCAACAACTTGCCGCGTCCGAGCTGCCTGTGCTGGAAGCGCGCCCGCGCTGGCCGCAACTACGGCGGCTACGAGCGATACGAAGCCTATCTTCATGCTTGTTTGCTCTCCCGTTTCGCTGTTTCGCCTCCGCCGCCTCGGGGGCGGGGAGCCCAGGCCGTCTTCAGCCATACCCCATTCCATCGCGTTTGCCCATCGCCAAGGGTAAGGGATGAGTGCAGCCCCGGCCGCGCGCTCGTTCATCCCACTCCCGAATAGAAGGCGTCTCGGTCGGAGCTGCCGTCGCTAAGAAACGTCGATGCCGAACCGGTCGATCCAGCGGATGAAGTTGACCCAGCGCCAGGCGAAGGTGTCGAAGGGACGCCTCGCATCCCGGATCTGCTGCCAGCACCTTCGCGTCTCGACGACCCGGAGAGGTCCGGCGGCGCCCGCTGCATCGCTCGCGAGCACCTCTTCGGTCCACGGCGCGAGTGTGCGCATCCAGTTCGCCTCGGGTGTGGCGAAGCCGATCTTGTCGCGGCGGTCGAGGATCGGATCCGGAACGAGCCCGCGTAGGCTTTGTTTGAGCACGAGCTTGCCGGTGCCATCGGGGGCGATGAGGTAGTCGTCCGGCATGCCGGCTGCGAACTCCGCGAGCGCAGGGGTGAGGAACGGGACGCGGCTCTCGATCGAGGAGGCCATCGAGTTTCGGTCCTCGTAACGGAGCAACTCCCTCAAGCCGGTGCGCACCGTGTCGAGCCGGTACTCGCGCAGGTTGCCGTGCGAAGTCCGGCCGGGGTCGTCCAGAGCGATGTCCCGCGAGGTCGAGCCAATCGGCGTCCAGCCACCCCGGCACGAGGCGATGTCCGGACAGTCGCCGGGCAGGGCCTTGCGCGACTTGCGGTAGCGCGTGACCGACCGCCCGCGCGAGCATGCCGCCGGGAGTTGCACCGGGCAGGTCCCAGAGCGCACGAAGGAGGCGGGCGGTGGTCACCACCCGGCCTTTCGCGAGGAGGCCGGCGATGCGGTCGGGGAGGTAGTAGCGGTAGCCGGCGAAGAGTTCGTCGGCGCCTTGGCCGTCGAGCATGACTTTGATGCCTGCCTCCTGGGCGAGTCGGAAGACGCGGTATTGGGCGTAGATGCTGGTGCCGCCGAAGGGCTCCGCCTGGATCTCGATCAGGCGGTCTAGGTCGTTCACCATCTCTTGCGGGGACGTCTCGACGGTGTGTGCCACGACGCGGGCCTCGCGGGCGACGATTTGCATCCAGCGTTCCTCGTTCACGGCGGGGTCGTCGGCGACATAGCTGAAGGTGTGCAGGTCGAGGTTTTCTCCGCTGAGGAGGCGCATGGCCGTGACGTTCGCGGATGAGTCCACGCCGCCGGAGAAGGCGGCACCGACAGGGACGTCGCTGCGCAGGTGCAGGCGCACGTTGTCGAGGAAGAGCTCGCGCAGTCGCTCCGCTGCCTGGTCGAGCGATAGCCCGTCGACCGGCTGCGGCTCGAGCCGCCAGTACTCGCTGTTCGACTAACCGTTGCGGCGTGTCGAGCTCGAGCTCGATGTAGTGGCCGGGCTGCACCTGCTGGACGGCCGCGAACATCGTCTCGGCGCCATGATCGGTGCGACCGAAACGAAGGTAGTCGTAGACGCGTTGTGGGTTCGCCTGCCGGCTTACGCCGGGAAGTTCGAGCAGTGGCGGGATCTCCGACGCGAACGCGAGCCGGCCCCCGAGCTGTGCGTAGTAGAGCGGCTTGATCCCGAACTGGTCGCGCGCGAGCGCCAGCACACGCCGCTCGCTGTCGACGAGCGCGAACGCGAACATCCCGACCAGCCGCTCGAGAGCGGCCGGCCCCCATTGCGCCCAGGCAGCGAGCAGTACCTCGGTGTCCGTGCCGGAGACGAAATGGCAGCCGAGCGACTGAAGCTCGGTTCGTAGCTCGAGGTAGTTGTAGATCTCACCGTTGAAGGAGAGGTGAAAGCGCCCATCCGCCGTCGACATCGGCTGGTGCCCTGCCGGCGAGAGGTCGAGGATCGAGAGGCGCGTGTGCAGCAGCACGACGTCGCCGGCGAGATTCTCGGGCTGCGAGCCGGTACGGACCCCCTCCCGGTCGAGGGTCAGCCAGCCGCGGTCGTCCGGGCCACGATGATGCAGAAGCGCAAACAGCCGCTCGACACGGACATCGTCAAGGAGCCCCGGCGGCGCGTCCACGATGCCGAATAACCCGCACACGGTCAGGCCGCCGCCGGCAGTCCCAGACGCCCGTACAGCTCGAGCAGCTTCGGTGCTTCCCGCTCCCAGTTCAGGCGCTCACGAACGGCGGTCGCGCCGCGGCTGCCCATCTCTGTAGCCCGCTCCTCGTCCGAGAGGAGGTCGTCGATCGCGCCGGCGATCTGACCGGGGTCGAGGGGGTCGACGAAGCTCGCACAGCCGATCTCCTCGAGCAGCTCCTGCCAGTACGGGAAGTTGGACGCGACGACCGGCAAGCCGGCAGACATGTACTCGAAGAGCTTGATCGGGACGGACTCGAGAAAGTCGGATTCGGGATGGAGCACGACGAGGCCGATACGAGCTGCAACGAGGTGCTCAGCGACTTCGCGTCGTCCCAGCCAGCCGGTGTGCTCGACTCGCGACCAGCCGGGCAGTGCGCGAACCTCGCGCTCGAGCGCGGGATCGTCGAAGGTTCCGATCAGGACCAGGCGGGCTCTGTCGCGAAGTCGCGCCGCCGCGTCGACCATTTCCCGCACTCCTCGCGGACCGTGTGATGGCGCCGACGTAAACGATCTCGGCCCGACCGGCCGCGGGCCGCGAAGGCGCCACGAACTCCTCCAGCAGCGGGTAGTTGAGGACGGCGACGGTTCGTTCCGGGGGGAACTCCCGCGCGATCGCAGGGGTTGCCGCCACGAACGCGTCGCACGCACGGCGCGCGACCGCCTCGAGCAGGCGGGAGGCGAGCCGGCGACCTCCGCCGCTGTACACCGAGTGTGCGATCGCGCTCGCGTGGTGCTCGTGCACGTCGTAGACGACTCTCGTTCCCTGCAGCTTCAGCAGGAGGGCGACCAGGACGAGCTCCGGCTCGTGAAACTGGCAGAGATCGGGTTGGAGTTGTCGCGTGGGACGCCAGGCCCGCCACAGCCGGCGGATGACCCGGAGCGGTCGCGGGCCGGTGGGCAGGTCGAAGCCGCGGATCACGACTCCGTCTCGCATCTCGCTGCGAGCCCCGGGGGCGACGAGATGGACGTCGAAGCCTGCCTGCGCGAGCGAGCGACACTCCTTGAGGAAGATGCGCACGTCGTCGGGCGGGTGCGAGCTCGTGAGGTGCACGACGCGCACGGGGCGCCACGATAGTCCGCTCACCCCGGGGGCAGCGCGACTTCTCGCTGCTACGGTCGAGGCCGTGTGCGGCATCGTGGGCGTGTGCAACCTGCGCGGTGAGCCGGTCCCGAGTGGCCTGGTCGACCGCATGGCCGCGCTGATCGCGCACCGGGGGCCGGACGGTGAGGGCGTCTACACCGATGGGCCCGTCGGTCTCGGCCACCGGCGCCTCGCGATCATCGACCTGACGACTGCAGGCAACCAGCCGATGGCGAACGAGACCGGCGACGTCGTCCTCGACTACAACGGCGAGATCTACAACTTCCAGCAGCTCCGGGTCGAGCTCGAGGCGCGTGGGCACCGCTTCCACTCACACACCGACTCGGAGGTCGTCGTCCACGCCTACGAAGAGTGGGGCAGCGCGTGTGTGGAGCGATTCGACGGCATGTACGCCTTCGCGATCTGGGACCGCCCGCGGCGGCGTCTCTTCCTCGCTCGCGACCGCTTCGGCGTCAAGCCGCTCTACTGGTATCTGCGCAACGGCGTCTTCATCTTCGCGTCCGAGATCAAGGCGATCCTCGCGCATCCGCGAGTCTCTCGGGACGTCTGCTACCCGGCCCTGAACGAGTACTTCACCTTTCAGAACGTGCTCTCCGATGCGACGCTCTTCGACGGGGTCCGCCTGCTGCCCGCCGGCTGCACGCTGACGCTCGAGGTCGCGCGACGGGGCGGAGCCGAAGATCGAGCGGTACTGGGACTTCCCGTTCCCCGATCGGCCCGCCGAGCTGTCGGCCGAGGAGGCCACCGACCAGCTCTACGACCTCTTCCTCGACGCGGTGACGCGCCAGCTGGTCAGCGACGTTCCGGTCGGCTCGTATCTGAGCGGCGGAATGGACTCCGGTTCGATCACGGCAATTGCGTCGCGCGGCGTTCCGCGGCTCTCCACCTTCACCGGAGGCTTCGACCTCAGCTCCGCCTCGGGGCTCGAGCTCGCATTCGACGAGCGGGAGGCGGCTGAGGAGATGGCGAACGCGCTGAAGACCGAGCACTACGAGGTGGTGATGCATGCGGGGGACATGGAATGGGTGATGCCGGAGCTGATCTGGCATCTGGAGGACCTGCGCGTGGGCCAGTGCTATCCGAACTACTACGTCGCTCGGCTCGCGAGCAAGTTCGTGAAGGTCGTCCTTTCGGGCGCCGGGGGGGACGAGCTTTTCGGCGGCTACCCCTGGCGGTACTTCTCGGCCGCGGCAGACGGCGACCGCGACGGCTATCTCCGCGGCTACTACGCCTTCTGGCAGCGGCTTGTGCCCGACGAGGAGAAGGACCAGCTCTTCAACGGCGCTGTTCGCCGTGAGCTGGGCGACCATTCCGCCTACGAAGTGTTTCAGGGCGTGTTCGATCAGTGGCCCGGCCGACTCGAAGGTCGCGACGACTACCTGAACGCGTCCCTGTACTTCGAGCTCAAGACCTTCCTGCACGGACTGCTCGTCGTCGAGGACAAGTTGAGCATGGCCCACTCGCTCGAGACGCGGGTGCCGTTTCTCGACAACGAGCTCGTCGAGTTCGCGCTCGGGCTGCCACCGTCCCTCAAGGTCCCGGCCCTCGCCCAGGCGCTGACCGTCGACGAGAACGTGATAGGCAAGCGGCAGCTCCTCGAGGTCGAGCGGGCCGCCGGGAAGGCGGTACTGCGAGAGGCGATGCAGCGCGTGCTGCCCCCGGCCGCCGCGAAGCGGCAGAAGCAGGGGTTCAGCGCGCCGGACGCGAGCTGGTTCCGCGGCGAGAGCATCGAGTACCTGAATCGGCTGCTCCGGGACCCCAAGGCCCGCATCTATGAGTTCTTCGATCGCGCGTACGTCGAGCGCATCCTCGACGAGCACACCTCCGGCCGCATCAACCGGAGGCTCTTGATCTGGTCGCTGCTCAGCTTCGAGTGGTGGTGCCGGTCGTTCCTGGAATCCTTCCCGGCGCGCACGCAGGGGGAGCTCTATGCACTCATCTGACGACGCGCGCGACGAGCTTCTCGAGCAGCTACGCGAGCTGCACAAGGGGCTCGCCGACCAGATGCAGGAACGGTGGCAACGTGACCTGCCGCTCGCCGACCTGCTCGGCGACCGCTGGGATCGCGCGAGTCGGTTGGGATTCGGCGAGGGCACGAGCATCTACGACTCGAGCCACATTTTCGGAGACGTCCAAGTCGGCTGTCACACGTGGATCGGCCCCTTCACGCTTCTCGATGGAAGCGGAGGGCTCGACATCGGCGACTACTGCAGCCTCAGCGCCGGCGTCCAGATCTACTCCCACGACACGGTCGACTGGGCGGTGTCGGGCGGCGAGCTTCCGTACGATTACGCGTCGGTCCGAATCGGCTCACGCTGTTACCTCGGCCCTCAGACCGTGGTCGCGAAGGGCGTGACCATCGGTGAAGGAAGCATCGTGGGCGCCTGTTCTTTCGTCCGTGACGATCTGCCGCCCGGATCCATCGCCGTCGGGACGCCCGCGCGGGTGGCCGGGGCCGTGGAGTTCGACGGCAAGGCCGTCCTCAGGCACCTGAACTAGACGAGAGCCTCCACGTATCCCTTGAGCCTGCGGAAAACGAGCATCCCGACAGCGACGAGCAGCAGGCCGAATAGCGCCGAGTAGGCGAGGCCCGGTGCGCTGGGCCACGCGTCGTAATAGAAGATCTGCCGGTAGCCCTCCACGATGTACGTCAGCGGGTTGACCCGCATGATCTCGCGCGAGCGGCGCCGGAACGTCGGAGGCGAGATACAGGATCGGTGTGATCAGGAGTACCACCTGAAAGACGACGGGCAACATGAACTGAAGGTCGCGCAGGAACGCTGTCAGGATCGCGAGGAAGAGGCCGAAGCCGAGTGTGAGGAGGAGCTGCAGCGCTATGAGCAGCGGCAGAGTGACGAGGCTCGCACCCACCGTATGGCCGGAGATCCCGACGAGGGAGCCGAGCATCATCAGGCTGACCGTCAGCGGCGCCAGACTCGCCACGACGGCTGTTGCAGGCAATAGCTCGAGAGGGAAGACGACGTTCTTGACGATCGAGGAATGTCGGATCAGCGAGCTGGCGCTGTTCATCAGGCCATCCTGAATCGCCAGCCACGGGCTCATCCCGGCGAGCAGGAAAACGGCGTAGTCGAGCTTGCCTCCGCTCGTTGCTCCCAGCTTCGCCTTGAAGATCAACGTGACCAGCACCACGTAGACGAGAACCTGCACGAGGGGGTTGATGACCGCCCAGTAGACGCCTGCCACCGAGCCTACGTAGCGGAGCTGAAGCTCCTGCCTGAGCTGGACGCGGAGCAGACGCAGCAGGCGGCTGGGCTGCGCAGTCACGCTGAGAGCGACCACTCGACCTCCTGGTAATAGCCTGAGTTGTAGGCGTGCTCGTGGTCCTCGACGGCGAACGCGGTCTCTCCTCGCGCCAGGGGCGTTCCATCGGACGCCGAGAGCTCGAGGCGGACGCGGTAGGTGTAACGGCCGAGGCGCATCGGGCCGAGCGAGACGGCGAGCGGAGTCGTTCCGTCCAGGAGCGCGATCGTCTGCTCGTCCCGGAAGACGAGTATGCCGTCGACGCGGACGATGTCGAGCTGAGCCCGAACCTCGTTGCGCGCGTGCTGACTCGAAACGACGGCGTCGATCACGAACGGCTCGTCGATCCGGAAGAGGTGCGCCGCCGCGGACCCCTGCGCGGTGGTCGCCACGAGGCGCGGCACGGTCACGCCACTTCCACCGTCACTCGAGCTTTCGAGGAGCGCGAAGCGGCGCGCGAACTCTTGCTGGGCCTGCTCGTGCGCGACGGCTCGATACAACTCCACGACCTCGTCAGGATCGCCGTCGGCTGCGATCCGCCCGTCGTGGAGCCACAGCACGCGGTCGCACATCTCGCGAATGGACTGGAGCGCGTGCGAGACGAGCACCACCGTCGCCCCCCGCCGGCACAGCTCGCGGATCCGTTGGCGGCAGCGAAGGGCGAACCCGATGTCCCCGACCGAGAGCGCCTCGTCGATCAGGAGCACGTCGAAATCGCTGCTCGTCACGATGCTGAACGCAAGCCTGCTCTTCATGCCTGAGGAGTAGGTGCGCACGGGATGGTCGATGAACGCGCCGAGACCGGCAAAGTCGACGATCTCCTGTTCGAGCGCGCGTAGCTCCTCGGCCGACGCGCCGTAGAGGCCGCCCATGTAGTGGATGTTCTCGCGGCCGGTCCGGTCGAGGAGGAGACCGGTGGAGATCTCGAGCACGGCGTGGACGTTCCCTTGCACGACGACAGATCCGCTCGTGGGCTCGGATACGCCGGCGACGAGACGAAGGAGCGTGCTCTTGCCTGCGCCGTTGCTCCCGACGATGCCGACGACCTCGCCGGGCGCGACCTCGAACGAGACGCCGCGGAGCGCATGGACGCGGCCGCGCGAAGCCCTCGAGACGACCTTCCGGAGCATGCGCTCGACCCGCAGACCGCCGTACGTCTTGTGCACGGCCTGGACGCTGATCGCCGGCTCGCTCATGCCACCAGCGCTCCGGCCGACCACGACACGGGGAGGCTGAGGAACCCCTCTTGCCGCGCCCCGGTCACGTGGATCTGCGTGTCGTGCCCGCAGAGCGGGTTCCACATGTCGAGGTGGTGTGTCGGCCATGGTCCCTGCTCCGGCGTGGCGAGGGCGACGTAGAGCTCGTAATCGCCGGCAGCGAGAGGCAACGCCGGGTACCGGATCTCGACGGCGCCCTCGGTGCCGGGCGGCACGACGAAGCCGTCGTCCCCGCTCCAGGCAGCCAGGATCGTCTGCCCGTCGTAGCTGTGCATGACGCCCGCAGTGAGGGCGAACGGCTTCGCTTCCCGCGCTTCGTAGAAGAGCCGGATCCGGAGCGGCTCTCCCGACGCGAAGTCCCGTCGTGGCACGCCGCTGTCGTCACAGACCTCGACCCGCCGGATCGTCAGTTCCTTCGTCAACTCGAATGCGTTCAGGTGTGAGAGGTACTCGTGGAGGATTTCGTGCGGGGCTCCCTCCGCCCGGATGCGACCGTTCTCGAGCCAGACGATTCGAGTGCACAGGCGGAATGTCTGGTTCCAGTCGTGTGACGCGATGATCGTCGCGCGTCCACCGGCTGCAATGTCACGGACTCGCTCGAAGGAGCGTTCTGCAAAGAACTCGTCTCCGACCGCGAGGACTTCGTCGAGCAGAAAGATGTCGGGCCGGATCGCCGTGGCAATGCTGAATGCCAGCCGGATCCTCATTCCGGTCGAATATGTGCGGACGATGTCGTCGATGGCGTCCCGGAGGCCCGCGAATTCCGCGATCTCGTCGGCGGCTGCCAGAGCTTCCCGCCGCTCGACTCCAAGCAGCTCGAGGCGCTGGACGACGTTGCGACGGCCGGAAAGGTAGAGATTCAGACCGGAGTTGAGCTCGAGCAGAGGGTGGATCGTTCCTTCCGCACGAACCGACCCGCTGGTCGGCGGTGCGATTCCGGCGGCGACGCGGAGCAGCGTGCTCTTCCCCGCGCCGTTTCGCCCGACGAGACCGACCACCTCGCCTCGTCCGACCGCGAGCGAGATTCCATCGAGAGCGACTGCCGCGCGGCCGCTCTCCGGAGGGTGGCGGCGCAGATAGTCGAGCGGCGTGCGGTAGATGGGGTAGACCTTCGTCACCCGGTCGAGCGTGAGGAGGCTGTCGCTCAACGAATCCGGCCGATGAGCGAAATACGGGTGACGCAGACGGCTCTCATAATCGATGCGGGCGCGCCGAAGAAGACCATGCGGCAAGGTACCGGACGCACATGCGCCCCTCGGCGGCAGTCGCGTTGCGGCGACGGTGGCTCCCGCTACGGTGCACCGGCGTGTTCGAGTTGAGGTTCGATTGCGGGGGGGTGCATTGACGTGCGCATCGGGCTCATCGGCGGGATGGCGAACGCGATGTACTGCTTCACCCGGGTCCTGCGAGAGCAGGGCTACGAGGCGTACTACATAGAGGACGAGCAGGACACCTATCCCATGTCCCAGCCCCTCTGGGAGGAGGTCCCGCTCACGCTCGACTGGCGTCGGTTCGGGAGCGAGCCCTTCGACGCCGCCGCCTGGTCCGAGCTTGCCGAGAGCTGCGGCTGGGACCCGCCCGACTGGGTCGTTTCGCCGAGCAGCAGCCGCCCGGTACCGCGACGTCGAGATCTCGTTCGGGCTGCGACCTGGACAGGGTGGCAGGACCGCAGGCAGGTACTCGCGTATGTCCGGGCCCTGGAGCCCGTCAGCGAGCAACTGAGGTCCTACGACCTGATCATCGTCTGTGGCATCCGTGTAGTGGCCGCGATGATGTCGGGGCGGCCGTACGTGTTCTGGCCACACGGCGGCGACGTCCACATCGTGCCCTTCCAGGACAAGTCACCGTTCGAGCGTTCTCTGGCGCGTCTGACTCGCGCTGCGATCGTCCGCGCACAGCTGGCCGGAACGCACGATCCCACGATCGCGGCCCGGCTCGAAGAGCTGGGTCGTCCGGCGCCCGATTCCGTACCTGCCGTTCCTGGTCGACGTCGACCGTTACGCGCCGGGAGAGCCGACGAGCGCCGTGGTCAAGGAGGTCAGGAGCCGGGCGGGCGACCGCCGAATCCTCCTGTTGGCGGCTCGTCAGGACTTCTTCTGGAAAGGAACCGACCGCTTTGCGCGTGCATTCGCGGAGATCGTTGCGGCCGGGGCGCCGCTCTACCTCGTCGTGACGCCGTGGGGCGCCGACGTCGAGGAGACTCGCCAGATCTTCGCCGACGCGGGGGTTCTCGATTCGATCCACTACCTCGAGAGTGCGGTGGCGAAGCCGATTCTTCGCGACCTGTACCGGGTCGCCGACTTGGTCGTCGACCAATTCACCGTGACGGCATTCGGGGCGGTCATGCTCGAGGCCATGGCCTGTGGAACGCCGGTTCTCATCAACCTCGACCTCGAAGCCTTCCACGACCGGTGGCCGGACTTCGTCTCACCGCCGATCCTCCGTGCGTCCAGCGAGGAGGAGATCGCAGCGGTTTTGCGCTCGCTCGACGACGAATCCCGCCTCGAGGAGCTCGGGCGAGCGAGCCGCCGCTGGATTCAGGAGCACCACGGCCCGCAAGCAGCGCGTTTGTACGTCGGGGACGCCGTGTGAGCGTGTTGACGCGCGGGAAGCGCTGGCTGGGCGTACGGGTGGCCCGGCTCTTCGCCTGGTCGGTGGCGTGGCCGTACCTGTTCTACTTCCGCCTGCTCGCGGCCCGGGAGCGGCGCAGGCCGCGCAGAGCCAAGCCGCGCCTGTTCTGGGGTGTGGTCCCGCTGATCAGCATCAAGCACCACTCGCTTGCCATGCAGCGGCTCGGCTACGAGTCGACGACGGTGGTCAACGACGTCTACTCGATCAATGCTCGCGACGACTACGACATCCTGACCTCCGAGCTCGTCGCCGGATCTCCGCTGCTGCGGCGGCTGCCGCGGTTCATGCGGCTGGCGCTCGAGCCGTACGTGACGTTCGGCTGGGCGATGCGCAGGTTCGACGTGTTCACGATCTACGCCAGCGGCCGGATCCTGGGCACCACGCCGCTCAAGTTTCGTGAGCTTCAGCTCCTGCACCGCGCCGGGAAGAAGGTCGTCCTGCTCGCGTACGGCGGCGATGTCCAGGTGATGAGCCGCTTCCGCAGCCTGCCCTTCAAGCACGCGATGTGCGTCGACTATCCGGACTTCGCACGTCGAGAGGGCGAGACCCTGCGCAGCATGGAGTACAGCGTCGCTCACGCCGACCACGTGGTGAGCGGTGTGGACTGGGTCGACTACATGCCCCGCTGGGACACCCTGAACGCGGGGCATTTCGCGATCGATGTCGCCGAGATCACACCCGCTCCCGAGCAGGCAGAGCGAGACCCCGAGCAGCCGATCGTCGTCTTCCACGCGCCGAACCATCGCGAGATCAAGGGAACGCGCTTTCTGATCGCCGCCTGTGAGGAGCTACAGGCCGAGGGAGAGCGGGTCGAGCTCCGGCTTGGCGAGGGGATGCCCAACACCGAGGTTCGCCGGCAGCTCGCCGAGGCCGACATCGTCGCCGACCAGTTCATCGTCGGCTGGTACGCCTTCTTCGCGATCGAGGCGATGGCCACGGCAAAGCCGGTGCTCTGTTACCTCCGCCCCGACCTGCTCGAGCTCTACACGCTCTACTCGTTCGCAGGGGAATGTCCCCTCGTCGACACGTCGGCGCTCGAGATCAAGGAACGCCTGCGGGAGCTGATCCATGACGCCGAGCGCCGGCGTGCGCTCGGCCTCGCCGGCCGGCGCTACGTCGAGGCGCATCATTCGCTGGAGGCGGTTGGTGGGTGGCTCGACGAGATCTACCGGCAGCTCTGGCCGGCGCCGCAGGCCGGACGAGTAGAGACCTAGAACATCGAGCGGATCCCCTCGGCGAGGGAGATCCGTGGAGCGACGTCGAGGACGGCCTTCATCCGCGAGTTGTCCCCGATCAGATCGCCGTCGTGTTCGGGATCGACGTGGCGGACGTGCGCAGACTCCCCTGACGCCTGCTCGATCGCGCCGACGAGATCGCGGATCGAGACGACCTCGTCACCGGCGACGTTGAAGACATCGGAGCGCTCGAGCTCGAGCGCCGGCCGGAAGATCTCGATTGCGTCCTCGACGTGGATCGGATTGATGCGCTGTCCCGGTCTCCCCGCGATCGAGATCTGGTCGCCCTTGCGCACCTTGTCGATCAGTGTCGGGACGAGCATCGGCCCTTGCCCGGGGCCGTAGACGAAAAAGAAGCGGAACACGACAGTCTGGAAGAGCGCCTGGTAGTTGACCAGGAGTGACTCGGCGACGTGCTTCGACGTGAGATAGAAGTTCAGCGGATTGGCCGGATCCGTCTCGAGGAGCGCCTCGTAGCTGTAGCCGTAGATGCCGCCGGTCGAAGCGAGGATGAAGGAACGTACTCCCGCCCCTCGCGCGTACTCGAGCAGCTGGAAGGTCGAGTGGACGTTGACCGCGTAGACGTCCTCGGCTCCCTCCGGGAACTCGCGATAGCGATGTGACTGAGCCAGGTGGATGACTGCGTCGACGCGCGTCGGCAGCAGCGAAAGGTCGAGCGGCTGCGCCAGGTCTTGCACGATCCACTCGCGGGTTTCGTCCGGAGCCTGTCGCACCACGGGGTACACGTCGTGGTCGTCCTCGAGCCTCGCGAGCGCGTGGCGACCGATGAAGCCGGCGGCTCCGGTCAGCAGAATTTTCACGGGGCGAGACTAGCGGCCTACCGGCGGCGGGCGACCACCGTGATGCCCGCCTCCTCGATGCGCTCGCGCTCGATCTCGAGGCCCGCCTCGGCGCACCACTCGCGCACCTCCTCGGGTGTCTGGCGGTGGGCATTCGCCGGTGCGTACCAGTCGTAGTTGATGTGGTTGAGCTCGTCGAACGACAGGTCCGGGTGGTGGAATGCCTTTGCCACGTGCCAGTAGAAGAGCCGTTGGACGTCGTAGCGTCCGGCCGGGATCTCCAGCAACTCGATGTCGTCGGGCACCTCGACTTCCACTCCCAGCTCGCCGAGCGCAACGCCGAGCTTCGTCAGCGGCTCGACGGCTTTCCATGCTTCGTCCGGGCGCATGCCCTGGAGCAAGTTCCGGATGTAGTCGTCGGTGAATTCCCGAATCGGTCCCTTCTTCCGGTACACGTAGAAGAGAAAGCGACCGCCCGGTGAGAGAAGCGTGGCGATTCGTTGGAGCGCGTTTCGGGTCGAGTCGGTGTGGTGGAGCACACCTTCCGAGAAGACGACGTCGATCGAGCCCGGCTCGAACGGGAGCGTCGTCAGGTCGTCCTGGAGGAACGCCGCCGCTACTCCTCGCTTGGAGCACCGCTGGACGGCGACGTCGACGGCGCTCGAGATGTCGGCGGCGACGAAGCGGACCTGCTGCAGGCGGCTACCGAACAGCGCGATCGAGGACACCGCCGCACCGCAGCCTGCGTCGAGCAGGACCGGATCGTCGCCGTACTCCCCCCACCAATCCGCGGTGCCGGCATCGCCGTACCGCTCGACGAGCCACTCCCGGGTACGCCGCAGGGCCGGCTCGCTCTCGAAGCTGTCGATCTGGTGCCACTTGTAGCCGAATGCCTCGGCCGTCTGGGTCTGATCGTCAGAGACGACGGCTTGCGACCGGAGGACGGGTCCGTCGAGGACGTAACGCTTTCCGCGGAGCTCGACCGTCGAGCCTGGACCGGGAAGCTCGGCGACGCCGAGCAACGGCGCGAGCCAGGCGGGGGCGGTTCCATTGGAGCTGTCGGACACGGCGCCCCACGATAGCCAGGCTGCCGCTTCTCAACAGGCTCTAACGTGCGGCCGCAGGATGACGAACGACGCGCGCCGCGCGATCCTGATCTCGGGGCACTACCTCGGCTCGAAGCGCCGCGCCGGCTTCCACCACCTCGCGGAGGCGTTCTGGAGCCTCGGCTGGGACGTCACGTTCGTCTCGGCCGCGATCAGCACGCTGTCGCGGCTGCGGGGCGACTACCGCTTCGCGTATCCGGTGCGCGAGGAGGCGAACCGGCTCGTGCCGGTGCGCGACCGGCTGGCGAGCTATGTGCTCATGACCCGGACGCACCCGGGGAACCTCCGCCTCGGCTTCGCGAACCGCTTGTCGGCGCCCTGGTTCGCGCGCTACGCGCGTGCGCCGCTCGGGGCGCTCGAGGAGCAGCTGCGCGCGGCCGACCTCGTCGTCTTCGAGGGCACGGCGGCGCTGTTGCTGGTCGAGCGGATTCGCGGGCTGGCGCCGGGAGCGCGGCTCGTCTACCGCGCTTCCGACGACCTGCGTGCCCTCGGCGTCCACCCGCTCATCCTCGAGGCGGAGGCGGCGGCGATCCCGCTCTTCGACCTCGTCAGCGTGCCGACACAGAACATCGCCGACGCCCTTGCTCCGTACGGCGCCGGTCGAGCTGCATCCGCCGGCGATCGACAAGGCGGCGCTGGATCGCCAGACCGAGTCGCCCTACGGCGCGGGCCCGACCGCGGTGTTCGCCGGCGTCTCGCCGCTCTTCGACTACCGGAGCCTTGCGGCGGCGGCCGAGCTCGCCCCGCACGTCTCGTTCCACGTGATCGGGCCGCCGCCGCGCCCGCTGCCTGCCAACGTCTCGTTCCACCCGGAGCTGGCGTACCAGGAGCTCGTCCCTTATCTCCAGCACGCGACCTTCGGGCTGCTCTTCTTCCCGCCGGGCTACGCGAGCCTGGGTCAGGGCAACAAGGTCGGGCAGTACTCCTACTGCCGGCTGCCGATCGTCGCGCCGGCCCATCTCGGCACGGAACGGCCGAACCTGTGCCTCTTCGAGGCGGAAGATCGCGAGAGCCTGCTGCGCGCGATCGAGAAGGCGGAGCGGATGCCACACTCGCCTGCGTTCGCCGAGGGGATCAGGTCTGCGGAGGAGCTGGCTGCGACTCTCGCCGGGGATGCTCCGCCGCGAGCGAGCGGCTGAAGCGGCCCCAGCGGCCTCCCGTCCAGTCCTCCACGCTCGCGCCGACCACGGCCCAGAACGCGAGCACAAGGATGAGGAACTGGATGATTCCCTGGTTGAGCACGTACGTCCGCCACCACTCCGCCAGCGTGTAGGCGACGACGAGGCTCGCGAGGAAGACGTAGCTCCGGTAGCGCGACGCGTGCCCGGCGATGACGCAGGCGACGAGAACCGCCAGCCCGAGCACGACGAACGACAGCGCTCCGAAGACTCCGTAGGCGATGCGAGCACCGAATTCGTCGTCTGCGTGGCCGGGACCGCGACGACCTTCTCGTACCGGGTCTCACCCCGCGAAACCGAGGCGGGGATGTTCTTCCCGGTATGCTCGGAAGCAGGAACACCCGCGTCCGGCAGCCGCGCTGGCCGGCGCAGCGGGCCACCTGTCGACGCTGTTGCTCACCGCGACCGCAGCCTGGAACGGGATGCCGAGATATCGCACCATCTCGTCGACGTTCATGACGAGCGGGTTCCGGACGTTGTACGAGTGGTAGAAGTCGGCGCTCCGCGAGTAGCTGAGCAGGCTAAGGCCGAGGAACAGCGACGACCAGCCCGAGGAGCAGCACGCCGACGACCCTGCGCGCGCTGACGTGCGCCGTGTGGACGTGCCGCGCGGCGAGGCCCGCGACCGCGATGGCGGCGATGATCAGCGACGCCCGCGAGGCGATCGCGGCGGCGAACAGGAGCAGCAGCACGTTGACGACGTGGAGCGCCCGGAAGTGCCCCCGGCCCAGCTCGAAGACCGCGATCGCCCCCGCCAGGGTCGCCGCATAGCGAAGGGTCTGCGGGCCCCGACGAGTACGGCAGGACGTAGCGCACGGCGTTGAACTGGTGGCGGAGGAACGCGGCGGAGATCGCATGCGGCGATTTCGCGAAGACGTAGACGTACGCGTACGCCGTGCCGAGCAGGCTGAGGAGGCTGAGGAAGACGTAGTAGCTCTCCCACGGCACGCGCTCGGCGCGCTGGAGCACCGGGATCCGCCGGCCGAGCACGAAGCCGCCGAGCGCGACCGCGAAGAAGAACGCGTACCAGCCGACGAGGAAGAGCGCGCCGTGCAGCGTCCACGGCGTCTCCACCACGAAGCCGCGCAGGACCGCCGGGATCGCCCCTCCCCACGGGATCGCCCAGGCGAGAAGGCTGAGACAGGCGCCGACCAGCAGGAGCGTGTGTGGCCGCACTGCCGTCTCGAGGCTGAGGTGGCGCCGCAAGGCGGCGGCTGACATGGCGGTCAGTCTAGAAGCGCCTCGCGGTAGACGGCGAGCGTCTGCTCGGCCGTCCTCGTCCAGGAGAACTCCGCGACGCGCTGCCGGCCACGTTCGACGAGCCGGCTCCGGAGCTCCTCGTCGGCGGCCACCTCGCTCAGCGCGGTCGCGATCGAGCCCACGTCGTGCGGGTCGCAGTAGTGGGCGGCGTCGCCGTAGACCTCGGGCAGGCTGGCAGCGCGCGCCGCGACGACGGGGACGCCGGCGGCCATCGCCTCGAGCCCGGGCAGGCCGAACCCTTCCGACAGCGACACGAACGCGTAGGCGAAGGCACCCGCGTAGAGCGCCGCGAGCTCCGGCTCGGAGACCGGCCCCGTGAAGACGACTCGCTCCGTCGCGTGCTCCTTCAGGGCGGCGCCGAAGCTCTCGTAGTCGCCCGCGAGCACGAGCCTGTACCCGTCGATCCGCGCGAAGGCCTCGATGAGCCTGGCGAGGTTCTTGTACGGGTAGGCCGATCCGACGTAGAGGAAGAACGGCGCCTCGATCCCGTACCGCTCGAGCGTGCCCGGATCCGGCTCCACCGCCGGCGCGTCCGCGGCTTCGTAGGTGACGGCGACCCGGTCCGGGTCGACGCCGAGGAGCCGCACGACCTCGCCGCGTGTGTGCTCCGACACCGCGATCAGCCGCCGCGCGCGCCGCGCCTTCAGGAGCTCGAGGCGGTAGCCGGCACGCAAGACGGCGCGCCGGCGCGGTCGCGGCGGCGTCGAGGTAGTTGAGGTCGTGGACCGTGACGACGAACGGCGTCGTCTCCAGCAGCGGCACGGTCAGGTGCGGGTAGTGGACGAGATCGAGCCGCTCGCGCGCGACCAGGCGTGGCAGCAGCACCTGCTCGCGCACGCCGAACCAGGGGATGTCCGCCTCGACCGTCCGGAAGTTCGGGCCCGGGGGCCGGATAGCTCGCGTAGCGCTTCGCGTTGAGGAAGAGCGTGTACTCGTTCTCGCGGTCGAGCTTCGCCAGCTCGCGGATCAGCGAGAACGTGTACCGGCCGACGCCGGTGCCGTCGTTGCGCGCGTCGATCCCGATCTTCATGCGGCCCAGCTCACGCCGTGCCCGCGCTTCTGCATCGACGTCTCGTCCAGCCACGCCCGCATCCGCTCGAGGAAACGCTCGGTGGAGAACTCGAAGGCGCGCGCCCGCAGGGCGGCGGGATCCCACGTCGTCTCCGCCGCCGAGCGGATCGCCGCCCGCAGCTGCTCGAGGTCCGCCCGCTCGATCAGCACCCCGTCGGCGCCCGGGCGGACGATGTCCCGCGCGCCGCCGGCGTCGAGCGCCACGACCGGCAGACCCGCTGCGAGCGCCTCGACCATCGCGATCCCGAAGTCCTCCTCGGCGATGTGGACGAAGCCGGACGCCCGGCCGAAGAGAGCACGGAGCTCTTCGCGCGAGATCCAGCCGCGGAGCTCGACGTTCGGCGGCAGGCTCGCCCGCAGGCGTTGCTCGAGCGGCCCGACCCCGACCATGGTCAGCCGGTACGGCAGGCCGCGGAACGCCTCGGCCACGAGCTCGGGCCGCTTGTACGAGACGAGCCGTTGCATCCAGAGGAAGTGCCCCTCCTCCTTCTCGCCCGTCGCGTCGAACTCGTCCACCGCGACGGGAGGGTGGATGACCGTCGCGTCGAGGTCGTAGAAGCGGCGGATGCGGTCGCGCACGGTGGTCGAGTTCGCTGCGAACGCATCCGGCCTGCGCGAGGCCGCGAGGTCGGTCCGGCGCAGGTGGCCGCGGAAGGCGCGCAGGCCGAGCCTGGCGATCGCGCCCGTCCCTCCCGGGTCGGTGTCGGGAAGCCACGCGTAGCGCATGGGCGTGTGGGAGTAGCAGGCGAAGAGCGCATCGGGGCGCGGGCGCACGTTGACGGCGCAGGCGTGGGACGAGGCGATGACGACGTCGTAGGGCGAGAGGTCGAGGGACGCGAAGTAGCGAGGCATGTACGGGAGGAGGTAGCGCCAGCGTCCGGCCTCGCGGCCCTGCTGCCGCAGCCCCGGGAGCGTCGCGAGGCGCGACTCGCGGACGATCCGGTCCGCCAGCTCGGCCGGGATCACCTCGCGGGCGGCGGCGAACGTGACGATGTCGGGCTCCCGGCCGGGCCCGAAGAGGCCCGAGCGGAGAGCCTCGACGACCCGTTCCGAGCCGTGCATGCCCTGAAACCAGTCGTGGGCGATCGCCGTCGGTTCGTCGAGCAGCACGCGCGGAGACGTTAATCGATGGGTTTGGTAAGAGTCCGGGAACCCCGCCGGAGGGTCGGATAGCATGGCCCGCGGTGGGGCCGACGTTCTCTGAGCGCAAGACGGCACGCGACGGCCTCCGGCGGTCGGTTGTGCCTTTCTTCGCAGCTGCAGCGCTCTGCATGCTGGTGGTCGGCGCGGCCGCGACCGGGGCGTCCGCGAAGTCACACGCGCGGCACGTGATCGCGACGCCGGCGACGCTTCCGCTGCGCACCGGGCTCCTCGATCCTCTCTTCGCAGGGCCCGACCGGCAGCAGGCCTTCACGATGGCGGCGGCCACCGGCGCCACCTACGTGCGGCTGTCCGTGGAGTGGCGGGCCATTGCGCCGGCCGCGCCGCCGACGGGCTTCGTCGCCACGGACCCGACCTCGGCCGGCTACAACTGGACGGGCCTCGACTCGATCGCCGGGCAGCTCGACGCCGCCGGGTTGACGCCGATCTTCGACATCGCCAGCGTCCCAGAGTGGGCGTACGCGACGCAGCCGAAGGCCCCGAACGCCGGCACTCCCACAGCGAGCGACCTCCGCGACTTCGCGACGGCGCTCGCGACCCATTACGACGGAAGCACCCCCGGGGTGCCGGCCGAGCACGTCTTCCAGGTCTGGAACGAGCCGAACCTCAGCCTCAACCTGAATCCCGTCGCCCCGAATGCCTACCGCGGGCTGGTCAACGCGGTCGCCGACGCCGTCCACGCCGTCGACCCGGCGAACCTCGTTGTGGCAGGCGGCCTCGACCCGTTCGGCCACAAGAAGAAGACGGGGCAGAAGTGGTACTCGACCGCGCCGCTCGCCTACATGCGTTCGCTGCTCTGCCTCTCGAAGGGCGCGCACCCGCACGCGACCTGCAACAAGCCCGTCCATTTCGACGTCTGGTCGCATCACCCGTACACATTCGGCGGCCCCTTCGGTCATGCGAAGAACCCCGACGACGTCGAGCTCGGCGACCTGCCGAAGATGCGGACGCTGCTCACGGCCGGAAAGCGCCTCCACCACATCGTCTCGGCGCGGTCGCCGCAGTTCTGGGTGACCGAGTTCGGCTGGGACACCAACCCGCCGCGCAGGCATGCGGCCTCGCTCAACCTGGCCTCCCGCTGGACCGCCGAGTCGCTCCACCAGATGTGGCTCTCGGGGGTCTCGCTCGTGACGTGGTTCCTGCTCGAGGACTACCAGGAGCCCGAGCCCGTATCAGAGCGGCCTCTACTACCACACGACGTCGCTCGACAACGCGCGCCCGAAGCCGGTGCTGACCGCGTACCGCTTCCCGTTCGTCGCGTATCTCGGCAAGAAGAGCGTCACCGTCTGGGGCCGCGACGCGACGAGCACGAAGCAGCTCGTCACCGTCCAGCTGGCGCACCACCGGGGCGGGCCGTGGCGGACGGTGGCGTCGCTCCGCGCGAACGCCTCCGGGATCTTCAAGGCGACCCTGAAGCTCAAGGCGACGAAGAAGGACTGGCTGCGGGCGACGGCGCCCGATTCCGGCAAGTCCCTCGCCTTCTCGCTGACCGTGCCGCACGCTCCGCACATCGGCCCCTGGGGTAATTAGACGGGCTCCAAGCTCGGCTGTAAGGAGTCCGAAAAGATCAGTTTGCGAACCGCCGATCGGCGGTAGCGTGATCGTCGATGGGGGGCATCGCTCGTACTCTGGCAGTTGCAGGCGCGGTTCTCGCGCTCGCGGCCGTGACCGCTTCCGCCGGCTCGGCGCAAGGCGTGCGGACGTACTCGACTCCCGGCACGGCGCCGCTCGCCACGGCGCTCGCCGATCCGTGGCTCTTCAACAGCGGCCAGAGGGAGCGGGCGCTCACGATGACGCGCGCCGCCGGGGCGTCCTACGTGCGGCTGACGGTGAGCTGGGACGCGATCGCGCCATCGGTACGGCCGAACGGGTTTGTCGAGACCGACCCGACCTCGGCGGGATACAACTGGTCGAACTACGACACGATCGTGAAGCAGGTCGAGGCTGCGGGTCTCACGCCGATCCTCGACATCGAGGGCACGCCCAAGTGGGCGTACGCCAAGCGGCCGAGCGCCCCGAACGCCGGAAGCCCCAAGGTCGCCGACCTCGGTAACTTCGCGAAGGCGCTCGCCAGGCACTACGACGGCACCGGCAGCGCACCGGCGGTCCACGTCTTCCAGGTCTGGAACGAGCCCAACGTCAGCCTCTACCTGAACCCGGTCAAGGCGAGCGTGTACCGGTCGATGGTCAATGCCTTCGCCGCCTCGGTGCACGCCGTCAGCGCGAAGAACCTCGTCGTCGCCGGCGCCCTCGATCCGTTCGGGCACAAGCGCAGCAAGAAGCAGCGCTGGAACTCGGTCGCGCCGCTCGCGTTCATGCGCTCGCTGCTCTGCGTCTCGAAGGGCGCGCACCCGCACTCCACGTGCAAGACCACCGTCCACTTCGACGCCTGGTCGCACCATCCGTACACGTTCGGCGGCGCCTTCGGGCACGCGAAGAACCCGGACGACGTCGAGCTCGGCGACCTGCCGAAGATGCGGACCGTGCTGCAGGCGGCAGTCCGGCTCCACCACGTCCGCTCGACGAACGGCGTCCGCTTCTGGGTGACCGAGTTCGGCTGGGACACCAGCCCGCCGCGGCGGCACGCCGCCCCGATGGCCCTGGCGGCCCGCTGGACGGCGGAGTCGCTGTACCAGGCCTGGCGCTCCGGCGTCTCGCTGCTCACGTGGTTCGGCCTGCAGGACCGGGGAGGCTCGAGCCCGTACCAGAGCGGCCTTTTCCGGCACTCGTCGTCCCTGGCGAGCGCCCATGTGAAGCCGGTTCGTACCGCCTTCCGCTTCCCGTTCGTCGCGTATCTGGGCCGCGGGAACGTGACCATCTGGGGCCGCGACGCGACGAGCAACAAGCAGATCGCAACGATTCAGCTTCGCACGGGCACGCAAGGGCACTGGCGCACCGTGGCGCGGATCCGGACGAACAAGTACGGCATCTTCCAGGCGAGCCTGAAGCTGAAGGCGACGAAGAAGAGCTGGCTGCGGGCAAGCGCGGCCGGATCCGGCGCGTCGCTCGCCTTCTCGCTCACCGTGCCGCACGATCCTCACATCGGTCCCTGGGGCAACTAGGCGGCCCGGCATAGTCGCGCTCCGGTACGTCGCGGTTGCAGGCGCGATTTGCTCGCTCGGAACTGCGGCGGCCTCGGCGCAGGGAGTGAGGACGTATTCGACCGGAAGCACGGCGCCGCTGACGACGGCGATCGCCGATCCAGGCCTCTTCAACAGCAGCCAGAGGAAGACTGCGTTCACGCTGACGCGCGCCGCGGGTGCGACGTACGCGCGGCTTGCGGTCACGTGGCGGGAGATCGCCCCCGACACGCCGCCGAACGGGTTCGTGGCCGCGGACCCGACGTCGCCCGGGTATGCGTGGGGCGGCCTCGATGCCGCCGTCGAGGCGGCCGACGCGGCGGGGTTGACGCCGATCCTGGACATCAGCAGCGTGCCCGGGTGGGCGTACTCGAGGCGACCGAGCCCACCGAACGGCGGCACGCCCAAGATCGCCGCGCTCGGGGACTTCGCGACTGCCCTCGCGACCCACTTCGACGGCAGCGCGCCCGGGGTGCCGGCCGAGCACGTCTTCCAGGTCTGGAACGAGCCGAACCTCAGCCTCAACCTCTATCCCGTCAAGCCGGGCAAGTACCGCGCGATGCTCAACGCCGTCGCCGACGCGGTGCATGCGGTCGACCCGACCAACCTCGTCGTCGCCGGAGCGCTGGAGCCGGTCGGTCACCCCAAGACGAAGAAGGTGAAGTGGTACTCGACTCCGCCGCTCGCCTACATGCGCTCGCTGCTCTGCCTCTCCAGCGGGAAGCACCCGCACTCGACCTGCAGCACGCCGGTGCGCTTCGACGTCTGGTCGCACCACCCGTACACCCACGGCGGGCCGTTCGCCCGCGCCAAGATCCGCGACGACGTGGAGCTCGGCGACCTGCCGAAGATGCGGTCGCTGCTGCAGGCCGGCGTCCGGCTCCACCACATCGTCTCCACGCAGCGCGTGCAGTTCTGGGTGACCGAGTTCGGCTGGGACACCAACCCGCCCCGTCCACGCGCGGCCTCGCTCGGCCTCGCCGCCCGCTGGACCGCCGAGTCGCTGTACCAGATGTGGCGCTCCGGGGTGACCCTCGTGACGTGGTTCCTGCTCCAGGACTACCCGAGCCCGAGCCCGTACCAGAGCGGCTTCTACTTCAACTCCCCGGCACTCGATAGGGCGGCGACGAAGCCGGGGCTCACCGCCTTCCGCTTCCCGTTCGTGGCGTATCTGCATCCCGGCTACGTGGGCGTCTGGGGCCGCGACGCGACGAGCGACACGCGGACGGTGACGATCCAGCTTCGCCACGGCAAGAGCGGGCCGTGGCAGACCGTCGCGTCGATCGACTCCAACCGGTACGGCATCTTCAAGGCGAACGTGAAGTTGAACGCGGCGACGCGAGACCGCCTGCGCGCGATCGCCCCGGGCTCCGGGAAGTCACTCGCTTTCTCGCTCACCGTCCCGCATGCACCGAACATCGGCCCCTGGGGCGCCTGAGACGTCGCTAGCGTTGCGGCCGTGATTGCGGCCGTCGTCCTCTTCTGGGGCTCGCTTGCCGCGCTCGCCTGGACGCACGTGCTCTACCCCGCGACCGTCGCCCTCTCGCGCGCGTGCGCACACGGCGAGTCGCCGTGGACGACGCCTATCTCCCGTCGGTCGCGGTCATCGTGACCGCGTACAACGAGGAAGGCTCGATCGAGCGGCGGCTCGCCAACCTGCGCGAGCTCGACTACCCGGCGGAGCTGCTCGAGCTCGTCGTCACCTCCGACGCGTCCACCGACCGGACGGAGGAGCTTGCCGAGGCGGCGGGTGCGCGCGTGATCCGGAACCCGCGCGGGGGCAAGGTCGCGGCCCAGGACGCCGCCGTGCGCGCGACCGGGTCCGACGTCGTCGCCTTCACCGATGCGAACTCGACCTGGGATCCCCAGGCGCTCCGCAGGCTCGTGCGCAACCTCGCCGATCCGGACGTGGCCTATGTCTGCGGCCGCTTGCGGCTCGAGGCGCCCGACGGCTCGAACAAGGAGGGCGTCTACTGGCGCTACGAGCTCGTGACGCGCGAGGGCGAGTCGCGGCTCGGCTCGATCACGGCGGGCAACGGCGCGATCTACGCGCTCCGCCGCTCCGACTACGTCGAGGTCGACCCTCGCTTCGGGCACGACCTCGCGCTTCCGTACCTCATGGTCCAGCGGGGGCGGCGCGCGGTGTACGAGCCCGAGGCCCTCGCCTCCGAGCGGCCCACGCCGACGAACGAGTCGGAGTACCGGCGCAAGGTGCGGATGTTCGAGCACGCGTGGCTGATCGTGCTGCGCGGGCGGATGCTGCGCGGCCAGCCGCCCGGGTACCTCGTCGCGCTCGTCTCGCACCGGCACCTGCGCTACGCGAGCGGGCTGCTCCACCTCGTCCTGCTCGGCAGCTCGCTCGCCCTGCTCGGCCAAGGCACGGTCTACGCCGTCTTCCTCGCTCTCCAGCTCGGCACGCTGGCGGCGGCGATCCTCGGGGTCGGGATCGCGCGCTACTACGTCCTCATCTCCTGGGCGACCGTGGTCGCGCTCTGGAACTACCTCCGCCGCGGCGTGCCCGCGACCTGGGCGCCGCAGCGGGAGGAGCTCGCGTGAACCGCGCCGCCGACGTCGCCCTGGCCGGCGGCACGCTGCTCCTCGCGTCGCCGCTCCTCGCGCTCGCAGCGCTGGCGGTCAAGCTCGAGGACGGCGGGCCGGTGCTCTACCGGCAGACGCGCGTCGGCCAGGACGGCTCCGACTTCGAGCTGCTCAAGCTGCGGACGATGGTCGTCGGCGCCGAGACGATGGGCGCCGGCCTCGCCGTGAACCGCGGCGACTCGCGCATCACGCGCAGCGGTCGGGTCCTGCGGAAGCTCTCGCTCGACGAGCTGCCGCAGCTCTGGAACGTCGTCCGCGGCGAGATGAGCTGCATCGGCCCCCGGCCGACGCTGCGCTACCAGGTCGACAAGTACGACGACCGGCAGCGGCACCGGCTCGACGTGAAGCCCGGCATCACCGGCTGGGCGCAGATCAACGGCCGCGCCTCGCTGCCCTGGGCCGATCGGATCGAGCTCGACGTCTGGTACGTGGAGCACCGCTCGCTGCGCCTCGACCTGAGGATCCTCGCCCGCACGCCGTTCGCCCTCTTCCGCGGCACGTACAAGGGGGAAACGGGCGGCTGGCGGGAGGCTCCCTGAGGCGTCCGGGCTACCCTTCCGCCACGTGGCGCCCCTGAACATCCTCGTTACGGGCGCGTGCGGCGTCACGCCGAGAGCGATCGCCCGCTCGCTCGGCGCGAGCCCCCTCTTCGCGGACGCGAGGCTCGTCGGCGCCGATCGCGGCGGCAACTGGTACGGCTTCTACGAGGGGCTCTACGAGCGCGTCTACCGCGTCTCCGAGCCGAGCGATCCCGGCTACGCCGACCTCCTCGCGGACATCTGCAAGCGGGAGGGAATCGACGTCGCCGTCGTCGCGCCCGAGGCGGAGGTCTCGTTCTGGAGCGGGCGGGAGTTCCCGGTGCCGGCGCTGCTGCCTCCGCCGCAGTTCGTCGAGATCGCGATCAGCAAGGGGAAGCTGTACGAGGCGCTGCAGCAGACCGGGTTGGTGCCGCAGCACCGGATGGTGAGCCGGGACGACCTGCTCGCCCGCCGCGGGCTCGACCTCGACGGCGGCCCGGTCTGGCTCCGCGACTACTCCGAGGCCTCCTCGAGCGGGATCGGCTCGATCCAGGTGAGCGAGCCGGAGGAGGCGTACGCGTGGGCGTATCTCAACCCGGGGATCCCGAGCTACATGGTCGCCGAGCACCTGCCGGGACGGAACATCGCGTGCACGCTCCTCTTCCGCGAGGACGCGCTGCTCAAGGCGGGCTGTTACGAGCGGCTCGAGTACTTCATGGGGCATCTCGCGGTCTCCGGCGTGACGGGCAACATCAACCGCGGCCGGCTCGTGAACGACGAGCGGGCGCGGGCGCTCGCCGAGCAGGCGGTGCGCTTCGTCTGCGGCCTCACCGGCGAGCCCGCGGACGGGCTGCTCACCGTCGACCTGCGCGAGGACCGCACGGGTGCGCTCAAGATCACAGAGATCAACGTCCGCCACGTCGCTGCCACGTCGGCGCTCGCCGCCGGAGGTGCGAACATGGCGGAGGCACAGGTCCTCGCCACGCTCGGGCGCCTGGACGAGATCGGAGAGCCGGTGCCCCGCTTCCCCGACGACAATGTGATCTTGCGCGACATCGACGGCATGCCCATCTGGCTGACGAATTACCGCGAGCTCGCGGTCGGCGAGCACGCGTGATCGCGCGCGTTCTCCTCGTCGCGGCCGTCGTCGCGCTCCTTGCCGGCTGTGGCGGCAGCGGGCACCGGACCGCGTCGACGACGACCGCAGCCTTCAAGCCGAAGCCCAAGCCGAAGCCCCACGTGCGGCACGGGCCGTCCACCCCGGGCGGAAAGGTCGTCGTCACGATTCTCGACGGCGACCGGCGGAAGCGGGTGCCGGGCGCCGTCGTGAAGCTCTGGCATCAGAGCGCTCGCACCGACCGGCACGGCGTCACGCTGCTCGACGCGCCGCGGCGCCGGATGGACGTCTCGGTCTCGGCACGCGGCTACTCGCCCGTCGATGTCCGTCTGAACTTCCGGAACCGGCCCCGCCAGACGATCCGCATCTACCGGCCCGACCTGCAATGGCCGGTCTACGGCGCCGATCCGGCGCGGACGCAGGCGCAGACGCATCTCCGCCTGCGGCCACCGTTTCGCCTCGTCTGGAGCCGGGGCCTCGGCCATCTGATCGAGTTCCCGGCCGTCGTCTGGAACGGCTTCGCGTATATCGGCAACCAGGCCTCGACCGTCCAGGCGCTCTCGATGCGCTCGGGCAAGGTCGCCTGGCGGCACGACACGCCCGGGGGCCCGCGCATGGCCTCCTCGCCCGGCGTCGACAACGACAGGGTCGTCTTCCACTCGATGAACGGCCGGGTCTACGTCCTCGACCGCTCGAACGGGCACCTCGTGTGGTCCTGGAGCGCGGGCTCGCCGATCGAGTCGTCGCCGCTGATCGTGAACGGGATCGACTACTTCGGCGCGGCCAACGGCGAGATGTACGCCCTCGACCTGCTTCGGCACCGCCTGCGCTGGAGCCGGTCGCTCGGCTCCAAGATCACCTCGAGCGCGGCGATGGCAGGTGGGAGAGTCTTCATCGGCGACTACGCCGGACGGCTGTGGGCCCTGTCTCCCGCGACCGGCGCGACCCGCTGGGTGGGACAGGTGAACGGGAAGATCTACGGGACGCCCGCGGTCTCCCACGGCCGCGTCTTCGTCCCGTCCTCGACCGGTAACTCGCTGACGGCTTTCACCACGAGCGGCCGCTACCTGTGGCGGGTCACGGCCGGCTACTACGTCTACTCGTCCCCGGCCGTCGCCGACGGCGTCGTCTGCTTCGGCTCGTATGACGGCTGGTTCTACGGCGTGTCGGCCGCGACTGGACGCGTCCTGTGGCGCGTCTCGACCGGCGGGGCGATCTCGGGCGCCGCCGTGATCGTGGACGGCATCGCCTACGCGGGCAGCTTCTCCCATCGGATCGTCGGGATCGCCGTCCGCAGCGGGCGCCAGGTGCTGTCCTTCCCGCACGGCGACTACGTCCCGGTCTCGGGCAACGGGATGCGGCTGCTGCTGCACGGCTTCTCCCGGCTCTACGCGGTGGAGCCGAAGCGCCCGCCTCACCGGCAACTCGCTCGCTGAGTGACGCCGGTTCTTAAGAGCGCCCTCATTCCGGTCGGCTATCGTCGCGCCTCGTGACAACGCCTGCTCCCCCTTCACGCGGCTTCGACCCGGAGGCCGAGCAGGAGGTCGACTTCGCGAAGTACGTCCGGCTGCTCGGCGCCCGCTGGTGGCTGCTCGTCGCCGGGCTCGTCGCAGGCGCGGTGATCGGCTACCTGATCTCGCTCGGCGGCACGCAGGTCTACCAGGGGACAACGACGCTCTATCTCGGCCAGCCGACGTCGGCGAGCGGGAACAGCCAGATCCAGACGGAGCAGACGAATCCGTCCGCGGTCGGGACGCTCGCGCACTCGCATCAGGTCGACCTGGCGGTGGCCGACAAGTGCAAGGCGAACGTGAAGGACTTTCGCAAGGGGATCTCGACCAAGGCGGTCACGGGCTACCTCTCGAAGAACGGCCAGAGCCCGCTCGTCCAGCTCAGCGTCCAGGCCAAGAAGGCGAAGGTCGCGCAGTGCGCCGCGAACCAGCTCGCGCTGATCGTCGTGAGGAAGCTCGGTACATACGCGCAGAGCAAGATCGCCAACTTCAGGGCCGAGATCGCCTTCGACAATCAGGACATCCGGTCGATCGAAGCGGCGATCGCCAACCCCGGGATCTCGCCGACGGACAAGCTGATCCTCGAGACGACGCTTCGCACCGACCAGCAGGACAAGCTTTCGGCGACCCAGCTGTTGACCCAGGCGACGCAGGTCGAGGCGCCCCGCGTGACCAGCGGTGCGGCCGCGCAGAAGATCACCGCCCGCAGCCGCCGCAACACGGTCGTCATCGCCGCGCTGATCGGCCTCATCCTCGGCGCGCTTGCGGCGCTCCTGTGGGAGCCGGTCGCCGTGCGGGTCGCGCCGCGCAACGGCGGCTGACTTAGGCTCTCGGCGTGTTCGAGGGGAAGCGCGTCGGGGTCGTCGTCCCTGCGTTTGACGAGGAGACGCTGATCGCGTCCACGCTGGGCGGAATCCCGCCACTCGTCGATCGGATCTTCGTCGTGGACGACGGCTCGTCCGACCGCACGGCGGAGTGCGCACGGGAGGTCGGCGATCGGCGG
This sequence comes from uncultured Actinomycetes bacterium, assembly GCA_963825805.1. GTDB lineage: Bacteria > Actinomycetota > Thermoleophilia > Gaiellales > Gaiellaceae > Palsa-739. The sequence goes on along the minus strand of CAWGVE010000041.1, from coordinate 18,218 downwards.
GTCGAGGTGCTGACGCACGAGCGCCGTAGCGGGGTCGGCGCGGCGACCCTCACCGGCTACCGCCGTGCGATGGCGGAAGGGCTCGACGTGGTCGTGGTCATGAACGGCGACAACCAGATGGATGCCGACGACCTGCCGGCGCTCGTCGAGCCGGTCGCGCGAGGAGAGCTCGACTACTCGAAGGCGAACCGCCTCTCCACCGGTCAGGCGTGGCAGCTCATCCCCAAGACGCGCTTCTTCGGCAACGCCATCCTCTCCATGCTGACGAAGATCGCGTCCGGCTACTGGCACGTCGCCGACTCGCAGTCCGGCTACACGGCCATCTCGCGGCAGATGCTCGAGCGGCTCGACCTCGACCGCGTCTACACGCAGTACGGCTTCCCGAACGACATGCTCGTCCACCTCAACGTCTGGAACGCGCGCGTCCGCGACTTTCCGTCTCGCCCGATCTACGGCGTCGGCGAGCGCTCGGCGATGCGCTACCGCCACGTGGTGCCGCGGATCTCGTGGCTGCTGCTGAAGGGCTTCTTCTGGCGGCTGTGGGAGAAGTACGTCAAGCGCGACTTCCACCCGCTCGTCTTCTTCTACGTGATGGGGGTCATCGCGACGATTGCCGGAGTGGCACTGGGGCTCGTCGTCGTCGGCTTCCGGATCGCGGGTCACTCGATCCCCATCGCGACTGTTGTTCTCGTCGCGCTGCTCGTCATCTCGGGCCTCCAGTTCACGCTGTTCGCGATGTGGTTCGACATGGAGAGCAACAAAGACCTTCGGTAGGTCGCGGCGTCCCGGCCGCTACCATCGCGCCGTGCCGACCGCTCTCGTGACAGGCGGAGCCGGTTTTCTCGGCTCGCACCTCTGCGACTACCTGCTCGAGCGCGGGCACCGCGTGATCTGCGTCGACAACCTCGTCACCGGCTCGCTCACCAACATCGAGCACATCCGCGACGACGGCTTTCGCTTCGTCCCGCACGACGTCTCCGAGCCGCTCTTCATCGACGAGCCGCTCGACTTCGTCTATCACTTCGCCGCCCTCGCGAGCCCGGAGGACTACCTCCGCATGCCGCTCGCCAGCCTGAAGGTCGGCTCCTACGGCACGCACCACATGCTCGGCCTCGCGAAGTTCAAGCGCGCCCGCTTCGTCACCGCGTCGACGAGCGAGGTCTACGGCGATCCGCAGATCCACCCGCAGCCGGAGACCTACTGGGGGCACGTCAACCCGATCGGCCCGCGCGGGGTGTACGACGAGGCGAAGCGGTATGCGGAGGCGCTGACGATGGCCTACCACGGCCAGCAGGGCCTCGACACGGCGATCGTCCGGATCTTCAACACCTACGGGCCGAGGATGCGCCCGAACGACGGCCGTGCGGTCTCGAACTTCGTCCGCCAGGCTCTAGCCGAGGAGCCGCTCACCGTCTTCGGGGACGGCTCCCAGACGCGGAGCTTCTGTTACGTCGACGACCTGATCCGGGGCATCGTCCTCCTCGCGGAAAGCGGCGAGCACCTTCCCGTCAACCTGGGCAATCCCGACGAGCGGACAATGCTCGAGCTCGCGGAGTTCGTGAAGCGCGTCACCGGCGCGTCGAGCGAGATCGTCTTCGAGGCGCTGCCGGTCGACGACCCGATGCAGCGGAAGCCCGACATCACGCGCGCCCAGCAGTTGCTCGGCTGGGAGCCCGAGGTCACGCTCGAGGAAGGGCTCTCGCGCCTGCTCCGCTCGTTCGGCCACGAGCCCGTCGCTGCCTAGCCAGGCTCCCGTGGAGCCGCTCCTCGTCCGCGTCCTCCGGCGCGAGCCGGCCGAAAGGACCCCCGTCTGGTTCATGCGGCAGGCAGGCCGCTCCCTGCCCGAGTACCGCGCGCTGAGGAAGCAGCACGGCTTCTTCGAGATCGCCGGCACGCCGGAGCTCTGCGCGGAGGTCACGCTCCAGCCTGTGCGCCGGCACGGCGTCGACGCCGCCGTCCTCTTCGCCGACATCATGTCGCCCGTCCTCGGGATGGGCGTCGACGTGGAGCTCGTCGAGGGCGTCGGGCCCGTCGTGGAGGAGCCGATCGGCTCGGCGGCCGCCGTCGAGCGCCTCCGTGTCGCCGATCCCGAGGAGTGGGCGGCTCCGATCCTCGAAGCGGTACGGCTAGTGCGCGCGGAGCTCGAGCCGGAGCGGGCGCTGGTCGGTTTCTGCGGCGGCCCGTTCACCGTCGCCGGCTATCTCGTCGAGGGCAAGCCGAGCCGCGACTTCGTCCGCACGAAGGCGCTCATGTATGGCGACTCGGAGACCTGGCACGCGCTGATGGAGCGGCTGACACAGCAGTTCGAGCGCTACGTCGCCGCGACGGCGGCCGCCGGCGCCGACGCGATCCAGCTCTTCGACTCCTGGGTCGGGGCGCTTTCGGTGGCCGACTACCGCGAGTTCGTCGCTCCATACTCGGCGCGCGTGCTCGACGCCGCCGGCGTGCCGACCATCCACTTCGGCACCGGAGTGACGACGCAGTTGCTCGCCGAGATGGCGGCGGCGGGCGGGAGCGCGGTCGGCGTCGACTGGCGCATCAGCCTCGACGACGCGTGGACGGCCGTCGGCGACGAGCGCGCGATTCAGGGGAATCTCGAGCCCGCCGTGCTGCTCGGCCCGTGGGAGCGCGCGGAGTGGGCCGCGCTCGACGTCCTCCGCCGTGCCGGCGGGCGCCCGGGCCACGTCTTCAACCTCGGCCACGGCGTCCTCCCGCAAACGGATCCCGACGCGCTGACGCGGCTCGTAGAGCTCGTCCGAGGCTACGGTCACGCGGCATGAAGAGCGCCGTCGTGCTCATGGCCTACGGCTCGCCGGAGCGGCTGGCGGACGTCCCGGCGTACTACTCGGACATCCGCGGCGGCCGTCCGATCGCGCCCGAGCACCTCGCCGATCTCGTCGAGCGCTACCGGCGGCTCGGGATCGAGGACTCGTCACCGCTCAACGCGATCACCGAGCAGACGCGCGAGGCGCTCGAGGCCGAGCTCGGCCTCCCGGTCTTCACGGGGATGAAGCACTGGACGCCGCGGATCGTCGACGCGGCCGAATCAGCGGTCTCCTCCGGAGCCGAGCGAAATTACCGGGCTCGTGCTCGCGCCCCATTACTCGGCGCTGTCGATCGCCGGCTACCGCGAGCAGCTCGAGCGGGCGGTGGCCCGCCGAGCGGAGCTGCGCTTCGTCGAGAGCTGGCACGACGAGCCCGGTTTCGTCGACCTGCTGGCCGATCGTGTCCGCGGCACCGACGCGCACGTCGTCTTCACCGCGCATTCGCTGCCCGCGCGGATCCTCGAGGCGGGCGATCCCTACAAGGAGCAGCTGCTCGAGACGTCCCGGCTCGTCGCCGAGGCGGCCGGCCTGGCGCGCGTGGAGCTTCTCCTTCCAGAGCGAGTCGCCGACCGGCGAGCCATGGCTCGGGCCGGACATCCTCGACCACCTCGAGGCGCTCTGCCGCCAGGGGGTCGAGCACGTCCTCGTCTGTCCCGTCGGCTTCGTCTCGGATCACCTCGAGATCCGCTGGGACCTCGACGTCGAGGCGCAGGAGAAGGCGGCCGAGCTCGGGCTGAAGCTCGAGCGGATCGAGATGCCGAACGCCGATCCGCGGTTTGTACGGACGCTGGCGACGATTGTGAGACGGGTGCTGTCGGTACCGTCAGTCGCGTGAGCTCGCGCACTTGTCCCGACTGGCCGGAGCTGATGGAGATCGCGCCGGAGCTCCAGTTCAAGCACTACACCGTCGCCGAGGCGAGGCTTCCGGGAGACGCGCTCATGCACATCCCCGAGGTCGTGCTCTCGGAAGTCGCCATTTGCTGCGACCTCGAGCGGCACGTCTTCTGGGCGGGCCACACGGAGCCGAGCGTCGCCGACGCCCTTCGCTCCAGCCACTGGTTCGAGGTCCGCGACTGGGTCGCCGCCGGCCGCCCGGGCGAGCTCTGACGGCCGGTCGATCAGCGGTCGATCGCGTTCGGGAGCGGCTCGCCGCGGAGGAAGGCGAGCACGTTGTCCACGAGCACGCGCGTCATCGCCGCCCGCGTCTCGACCGTCGCGCTCGCGATGTGCGGGGTCAACACGACGTTCGGGAGCGCCAGCAACCGCTCCGGCACGTGCGGCTCGTCGGTGAAGACGTCGAGGCCCGCGGAGATGCGGCCCGATACGAGCTCGTCGACGAGCGCCTCCTCGTCCACGATCGCGCCGCGCGCGGTGTTGATCAGCGTCGCGCCGTCCCGGATCAGGGCGAGCCGTTCGCGAGAGAGCAGGCCGCGCGTCTCCGCGGAGAGTGGCACGTGGAGCGAGACGACATCGGACGAGCGGAGCAGCTCGTCGAGCGGGATCCCGTCGCTTCGCCGGTGGTGCGTGACGCGCATCCCGAACGCCTCCGCCCGCCGCGCGACCTCGGAGCCGATCCGCCCCATCCCGACCAGCCCGAGCGTCGAGCCGGCTAGGTCGTGGCCGAGCAGCTCGGGTCGCGCCCAGCCGCGCCGCCAGCGCTGCTCACGCACGAAGCGGTCCGACTCGAGGAGGTGGCGGCGGCAGGCGAGGATCAGCGCGAGCGTCATGTCGGCCACCGCCGCGTCGAGGACGCCCGGCGTGTTCGTCACCGCGACCCCGCGCTCGCGGCAGGCGGCGACGTCCACGGTGTCGTAGCCGACGCCGTAGTTCGCCACGAGCCGCAGGTCGGGGAGGAGGTCGAGCTCCGCGTCGCCGACCCGGACGACGACCGCGACGAGGGCTTCCACGCCCGGCAGCGGCTCCCGCGGAGGCCAGGTCTCGAGCAGCCCCACTTCCGGGAGCTCGGCCCACGCGGGCCCGGGGAGCTTCTGTGTCGCGGCGACCCTCACCGCGTGAGTATCCCGGCAGACCGTAGATTTGCCACGTGCCCACGGTTCTGATCCCGTTCGCAGGCCCGGAGGGAAAGACACGCTTGCACGAGTCGCGGCGCGTGCGACGGGCGCTCGGCCAGGCGATGTTCTGCGACGTCCTCGCCGCCTGCGTCCCGGTCGGCCCCACACGGGTCGTGACGCCGGACGAGGACGCCGCGGCCGCCGCCGTCGACGCCGGCGCGGAGGCAGTGGCCGATCCCGGCGGCGGCCAGGGCGCCGCCGTCCACGCCGGCCTCGAAGGTCTCGGGCCCGGCGGCATCCTCGTCGTCAACGCCGACGTCCCGTGCGTCGTGCCGCACGACCTCCGCTCGCTGCTCGCCGCGACGCCGGCGGGCTCGCTCGCGCTCGTCGAGGCGCTCGACGGCACGACGAACGCGCTCAGCCTGCCCGCGCCCGAGGCCTTCGCGCCGCTCTACGGCCCGAGCAGCGCCGACCGCTTCCGGGAGCACGCCGCGTCGCTGGGGCTCGAGGCCGTATCCGTCGCGCTGCCGAATCTCGCGGACGACGTGGACACGATGGAGGACCTGACGCGGCTGCAGCTCCGCGCCGGCCCGCGCACGCAGGCGTGCCTCGCTGAGCTCGAGAGGAGCGCCGTCTGAACGTCGCCGTCCTGTCGGGAGGCGTCGGAGGCGCGCGCTTCGTCTGCGGCGTCGTCGACGTCGCAGGGGCGCCGGCGACGAGCGTGATCGGCAACGTCGGCGACGACGTCGAGGTGCTCGGGCTCCAGGTCTCGCCCGATCTCGACTCGATCCTCTACGCGCTCGCGGGCCTGGCCGACGAGCAGCGGGGCTGGGGGCGCAGCGGTGAGACCTGGCGCGCGCTCGAAACCGTCGGCGCGCTCGGCGGCGAGAGCTGGTTCGCGCTGGGCGATCTCGACCTCGGCCTCCACCTCGTGCGGACGCAGGCCTTGCGAGCCGGTGAGCCGCTCTCGGCCGTGACCGCTCGCCTCGCAGAGTCGCTCGGTGTCGAGGCGCGGCTGCTGCCGGCGACGGACGACCGGCTCCGCACCTGGCTCGAGACGCCGGCCGGGACGTTCCCGTTCCAGGAGTGGTTCGTCGCCCGCGGCCACCGGGACGAGGTGGACGCCGTGCGCTTCGAGGGAGAGGAGTCGGCGCGGCCGGCGCCGGGGACGCTGGAGGCGCTCGCGGGCGCGGACCTGATCCTCCTGGCTCCGAGCAACCCGTACGTCTCACTCGCGCCGATCCTGGCCGTGCGCGAGCTGCGCGAGGCGCTTGCGCGGCGGCGGGCGCCCTGCGTCGCCGTCAGCCCCCTGATCGCCGGCCTGGCTGTGAAGGGCCCCGCCGACCGGATGCTGCGACGACTCGCGGGCGGCACCTCACCTCGGCATGTGACAAGTTGTTACAAGGGATTGATCGATGTACTCGTCGTGGACGAGGCCGATGGCGACGACCTCGACGGGCTCGGAGACGTCAGGCCGCTGGTGGCCCGGACGCTCATGAGCGACCGCGACGCGCGCCGCCGGCTCGCGGAGGTAGCGCTGGGGGCGGTGCCCGCATGAGGGTCGCGATCGTGGGAGGAACCGGCGACTTCGGGCTCGCGCTCGCGGGCCGCCTTGTCGAAGCAGGCGACGACGTCGTGATCGGGTCGCGCGATCCCGAGCGGGCCGAGGAGAAGGGCCGCGAAGTCGGTGCCTCCGGCGCCGCGAACGAGGAGGCCGTCCAGGACGTCGACCTCGTGGTCCTCGCCACCAGGGCCGATGCGGCGCTCGCGACCGCGGGTGCCCTGGCGGAGGCGCTCGGTGCGACGCCGCTGCTCAGCGTTGCGAGCGAGCTGCACTTCTCACCGGCCGGGGTCTTTCCCTACGCCGAGGCGCGCTCGCTCGCCGAGCGGACGCAAGACCTCGTGCGCGCACCGGTTGTCGCCGGTCTCCACTCGCTTGCCGCGCGGCAGCTCGCGCGTGGACGGCCCGACGAGGACGCGTTCGTCTGTGGCGACGACGCCGACGCCAAGGCGCTGGCGCTCGCGCTCGCCGCGAAGGTCGTGGCCGGCCGGGCGCTCGACGCCGGGCCGCTCGCAAGCGCGCGCGCCCTCGAAGGCATGACCGCGGTGATCGTCAACCTGAACAAGCGCTACAAGGGTCACGCCGGCATCCGCGTCACCGGCTTGCCCGAAGCGTGAGCGGATTCTCGGTCACGCCGGTCGAAGGACTGCCGGAGCTGCGGGAGGGTGACGACCTCGCGGCGTTGATCGCCGAGCGGACGGAGCTCGAGGACGGCGACGTGGTCGTCGTGGCGCAGAAGGCCGTCTCGAAAGTCGAGGGCCGCGTCGTGGCGCTCGCCGACGTCGAGGCGTCGGAACAGGCGCATGAGCTCGCGGCCGGCGAGGCGGACCCGCGCCGAATCCAGGTCATCCTCGACGAGGCGGCCGAGCTCGTCCGGGTGCGCCCGCCGCTCATCATCGCCCGCACCAGGCACGGCTTCGTCGCCGGCTCGGCGGGCGTAGACGCCTCGAACGCGCCGGAGCCCGAGACCGTGGTCCTGCTCCCGCTCGATCCCGACGCTTCCGCCGCGCGGCTCCGGGAGGAGCTGCGCGAGCGCACCGGGGCCGACGTCGGCGTGATCGTCACCGACTCCTTCGGCCGGCCGTGGCGCGCGGCGACGACGGACGTCGCGATCGGCGCGGCCGGCGTCGAGGTCGTGCGCGATCTCATGGGCGAGCGGGATCCGACCGGGTACGAGCTGCACGCGACGCGGATCGCCGTCGCGGACGAGATCGCGGGCGCCGCCCAGCTGGTCTTCGGCAAGCTCGACCGCGTCCCGGTCGCGGTCGTCCGCGGGCTCGAAGTCCGCGGCGACGGCCGCGCCGCCGACATCGTCATCCCTCCCGACACCGATCTGTTCCGCTATAAAACCCGCAGCGTGGATGCGATCGAGCAGGCGAACGTCCTCCTCCAGGAGAAGGGCTACGCCGAGCGTGATCTCGCCGTCCACACGGGGCCGCGCGGGAAGGCGCTGCTCAAGGGGAACAAGATCCTCAGCCCGCTCAGCGACGAAGCCGAGCTGGTGCTGCGTGTCGTCCAGGAGCTGGTCCCGTCCGACGCCGAGCTCGGGGGGAAGATCCTGCGCCCGGCTGAGCTACGCGCGAGGCTCGACCTCGCGGAGGACGGCGCTGGGTAGCGAGCCCGAGTCGGAGCTGCGGCGCGGCGATCTCGCACCCGACCCGCTCGAGCAGTTCCGGAGCTGGTTCGCTGACGCGGTCGAAGCGCTGGACGTGCCCGAGGCGGTGGCGCTCGCGACCGCCACCGCCGACGGTGCGCCGTCGGTGCGGATGGTCCTGCTGAAGGGCTTCGACGAGCGCGGGCTCGTCTTCTACTCGCACTACACGTCGCGGAAGGGGCGCGAGCTCGAGGCGAACCCGCAGGCTGCGCTCCTCTTCCACTGGCCGTCGCTCGGACGTCAGGTCCGGGTGGAGGGGCGGGTCGAGCGCCTTCCGGGCGAGGAGTCCGACGCGTACTTCGCGACCCGGCCGCGCGAAGCACAGCTCGGTGCGGCCGCCTCGCGCCAGAGCGAGCCTCTCGGGTCGCGAGCCGAGCTGGACGAGCGGCTCGCCGAGCTCGGAGGCGAGCTCGGCGACGGCCCCGTGCCGCGACCTCCGACGTGGGGCGGCTACCTCGTCGTCCCCGGGGCCTGGGAGTTCTGGCAGCACCGCGCCAGCCGGCTCCACGACCGCTTCCGCTACGTGCGGAAGCGGGGCGGCGGCTGGAGCGTGTCGCGGCTCTTTCCGTAGCCGCTGCCGCCGAGGCTGCTGCGGAGCGCTGCGAGCCGCTCGTCCCACGCCGCGCCGACCGACACCATCCACTCCACGGCCTCCTCGAGCGGCGCGGGCGTCACCTCGTAGCGTGTCTCGCGCCCGGCGCGCGTCGCGTGGAGCAGGCCCGCGTCGGCCAGCGCCGACAGCTGCTTCGCCACCGCCTGGCGGGTGACCGGTAGCTCCGCCGCGAGCTCCGTCGCGGTGGCCGTGCCGCGCGCCGCCACCGCCTCGACGAGGGAGCGCCGTCCCGCGTCGCCGAGAGCTGCGAAGACGCGGTCTACGCCGCCGCGAGCGCCGTCCACGCCAGCGCACGCAGCTCGAGCGCCGGGGCGAACTCGGGGGAGGACTCGACGACGTGCACCCGCGTCCCCGCGACCACGGGCTCGAGCTCGAGGACGACGCTGCCGCCGTCGTCCCAGTCGAGCACCAGCCGCTCGGCCTCCTCGATCTCGCGCACGACCGCCCGCCGCTCGTCGCCGTCTCCCCAGCGGAACACGCCCTCGCCGCCGGGCCGGGCGTCGAGCTCGACCTCCGTCGCGAACCACTCCTCGAGCCGCTCGGGCTCGGTCAAGGCCTCCCAGACCTCCTCGGGAGCCTCCGGTACGACGATCTCGCGCTCGACCTCCATCGCTGCCCTCCATTCGATCCCGATGCGCAACCCAACGGTTGCGTGTAATGTGCAACCGATGAGTAGCGTATCGAATCACCTCGTGCCCATGGTCGTCGAGTCGGACGGCCGCTTCGAGCGCTCCTTCGACATCTTCTCGCGTCTCTTGCGGGAGCGGATCGTCTTTCTCGGCACGGAGGTGGAGCCCTCGTCGGCGAACCTGATCGTTGCCCAGCTCCTCTTCCTCGAGGCCGAGGATCCCGACGCCGACATCAGGCTCTACCTGAACTCGCCGGGCGGAGACGCCTACGCCGGGCTGGCGATCTACGACGCGATGCAGTACGTGAACCCGGACGTGCAGACGTACTGCATCGGGATGGCGATGTCGGCCGCGGCGATGCTGCTCTCGGGCGGCGCGGCCGGGAAGCGCTTCGTCCTGCCGAACTCGAAGGTGATGATCCACCAGGGCTCCGGCGGCTTCCGCGGCACGCCGGCCGATATCCAGATCGCAGCCCGCGAGATTCTCTCCATCACGCGCCGCTATGCCGAAGTGATCGCGCACCACTCCGGCCGCGACGTCGAGCAGGTGCTGCGGGACATCGATCGCGACCGCTTCCTCGCTCCGGAGGAGGCGGTCGAGTACGGCCTCGCCGACACCGTGCTGGCGGGGCAGCGCAACGGCGACGCGGGGCCTAGCCGCGGGTCGAGGCCGGCGGTCCCAGGCCACGCTGTCGCCGAGGATCTCGTCGATCCGGGCGAGCGTCTCCTCGCTCAGCTCGACGCCCGAGGCGCCGGCGTTGTCCTCGACCTGCTCGGGTCGCGACGCGCCGATGATGGCCGCGGCGACGTTGTCCTCGCGCAGCACCCACGCGAGCGCAAGCTGGGCCATCGAAAGGCCGAGCTCGTCGGCAACCGGGCGCAGCTGCTGCACGCGCTCGAGCAGCGTCTGGTCGAGGGCGCGCTCCATGAAGCCGCCCATCGCATCGGAGGTGGCGCGAGTGCCCTCGGGCAGCGGCTCTCCGGGCCGGTACTTCCCGGTCAGCACACCCTGGCCGAGGGGCGACCAGACGATCTGGGAGATCCCGAGCTCGCGGCTCGCTGGGATCACGTCGCGCTCGGGGCCGCGCCAGATCATCGAGTACTGCGGCTGGCTCGAGACGAAGTGCTCGACCCCGGGCATCGCCTGCGCCTCGCGGATCTTCTCCACCGGCCACTCGCTGAAGCCGAGGTAGCGCGCCTTGCCCTGCCGGACGACCTCGGTCAGCGCCTCCATCGTCTCCTCGAGCGGCGTGTTCCAGTCGTAGCGATGGCACTGGTAGAGGTCGACGTAGTCGGTGCGAAGGCGTCGCAGCGAGGCGTCGAGCTGCGTGTGGACCTGCTCGCGCGAGAGGCCCCGGCCGCCGTCGGGCATCGGCCAGAAGAGCTTCGTGGCGAGGACATACGAGTCGCGCGGTCGGTCGGCGAGCACCTCCCCGAGGAACTCCTCCGCCAGGCCGCGTGAGTAGACGTTCGCGGTGTCGATGAAGTCGATCCCGACCTCGAACGCCTTCGCCACGCATGCCTCGGCCCTCTCGCGTTCGACCCCGCCGCCGTACGTCAGCCAGGAGCCGAGGCTGATCTCCGAGACCTGAAGGTCGCTGGAGCCGAGTTGCCTGCGCCGCATCGAGCCGACGCTAACGGTTAGCGTCACGGCTGTGCCGCAGCTGAACGCGATCGGGATCGTCTGCTCCGACATGCGCCGCTCGGTGGCCTTCTACGGGCAGCTCGGGATCGAGTTCCCGGAAGGCAACGGCCACGTCGAGGCGACGCTGCCGAACGGCGTGCGCCTGATGCTCGACACCGAGGAGGTCATCGGCAGCTTCCGGCCCGACTGGACGCGCGCGGCCGGCAACCAGCTCGCGCTCGCGTTCGAGTGCAGCACCCCGGCGGAGGTGGACGAGCTGTACGCCCGCGTGGTCGCCGCGGGGTTCGAGGGCGAGAAGGAGCCGTGGGACGCGTTCTGGGGCCAGCGCTACGCGCAGCTCAGCGACCCCGACGGCGTGCCCGTCGACCTGTTCGCGACGCTCTGACGCAGGCTCTCGTCGACGAGGAGGTCGAGCTCGCGCCGGGCCTGCGCCTGGAGATCCTCCGGCCGCCGAGCGCCGAGGAGCTGATCGACGAGGCGGCGTTCGACGAGGAGGAGTTCCTGCCCTACTGGGCCGAGCTCTGGCCGAGCGGGCTCGCGCTCGCACGGGAGGTCGCGAGGCGGGAGCCGAGCGGGCTGAAGGTGCTCGAGCTCGGCTGCGGCCTCGGGCTGCCCTCGCTGGCCGCCGCGGCCCGAGGCGCGACGTCCTCGCCACCGACTGGGCGGAGGACGCGACCGAGCTCCTGCGCCGGAACGCCGAGCGCAACGGCGTCTTCCTCCGTGTCGCCCGGGTCCGCTGGAGCGAGCCGGAGCCCCTGCTGCGGGCCGCGCCGTGGGATCTCGTCCTCGGCGCCGACCTCCTCTACGAAGCTCGCAACGCCGAGCAGCTCGCAGAGCTCCTGCCGCGACTTGGAGGCGAGATCCTGCTGGCAGAGCCGGGCCGGCCGTACGCGAAGGAGTTCCTCGAGCGGTTCCGGGCGGAGGATCTCGGAGACCGGATCTACAGGCTCGGCTAGCAGCTAGCGAGCCCGCGCCGCCTCGCAGAGCACCACTCCGGCCGCGACGGCGACGTTGAGGCTGTCGACCGGGCCGTGCGCCGGGACGGCGACACGATCGGTCGCGGCGTCCAGCCAGACGGGCGGGAGCCCGTGCCGCTCGCCGCCGAGTGCGACGGCGACTGCGCCTGCGTACGGCAGCGCCCAGTACGGCGTCTCGGCGGCCGGGGTCGTGGCGACGATCGGGATCGCGCGCTCGCGCAGCCACGCGAGCACGTCCTCGCTCGGCGCGCTCGCGCACGGCAGGCTGAAGACCGCGCCGACCGAGCCACGGATCGCCTCGCGGTGGAAGAGGTCGGTGCGCCGGTCGGCAACGATGAGTGCGTCGACGCCGGCTGCGCAGGCCGTGCGCGCGATCGCGCCGAGGTTCCCAGGCCGCTCGATGGCGACCGCGACTGCGACGAACGGCTGCGGCGGCAGCTCGAGCGTCTCCAGCCTCGTCGAGGGACGTCGGACCACGGCCAGCAGGCCGTCCGGCCGGCCCTCCGTCAGGCTCGCGAACGCCGCCGCGCCGACCTCGACCACGGCGGCCCCGCACCGCTCGGCGGCCTCCACGAGGTCGGAGTCGCCGCTGCCCGCCGGCAGGTCTGGCGACACGTACAGCTCGAGCACTGCCGCGCCGGCGGCGATCGCCGCCCGGACCGCGCGGCCCCCTTCCGCGAGGCAGAGCTCGCGGGAGCCCCGGCGTGCAAGCCGACGCACGGCCTTCAGCCGGACGTTCGCGGAGCTCACGATGAGAGGGGGTCGTGCCAAGAAACACCTCGAGGTAGGGGGCGCAAAGGCGAGGCGGACTTGCCTCGCTGCGACGGCGGCTTGTGGGCTCGCTACCTCGACACGACTGAGCGGAGGCTACCCTGCCCGCCCTGTGTTCGCCACGCTCGCCGTCGCCCTCGCACTCATAGCTCCGAAACCGCACATCGTGTGGAAGCCGATTCCCTACGGGCCGCAGCGGAAGGCGGAGATGGCTGCGTACGCCGCCAAGCACTACGGGATCCACTCCTGGCTGCTCCAGCCGAAGGTGATCGTCGAGCACTACACCGCGACCAACAGCTTCTCGGCGGCGTGGAACACGTTCGCGGCCAACACGCCGGATCCCGAGCTGGGCGAGCTGCCCGGCACCTGCGCGCACTTCGTCGTCGACCGGGACGGGACGATCTACCAGCTCGTGCGGCTGAACGTCATGTGCCGGCACACCGTGGGGCTCAACTACGTCGCGCTCGGGATCGAGCACGTGGGCACATCCGACGCCGAGATCCTTCACGACCCGGCACAGCTCCGCTCGTCGCTCGCGCTCACGGCGTGGCTCGTCGGACGCTTCCACATCAGGATCCGAAATGTGATCGGCCACAACGAGAGCCTCTCGAGCCCGTACCACAAGGAGCTGTACAAGCCGTGGGCGCACCAGACGCACGCCGACTGGAAGCACGCGGACATGCGGATCTACAGAGCGAAGCTCCGAGCCCTTCTCAGCGCGGACGCAGGCCGTTAACATCCGGCGATGCCCCGCTATCTGATCGTCCGCGCCTTCGAAGTCACCGAAGACCAGATGGCGCCCGTCGGCCGCCGCTCTCGTGAGCTCACCGAGAACGAGTTCCCCGAGATCGTCTGGGAGCACAGCCACGTCGTCGTCGACGACGAGGGGCTCGTCCACACGTACTGCGTCTACGAGGCCCCTGACGAGGAGACCGTTCGCGCTCACGCGAAGATGCTGGGCAGCCACTCGGTCACGCTTCTGCTCGAGATCGCCGGCGATGTGTCGCCGGCCGACTTCCCACCGGTCGCCGCTTAAAGCTCGCCGCCGCCGAGCCCGAGCAGGTGCGCGTCGCTGACGTGGTAGACCGCCTGCTGCGCGACGGCCAGCCGCTTCCGTAGGAAGCGGACACGGTCCACCTCCTCAGAGGGTGTCATGTCGAGCGCCTCCTTGTACAGCATCACGGCGAGTGGCTTGGCCCAGCCGCGTTCCGCTTCCTCGGCCGCTGCCACGAAATGTCGGACCGCGTGCTCGAGCTCCCCGGCGCCGCGCCAGTGGCGAGCAAGCGCCGCCCGCGCCTCGCCGACCTCGGGCGTCGACTGCTCGATGAACTCGGCGACGTGGCGGTGGCCGTCCCGGCGGCGCGCGCGGGGCTGGAGGTCGTACGCGACGTCGCGGATCAGACCGTGCGTGAACGACCACTGCGCGTCTCCCTCCATCCGCGAGACGGCGTCGCGGCGGAGCAGGTCGCGCCGTTCCAGCGCAGCGAGCAATTCCGCGAGGCAATCCGGGTCACGCGCTATCCGCTCCAAGGCGCCGAGCCAGAAGCTGCGCCCGACGATCGAGGCGTCGAGAAGCACCTCGCGCTCCTCGGCCGGCAGCCCGTCGAGGCGCGCGGCGACGAGGCCGCGGATCGTCGTCGGCAGAGTGTCCGTCTCGTTGCCGTTACGTTCGTTCATCACCGCAGCGAGCTGCTCGATGAAGAGCGGGTTCCCCTCGGCAACTCCGGCGACGTGGGCCGCTTTCGCGTCTGCACCGAGGAGGTGGAGCGCGAGCTGGGCAGCTTCCGTGTTGCCCAGCGGCTCGAGCGGAAGCGCGTTGTAGGCGAGCAGCCCGCCGCCCCACGCGGGCCGAGTGTCGAGCAGCTCCGGCCGGGCGATGGTCAGCAGCAGCACGGGAAGGTCCTGGAGGCGGGCGGCGAGGAGCTCGATCAGGTCGAGCAGCGCCGAGTCGGCCCAGTGGACGTCCTCGAACACGAACGCAGTGGGCTCGTCCCGTGCACCGGCTTCGATGAAGACACGCACCGACTGGAAGAGGCTGTCGCGGTCCGGCGCAGTCGCTTCCGTCTCGAAGCCGAGGAGGATCGCGAGGTGCCCGGCCACGACGGCCGCTTCGTCCTTTCCGACGAGCCGCTCGACCAGGGCCCGCAGCTTGTCCGTCGCGACCTCGACGTCGTCGCTGTCGTAGATGCCGGCGAGCTCCTTCACCTGCGAGGCGAACGCGCCGTACGCGCTGCGCTCGCGATACGGCAGAGAACGGCCGCGCGCGATCCTGCCCTTGCGCGATACGACGCCCTCGGTGAACTCCGCCGTGAGGCGGGACTTCCCGACGCCCGACGGCCCGAGGATGGTGATGAGGTGCGGGCGGCGCTCCAGCTCCACGCGCTCCCAGGTCGCGTCGAGGAGCCCGAGCTCCCGGTCGCGTCCCACGAAGGGCGTGGTCGAGAGGTAGCGCTCGCCGGTCGCGGAAGCGGCGGCGACGGCGCGCCAGACCGCGACCGGCTCGGCCTTCCCCTTGGCCGTCACCGGTTCGGCCGCCTCGTACTCGATCGCGGCGCGGGTCGCGCGGAAGGTCTCCTCCCCGACGACGATCTCGCCCACCGGCGCGTGCTGCTGCAGCCGGGACGCCGTGTTCACCACGTCGCCGGCGACCATCGCCTCCCCGAGCGCTGGGCGCGCCGAGAGGGACACGACCGCCTCGCCCGTGTTCACGGCACCGCGGATGCGGAGCTCGAGTCCGGGGCGCTCCGCGTTGAGCGCCGGCACCGCCTCGCGGACCGCGAGAGCGGCGCGGACGGCGCGCTCCGGATCGTCGCCGTGCGCGGTTGGAGCGCCGAAGACGGCCATCACGGCGTCGCCGACGAACTTCTCGACGATCCCGCCGAAGGACTCGATCTCCGCCCGCACCGTCTCGTGGTACGGGCTGAGGATCGCCCGCACGTCCTCCGGGTCGAGTTGTTCGGAGCGGGACGTGAAGCCGACGAGGTCGACGAACACCACGCTGACGATCCGGCGCTCCTCGCGAGGCGCCGGTTCCTCGGCGAGCGGAGCCCCGCACGCGAGGCAGAAGCGGGCGATCTCCGGATTTTCCTGGTCGCAGGCGCGACAGCGGGGCATTCCCGCATGTTGGCAGCGTTGCGGCTCCACAGCAACGAATTGACGGAGGCCCCGCTGGTGCGGGGCCTCCGAGTCACGCCGCCGAGCTGAGAGCTAGTGCTTCTTCTTGCCCTTGCTCAGCACGAGCTGGACCTTGGCGAGGTGCTTCAGGTGCTTCCCCGCCTTGGGCTTCGAGGAGATCACGCGCCCCTTCTTGACCTTCGTCGAGAACGCGTGCTTGATCTTGCCGGCGCGGCAGTCGTGCGACTTGAGCAGCCGCTTCGCCTTCTTCAGGCTCTTGCCCTTCAGCTTGGGCACGGCGCAGTTCTTCACGAACGTCGCCTTGAGGGACGCGGCCGCCGTCAGCGAGACCGTGCACGCGCCCTTGCCGCTGCAGGCACCCGACCAGCCGGAGAACGCCGAGCCATTGGTGGCCTTCGCGTTCAGGGTGACGGAGCTGCCGTAGTCATAGGAGTGGCTGCAGGTCGCGCCGCAGCTGATTCCCGACGGCGAGCTCGTGACGGTGCCCTTGCCGTCGCCCTTCTTCGCGACCGTCAGCGTCTCGGGCGTGAGGCTGAAGTTGGCGGTGACCGCCGTGGCGGCGTTCGTCGTGACGGTGCAGGTGCCCGTGCCGCTACAGCCACCACCCGACCAGCCCGTGAAGGACGAGCCGGTGGCCGGCGTGGCGGTCAGGGTCACCGACGTGCCGGACGCGAAGCCGTTCGAGCACGTCGCCCCGCAGCTGATGCCGGACGGCGAGCTCGTCACTGTGCCGGTCCCGGTGCCCGTCTTCGAGACGGTGAGCGTGTTCAGGAACGAGGCACTCGCCGCCTGCGCGAGCGAGGAGACGTTCGCGGCGAGGTAGTCCTGCACGAACGCGAAGCGGTACTGCGTCGAGCCACCCGCCGGGACGGTTCCGGTCTGGTGCAGCGTGAACTCGCTGTCGCCGGAGCTGATGCTCGTGAAGGTCGCGGCGGTCGCCGCCCGGTCGTAGACGATCGCCCCCTGGCCGGTGTTCATGTCTCCGTCGGCCGCCCCGTGCATCCGGATGTAGATCGTCCCCGCCGTCGCGGGCAGAGTGACCGACGAGCCTGCGGTGGGAATGGCGAAGCTGCTCTGGCCCGGGAACTGGTACTCGACGTTGCTCGCGTCGCCGCTCGTCCCGTAGAAGTGCTGGTTCTGGTCCCAGAGCAGGTCGAGCGTGTGGGAGAGCGTGTCGGTGCTCGTGAAGTTCTCGGTGAACCAGGACACGCGCCCGTCGTGATCCTGCGTGATCGTGATGTTGTCCGTCACGCCGGCGGATACGAACGTGGCGCACTTCGTCGTGTCGGGCGGATAGCTCGTATCGGTGCACTCGACGAGCGGATCCGTCTCGTGGATCGTGAGGTTGCCCGTGGCAGGATCGAGGGTGTACGTGTAGCTCACCGCCGGCAGGCCGGTGGCGTCCGCGTTGATGTCATCGGTCGTGTAGGGCGTGTACGCATCCTTGCCGTCG
Source organism: uncultured Actinomycetes bacterium (assembly GCA_963825805.1). Taxonomy (GTDB): domain Bacteria; phylum Actinomycetota; class Thermoleophilia; order Gaiellales; family Gaiellaceae; genus Palsa-739. The sequence continues at coordinate 944 of CAWGVE010000041.1, read as the reverse complement.
ATCTGGAGCTCCGAGCGCGTCGGGCTGCCGTTCGAGTCGCTCTCGAAGAGACCCGCGTTGCAGTAGAACGTGGTCGTCGTATTCCCGAGCGTGGGGTCGAACAGATAGCCGTCATACACCCCGCAGTCGCCAACTGAGACGTAGTCGAAGGCGCCCGAGAGCTGCCCCGCCCAGATGTAGTAGTCGATGGGCGTGCCGTCATTGGGGCCGCCGCTGACGGTCCTCGGCTCGTGCGCCCCGACGACGACCCGCGGCCCGGTGAAGGGGGTCAGGTCTGCCGGGGTGGTGCCGGCGGGCACGGCGTGTAGCCGGCAGGCCGCGCTCGACGTCTGCCAGATCGCGTCCAGCGAAGCGTCCGTGACGGAGAAGGACCCGTCCGAGTTGAGCGGCACGTTGCTCGCCACCGCGACCGACGAACTTCCGGTGGAGCACAGGATGTCGACCATGTCGCCCGGTGTCGAGCCGGTCGTCGCGCCGCTGACGGTGAACGTGTCCGTGGTGTGTCCCGTGCTCGAATCGACCGCGACGTTGAGGTACGTCGGATCGGTCGGCGTGGTGATGCTCGAGGCGGTGATCGCCGCCTTCGCCGCGGGTGTCGCCACCAGCCCGCCGACGAACAGCCCCGCACAGAGCACGGCTGCCGCCGTTGTCCCTAGTCGTCTCCGGTTCATGTGACCCCCTTCTCTGCTTGCGTCGTGTCGCGTTAAAGACCCGTCGCTGGACGTTAACCACCGCCTGAACCAGGGTCAATCGCCCGTCGAGGGGCCGGTCTGCTACCCGGCCCCCCGAGGCTCGAATCGGGTCGCGGCTGCTACGAGCAGCCGGTGTTCGTGCCGCAGTCGCGGCACGTGTAACAGCTGCCGGTGCGGATCATCCGCCCGCCGCAGCGGGCGCACTCGACCGCGTCCTCCCAGCTGTTGAAGAGCGCCGTCTGGCCGGGAGGC
>CAWGVE010000040.1:0-6202 GCA_963825805.1 uncultured Actinomycetes bacterium | reverse complement strand
CCTGAGACGGGACGCCGAGGCCCTTAGGGGCCGAAGTGCCTGAAACCATGCCTCCGAGAAAAGCCTCTAGGGAGGTTGGACGTGCCCGTACCAAAACCGACACAGGTGGGCAGGTAGAGAATACCAAGGCGATCGGAAGAACCCTCGTTAAGGAACTCGGCAAAATGGTCCCGTAACTTCGGGAGAAGGGACGCCCCAGTAGAGTGAAGCCCTTTACGGGCCTAGCTCGAGGGGGCCGCAGTGAAACGGCCCAAGCGACTGTTTACCAAAAACACAGGTCTCTGCGAAGTCGTAAGACGACGTATAGGGGCTGACTCCTGCCCGGTGCCGGAAGGTCACGAGGAGAGGTTAGTCTTCGGGCGAAGCCTTGAATCCAAGCCCCGGTAAACGGCGGCGGTAACTATAACCGTCCTAAGGTAGCGAAATTCCTTGTCGGGTAATTGAATTGCCCGGTGCGGAAGTGATTCCGGCACAATGACCGGCTAATAACGGGGAAGCCCTCCTCGTATGCGGCGCTTCAAGGACGCCGTAGCAGCGAGAGGGTAATCCCGTGGGAAGTCGGCTCGTCGGAGAGCTTGACCCCGTAACGACTGATCGTCCGTGTCCAAAGCGGACGTGAGATCGCATTCCGTCCGGCATTGCCGCGACAATCTATGGATGCGATCAGACGCCGGCCCTTGGCACAGTCGCGAGTTCCTCTCGGCGTATATCTCCGGTTACGCCGACGGAGAAGGATGTTTCACCGTCTCAATCGCGCCGCGGGCAACGCTCGCGGTCGGGTGGGAGGTGAGACCGAGCTTCTCCGTCAGCCAGAACGGAGATCGCGCCGAGGTGCTCTCATGCGTTGCAGGCCTACTTCGGGTGCGGAAGCATCCGGCCGGACCGCAGCGACCAGACGTTGAAGTGGGAGACGCGGAAGCTCGACGACCTCGTCGAGCGGGTCGTCCCGCACTTCGATCCGCTGTCCGCTGCTGTCCGGCAAACAGTGTCGACTTCGAGCGCTTCGCCTTTGTCTGCCGGCTCATGGCCGACGGCGAGCATCGGAGTCGCGGCGGCCTGATCAAGATCGTCGAGCTCGCTCGCGGAGATGAATCCGAGCGGGCGCCGGCGCTACGACGCTGACGAGCTCGTCGCGACGCTGCTAGTCAGAGGTGAAGGGATAGTCTGCGCCCTCAGAAATGAGGGAACAACGCGAAGTTCCGACCTGCACGAATGGAGTAACGACTTGGGCGCTGTCTCAACGAGGGATCCGGTGAAATTGTAGTTTCGGTGAAGATGCCGAATACCCGTGGTTGGACGGAAAGACCCCGTGAACCTTTACTACAGCTTGACGTTGGAGTCTGGGATTCGTTGTCCAGGATAGGTGGGAGGCTGTGAAGCGGGGACGCCAGTCCTCGTGGAGCCAATCTTGGGATACCACCCTTCGTGTTCTGGGCTTCTAACCCGCTGCCGTAATCCGGGGCGGGAACAGCGTCAGGTGGGTAGTTTGACTGGGGCGGTCGCCTCCCAAAATGTAACGGAGGCGCGCAAAGGTTCCCTCAGCACGGTTGGAAATCGTGCGTAGAGTGCAAAGGCATAAGGGAGCTTGACTGCGAGACAGACATGTCGAGCAGGCGCGAAAGCGGGCCTTAGTGATCCGGCGGTAACTGGTGGACGTGCCGTCGGTCAACGGATAAAAGGTACTCCGGGGATAACAGGCTTATCCTTCCCAAGAGTCCACATCGACGGAAGGGTTTGGCACCTCGATGTCGGCTCGTCGCATCCTGGGGCTGAAGCAGGTCCCAAGGGTTGGGCTGTTCGCCCATTAAAGCGGTACGCGAGCTGGGTTCAGAACGTCGTGAGACAGTTCGGTCCCTATCCACCATGGGCGCTGGAGCTTTGAGAGGAGTCGTCTCTAGTACGAGAGGACCGAGACGAACAGACCTCTGGTGTATCAGTCGTCGTGCCAACGGCGCTGCTGATTAGCCACGTCTGGATGGGATAACCGCTGAAAGCATCTAAGCGGGAAGCCCACCTCGAGATGAGAGCTCCCATCCCCTCGAGGGAGTAAGGGCGGTCGGAGACTACGACCTTGATAGGCGGGACGTGTAATCGCAGCAATGCGTTCAGCGGACCCGTACTAATTGCCCGAGGTCTTGATTTGAACGCCGGTCAGAGTCGCTATGGAGTTTTGAAGGTGCTGCGCGGGCGCGTCGCAAGCGTGCGGGGTGCGCCCTTGACAGTTCGGCGGTCATACCGGCAGGGAGACACCTCTTCCCATTCCGAACAGAGAAGTTAAGCCTGCCAGGGCCGATGGTACTCGGAGGGCAACCTCCCGGGAGAGTAGGTCGCCGCCGATTTATCTTCTGAAAAAGAGCCGCGAAAGCGGCTCTTTTTCGTGGTCCGGCTCAGGCGGCCGCCTCGCTCTCGATCCGTTCGCGCCAGGCGGGATCGAGCTCGCGTAGCCGGCGCACCCGCTCCGCGACCGGAGGGTGCGTGACGAACAGCGCGCCGAGCCCACTCCTCGGCGAACGGGTTGATCGTGAACAGCGGCTCCGTCGCCGGGCTGCCCTCGAACTCGACGAGCTCCGCCGCCTGCTCGAGCCGCGTCAGCGCGTCGGCGAGCCCGTGCGGCGAGTCGCAGAGCTTCGCCGCGAACCGATCCGCCGCGAACTCCCGCTTCGGCGACACGAGCAGGTGGACACACGCCGCCGCCACCGGACCGAGCACGAAGAGCAGCGCCCGCTCGAGCCAGCCGCCGAGTCGACTCGCCTCGAGCGTCACCGCGGCGGCGACCGCGGCCGCAGTCTGCACCTGCACGTCGTGGAGCCGCACGTGGGCGATCTCGTGCGCGAGCACGCCTTCGAGCTCGGCCGGCGTGCACGCGGCGATGCAGCCGGTGCTCACGGCGAGAGCGGAGCTGCGCACTCCCCGCCCGGTGGCCGCGGCGATCGGCAGCCCATCCGGGATGAGATACAGGCGCGGTTTCGCGATCCCGGCCCGGGCGGCGAGCCGCTCGACCGTCGAATGGAGGAGCGGCGCCTCGCCGAGCGGGAGCTCGCGCGCCCCGAGCATCCCCAGCACCACGCGGTCGAACGTCCAGTACGCGCCGGCTGCGAGGAGTAGCGCGCAGAAGACGAAGATCGAGAGGCCTCGCACGCCGTCGAGCGACCACCCGGCGAAGGCGAAGATGCCGGCGAGCGCCAGCACCAGCAGCCACGACTTGACGATGTTGCGGAGCGCGACGAGCACGCCTACCCCTTACGAATCGTCGCCGCCGTCTTCCTGCCCGTCGTCTTCGAGCAGGCCGCGCGGCGGCCAGTCCTCGTTCTGCGGCGCGTCGCACCGGCTCGAGCAGTGGAGCGACGCGATGTTCTGGAGCGGAACGAGGATGTGCCCGTTGAGCTCGATGTGCGCGACCTCGTCGACGTAGCAGTACGCGGTGAGCACGCCTTCCTGGTACTCGCCGCCGAAGAGCGCGACCTCGACCTGCTCGCCCTTGTACTTGCTGGTGTAGTCCTCCACCGACCGCTCAGTCTAGTGCGCGGAAGGAGCCGTTCTCGCAGGCGCACAGCCAGCGGCCGCAGTTCTCGACGACCGGCAGCGCCATGCCGAGCGCCTCGGCCTGGACGCGGCGCATCGAGCCGCCGTGGGTGACCACGAGGACGCGCCCGGCGCCGGGATGGCGCGCCGAGATCCGCCGCAACACGCGCAGGATCCGCTCCTGGTGTGCTTCGGTCGACTCGCCGACGAACTCGACCCGGTCGCGCTCGACGGCGGTCAGCCCCTCCCACGTCCCCCAGTCCTTCTCCCGCAGGTCTGGGTCGAGCACGACCGGCAGCCCGAGCCGATCGCCGACGATCTCCGCCGTCTCGCGCGCTCGAGCGAGGTCGCTTGAGTAGATCGCCTCGAGCTCCTCGTCCGCGAGCTCGTCGGCGAGCTGCCGCGCCTGCGGCGGCCGAAGTCGCTGAGCGGCCGGTCGGTGTGGCCCTGCAGGCGCCCGTCGGCGTTCCAGTCGGTCTCGCCGTGACGAACGAGCAGCAGCGTCGGTCATCGACCGACTACGCTAGCCAGCCATGGACCTCGGCCTCGCCGACAGCGTCTGCCTCGTCACTGGCTCGACCGGCGGGATCGGCCTCGAGACGGCGAAGCTGCTCCGCGCCGAAGGCGCGACGCGTCGTGACGACCGGACGCGAGCGGCGGCGACGTCCGGGCCGACCTCTCGCAGCCGGGCGAGCCCGAGCGCGTCGTCGCGCGAGACGATCGAGCGGCACGGGCGGCTCGACGTGCTCGTCAACAACGTCGGCTACAGCGAGATCCGGAAGCTCGAGGACGTGACCGACGACGACTGGCAGGCGTCGTTCGAGATCAACCTCCTGAGCGCCGTCCGGGCGACGCGCGCCGCACTGCCGGGGATGCGCGAGCGAGGCGCCGGGACGATCGTCAACGTCTCGTCGACCGCCGCGAAGCGCCCGTCGACCGGGCATGCCGGACTACTCCGTCATGAAGGCGGCGCTGCTCTCCTTCTCGCGGCTCGTCGCCGACCTCTACGCGAAGGACGGGATCCGCTGCAACGCCGTCACGCCCGGGCCGACGGCGACGCGAGGCGTGGCTCGGCGAGGGCGGCCTCGCCGACCAGCAGGGCGAGCGCGACGAGGTACTCGCGAAGGTCGCCGCCGGCCGGCCGCTCGGCCGGCTCGCGGAGCCCGAGGAGATCGCCGCCGTGATCGCGTTCCTCTGCTCGCCGCGCGCGAGCTACGTCACCGGCGCGGCCTGGAGCGCCGACGGCGGCACCGTTCCGATCATCCTCTGAGCCGTCGCGTCCGAGCGGCGCGGGCTTACGCTGGCCTGACGATGCCGGAGATCGCCGGAAAGGTTGCCGACGGCTTCGCGAGGCGGTGCGCGAGCACGAGGAGCGTTGGCTCTCGCCGCTTGCGGTGCGCTCGTACGAGACGCGCGGGCGGGAGCATCCCGAGGAGGAGTGCGGGCTCCGGACGCCGTTCCAGCGCGATCGGGATCGCATCGTCCATTCGAAGGCGTTTCGGCGGCTGCGCTTCAAGACGCAGGTGTTCGTCGACCCCGAGGGCGACCATTTCCGCACCCGGCTCACGCACACGCTCGAGGCGGCGGGCATCGCCCGCGGAGTCGCGCGCGGGTTGCGGCTCAACGAGGATTTGACCGAGGCGATCGCGGTGGGCCACGACCTCGGCCATCCGCCGTTCGGGCACGCCGGCGAGCAGGCGCTCGACGAGATCCTCCGCGAGCGCGGCGCGGCGGGCTTCCGCCACAACGAGCATTCGCTCCGCGTCGTCGAGCGGCTCGAGCGCGACGGCCGCGGGCTCAACCTCACGTGGGAGACGCGCGACGGCATCCTCAAGCACACCGGCCCGGTCCAGCCGGAGACGCTCGAAGGGCGATCGTTCGGCTCGTCGACCGTTTCGCCTACATCAACCACGACATCGACGACGCGGTTCGGGCCGGGTGCTCGTCGCCGCACGACCTGCCCGCCGGGCCGACTCGAGCTTCTTGGGGAGACGGGCTCACGGCAAATCGACACGCTCGTCCACGATCCCGTCGAGACCTCCGCCGCAGCGGGCGACATCGGCCAGTCCGACGCGATCGGCGAGGCGATGCTTGAGCTGCGGAGCTTCATGTTCGAGCGCGTCTACCACCCAGCGGGATCACTTATCACAGCGCGCCGACGATCGTCCCGGCGGATCTTCGAGGAACTCGTCACGAGCGCGGGATGTCGATCGAGGACGCGACCGACTACCTTGCGGGAATGACCGATCGCTTCGCGCTCACCTTCGTCGCGGGAGCTCGAGTAGTGGCGCGCATCAAGGACGAGTCGCTCGAGAAGGTCAAGGCCGCGATCGAGATCGTCCTGCTCGTCGAGGACGTCGTCCGCCTCCGCAAGGCGGGAATCGCGTCGAGCTCGGCGTCGTTCAGATCGAAGCGGATTCTCCACGGGCTAGACCACCCGGGCCCGGGGAGGGAGTCCGCTCGACCCAAGGCCGGTCGCGTCGGGACGTTCGAAGTTCGAGCCTGCCGGTGCACGACGCCAACGTACAACGAATATTTAGTATTTGAGTGTTTTTAATATATATAGATAGCTTTCCGGTTCGAGCCTGTTCTCGCCCGCAAATCGACGCGCCGCGCGCCTCGGAGCCGCGTAGCGGCCCTGCGGGCAGATGCGAGACCGCGTCTCTCAGCGTTCGGTATG
>CAWGVE010000039.1:0-4619 GCA_963825805.1 uncultured Actinomycetes bacterium | reverse complement strand
CGCTCGCCGCCCTGGTGGCGTGGGCCGCACTGGGCGCGGGCCGGCGCGGCGCCTTCCTCTACGGCCTCGTCGCGCGGGCCGTCCCGAACGACCGCCGGCAGGACATCCCGCGCCAGGCGGAGGCGGAGCTCGAGATCGTGCTCGGGCAGCGGAAGCTGCTGCAACGGCTCGTGCCCGGGCTGATGCACGCCTTCATCTTCTGGGGCTTCATCGTCCTGCTGCCGACGATCCTGATGGCGATGATCGCCGCAGTCGACGGGCGCGCCGAGCTGCCGTGGCTCGGCCGCCAGGAGTGGTTCGGCTGGCTGGCGGACATCTTCTGCGTGCTCGTCCTCGCGGCGTGGCGACCGCCGTCGTGATCCGGAAGGTCGTCCGCCCCGAGCGGTTCCGCGGCTCGCACCTCGGCGAGGCGGACTTCATCCTCTTCATGATCGCCGGCGTCGTCACGACGCTGCTGTTCTGGCACGCGTCGGCGTACGCGGTCGGCCTCTATCCCGCCGCCGGGCCCTCTCGCGGGCGATGGCGAAGGCGTTCTCGCCCGACACGAACGCGGACCGCGTCTTCCTCTGGGCCCACCTCGTCTTCGTCTTCACGTTCCTCTGGTACATCCCGCGCTCGAAGCACCTCCACATCGCGACCGCCGCCGTCAACGTCTGGCTCGCGCGCACCCGCAGCCGCGGCCGGCTCGAGCCGCTGCGATTCGACCTCCCGGACGACGAGCTCCGCTTCGGCGTCGCGACGATCGCCGACCTCACGCGCAAGGAGGTCGTCGACGCCTTCTCGTGCACCGAGTGCGGCCGCTGCCAGGACGCCTGCCCCGCGTATGCGACCGGCAAGGTCCTCTCCCCCAAGCTCGTGATCATGGGCGTCCGCGACCAACTCCTCGCCCAGAACCAGGAGCCGATCCTGGGCAACGGCGTGCCCGAGGAGATGATCTGGGACTGCGTCACCTGCGGGGCGTGCGTCGAGGCGTGCCCGGTCTCGATCGAGCACATCGACCACATCGTCGACCTCCGCCGCAGCCGCGTCATGGTCGACGCCCAGTTCCCCGCCGAGGCCGAGCCGATGCTGCGCGACGTCGAGCGGGCGGCGAACCCGTGGGGGAAGCCGCAGAGCGAGCGCGCGGCCTGGGCGGCCGAGCTCGGCGTGCGCGTCCTCGAGCCCGGCGACCCGGCGCCGGAGTACCTCTACTGGGTCGGCTGCGCCGCCTCCTTCGACGAGCGGGCGCGCGCGTCGGCCGAGGCGACGGCGAAGCTGCTGCAGAAGGCCGGCGTGGACTTCGCGATCCTCGGCCCGCGCGAGGCGTGCACGGGCGACCCCGCCCGGCGGATGGGAAACGAGTACGTCTTCCAGTCGTACGCCGAGCAGAACGTCGCCACGCTGAACGAGCAGGGCGTGACCAAGATCGTCGCGAGCTGCCCGCACTGCTTCAACACGCTCGCGAACGAGTACCTGGACTTCGGCGGCGAGTACGAGGTCGTCCACCACAGCGAGCTGCTGGCCCGGCTCGTGCGCGAGGGCAGGCTGACGCCGAAGGCCGACGCGAAGCCGATCACGTACCACGACTCCTGCTACCTCGCCCGCCACAACGACGTGCGGATGGAGCCGCGCGAGCTCGTCGCCGCCGTCGGCCGGCCGGTCGAGATGAAGCGAAGCGGCAAGCAGACGTTCTGCTGCGGCGCCGGCGGCGCGCACATGTGGATGGAGGAGCGCGGACGGCCGATCAACGCCGAGCGCGTCGCCGAGGCGGCGGAGACCGGCGCCGAGACGCTCGCGGTCGCGTGTCCGTTCTGCACGGTGATGCTCGACGACGGCGTCCGCGAGGCCGGTGCGGAGCTGCGCGTGGCGGACGTCTCGACCCTGCTCGCGGAGTCGCTCGAGCCGTAGCTACGGCTGCAGCCGGCGCCGGTGCCACCCGTCTCCACTGCGCCGGTACTCGAACCGGTCGTGCACGTCGTCCTCGCGGGCGATCCAGAACTCGAACCGCTCGGGCACGACGCGGTACCCGCACCAGAACGGCGGCCGCTCGGGTTCCTCCGGCACGGCGGCAAGCATCTCGAGGAGCTCGTCGCGCGACTCGACCGGCTCGCTTTGGCGGAAGGCCGCGAGCGGCCGCTTCCCGTCCCGTTGCTGCCAGTGCTTCTCGTCCTCCTCGGCGGAGACGGGCTCCACGCGCCCCTCGACGCGCGCCTGCCGTCCGTCCCAGAGCCAGACAAGCGCGACGCGCGGATCGGCCGCCAGGGCGCGTCCCTTCGGACTCTCGGACGACGTCCAGAAGACGAAGCCTCGCTCGTCGAACTGCTCCAGGACGACGGCCCGCGCGGCCGGCCCGGCCGTCGCCACGATCATCGGCACTCTCTCCTCGCGCCACCAGTCGTCGAACACCCGGAACGGATCGTCGTCCACGGTCGTCCACTACCCGTGTTTCCGGCTTGACAGCCGTGGAACGCGTGTTCCACAATATGAGCCGCATGGGAGCAGAGTCCGGCACCCAGGCGATCGAGCGCGCGGCGCAACTGCTCGTCCGCGTCGTCGAGTCGCCCGACCCCCCGTCGATCGGCGAGCTCTCGGCCGGCGCGGGCCTGCCGAAGAGCACGACCTCGCGCCTCGTCGGCGCGCTCGAGCGGCAGGGCCTCGTGCAGCGCCTCGGCGATCGTGGCCGTCTGCGCCCGGGGCCGGTGCTGCTGCGCTACGCGAGCCGCGACGGCTCGCAGTCGCTCGTCGAGCTCGCGCTGCCGAGCCTGCGGCGGCTGGCCGACGCGAGCGGCGAGACGATCAACCTCGCCGTGCCGGGCCCCGACGGCGTCGAGCATCTCGCCCAAGAGGACACCGCGCACCTCGTGGGCGTCACCGACTGGGTCGGCCGTCGCGTGCCGTTCGAGCTCGCGGCGAACGGCAAGTGCTTCCTCGCCTTCGGCGGCGGCGAGATCGACGGCGCCGCCCGGATCCGCTCCCGCGGCTACGCGACCTCGGTCGACGAGCTCGAGGTCGGCCTGGCGGCGCTCGCCGCCCCCGTCCTCGACGCGGACGGCGCCGCCGTCGCCGCCCTCTCGATCTCCGGCCCGACGAGCCGCCTCACCGCGGAGCGCATCGAGGAGCTCGCGCCGCTGCTGCAAGAAGAGGCCACGAGCCTCTCCCGACGACTGCGAGGTGCCGCATGACCCACGAAGAGATCCTGCAAGGCCTCTACGACAACACGCTCGTCGGCAACGCGCCCGAGGTGACCGACCTCGTCAACCGCGGCCTCGAGGACGACCTCGGGCCGGAGTCAGATGCTCTACGACGCCCTGATCCCGTCGCTCGAGGAGGTGGGCGCGCGGTTCGAGCGCGGCGACTTCTTCGTCCCGGAGATGCTGATCGCCGCCCGCGCGATGCAGGGCGCGCTCGACATCCTGCGGCCCCTGCTCGCCGAGACGGGCGCCGCCGAGATCGGCACCTACGTGATGGGGACGGTCAAGGGCGACGTCCACGACATCGGCAAGAACCTCGTCAACATCATGCTCGAGGGCGCCGGCTTCACCGTCCACGACCTCGGCGTCAACGTGGCCCCGGAGACGTTCGTCGAGCAGGTGCAGGAGCACCATCCCGACATCGTCGGCTTCTCGGCCTTCCTCACCACGACGATGCCGATGTTCAAGGCGAACATCAACGCGCTCGAGAAGGCGGGGATCCGCGACGACGTGATCGTCATGGTCGGCGGCGCGCCCGTGACGCAGGAGTACGCCGACAAGGTGGGCGCCGACGGGTACGCCGCCGATGCCTCCGCCGCCGTCCGGCTCGCCAAGGACCTGATCCAGCGCAAGCGGAGCGCCGTCCCGGCGATGAAGCCGGTCGCTCTGATCGAGGCGGCGGTGAAGAAGCCGATCTTCGGCTGCCACATGTGCGGCCAGTGCGTCCTCCACTCGACCGGGCTCACCTGCCCGATGGAGTGCCCGAAGACGCTGCGCAATGGCCCCTGCGGCGGCGTGCGGCCGGACGGAAACTGCGAGGTCAAGCCGGAGATGCGCTGCGTCTGGCTCAAGGCCGTCGAGCGCTCGCGCCGGCTGCCGTGGCCGGAGGAGATCCACGACATCCGCCCGCCGGTCGACAACCGGCTCGAGGGCACCTCCTCCTGGGTCAACCTCGCGACCGGCCGCGACAAGCAGACACCCAAGGGATGGCATGTCGCGGCTTGAGGACGCGCTCGCGGCGGGCCGCTTCGTCGTCACCTCCGAGCTCCACTCGGTCGACTCCGGCGGCTTCGACGCCGTGCACGAGCGGTTCGCGCCGTTCGCGGACTACGTCGACGCGACGAACGCGACCGACAACACCTCGGCGCACGCGCACGCCTCCCCGCTCGCGGTCGCGATCGCGCTCAAGCAGCTCGGGATGGAGCCGGTCATGCAGCTCACCTGCCGCGACCGGAACCGGCTCGGGCTCGAGGCCGACCTCGCCGGCGCGGCCCTGCACGGGATCGAGAACATCCTCTGCCTCACCGGCGACGACGTCACCGCGGGCGACGAGCCCGAGGCGCGGCGCGTGTTCGACCTCGACTCCGTCCAGCTGCTCGCCCTCGGCGTAGACGATGACGCGCGGCACGTACCTCTCGGGCCGGAAGATCGAGCCGCCGCCGAAGCTGT
>CAWGVE010000038.1:0-19834 GCA_963825805.1 uncultured Actinomycetes bacterium | reverse complement strand
CCTGCGAGACCGAGCGGCGCGGGATCGGCAACCGGCGTGCTCTCGACGAGTTGCACCGGCCGGTCGGAAGACATGGCGCTCATCCGCCCTCCTAGCTCGGAGGTGGGCGGATACCCCCCGTTGGCTATCCGTCGGCCCCCGATGTATTTGGCGCGGCTCTACCCGATCTCGCGCCGGTTACTCAGGGTTCGAGGTCATACGGGTAATCCGTGATCACCTCGGCGCCGTCTCGGTGACGAGGACGATGTCCTCGAGCCGGACGCCGCCGTAGCCGGCGCGATAGAGGCCGGGCTCGACGGTGACGACGTCGCCCGCGAGCAGCGTCTTGTTCGCCAGCCTCCCCAGACCCGGCGCCTCGTGCACCTCGAGGCCGACCCCGTGTCCGAGCCCGTGGAAGAAGCCGTCGCCGAGCGTCTCGCCGGGCTTCTTCGTGCGCTGGGTCGGCTCGCCGGCCGCCTCGAAGATGTCGCAGGTGCCTCGAAGATGGCGCGGCATCGGCGCCGGCGCGAATCTCGGCGACCGCCGTTTCGAGAGCCTCCTTGCAGAGCCAGTGCCACTCGCGGATGTCCGGGGACGTCACCGACGACGAAGGTGCGCGTCATGTCCGTGTAGACGGCCGAGACGTTGTCGCGCGGGAAGATGTCGACGACGAGCGGCGTGTTCGGCCGGATCGGCCCGGAGCCTATGTCGTGGCCGACGGCCCCCGGGCGCCGGGCGACGATGTACTCGTCGGCCGTCGTGTCGTGCGCGGCGAAGACCACGTTCATCTCCGCTTTCACGCGCTCGACCGTGAGCGGCCCGCCGTCGAGGATCAGCTCGTCGCCGCGAATCTCGGCGCGGCGAAGCAGCTCGCGGCACGCGTCCATCGCCGCGTCCGCGGCACGCTGCGCTCGGGTCATCCCTGCGAGCTGGGTCTCGGTCTGGGCGTGTCGCCGATCCTCGAACAGCTCCTGGTCGACGGCGAGCTCGACGCCGTCGGCGCGGAGGCGGTCGGCGAGCCAGACGGGGAATCCGCCGGCACGCTCGCGCGGTTGAGCCCGAGGCTTGCCGACGGCCCGCACCGCAAGCTGCGCGTGGAGCTCCCGGTAGTCGATCCCGACGCCACGAGCTCGTCGTAGCCGAGCTCCTCGGGGACGTGGACGTCGAACAGCCCGAGCTCGCGGACCCGCGCGGCCTCCATCGAGCTCGACGAAGACGTGCCGGCTGCCGTTCTCCTCGGCGTAGAGGAACGGATCCGGCACGCCGAGCGGCACTGCGTGCCGCATGTCGGCGGAGCGGAAGGAGTCGGCGTAGATCAGGACCGCGTCGGCCACGGCGGCGATCGATGCTAGCGACGCCACGCGCGGTTCGATGCTTCCTATGCGACCTCTCATCGCCGTACACAGGCGATACTCCGGCAGGTCGACGATGGCACGCGACCGGCGAGAGAGAGAGAGGATCCGGCGTTTCCCGTCGGAGCCGCCTGCCGGATCGACTCGCGCTCGCCGTGGCGGCAGATCGCCGAGATCCCGGTCGGCCTCGACCCGGAGGGAATCGCGGTCGACGTCACGCGCCGGCGCGCGTTCGTGGCGTGCTCGCGCAGCGACTTCGTCTCGGTCGTCGACCTCGAGACGCATGAGGTCATCCGCGAGATCGCAACGGGCAACGAGCCGATCGACATCGGCCTCGACGAGCAGACGGGCCGCGTCTTCACCGCCGACGCGCACTCCGACCAGGTGACGATCATCGACTCGGCGACGCTCGAGGTCGAGACCGCGTGCCCGTCGGCGGCTATCCGTCCGGGCTGACCCACGTCCCCGAGTTCCGCCGCCTCTACGTCGGCAACTCGCTCGGCTCGACGATGAGCGTGATCGACCTCGACACGCTCGACACCGTCGCGACCGTGGACGCGGAGCCGGGCGCCGGGGCGATCGGCGTCGACCCCACCCGCAGCCTCGTGATCTGCGTCAACTTCGTCGCGGCCTCCGCCAACTTCTACGACGCCGACTCCTTCGAGGAGGTCGGCCGGCTCGAGCTCGGCATCGGCACCTGCGCGATCGGGATCGTCCCCGAGCGCGGCGAGGCGTTCATCGTCAACTCGATCGCCGGCACGGTCTCGCGCGTCGACCTCGACGAGATCGAGGTGCTGGAGGAGATCCGCACCGGGTCGGCGCCGGTCGGGCTCACCGTCCATCCCTCGCACGACCGCATCTACGTCACGAACCGCGGCGCAGGCTCGGTCAGCGTCCTCGGCGTCGCCGACGGCGCCGAGTGGTCGCAGATCCCGGTCGGCGGCGGGCCCGGCGGCGTGGTCGTCGACCCGCACGACGGGCGGATCTGGTCGCCAACGCGGGAGCCAGACGATGTCGATCGTCGAGGACCTGCTCGCGGCCCGGCCGCCGGCCCCGGTCGTCGAGGAGCAGAACGCGTGGATCGGCAACAGGCTCCCCGGTTCCGCTCGAGGACTACTGGACGGGCGAGCGGCGCACGAACCACGACTGGGCCGAGAAGAAGTACATCCTCAACTTCTTCGCCTCCTGGTGAGGACCGTGCAACGCGGAGGCGCCGTTCCTCGAGGACGTGCGCATTCGCGAGGAGTCCCGGTCGGGCCTCGAGATCGTGCTCGTCGACATCTGGGAGGGAACGGAGCCTCGACCCGAGGTCGAGCGCTTCTGCGAGATGTGGGGCATCAAGGGGCCGATCCTCCTCGATCCCGACCTCGAGCTCGCCGGCGCGCTCGGCGTGCGCGGCGTGCCGACCAACGTCGTCGTCGACTCCGACGGGACGATTCGCGCGTTCGGAGCCGCCCGGCTCGAGGAGCTCGAGCAGGCGATCGACGAGCTGTACGGGCGCGAGATGAGATGCCACGAGGTCGCGGCCCTCGGCCTGGGTCCGAGGATGCCGACGATCGCGCGTCGTCACCGTCGGATGGAGGCCAACGATGGACGCCGAAGTCGAGCAGCTCCCCGTGTCTACTCACGCTGACGACCTGCTGCCGGAGCGGCCGCGCAACGCGCGGCGCGGCTGACGGACGCGGAGGTCGTGACGCTCTGTGTGGCGCAGGTGTCTGATGGGGATCCCGAGCGAGCGCCGCTTCGTGCGCGCTGCGCGACGGCAGCTCGGACACCTGTTTCCCTGCCTGCCCAGCCAGGACGCGCTGCACAGCGGCGAGCGAGGATGGCCGAGCGATCGAGTGGCTGATCGGGATCTCGCCGCGCAGAGCCCCGGCAGCGCGCGCGATCTGCTGCTGCTTGACCGACGCGGTCGAATGCGGCCGCCGCTCGCACCACCCTCCGCTCGCAGCTCGCGGATGTCGTGCCCACGACTACTCGAATCGGCACGTCTCGGGTCGGGACTCGTGGAACTGCAGCAGGTCGAGCCGCTCACGCCCGAGCCGACGCAGGCTCTGCTCGCAGATCGTGCCGGACCGAGTCCGCGCTGAGATCCATGAAGTCGTCCCCGTCGTCGCGGCGCAGCGTGCCGCACTTGGTGGAGACGAGGACGTGCTCGCGGCCCGCGAGCGCGCGGCCGACGACCTCCTCGGCGTGCCCCCACCCGTAGAAGGGAGCCGTGTCGACCCAGTTGACGCCGCCGTCCACCGCAGCGTTGATCGCCCGCACGGAGTCGTCGTCCTCTCTGCGGCCCCCAGTCGACCCCCACTCCCCCGGCCGCGAGCCGATCGGCGCGGTGCCGATCCCGACGCGCGGATCAGCAGGTCGCTCGGGCCGAGGCGGCGCCGATCCATAACGACGTGCAACGCCGTTAGGCTCGCCGGTATGCCCATTCTGCGGGCCGAGGAGGAGACGAAGGTGCGCGAGTGGTTCGCCGAGCTCGCGCGGCCGGTCGAGCTCTTGGTGGCGCTCGGCCCCGAGGAGACGCCACGGCGCCGGCTCCGGCGACCTCGACTTCGGTGCGGAGATGGTCCGGCTGTGCGAAGGGCTCGCGGAGCTCGGCGACGACGTGACCTGCCGGGTGGAGGAGGAGCCGGAGGGCTTCCCGCGCTTCCCCGCCGTCTCGATCCGTCCCGACGGGCGCGACGCCGGCGTCCGCTACGACGGGCTGCCGTGGGGCTACGAGCTCGGCTCCCTCGTCGGCGGGATCGTCGAGGCGGGGCGTGAAGCAGCCGACGCTGAGCGCCGACTCGCTGGCGGCACTCGAGGAGCTCGACCGCGACCTCACGCTCGACGTCTTCGTCACGCCGACCTGACCGCATTGCCCGCCGGCCGTGCTGCTGGCGTTCCGTTGTGCCCTCGCCTCGGAGCGGGTGACGGCGGCTGCGATCGAGGCGAACGAGTTCCCGCAGCTCTCGCAGGAGCTTGGTGTCTGGGCCGTGCCTCGGATCGTCGTCGACGGTGAGCCGCGCTGGGACGGAGCCGTGCCGGAGGCGGAGTTCCTCCGCCGGGCTCCTGCCGCGGCTAGGTCAGCTTCGCCGCGAGCCAGAGCCCGGCGACGCCGCCGAGCGAGCCGAACAAGAGCGAGGCGAGCCCGAGCGCACTGCCGCCCCAGGCCACGGGCACGAACCCGCCCACGACCATCCCTACGCAGACGAAGAGCCAGACGACGCGTCTGTCCATGAGACGTCTATCGGTCACAGCCGCACGTGGAATGAGCGCCGTGCCCCTCGCACGGGCGGCCGCAGCTCGACCCCCGCCACCACCGCCCCTCGAAGCCGCCCGCGGTACGCGAATACCGCGATGCCGGCGCTGTGCGGGAGCAGCTCCCGGCTTCGCGGGCGCAGCGTCGCGAGCCGTGCGGCCGCGGCGGAGGAGCGAGAGCCGGAGTCCGTCGCCGGGCAGCCGCTCGGTCACGTTGCCGCGATTGACGAGGCGCAGCTCGAGCAGGCGAAGCGTTCCCCGGCGGCGAACGCTGAGCGCGCGCGCATCGAGGCGCCGCACGATCCGGCCGCGAACGCGGAGGTCGACGACGACGCCGACCCGAAGCCGCACCCGTACGTGCTTCACGCCGAGCGGCCGCGTCGTCAGGAGCACGAGCGCCGGGTGATCTCCGGGTGCGGCCCGCCGCGCAGGCGCCGCGGCGACATGGAGAGTCGTCTTCGCGCGGGGCGCGAGCCGGAACCGCAGCGGGCGCAGGCGGAGCCAGGTCGCGGCGCCGCGGGCGGGCCGCACCCGCGGTTTGCCCCGCAGCGAGCGCGTGAATCCTGCGCGCGAGACGTCGACGAGCAAGGCCCGGCGGCTCGGGTTGCGCACGGTGATCGCGGAAGCGGACTCACCTCGCAGCGTCAGGCGCAGCGGGCTTGCGCTGAGCCCGATGCCCCGGCCGGCCGCGGCACCCGGGATGGATGCCGCGGCCGCTGCGAGGACGAGCGCTACGAGCGCGCGTCTCACTTGCCGATCACCGTGAAGGTGAGCGTCGCCGTGTAGTGCCCGGCCGGAACGACCGGCAGCGGCGAGACGAACCCGACGCTCGTCGCCACGGTGTCGCCTCCGTCCGCGCTCGGGCCGCTCGTGGCCGGCGAGGGAGCAGGTCCGCCGCCGGCGCGATCGGCACCGCCGCGAGGCTGCCGGCTGCCGACGCCGATGCCGAGCGGCAGGTCCTGCGGCGTGAAGGCCGTCCGGTGGACGCTGAGCGTGTAGCCGCTCGGATCGTTGCTCGTCACCGTGACGTGCTCCGGGCAGCGGATCCGGAGTCGTCCCCGGCACCGCAGCGGGGAAGCTCAGCGTCGGGTGGTCGAGCGCGATCGAGAGCACGCGGCTGGATGTCGACGTCGACGCCGGCCGACCCGCTCGGAGCCGTCCCGACGGCGGCGTGGCCGAGCAGGCGCTCGCCGCCGCTGCCGAGTTCTGCGGATCCGGTGCCGCGGTCGCGAAGTCGGCGGCGTTGTCGTCGGTGTCCGTGCAGCCGCCGCCCGCGCGCGCCAGCGCGTTCGTCGCGCTCGGCGCCGGCGCCGCACCGCTTCCCTCGTAGTCGGCGGCGCTGCCGTAGCCGACGAGGTCCTGCACGCTCGGAGGCCGTCGAGCAGCTACCCGCCGAGGCGCCGCAGGACAGCGCAGTCGCATCGTCGACGAGCGCGACCTTGCCGCCGCTGACGGCGAGGTTCGAGGTGCCGGTGGCGTCGGCCGTAGGCAGCGCCGCTCCGTTCGCTCCGCCGGAGGCGAGCTGGACGAGGTAGCGGCCGCCCGCCGGGATCGAGCCGCTCAGCGCGGTCGACTGCCAGCTCGTGCTGGAGGCGGACGCGTACTGGAGCGTCCAGCCGTCGACGGCGACCGGGCTCGCGCCACGGTTGAACAGCTCGACGTAGTCGTTCGCGTAGACGGCGCCGCTGTTGCCGCCGGCGGCGTAGACCTCGCCGACGACGAGGCTGCCCGAGCCGCTGCCGCGTGCCGACGCGGCGGCGAGCGGCAAGGCGAGAGCCGAGAGCAGGACGAGCAGGTGGATGCGCTTCATGGAGCCTCCGATCCGGGGGAAGTGGACGGCCCCTTGCTACCGCTCCCGCGTCGCGCCGACAGTGTCCTTTGCGGAGTTGGCACGGAGTCGGCACTGCTCTCGGTAGATTCGAGGACGTGGAAGCGCTGGAGCGGGCAGGGCAGGTCGCCGCCGAGTGGGACGAGCGGCTGCGCGCCGATCTCCCGGCCGACCTCGAGATCTTCGACGCCCACACGCATCTCGGCACGGACATCGACGGGATGGTCGGGCGCTACGAGGAGCTGATCGGCTCCATGGACCAGCTACGGCGATCTCGCGGGCCTTCATGTTCTGCCTCGACGAGCCCGACCGGCATCCCGGCTTCCAGGCCGGTAACGACCGGACGCTCGAGTTCGCGGCGCGCTCGGACGGCCGCCTCATCCCGTTCGTGCGGCTCGCGCTCGACGAGGGGCCGATCGAGGAGGCGCGCCGCTGCCTCGACCTCGGCGCGCGCGGGATCAAGCTCCATCCGCGCGCCCAGAAGTTCCTGCTCAACGACGAGCGGCTCGCGCCCGTCTTCGCGCTCGCGGCCGAGCGCGGCGTCCCGATCCTCATCCACGCCGGCCGCGGCCTGCCGCCGATCGCGGAAGGGCTCGAGCGCCTCGTCGACGCGCACCCCGGCTCGCAGCTGATCCTCGCCCACGCCGGCATCGCCGACCTCGCCAACCTCGCGTACCGCTTCTCGGGCAAGCGCGGCGTCTTCTTCGACAGCTCGGTCTGGAGCGCGATCGACCTGCTCGGCCTGCTGCGGCTCGTGCCGCCGGAGCAGATCGTCTACGCCTCGGACTACCCGTACGGCGAGCAGCCCGGCTCGCTGCTCCTCTCGTCCCGCGTCGCCCGCGTCGTCGGGCTTCGACGACGCGGCAGCTGCGGGACATGTTCGCCGGCAACGCGAACCGGATCGCGGACGGCGAGGAGCCGCTCGAGCCGTCGCAGCCGCAGGGCTCCGACATCCTCGAGCAGCCGCTCGCGCAGGCGCGCATCCACCAGTACGTCTCGATGGCGATGCCGCTCCTCTTCGTCCGGCAGCCGGACGCCTTCGGCGCGCTCGGCCTCGCGCTCAACGCGACCGAGGAGCCGAACGGCACCCACCGCGAGGAGCTCGGGCAGATCCGCGAGCTGCTCGAGGCGGCGCGCGACCTGTGGCGGACGCTGCCCGAGGCCGAGGACGACAGCGAGCGCCGCCTCGTCGCGCGCACCGCCGTCCGCCTGATTCAGATCGCCGACACCGTGGCAGTGACCTCGACATGAGCGAGCTGCGCCTGACCGTGAACGGCGGCGAGCACGTCCTCGACGCGCCGGTCGGGACGAGCCTCGCGCACGTCCTGCGCGAGGAGCTCGGGCTGACCGGGACGAAGATCGCGTGCAACGAGGGGCACTGCGGCGCCTGCACCGTCCAGATCGACGGCGTGCCGCGGCTCTCGTGCATCACGCTCGCGCACACGGTCGAGGGCGAGGTGACGACGATCGAGGGGCTGCGCGAGCATCCGCTCGTCGACGCCTTCGTCCGCGCCGACGCCGTCCAGTGCGGCTTCTGCACGCCGGGCCAGGTCGTCTCGGCGGCCGCGCTCGTCGCGGCGAACCCGCAGCCGACGCGCGAGGAGATCCGGCACGCGATGGCCGGGAACATCTGCCGCTGCGGCACGTATCCCAAGATCGAGGAGGCGATTCTCACGTGGCAAGACTGATCCGCACCGAGAAAGAGGTCGAGGGACGCTTCGAGGAGGTGTGGATCGTCGTCGAGGAGGATCCGCTCGAGCAGTGGCCCGAGGGGCCGCTCGAGGTGGTCGGGCCGGCCGGCGCCGCGCAAGGACGGCCACGAGCGCGTGCGCGGCGAGGCGCGCTACACGGCCGACCTCAAGCTGCCGGGGATGCTCCACGCGGCCGTCCTCCGCTCGCCGTACGCGCACGCGAAGGTGCGGCGGATCGACCTCGCGCCGGCGCTCGCGCTGCCGGGCGTGCGCGCCGCGATCGGCCCGGGCGAGGCGCACGGGCTCGAGGAGGAGGCGGGATTCTCGGGCGCGGCCGTCGCCGCCGTCGCGGCCGACACGTTCGGCCAGGCGCGCGCCGCGGTCGAGGCGATCGAGGTCGAGTGGGAGGAGCTCGAGGTCGTGCTCGATCCCGACGACGCCGTCCGAGCGCGAGCTCCTCACGGCCGAGCCGCGCCGCTACGAGCGCGGCGACGTCGAGAAGGCGCTCGCCGAGGCGGACGTCGTCGTCGAGGCCACGTACCGCACGCAGACCGTCCTCCACAACTCGCTCGAGACGCACCAGGCGCTCTGCGAGTGGCAGGGCGACACGCTCCACGTCTACATCTCGACGCAGTTCATCTGGGGCATCCGCCAGGCGGTCGCCGACACGCTCGGCCTGCCCGAGGACAAGGTGCGCGTCGTCTGCGAGTTCATGGGCGGCGGCTTCGGCTCGAAGAACGGCCCCGACGAGTACACGTTCGTCGCGGCCGAGCTCGCGAAGCGGACGGGGCGGCCGGTGCGCTGCGCGCTCACGCGGCGCGAGGAGCACACCTCCGCGGGCAACCGCAACGCGACGATCCAGCGGCTCCGGGCCGGCGCCCGCAGCGACGGGACGATCGTCGCGTTCGACGGCGAGTTCACGAACTCCGTCGGCTGGTCGGGCTGGAACGCCTCGACCGAGGGGCCGATGCGGATGCTCTACGACTGCGAGAACGTCCGCACCGTCACGTACGGCGCGCAGCTCAACACGCCGCCGATGAAGGCGTTCCGCGCGCCCGGCTTCGTCGAGGGGACGTTCGGGCTCGAGTGCCTGATCGACGAGCTCGCGGCGAAGCTCGACGTCGACCCGCTCGAGCTGCGGCGCCGCAACTACGCGAGCTCGAACGAGGGCACGCCGTTCTCGTCCAAGAACCTCGAGGAGTGCTACCGGCGCGCGGAGCCGCACTGGGAGCGGCGGCACGAGGTGCGCGCGCGGTCCGACGCGGTCTGGAAGCGCGGCGTCGGGATGGCGAGCCAGATCTGGTACGGCGGCGGCGGGCCTCCCTCCTACGCGTGGGTGCGGCTCGGCTCCGACGGCCGCGCGACCGTGATCACGGCGATGCAGGACATCGGCACCGGCACGCGGACCGCGATGGCGCAGATCGCGGCCGAGGAGCTCGGCATCGCCGCTCGACCACGTCGACGTCGTGCTCGGCGACTCGGCGCGCGGGCCGTACGCCTCGATCTCGGCCGGCTCCTCGACGCTGCCGTCGATGGGGCCGGCGGTGCGGGCGGCCGCGGCCGACGCGCGCGAGCAGGTCGAGGACATCGCCGAGCAGCGAGGCCTGCCCAAGGACACCCCGCTGCAGGAGATCGTCGCGGTGCTCGAGGAGTCCCAGATCCTCGGCAAGGGCGCGCGCGGCCCGAACCCGACCGGGATGAGCGTCCTCACCTTCGGCGTCCACGTCGTCGAGGTCGCGGTCGACGTCGAGACCGGCGAGGTGCGTCGTGGAGCGCGTCGCGGCGATCCACGACGTCGGCCGCATCGTCAACCCGCTCGGCGCCTCGAGCCAGGTCGAGGGCGGGATCATCCAGGGAATCGGCCACACGCTCTCCGAGGAGCGGCTGCTCGATCCCGAGACGGGCCGCGTCCTCACGACCTCGCTCGACGCGTACCGGATGCCGACGATCGCCGACGTGCCGGAGATCATCTGCGAGTTCGTCGACCGGCCCGACGAGCACCTGACGAACCTCGGCTCGAAGGGGCTCGGCGAGCCGCCGATCGTCCCGATCGCCGCCGCGATCGCGAACGCGATCCGCGACGCGACCGGCGCCGACGTGCACGAGCTGCCGATCTCCCGCGAGGAGATGCTGCGCGCGCTGCGCGAGGCCGAGCAGCGACAGGAGAAGGAGAAGCGTGGAGCTCCTGCGGCCGTCTAGCGTCGCGAGAGCTCGACGGCGGTGTCTTCCTCCACGGCGGGACGGAGGTCGTGCCGCTGCTGCGGGAGGGGCTGCTCGAGGCGGAGCGGCTCGTCGACGTGCGCGGCGTCGTGCCGCGCGGCGTGCACGACGGCACGATCGGCGCCGGGACGACGCTCGCGCGAGCTCGAGGTCGAGCCCGCGATCCCCGAGCGCGCTGCGCGAGGCGTGCCGGCTCGCGGCGTCGCCGCAGCTCCGCAACATGGGCTCGCTCGGCGGCAACCTCCTCCAGTCGACGCGCTGCTGGTACTGGCGGCTCGACTACCCGTGCCGCCTGCACGGCGGCGACCGCTGCCACGCGCGCGACGGCGAGCACCGCGAGCACGCGATCTTCGCGAACGACTTCTGCGCCTCGGCGCATCCCTCCGACGTCGCGGCCGCGCTCGTCGCGCTCGGCGCGCGGCTGCGGACGAACCGGCGCGAGCTCGCGGTCGAGGAGCTGTACCGGCTCCCGGACGAGGGCGACCGGAGCACGACGACGCTCGAGGACGGCGAGCTGCTGCTCGAGGTCGAGCTGCCGGCGGTGGAGGCGAGCGCCTACCTCAAGGCGATGGACCGCAAGCGCTGGTCGTTCCCGCAGGTGGGCGTCGCCGCGGCGCGGCACGCGGACGGCTCGACCCGGATCGCGCTCGCCGGCGTCGCGCCGATCCCGTGGCGGATCGAGAGCGTCGACGATCTCGACGCCGCGACTCCGCTGCCGCGCACCGAGTGGAGGTCCGCTCGCGCAGGCGCTCGTCCCCGCGCCCTCGCCGCTCGGCTAGCCAGGTCCCGCTCGGACCGCGGGTAACTGATACCGGCGTGTCTCGCGGCCGCCGCTGGGACATCGCGCACGAAGCCGGTCGATTCCGCTGGGACTGTCTGGTATCGATACCGAACATGTCTGTTTCGCCGTCGTGCTCGCGCGGGGCCTCGTCCCGCTACGGGACGGAGCCGCCGAAGCAGGTCGAGCTGCTGCCGCAGGTGCTCGCGGCGTTGCGGGAGAGCTCTGTCGACGAGATCGTCGTCGTGAGCGGGGCGCACGCGCTGCCGGTCGAGAGCGTCCACTGCCCGACTGGGAGCGCGGCCCCGGCGCCTCGCTCCGCTGCGGCCTCGCCGCGCTCCCGCCGGACGCGGAGGCCGCGGTCGTCGCGCTCGCCGACGGGCCCGACCTCGACCCGCGCGCGGTCGACCGCGTCGTCGAGGACTGGCGCGCGAACGGCGGCGACGCGGTCGCCGCGACCTACGGCGGCGTCCGCCTCCACCCCGTCCTGCTCGCGCGGGCGCTCTGGGACGACGTCCCCGACGAGGGCGCGAAGTCGCTCCCGGCGCGCTCGTCCCCTGCGACGACCTGCGGCCGCCGGAGACGTCGACCGCCCTACTCCAGCGGAATC
This sequence comes from uncultured Actinomycetes bacterium, assembly GCA_963825805.1. Lineage (GTDB taxonomy): Bacteria > Actinomycetota > Thermoleophilia > Gaiellales > Gaiellaceae > Palsa-739. The sequence goes on along the minus strand of CAWGVE010000038.1, from coordinate 8,133 downwards.
CTGAGCGCGGCCAGCTTCTGCCGGAGCTCTGCCGGCATCTGCTCCGTCGACCGCCTTGCGCACGTAGATCCGCAGGCTCTCCTCGAACCTGTAGCGCCTTCGGCAGTGCTCGCACTCGGCGAGATGCGCCTCCGCCTGCGCCATCTCCTCCTCGGTGAGGACGTGGTCGAGGTACGGCTGCATCATCTCCTCGCAGTGCGCGCAGGGGTCCTTCATGTCGCCTCCTCCAGGGCGGACTCGGCAAGCTCCCGCTTCAGGATGCGGCGCCCCCGGTGGAGCCTCGACATCACGGTGCCGACCGGGATGTCGAGGATCTGGGCCGCGTCCGCGTAGCTGAAGTCACCGAGGTCGACGAGCACGATCACGTCGCGGAAGTCGTGCGGCACCGCCGAGAGCGCCGTCACGATGTCGTCCTGCGACAACCGCTCCACGACCCGCTCCTCGTCGGAGACGCCGTCCCCGCTCTCCGCGAGCCGGTCGTAGAGGAAATAGTCGTTCGCCTCGAGCGGCTGCATCTGCGGCGCCCGCTGCTGCCGCCGCCCGCGGTCGATGTTGAGGTTGGTCAGGATCCGCAGCAGCCAGGCGCGCAGGTTCGTGCCCGGCGTGAACGACGCCAGCTGCGGAACGCCCGCGCGTACGTCTCCTGCACGAGCTCCTCGGCGTCCTCGCGCGAGCTCGCGAGGTGGCGCGCGACGCGGTAGACCTGGTCGGAGAGCGCGAGCGCGTCCTCCTCGAACCGGACGCGGTCGCGCGCCTCGGTCGCCAGCCGCTGCGCCTCCTCCGGCTCGGCGTCCACGCGATCAACCGTACCAGCGAGGGCCACTCCCTCCCGAACGCCCGCGGCGACGCTGCTATTCCGCGCTAGACAGCCGCAAGCTCGGGGAAGCCGGCCTTCGCGAGCCGCTCCACGATCGCCTCGCGGCTCGTCTGCTCGTCGTCCCAGGCAAGCGTGACCTGTCCCATCAGGTTCGCGTTCGCGCCCTCGAGGCCCTCGTGCCCCTCGAGCGCGTGCGCGAGCCGCATGACGCACCGCTCGCAGCGGACGCCGCCGACCTGGATCGTCTCGGAGCCGTCGCCACGACGTCAGCCTAACGTCCGCGATTGCGATCTCCCGCAGCGCAGCCTCCGGACCGAGCTCGAGCTGGCGCTCGGCCTCCGGCCCGCCACCCTCGCGCCCGGCCACCTCGCGCTGGGCCGCGTACTCGTCGCGGTCGAACGGCTCGCCGCCCGTCTCCGCAGCCTCGCGTACGAGCCGCTGCACCTCGGCGGCGAGCTGGGCCGTCCGCCGCACCGACGTCGGCTGGTCCAGCACCCGCACCTCGAGCGTCCCGTACTCCGGCCGCGGCCAGGCATCCCAGTGCCGGCGCGTGCTGTCGCCGCGGGTCGCCGCCTCCCAGTCGTCCCAGCTGCGCAACAGGGGCGGCGTCCCACCGGTCGGCATCTCGAGCAGGATCTGGGAGCGGATCGAGCGCCACCCGCTCTCCGCGCCGTCCCAGAAAGGCGAGTTCGCAGAGGCAGCGAGGAGCCCGGGCAGCCGCGGCACCACGCCCTCGAACGCCCGCAGGCACATGTCCGGATCCGGCACGGCCACGTGCACGTGGAGGCCGCACACCGCCTGCCGGTAGAGGCGCGGCCCGAGCTTCGCCTTCAGGCGGAGGTAGCGCTCGACGGGGACGATGGGGACCCGCGCGCGGCGGTCGGATGCGAGCCGGTGGCGAGCACCGCGAGGCCGTGCCCGGCGGCGCGCTCGGCCACCTCGTGCCGCAACGACCGCAGCTCGGATTCCGCCTCCTCCGGCGCCCCGACGATGGAGGTCGTGATCTCCACGAACGACTCCAACAGCTCGGGCTTGATCCGCTCGGTCGCCTCGCCGAACACGCGCGAGAAGCCGTCGTGCGCGGGCTCGAGCGTCTCGGCGTCGACGAGCATCAGCTCCTCCTCGACCCCGAGCGACCACGGCGGGGTCGAGCCGAACCGGCTCAGGTCCATCGGCTACTTCCCGCGGACGCCGTGGACGGGCCGCCCGGCGGCCTCCCACGCGTAGTACGACGCGCTGGGGCCGAAGTCGACCTCGTAGGAGATGATCCGCGGATTGCGGCCGACCTCCATCGCGCGCTGGGCATGGCGGAGCAGGTTGGGGTCGTCGCGCTCCTCCCAGACGAGCACGAGATGGGCGGCGGTCATGAAGACGGCCACGAAGGAGCAGCCGGGCGCCGGACAGGGGAACGGATCCGTGCGGACGCAGAACCAGCCGACGTGCTCGGCGCCGTCCTCGGTCCAGAGCTCCTCGGCTTCCTCCGGGACGGCGTGCTCGACGGTGCCGGCGAAGCCGGTCTGGATCTCCTCCCGCCTCACCCGCGCAAAGGTAGCGACTCAGCGAAGGAGTAGCGCCCAGGCCGCGCCCGTGACTGCCGTGCCGACGGCTACCCAGGTGACGTAGTCGCCGACGACGCCGCTGTGGAGCGCGCGCAGCACGTGGATGGGCGGAGCGAGCGTCCGGCGGGCCGTGAGCGAGACGACGCGCGGCAGCCGGCGCCGGTAGAGGCCGGCGAAAGCGAGCCCGAGCGCGACGATCGTGGCGCCGACGCCGTAGAGGAGCGACTCGAGTGACGTGTGGCTGATCGTCACCGGCAGGCTCTGCGGCGGCGTCGTCGGCCGGCCGTGGAGGACGGTCGCGGCGTAGCCGGAGGTGTCGCGGAAGCGCTCGGCGGCGTACTCGGCGCGCTGGCCGAGCCCGGGCACGAGGCTGATCGCGACGCCGAGCGCGACGGCCGTGAGCGCGACGCCGACGAGCAGCGGCCGGAGCACGTTCCGCTCGAGCGGGTCCTCCTCCATCGCCTCGCCCAGCAGCGGATCGTCCGCGTCTCCCCAGCCGAGGAAGATCCGCGCGCCGGCGCGGAGCAGGGCCGCGCCCGCGAGCGCCGAGCCGAGCCAGAGCAGGACGAGCACCCACGGCCGCCCCAGCTCGGTCGCCCCCTCGTCGATGAAGCCGTGGCCGAGGTAGATCCCGACGTACGGCGTACCGACGAGCCCGATCGTGCCCGCGAACCAGGCGACGGCCGGCGCCCAGCAGCCGCGCGCGCGGCCGCGGAGATGCAGCTCGTCGATCAGGCCGTGATCGACATGGAGGATCCCCGCGACGAAGAAGAGGCCCGCGGTGAGGAGCGCGTGGGCGAGGAACATCAGCTCTGCGCCGGCGAGCCCGTGCGAGTCGAGCAGCCCGATCCCCGCCAGCATGATCCCGATGTGACACACGACCGAGTAGGCGAGCATCCGCTTCAGATGCCGCTGCAGGAACGCCATCGTCCCGCCGAGCACCGCGGTCACCACTCCGAGCCAGAGGAGGACGTCGCCGACCGCGTGCCCGCCGCCGAACGGCACGGCGAAGACCGTCCAGTAGAGCCGGGCGACGCCGATCAGGCCGATGTCCGTCATCACGCCGCCGAGCACCGCGCAGACCGGCGCCGGCGCGACCGCGTACGCGTCGGCGGCCCAGAGGTGGAACGGCACGACCGCGCCCTTGATCAGGAAGCCGCAGAAGAGCAGCGTCATGGCCACGATCACGAGGCCGCCCGTGCTCCCGTGTGAGAGGGCGCTCCCGATCTGCGCGAGGTTGAGGGCGCCGGTGCGGGCGTAGATGAGCGCGATCCCGATCGCGAAGAGGTAGCCGCCGATGCTGTTCGTGATCGCGAAGTTGACCGCGCCCTGCACCGGCCCGAGCCGCTCGACCTCGAAGCCCGTCAGCGCGTAGGCGGCGACGCCCATCAGCTCGAGCCAGACGAAGAGGTTGAAGAGGTCGCCCGACATCGCGAAGCCGCACATCGCCGCGAGCGCGACGAGCATCAGCGCGTCGAAGAGCCGCGCCGCCTCGCGCAGGAAGGTGAGCGAGTAGACGAGCGCGAGCGTGACGACGAGCCCGATCACGGCGCACATCCCCGCGGCGAGCGGGCCGACGGCGAAGTCGATCCCGAGGGCGACACCGTGATGCGGCCGCCAGCCGCCGAACCAGTGCACCACCTCATCGCTCTCGGAGTGCCAGAGGAGGACGAACGCGAGCGCGGTCGTCGCCGCCGACGCGCCGACCACGAGCGCGTCCTGGAGACGATTCGGCATGACGTGGTCGAGGCCGGCCGTCACCGCCGCGGCGAGCAGCGGGATCGCCACGAGCAGAGGCGGGATCCAGGTCATCCCGAGATGTCGGCGAGACCGTCGGGGTCGACGGTCCCCGAGAGCCGGTGCGCGTCGAGGGCGAGGGCGAGGATGAGCGCGATCACGGCCACGCTGACCACGACGTCCGTCAGCGTGAGCGCCTGCACGACCGGGTCCACGGCGGTGGTGCCGAGCTTCGTCCCGCCTGTAAGATCGGCGCCTTCCCGTGCTTGACGTAGCCGACCGAGAGCAGCAGGACGTAGCTCGACGACTGCATGACGGTCAGGCAGACCGCGAGGTGGATGAGGTTCCGGCTCGTCGCTACGCCTGCGATCCCCCACAGGCAGATCCAGGCTGCGACCGCGTACGGCAGGTAGCTCACGACGCGGCGTCCTCGGCCTCGAGCGGAACGACGTACGTCTCGAGGAACTCCGCGAAGAGAAGCAGCATCGCGCAGGTCACGGCGATGGCCGAGGCCCAGTTGAGGACCGCGATGCTGCCGCCCGAGGCCAGCGTCCCGGCCGTCCCGACGCCGAAGAGGTTCGTCAGGAACGCCGAGCCGGAGACGAGCGCGGCGAGCCCGACGACGACGTAGCCGCCGGCCCCGATTCCCTCCAGCAGGTCGAGCACGTGCTCGTCGCGGAACGGGTGGTAGTCGCGGTGACTGCCGACGACGTAGAGCAGCAGGACCGCGCCCGCGAAGAGGACGCCGCCCTGGAAGCCCCCGCCCGGCGTGATGTACCCGAATGCCATCAGCCACAGGCCGATGAGGAGCCCCCCGCCGATCATGACGACGCCGACGAGCCTCACGGCGTCGTTCGGAAGCCGCTTCGTGCGCCGCTCCACCTGCCGGGAACGCGTCTCGTCCCGGAGCAGGAGCGCGACGCCGAGGATGGCCGCGAAGAGGATGAACTCCTCCCCCATCGTGTCGACGCCGCGCACGTCGAACGTCGTCCCCATCACGACGTTCGTGGTGTGACGCAGCGGGACGACGACCCGGTTGAGGACGAAGCCGTACGGGCCGCGATAGTCGCCGAACGCCGGCAGTCCCGCGATCGCCCAGGCGAAGAGCGCACCCAGCCCGGCCAGCGCCGGCCCGAGGACGAGCAGCCGGATCCGCCTGCTCATCGCTCCTCGTCCTTCCGGGCGCGCTCGTGGCCGCGCACCCGCGCGACGGCGGCCAGGATCACGAGCGGGTAGCCGATCCCCGAGACGACGAGCATCGACAGCGCGGGATCGGGCGCCTCGAGCACGACGAACAGCAAGACGAGCGAGACGCCGTAGACGCCGTTCACGAGCGCCTGCCGCAGCGGGTCGCGCGTGAGAACCACGAGCGGCGCCCCGAGAGCGACGAGACCGAAGGCGACGGCCTGGAGCGGCACGAGCGTCGCGAGCAGCATCACGCCTCCTCCGCCTCGTCGACGCGCCGCGCGGCCCGCGCCGTCGCGATCACGAGCGCGGGGTTGATGAGGAAGAGCAGGCCGACGGCCACGATCGCCTGGAGCCCTCCCGCCGACAGGTGCTCGCGGACGAGCGCGGCCAGCAGGACGAGGAACGCCGGCACGGTCGTCGCCGCCGCCGCGTAGTGCAGCCGGTCGAGCGTGGTCCGCATCACGAGGACGCCCGCGACGCAGAGCAGCTCGCCGACGACGCCGACGCCGAGCAGAACGTCGACGGCGAGGTCGGACGCGGCCATCAGGTCCAGCGCCCGAGGAAGCGGGCGAAGACGAGGCCGCCGATCCAGAAGGCGACCGAGGCGATCACGGCGACCGTGAAGAGGATCGACTCGCCGAGGCCGACCGAGAGGCAGACGAGCGCGAGCGTTGCCACCGCCCCCGCGGCCTCGAGCACCACGAGCCCGTCGATCGGCCGGCGCACCGACGCCGCGAGGAGAAGAGGCGCGAGCGCCGCGATCAGCACGGTCGCCGCGATCAGGAATGCATTCACGACGGCTTCTCGGACGCGCGACGCCGCACGAGGTCGTGCAGGAGAACCCGCCGCGTCTCGGGGTCGATGTCGAGGACGTAGGCGTTCGGGCTGTACGAGGCGACGAGGGTCGTCCACGCCCGGGGACCGACGCCGTCAGCCCGGCTTCGGTGCGTCAGCTCGCGCGAGTAGAGCTCGCCACGGACGACTCTGCGGCGGCCGACGCTCGCCACGAGCGCCCAGGCGAGGATCCCGAAGTCGACGACCACCATGCCCAGCACCTGCGGCAGGTCCGCCACGCCGCTGAGCGGGATGCGGGCGCTGAAGCCCGTGCGCATGCGCGCGAGCTCCGCCAGGCTCGCGGCGATCGTCGCCGCGATCGCAGCGGCCACCACCTGCTCCCGGTTCCACTGGCCCACGAGCAGGAGCCAGAGCCAGAAGAGGGCGATCCACCACGCGATCCAGGCGCCGACGTGCTTCACGCGCCGCGTATCCCCGCTTGGCGACAGCGCGAATCGTTTACACGGCCTCGCGGATCGGAAGAAGGACCTCGATGGGTCTCGCGACGCTGCTCGGGTCATGGCCTGCTCTACGGCAGCTGCGGGAGCGCGATCCGCTCGGGCTCGGCAAGGCGGTTCAGTCGCCGCGCTCACAGCGCCTCACACCGCGGATCGACGACGCCGACCACGTCGTCTCCTCCGTCTGCCCCTACTGCGCGGTCGGCTGCGGGCAGCTCGTCTACGTGAAGGACGGCGCGGTCTCGCACATCGAGGGCGACCCGGCCAGCCCGATCTCCCGCGGCCGGCTCTGCCCGAAGGGCCAGGCGTCGAAGAGCTACGCGCACAGCCCGCTGCGCGAGTATCGGGTCAAGTACCGGCGCCCGTACGGCACCGAGTGGGAGGAGCTCTCGCTCGAGGACGCGATGGAGCTGATCGCCGACCGCGTGGTCGAGACGCGCGCCGAGACGTGGGAGCACGAGACCGATGACGGCAATCCGCGCGAACCGGACGATGGCAATCGGCAACCTCGGCGGCGCGACGCTCGACAACGAGGAGAACTACCTGATCAAGAAGCTGATGACGGGCCTCGGCATCGTCCAGGTCGAGAACCAGGCCCGCATATGACACAGCTCCACGGTGCCCGGTCTGGGCACCTCGTTCGGACGAGGCGGAGCCACGACCTTCCAGCAGGACCTGCAGAACGCGGACTGCATCGTGATCATGGGCTCGAACATGGCCGAGAACCACCCGGTGGGTTTCCAGTGGGTGATGGAGGCCAGGGAGCGGGAAGCGAGGTGATCCACGTCGACCCGCGTTTCACGCGCACGAGCGCGATGGCGACGAAGCACGTCGGGATCCGCGCCGGTAGCGACATCGCGTTCCTCGGCGGCATCGTCAACTACATCCTCGAGCGCGACCTGTACTTCCGCGAGTACGTCGAGCACTACACGAACGCGCCCGTGATCATCGACGAGGAGTTCGCGGACACGGAAGACCTCGACGGCTTCTTCTCCGGCTGGGGCCCGGAGGAGGCCGAGTACGACATCGGGAGCTGGATGTACGAAGGCATGGAGGTGCACGGCTCCGGCGGCGATCCCGAGCAGGGCTTCAGGCCGACGAAGGGCGAGGCGTCGGGCCACGGCGGCCACGGCGGCGGGCTTCGCCACGGCGAGCCACCGTCGGAGGACAGGACGATGCAGCACCCGCGCTGCGTCCTCCAGCTCCTCAAGAAGCACTACGCGCGCTACATGCCCGAGCTCGTCGCCGAGACGTGCGGCTGCTCGGTCGACGATTTTGTCGAGGTCTGCGAGCCCCTCGTCGCCAACTCCGGCCGCGAGCGGACGAGCGCGTTCTGTTACGCCCTCGGCTGGACCCAGCACACGGTCGGGGTGCAGATGATCCGCGCCTGCGCCGTCATCCAGCAGCCGCTCGGCAACATGGGCCGGCCGGCGGCGGCATCCTCGCCCTGCGCGGCCAGCGTCGATCCAGGGCTCGACCGACATCCCGACGCTCTACAACATCCTCCCCGGCTACATCCCGATGCCGCATGCGGAGACGT
>CAWGVE010000037.1:0-7564 GCA_963825805.1 uncultured Actinomycetes bacterium | reverse complement strand
TCTCCCCATCAATCTCATCTTTACTCGGAAATGCACGGGACTCAAGCGTGTTCGGAGCGGAAGACACCGCGAGTCCGTCCACCTCGTCAGGGCGATACTCAGGGCCGACGTCCCGCGCAGCGTCGCCGCGCCGGGACCTCGGAGCTGCTGGCGGACGGGCCCGAGGATCTGCACCAGCTTGATCGCATCTACGCGCGCCGTGCGCGCAGGGACTCGGAACCGCACGGAGAGCGGGTCTGTCTACGTGCCCGCGGACGATCAATCCTCTGACCCCCAACTGCGACCATTTCCGCCCGCGTACATATGTGAAGTGTGCAGCCTCGGCTGCACATCATCTTGATCCGCCCGTGTGGGGTCGGGCACCTCTGCGAACAATCGGCATGCGGAGCTTGGGTGCACATGTGAAGTATCCGCGCGGCCGGCCGAGTAGATCAGCCCGTGTGGGTCGGCTACACAGGCGAACAATCCGCGCCTGGGGGCAAAGGCATCAATCGCAGGATTATGGGCGGGTGCAGGTATCGCCGCCTGTGGCTCGGGCTAGGCGGAGGGCAGGTTGCTGGTGGTTGCCTCGTCGGATTCCTGCTCGCTGATCTCGTCTTCATCGAAGTGTTGCGGCGTGACCGCACCTAGCTCTCTCGCCTGGCTGCTCTCAGGCTCCGGGGAGGACCGGGTGACAAACGTACTCAGGAGCTCCAGCTAGGCGGCAGTGCTTCCGGCCCGGCGCCGTGTTTTTGCGCGAAGCGGTGGCGGTTTCGGCAGTTGTCCTTCGACCCAGAGGGTCGCGAGCGCGGTGCGCGGGAGAGTGAGCGCGCCTTCGTGCATGAGGTAGCGCGCTTCCCAGCGCGGGTTGAACTTTTCGTTGAAGCGGTAGAGGCGCTCGATCTGGAAGAACGAGTCGGCGAGTTGCAGCATGCGCCGCCCGAGGACGCTCGGCCACTCCGTCGGGGCTGTGGAGCAGGCGCGCGAAAGCGGCGAAGTTGAGGGAGATCTCCTTGATGCCCCGCTCGCGGAGCTCCTCGATCGTCTTCACGATCATGTATTCGGTGAGCCCGTTCGGCGACTCCGGGTGGCGGCGCATCAGCGAGAGCGAGACAGCGCGCTCGCCGAAGGTCGGGACGAGGTGCAGAACGCCGCGCAGTTGCCCGCTCGGTCTCGGGCGAGCACGAGGAGCGTCTCCTGGTGCGAGGCGATATCTGCATCGAGGGCCATCGAGAAGCCGCGCTCCTCGGCGTCTCCGAGCCAGCGCGCGTCGCTGCCTCGCGCTTCCGCGACTACGCTTGCGCCTCGAGCGTCTCCGACGCGGGCGATACGGCAGCTGTAGCCGAGTTTCTCGAGTCGGTTGACCGACTGTCGCACCTTGCGGATCGCGCGGCCCTCGAGGTTGAACGACGTCGGTGTCGACGATCGCTTCGTCGCCGAGGTAGAGGCTGTGCAAGCCGAGTTGCTCGAACAGCGGTCGCGCGCTCGAGCTGACGCCGACCGCGGCGATCCGGAGGCCGCGTCGTTCCGCGAACGCGGCGACGTTGGCGAGTAGTTCGGGTAGTGCGTCCTCTGGCCCGACCGGATCGCCGCTGAGATGATGAGCACGCCGCTTTCGATCCGGTAGCCGACGAAGGCGCGGCGTCGTCGCTGAAGAGGTAGTGCTTGTCGGATCGAAGCTTGAAGTAGGCGAGTGTGTCGCGGCCGTGCTCGCGCACAAGCTCGCGTGCCAGGCTGCGAGCCTTCGGGTCCGGCAAGTCGCGAGGAGCCGCCAGCGGCCGGAAGACGAGGAACGCCGCCACTCGAGCGTGCCGATCCCGAGCAGACCGACCGCGAGGTCGAGATGGCCGAGCTCGTCGTGGAAATGGATCGGCCCCGGCCCCAGAGAAGCAGATCGCCAGTCTCGCGGCAGATCGTCCCGAGCGACGCGTGCGTGAGCGGCGACCGCGACCACGAGCGAACGACATCAACAGACCGAACGCAACCAACGATCGGCGCCGACGAAGCGATGCCCGTCTGTCGAGCGGCTCGTGCTCCACGTAGAACGAGCTGCGCCCCCACCAGAGCAAGGCCGCGACTCCAAGGTCTCCGATCGCCTCCTCGACGTCGAGCCCCTTGAGCAGGTTGAAGAGGTCAAGGCGACAAGCGCAGCGATCGCAAGCTGCAGCGCCCGGCGGCGCCGACGATAAAGGTAATAGGCGCTCGTAAGGAGGACAGCGGCGGTCGGAATGGCGAGCGCATGAAAGACGCTCAGCTCGCTGAATCGCCTCGATCTGCAACAGCACATGACCGCGCCAGCGAACATTCGGTGTGACGGCCGAAGCGAGATCGACGAGGCGATCACCGCGGCCGCGATCGCTGCCAACGCCGGAAGCGGATCCGCCCGACGGAACGTGCGAAGCGGAAACGGAAGCCGATGAAGCCCCAGCCGCCACGCCGCCGTGTCGCGACGCTTAGCCGTAAGGTCGCGCCAGTCCTTCGCTATCAGCCAGAGCGCGACCAGCGCGACCAAGACGGCGACTAAACCATCACGCACGACCCCCGTGACAACGCCAACGCCGAGCGCCACGAGCAGCAGGCCACCAAGGTGCCAGTCGTGCCAGCGCCGGCCCAGGAAATAAACCCTCGGCCCAAGCCCGTGCTTCTCGACCCGGAAGCGCCAGTCGCGCCGCTGAGTGTGCCTCGGCCTCGCCAGATCGCGCACCTCCTCGCCGCGCTGCTCGGTTCTGATCTGTCCCGGCATAGATTGGTCGGTACTTCGACGCGGGGAACGTTCATCCCGACCCTTCCCCCTAGTCGCTTCGTCTGAACGCTCTCGGTCAGGAAACCACCGGGTTCATGCGCTGTCAGCGAGCGCTGCCCTCGGCCGTAGCCTCTCCGCCTTTCGCGCGGCATCGCTCTCGCGGAGACCGGGGCAACACCTCGGTCGTATCTGTGTGCCGGCCAGACGAGCAAGGCCCGGCTCCCCGTCGCCGCCGAGAGGAAGCGATGACTGTCGCCAGACCTCCTAGGAGAAACACCGGGGGCGGTTCGGTCCGGCAAAACGGATTCTGGTGGCGGGCCGTTGAGATGGCATGGAGGCTGGAAGGGGGCCGCGTCGCGAGGCTCGCCGAGGTGCGCGTAGTGAGTGGATTGGGCGTCTCGGACGCGCGGTACCCGCAGCGCAGGGCCTCCGCAGAGCCTGATGGGGCAGTTCATCACCCATATCGTCAGCGCGACGCCAGCGACATACGCGATCGTGCTCGCGATCGTCGCGATCGACGCGCTTCTCCCCTTCGTTCAGGCCGAGGCAACAGTGATCACTGCTGCCGTCCTCGCCGCCCAGGGACATCTGATCGTCTGGCTGGTCGTTGCTGCCGCGGCCCTCGGCGGCCTCGCCGGCGACAATGCGTCCTATCTCGTCGGCAATCGCGTCGGCTGTCACGCAGCCGACAGGCTTCTCAACCAGCAACGGCTCCAGAGCGCGGAAGCCGGCGTCCGCCGTAAGGGCGGCATCCTGATCCTGATCGCGCGCTTCATCCCCGTCGGCCGCACCGCCACCACACTCGCCGCCGGCACCCTCGAGATGCCATGGCGACGCTTTTTCGCCGCCGACGCTCTCGCCGCAACGCTGTGGGCGAGCTATGCGGCCATGCTCGGCTACGCAGGCGGATCAAGCTTCGCCCACAGCCTCTGGAAGCCACTGATCCTGGCACTCGGTATCGCCGTCCTCCTCGCGGGCGCTGGCGAGGCCTACCGGCGCATACAGAACCGCCGCGGAAAAGACATACTCAGCGGCCAACTCCGCTGAACCGGCTCGCAACCCCGCACCGGCGGGTCCGGAGCTCAGGTCTAGAGCAATACCTGGGCCAGTGTTCCGGGATTACCCCCGAAGACGCCAGTCCGCGAGTGGCGCAGCGCAGGGGCCTTAATAGCGCCTCCTCACCTCGCTCTCAGGTGTGCGGCGTAGGCTGGGTCGGTCTTGAGGCGGGTCGTCTTGGTCTTTCTCGCGGCGGCCTCGCTCGCCGTGCTGCTGCTTTCCTCGGCCGAGGTTCCGGGGCATCGGCACGAGGCGCGGGCGGGGACGCGCGGGGGGATCCACAAGATCCAGCACGTCGTGGTGATCATGCAGGAGAACCGCTCGTTCGACTCCTACTTCGGGACGTATCCCGGCGCCGACGGTATCCCCGGTCTTGCGGGCAATCCGGGTCCGGTCCCCTGCAACCCCGACCCGAAGACGCATGTCTGCGTTAAGCCGTACCACGACAGGTATGACCGCAATGCCGGCGGCCCACACGACATGGTCGACGCGATCCATGACATCAACCGCGGGAAGATGAACGGCTTCGAGGCGCAGGCGCGCAAGGGCCGTTTCTTCGCGTGTCACCAGACCGACAATCCCGGCTGCTCGTTGACGCCCTCGAAGCCCGATGTGATGGGCTACCACGACTGGCACGAGATCCCGAACTACTGGGACTACGCACGCAACTTCGTGCTCCAGGACCACATGTTCGAGGGGGTGAACGCGTGGAGTCTGCCGGCGCACCTCTCGATGGTCTCCGCGTGGTCGGCACGCTGCTCGAGGCATGGCGACCCGATGAGCTGCAAGTCGGCGCTCGCGGCGCCGTTCGGCGCCACCGGCGACGGCCAGAAGGTCGACTTCCCCTGGACCGATCTGACCTGGCTGATGTACCGCGACCACGTGAGCTGGCGCTACTACGTCGCGAACGGAGCCAGCCTGACTGCTCTGACAGCCAGATGTTCTGTAGGGACGTGCCCCAAGGCGCCTCTACCCCCGGCATCTGGAACCCGCTGCCGCGCTTCGACGACGTGCAGCAGGACCACCAGCTCGGGAACATCCAACCGCTCGGAGACTTCTACAACGCCGCACGTACGGGCACGCTCTCGGCCGTAACCTGGATCACTCCCTCACAGGGCGTGAGCGAACACCCACCCGCGCGCGTGACCGCCGGCCAGACCTGGGTCACCAAGCTGATCAACACGATCATGCGCGGCCCAGACTGGAAGTCGACCGCGATCTTCCTCGCCTGGGACGACTGGGGCGGCTTCTACGACCACGTCAAACCGCCCGTCGTCGACGGCGAGGGATACGGGCTCCGCGTGCCCGCGCTCGTGATCAGCCCCTACGCCAGGTTCGGCTACATCGACCACCAGGTCCTCAGCTCCGACGCCTACCTCAAATTCATCGAAGACGACTTCCTCCAAGGCCAACGGCTCAACCCGCGCACCGACGGGCGCCCCGACTCCCGACCCAGCGTCCGCGAAAACGTCAGGATCCTCGGCAACCTCTCCCAGGACTTCAACTTCAACCAGAAGCCCCGCCCACCCCTGACGCTCCCGCTCCACCCACCGACCAGCTGAGCGCCGCTCCACCCCCCCGCGCTTCCCCCTGCCCCGCACACCGCTGTCGCGCGCCGGCCCGTAGACGGTTCGCCTCTTCGCGGAGCGCCGCCTAATCAGCGTCAACTAGCCGATCGCTCCTGGACGCAGCCGCTTCGCGGCACCAGCTATGCGGCACAACCCCAAGAGCCAGGCTGGTTACCTGAGAACCGGGTGAGAATCAGACGGTTAGCGACGCTTTGGGGTCATCATGCTCGCCTTGGACAGGTGTTCGGAAATGACCCCTGTGGATCACCGGGAAGAGATACGCCGGTGGGCTATGGCCCGAGCCGAGTGCGTCGGCGGATGCCGAGGCGCTTCTGGACGGCCCGGTCTTCCTCGCCGTCCTTCTTCGCTGCCCAGATTAAGGCCCAGACGACAAACGCGAGCGTGACCACGCTGAACGCCGCAATCACGATCCCGAGAAAGGCGCTCACGAGGGCAACTTAGGCGACGCCGGGCGGCAGCCCGCTCGCTTGGACCAGATGTCCGGAATGATCCCGAACCGGCTGTCCCGAACGACAGCGACCGTCGACGATAGGACGGTGCGCAAACAGCGCGAAGGCGCGCTATCCGACTTTGAGGTAGACGGTGAAGTGCGCGACACCGTCGGTTGCGCCGGAGCCGAACGCGGTTAGCGTGTGGAGCGCGCTCAGGTCGGGGACGGCCGTTGATCCCGTCCCGCCTGCCAGAGCCGCCAGCCCTTGAACCAGAGGTAGTGCGTCCTTGAGGTCGACGTATGCAAACCCCGTTGTCTGGTTGGGCATGCCTGAGGCCTGTTGGGCATCCTGGAATGTCGCGTCAGCGGAGAGCTTCGCCCCGGACCCGGTGAAGGCGTCGACTGCCTGTTGCGAGGTGGAGACGACGAGCGCACTGCCGACCTGCGCGTGGGAGAGCTGGAGCCCGCCGAGGATTGAGCCGAGGCTGAAGCCGCCTGTACCCGAACCACCGGCGGCGTTGCTAGCCGCTGAGAGCGCGTCGTTCAGGGTCTCGAGCACGGCCTGCGGGTCGGAGGGATGGGTAACGAGCGTGAGCGACGGCAGCGCCGAGCCGGGGCCGACATACACAGCCGTCTCGCCGCCGAGCGTACTGGCAACCTTTCGGAGGGCGGCGCCGATCGGCGAGGCCGGTGCCTGTGCGCCGAAATCGGCGCTGGCGTCCGCTTGGAAGTCGACCACGGCGAGTGCGCCTGCGGGGATCCGGTCGAGTAGGGACGACCTGTACGCAGTCGGCGACGCACCGTTGCGGTGGAGGAAGCCGTCCAGCTTGAGGCCGCCCGAGACCGCGACAACGTCGCCGGCTGCCCAGACGAGCTTCCCGCTGCCGGTCTGCGCATGTCCAAGAGCCAACAAGAGCTGCTGCGCCTGCGCACCGTTGGCGTACGCGTTGACAAGAGCATCCTGCTCGAGCCGGCCAGTTGCGTCCTGGTAGACGGGATCGGTGGCGAGATGTGACGTCGCTCCGGTCACCGCGTCGACCGCCGCCTGGCTGTCGCCGAGGACCGTCCACCCGCCGACCTGCGCCGACACCGGAGCCGGGCCATCAGAGGTCGAGAGTTTCTGCAGGAGCGCGGCCAGCTTCGCGGGATCGGACGGCTGCGTCAGCAGCACCGCGTCGGGTTTGCCGCCCGAGGCGGTCGGCAGCAAGGCAACGTCCACCTCGGGGCCAAGCGCGGGCTTGACGTCGTTCGCCCAACTCAAGCCCCCGGTCTTCTGCTCAAAGCCCAGTTGCAGGTTGCTGACGAGCGTGTCGTAGCCGGGGAACTTGCCCAGCAGGCCGCCGAGCACTTGCCGCTGGGTCGAGTTCAGGTTTGTGTCGAGGGCGACGAGCGCCACGGTGTTCGCAGGAGCGACCTCGGCCCCACCTCCCAGCGCAGTCACCGCGCTACTGCCGCTAGCGAAGCCGACAGCCGCGAACGCCGCGCCTGCAACCACGACCGCGATACCCGCCGCGAACGCCCTGCGTCTGCGCATCGTCACTCCTCCGTCGACTCTCGACCCATCAGCCCCGAAAGAAGCCTTGCGGGGCTAGACCAGAGAGTAGCGCGCACACATCATTCGCAATCGCCGCAGTTCGAGCTGGTCGCTCGCCTGGGCCAGTGTTCGGTAATACCCTGAGCGATGACCAAGTAGCGAGGAGGAACGCAGAGCGCTAGCGGAGTAGTCTCATCTGGATGCGTCGGCTCACTTGCCTCTTCCGCGGGGGC
>CAWGVE010000036.1:0-12399 GCA_963825805.1 uncultured Actinomycetes bacterium | reverse complement strand
TAACGCCGGCGAGGTGGCGACGCTCGTCGGCGCCGACGCAGAGGTGCGCGGGGTCGAGTCGATCGCCTCCGGGATCGAGCCGGCGGAGCTCGCGCGTGAGGCCGGGCGCCAGCTTGGGCTCGTCGTTTCCGTCACCGGGCCGGTCGACCACGTCTCGGACGGCGAGCGCGTGCTCGCGGTCGCGAACGGCCATCCGCTGCTCGCCGCGGTGACCGGTACCGGCTGCATCTCGTCTGCGCTGACGGGCTGCTTCCTCGCCGCCAAGCCGCAGGAACCGCTCGAGGCGGCGGCCGAAGCGCTCGCCGCGCTCGGTGTCGCGGCGGAGGATGCCGCCGGCGGCGCGGCAGGCCCGGGCACCTTCCACGCCCGGCTCTACGACGGGCTGGCGGCGCTCGATCCCGAGACGCTCGACGGGCGCGCTCGCATCTCCGAGTCGTGACCACGCTCGCGGACGTCGGCGAGTTCGGGCTGCTCGCCGAGCTCGAACGGCGAGGGCTCGCGCAGGGGATCGAGCACGACGCCGCGGTCATCGACGGACTCGTAGTCACGCAAGACGTGCTCGTCGAGGACGTCCACTTCCGCTTCGACCTGCTGGGCTGGCGCGAGCTCGGCAAGCGGGCAGCTGCAGTCAACATCAGCGATCTCGCGGCTTCGGGAGCGGATCCGCTCGCTCTCCTCGTCTCGCTCGGGCTCCCGCCGGACACCGCGCTCGAGGATGCGCTCGAGCTCTACGCCGGCCTGAACGAGCGCGGCGTGCCGGTGCGCGGCGGCGACACGACCCGTGCCGATCGCGTCGTCCTCTCGGTGACCGCGCTCGGCCGCTCGGACCGCGTGCCGGGCCGCGCGGGCGCGAAGCCCGGGGACGTCGTCGTCCTGACCGGGCCGCTCGGCGCCGCCGGAGCCGCGTTCCGCAACGGCTCGCTGCCGCCGGTGCCGGACCGCGTCGAGGAGGGAAGCGCCTCGCTCGGGTGGCGACGCGCGATGCTCGACATCTCGGACGGCCTGCGCGAGACGCCGGACACATCGCGGAGCGCTCGGGCGTCCGCCTCGTGATCGAGCTCGAGCGCGTCCCGCTCGCCGAAGGCGCGGAGCTCGACGACCTCGGCTTCGGCGAGGACTACGAGCTGCTCGCGACCACGCCCGATCCCGCTCGACTTCCCGGTGATCGGCCGCGTCGAGGAGGGCGAAGGAGTCGAGCTCACGCTCGGCGGCGAGCCGTACTCACTCGCCGGCTGGGAGCACTTCCGCTAGCCACTGCTCGAAGTGCGCGCGAGGCCGCACCCCGACGACGGTTCCCCGCGCCTCGCCGCCCAGAACAGGATCACGGTCGGGATCGAGAGCACGTCGTAGCGGGAGCGCGATCCCGGGCTCCTCGTCGATGTTCACCCGCGCGACCTCGACGGGAAGCTCTTCGAGGATCGGTTCGATCGCCTTGCACGGGCGGCACCACGGCGCCCAGAAGTCGACGAGCAGCGGCCCGCCCGCGATCGCGTCGTCGAACGTCTTCTCGTCGAGCTCGGTCACAGCCGTCCCGCCAACGCGGCCAACCGTAGCGCCGGCACCTTCCAGACGGCCTCGAGCACGATCGCGCGGCTCATCTTCGACTCGCCCGCCGTGCGGTCGGCGAAGCGGATCGGCACCTCGACGACGTGGAACCCCTTGCGCAGCGTGCGATAGGTCGTCTCGATCTGGAAGACGTAGCCCGCGGCGTCGATCGTGTCGAGGTCGATCGACTCGAGCACCCGGCGCCGGAAGCACTTGAAGCCGCCGGTCGAGTCGTGGATCGGCATCGAGGAGGACGCGCGTGTAGATCGAGGCGCCGCGCGAGATCGAGGCGCCGCACGAGCCCCCAGTTCTCGGTGCCGCCGCCGGCGACGTAGCGGGAGCCGAGCGCGAGGTCCGCGCCGCTTCGACCGCCGCGATCAGCCGCGGCACGTCGGCCGGGTCGTGGGAGAAGTCGCAGTCCATCTCGAGCACGAGCTCCGCGCCGCGCGCCAGCACGTGCCGGAACCCGTCGACGTACGCGCGCCCCAGCCCCTCCTTGCGGGGGCGGTGGAGGACCTCGACCCACGGCAGCTCGGCCGCGAGCCGGTCGGCGATCTCGCCCGTGCCGTCGGGCGAGTTGTCGTCGATCACGAGGACGTCGACGTCCTGGTGCGCGAGCGCGCGACCATCCGCTCGAGGTTCTCGCGCTCGTTGTAGGTCGGCAGGCAGACGACGGCTCTGGGCACGCTCATATCATCGCCGGAGTGGCCGGAACTCCCTCGCAACTCCGAGATCGCGGACCAGATCGACCTCCTTGGCGACCTGCTCGAGCTCGAGGGCAAGGACACGTTCCGCGTCGTCGCCTACCGCCGCGCGGCGGCGCGCGTGCGCGAGACGTCGGGCTCCGTCGCCCAGCTCGCGCTCGACGGGCGCGCGAAGGAGCTGCAGGGCATCGGCAAGACGATCGAGGAGAAGATCGTCGAGATCGTCGAGATCGGCGAGATCCAGGCGCTGACGAAGAAGAAGGCCGGCGTGCCGCCCGAGGTCGTCCTCTTCATGAAGCTGCCGGGTCTCGGGCCGAAGACCGCGGCGCGCATCTGGAGGGAGCTCGGCGTCGAGACGCTCGACGAGCTCAAGGCGGCGGCCGAGTCCGAGCGGCTGCGGACGCTCGCCGGGCTCGGGCCGAAGAGCGAGGAGAAGATCCTCGCGGCGCTCGCGTACCAGGCCGAGAGCCCGGAGACCGACCGGCTACCTGCTCGGCCGCGGCCTGCCCGCGGTGCAGGCGGTCGTCGCGGCGCTGCGCGAGCTGCCGGCGGCGATCGACGTCTCCGAGGCCGGCTCGGTGCGGCGGCGGAAGGAGACGTTCCGCGACCTCGACATCATCGCGAGCGCGACGAACCCGCGGAGCTGACGGGCACTTCGCGAGCCTGCGTGGGTCGTCGACGTCGCAGCGCACGGCGACACGAAGGCGACGGTCGATCTCGCGTGACGGCCTGCGCTTCGACCTCCGCGTCGTCCCGCCGGAGTCGTTCGGCAACCTCCTCCAGCACTTCACCGGCTCGAAGGACCACAACGTCGCGATGCGCGAGGACGCGGTGCGGCGCGGGCTCTCGATCTCGGAGTACGGCGTCACGAACGTCGAGACCGGCGACGTCTTCAAGAGCGCCGACGAGGACGCGGTCTACGAGTTCCTCGGCTACGAGCCGATCCCGCCGGAGCTGCGCGAGAACTCGGGCGAGCTGGAGGCGGCGCGTCGCGGCGAGCTGCCGAAGCTCGTCGAGCTGCGGGACGTCCGCGGCGACCTGCACACGCACTCGCACTGGTCGGCCGACGGCAAGAGCACGCTCGCGGAGATGCTCGAGGGCGCGGCGGCGCGCGGCTACGAGTACTACGCCGTCACCGACCACTCGCACTACCTCCGCGAGGGGCGGCTCCACGCGCAGCTCGAGGAGATCGAGCGCTGCGCACGCGGTTCCCGCAGCTGACGATCCTCGCCGGGGTCGAGGCGAACATCCGCTCGAGCGGCGAGGTCGACGTGGCCGACGAGGATCTTGCGCTGCTCGACTGGGTCGTCGCGTCGGTGCACCAGGCGCCGGACTCGCGCCCGACCGAGCGCGTGCTCGAGGCGATGCAGAACCCGTACGTCGACGTGCATCGGCCACCTCACCGGGCGCCGGATCGGGAAGCGCCCGCCGCGCGACGTCGACGTCGAGCGCGTGATCGAGGGAGCGCTCGAGACCGGCACGCTCCTCGAGATGAACGGCCAGCCGGACCGGCTCGACCTACGCGACGTCCACGCGCGCGCCGCGAAGGAGGCGGGGCTGAAGCTCGTCGTCTCCTCCGACGCGCACGAGGTTCGCTCGCAGGCCTACGTCGAGCTGGCGGTGGCGCAGGCGCGGCGCGGCTGGCTGACGAAGGCCGACGTCGCCAACACGCGCACCTGGAAGCAGCTCGACAAGCTGCGGAAGAAGCGGCCGTGACCGATTTCCGCGAGGACGGCGCCGCCGCGCTCGAGTGGGCGGCGCGCTATCTCGAGCGGGTGCCGGAGCTGCCGGTGCTCGCGCAGGTCGAGCCCGGGAGAGCTCTCCGCGCAGCTGCCGGCGTGCGGCGCCCGAGCAGCCCGAGTCGTTCGCCGACGTCCTCCGCGACCTCGACGAGCTGCTCCTGCCGGCGTTGACGAACTGGCAGAGCCCGCGCTTCTTCTCCTACTTCGCCGTGACCTCTTCGGAGCCGGCGATTCTCGCCGAGCTGCTCGCGGCGGCGCTGAACCAGGTCGCGATCGTCTGGCGCGCCTCGCCGGCCTCGACGGAGCTCGAGCTGCGCGTCGCGGACTGGGTGCGGCAGCTGCTCGGCCTCCCCGACGGCTGGCACGGCCACATCGAGGACACGGCCTCCACCTGCACGCTCGCGGCGCTGATCGCGGCGCGTCACGTCACCGGCCGCAACGTCGTCGTCTGCTCCGAGCACGCGCACTCCTCCGTCGAGAAGGACGTGCGGATGCTCGGGATGGAGCTGCGCAAGGCGCCGGTCGACGAGGAGCTGCGGATGCGCGTCGACGGCTACGACCTCTCCGATGCCGCGGCGGTCGTGGCCACGGTCGGGACCACGTCGTTCGCCTCTGTCGATCCCGTGCGCGAGCTCGCCGAGCGCGCGCGCGAGGCCGGCGCCTGGCTCCACGTCGACGCTGCGTACGCGGGCTCCTCGTGGATCTGCGAGGAGGAGCGCTGGTCGGCCGACGGCATCGAGCTCGTCGATTCGCTGGTGGTGAATCCGCACAAATGGCTGTTGGTCCCGTCCGACTGCTCGCTCGTCTGGACGGCGCGGCCGGAGGAATGGCGCGAGGCGTTCACGCTGGTGCCCGAGTACCTGCGCACGGCGGACGACGCGTACTCGCTCTCGGAGTACGGGCCTGCGCTCGGCCGTCGCTTCCGGTCGCTCAAGCTCTGGGCCGTGCTGCGCTGCTACGGCGCCGAGGGGCTGCGCGCGATCCTGCGCGAGCACATCCGGCTCGCCCGGCTCTTCGCGGACTGGGTCTCCGAGAGCGAGGAGTGGGAGCTCGTCGCGCCGCAGCGTTTCTCCCTCGTCGTGTTCCGCCGCATCGGGACGGACGAGGAGAACGAGCAGATCGAGGAGCGCGTGAACGCGTCCGGTGAGATCTTCATCACGCACACGAAGCTCGACGAGCGCTACGTCTTGCGGCTCGCGATCGGCAACGCGCGGACGACCGAGGACGACGTGCGGCGGGCCTGGGAGGTTCTCAACAGGGAGGCAGAGCGATGATCGTGACGACGATGAACGACATCCCCGGCTACGAGATCGACGAGGTGTTCGGCGAGGTGATGGGGCTGACGGTGCGCTCGCGCAACGTCGGCTCGCAGATCGGCGCAGGCCTCAAGTCGCTGCTCGGCGGCGAGCTGAAAGGCATGACGAAAGCGCTCTTCGCGAGCCGCGAGCAGGTGATGGAGCGGATGGTCGAAGAGGCCGAGGGAAAGGGCGCGAACGCGATCATCGCGATGCGCTTCGACACCTCCGAGATGGGCGGCAACTGGACGGAGATCTGCGCCTACGGCACCGCGGTGCGCGCCCACAAGGCGTGACCCGGGCAGTCGTCTTCGATCTCTTCGAGACGCTCGTCGACTACGACGACCGGCGCTCGCGGGAGTTCAGCGCCGAGCTGGCTCGACGCACCGGGCGCGAGCCTGACGACTTTCACCGGGTCTGGATCGAGGGACGGCCCGCGCGTGAGACCGGGCCGATGGCGCCCTATCTCGGCTCGCTGGGGATCGGCGAGGACACGATCCACGACTTCCTCGAGCTCCGGCGCTCCTTCACCCGCGACACCCTCAGCAGGCCGCGCGCCGGCGTCGTCGAGACGCTGCGCGAGTTGCGCGAGCGCGGGCTTCGCACCGGCCTGATCACGGTGTGCAGCGAAGACACGGTCGACGTTTGGCAGGAGACGCCATTTGCGAGCCTCTTCGACGCGGAGGTCTTCTCCAGTGCATGTGGGCTGCGCAAGCCCGATCCCCGGATCTATCGGCTCGCGCTCGAGCAACTGGCCGTCGAGCCGTCAGAAGCGCTCTTCGTCGGGGACGGTGCGAACGACGAGCTCGCAGGAGCCGAGCGGGTCGGGATGCGTGCGATTCTCGTCCACCGTCCGGGCGAGCCGCCGGCGTGGCCCGAGGTGCGCGAGTGGCCGGGCCCGCGGATCACGGCCATCCCCGACGTTCTGCAGCTTCTCTAGGCGCTACGCCCTTTCGAACACGTCCCGGTGCCAGGCACGCGGCCGTGTCCTAAAGGGAGGTGTCACCGCATGGTTGCGCGCCTGCGACGTGCCGATGTCCCCTTTGGACCCGTCCTGGTGCCTGGCACCGGGGCGTGGCCTGGGGGACATGTCTCAGAGGCGGCGGAGGAGGCTGAGGAAGTCGTCCGGCGAGGCGACGACGAGGTTAGCGGCGTCGAGGAGTACTTGCGGCGCCTCTTCGGATGCGACTGCCACGCGTATCGCCACGTCGAGGCCGTCGAGGGCGGCGAACGAGTCGATGTCCGTCGTGTCGTCGCCGGCCGCGAGCGCGCGTCTCAGCCCCCGCTCCTCGAGCAGGCGCCGCACCGCGGTTCCCTTGTGTGAGCGGACCGGCGGCAGCACTTCGAGGATCTTGCGCCCGTAGCGCGCGACGAGGCCCTCTTCGCGTGCCGTGTCGGCGATCGTGTCCAGCCGGCGGACGGCCTCCCGCTCGTCCGGATGCCCGCGGAAATGGAACGCGACGGCGAGCCCCTTCACCTCGACGTCCTCCTGCGGCCAGGGCGCGTCGGCCGCGAACGCGGCGAGCGTGCGCCTCCAACGGTCGGCTTGCGGCTCGAGCTCGAGCCCGTGCGAGCCGACGCAGACGACTCCCTCCACGCCGAGTCGCGCCTGCACGTCCTCACCAGCGCGTCCGCTCACGACGGCGACGAGTGCGTAGCGGCCGACCAGCCGCTCGAGCTCGGCGCGGGTCTCCGGCGGCGGCACCGCATCCTCGGGCCTCTCCACGATCGGCGCGAGGACTCCGTCGAAGTCGAGGAAGAGCCCCGCCGCGGCCGGCTCGGCTGCGAGCTCAGCGAGAAGATCGTCTGAAGCGCCGGACACGAGGGCTCTACGCTACTTCGCGGACGGGCATAATCCGGCCGTGGCGAACCTCGACGAGCTCTGGATCCCGCTGGTCGACGAGCCGATCGGCGGCATCGTCGATCGCATCGTGCGAGACGACCCCGTCCTCGCCGCCCGCGTCGAGACGCCGCACCGGATTCTCGCCTTCAGGACGTTCGCCTACATCCGCACCGGGATCCTGCTCGGCCAGCTCCTCTTCGACCACGACGTCCCCGACTGGGACGGCTCCGAGAGCTGGGTCGAGGCGCTGTTGCGCGATCCGGCCCACCGCGCCGCGATCGAGCGCGAGGTGCGCGCGGTCGCCGACGAGATCGCCTCCGATCCGCAGTACGCGGACGACGAGCCGCTCGCGCCGGACGACGCCGCGCGTGACCGCTTCCGCGCCTTCGCGCGGGAGCACCTCGGGCCCAGCTCCTAGCTCAGTCGACCTTCGTCGCCGAGCCGTTGCCCTGGTAGACGAAGCCGTCGCCGGAGCCGAACAGCTTGCGCGCGAGCGCCCGCCGCACAGCAGGGCCCGTGATCGGGTTGAGGAGGATGCCGAGCGCGATGCCGAGCAGCAGGATCGTGCCGTTGCGCGCCGCGCGGGCCGGCTCCGGCGAGCCCCGCCTCACGCCCTGCACGCGGGCGGCCGCGTTCCGCAGCTCGTCGATCGCGTTCCTCAGGTCGCCCTGGACGTCCTGGTCGCTCGCGAGCTTCGTGGCCTTGTCCGAGATCCGGCGGCGGGACGAGAGCTCGTCGTAGACCGCACGGGCGGACGTGTATGCGTTGCGGATGTTGTCGCGCAGCTCCTCGTCGCGGAGTGCACGCTCGACGTAGGGGCGCGCTCTCGCGGCTGCGTCGGCGGCCCTTTCCTTCGTGTACGTCATCGTTGATTCCTTTCCGTCGTGGGTGTGAACGGTTCTTCCATCTTCGCAGCAGTCGACGTTCGCCCGCGACCGTTCGTCTGGGCGCCGTCTGAGTCGAACGCGGCGGCGAAGACTTCGCTGATCTCCTCGACGAGGACGAAGGCGACGGCCTCGCGGGTCTCCGCGGGCAGCTCGTCGAGATCGTGCTCGTTCTCCCGCGGCAGAATCACGCGGTCGAGCCCGGCCCGCTGGGCGGCGAGCACCTTCTCGCGCACGCCGCCGATCGGCAGCACCTGGCCGGTCAGCGTGATCTCTCCCGTCATTGCGACGTCGTCGGCCACCGGCGTCTCACGCACGAGTGACGCGATCGCCGTCGCCATCGCGATCCCGGCGGACGGCCCGTCCTTCGGGACTGCGCCGGCCGGGACGTGGAGATGGACGTCGTGGCGGGCGAACCAGCGCTCGTCGAGCTGCAGCTCTCCGGTGTGCGAGCGCACCCAGGAGAGCGCGGCCTGGGCCGACTCGGTCATCACCTCGCCGAGCTGCCCCGTCACCGTGAGCTTGCCGCGGCCCGGATAGGCCTGCGCCTCGATGAAGAGGACGTCGCCGCCGACCGGCGTGTACGCGAGGCCCGTCGCCACGCCGGGATCCGCGGTGCGCCGTCGCGACTCGGCCGAGAACCGCCGCGGGCCGAGCCACTCGCGCACGAGCTTCTCGCTGACGCGGATCTTCTCATCGTTGCCGCGGGCGACCTGCACCGCTGCCTTGCGGCAGAGGTCGCCGATGCGCCGCTCGAGCCCGCGCACGCCGGCCTCGCGCGTGTATTCGCGCACGAGCAGCCGCAGCACGCGCTCGCCGATCGCGATCCGGCTCCGTGCGAGGCCGTGCTCGTCGATCTGGCGCGGCACGAGGTAGCGCTGCGCGATCCCGAGCTTCTCCTCCTCGGTGTAGCCCGAGAGCTGGATCACGTCCATCCGGTCGAGTAGCGCCGGCGGGATCGTGTCCGTCGTGTTCGCGGTGCAGATGAAGAGCGTCTTGGAGAGGTCGAACGGGAGATCGAGGTAGTGGTCGCGGAAGGTGGAGTTCTGC
The DNA here is from genome assembly GCA_963825805.1 of uncultured Actinomycetes bacterium. Lineage (GTDB taxonomy): Bacteria > Actinomycetota > Thermoleophilia > Gaiellales > Gaiellaceae > Palsa-739. Next base: position 3,336 of record CAWGVE010000036.1, on the reverse strand, counting down.
GCCGGGTCGAGCACCTCGAGCATCGCGCTCGCCGGGTCGCCGCGCACGTCGGCCCCCATCTTGTCGATCTCGTCGATCAGCAGCACCGGGTTCATCGACTCGGCGTCGCGCAGGGCGCGGATGATCGAGCCCGGCATGGCGCCGATGTACGTGCGGCGGTGGCCGCGGATCTCGGCCTCGTCGCGGACGCCGCCGACCGAGAGACGCGCGAACTTCCTCCCGAGCGTCCTGGCGACCGAGTGCCCGAGGGACGTCTTGCCGACGCCGGGCGGGCCGACGAAGCAGAGGATCTGGCCGGCGGGATCCTGCTTGAGCTTCGAGACGGCGAGGTGCTCGACGATTCGCTCCTTGACCTTGTCGAGGTCGTAGTGGTCCTCGTCGAGGATCTGGCGCGCGCGGTCGAGATCGAGGTCGTCGGGCGTCGTCACGCCCCACGGCAGCGTCGCGATCCAGTCGAGGTAGGTACGGATCACGCCGTACTCGGCCGCGGCCGCGGGGAGCCGCTCCAGCCGCATGAGCTCCCGGTCGGCCGCCTTCCGCACCTCCTCGGGCAAGTCGAGCGCGTCGAGCCGCTCGCGCAACTCGTTCGCCTCGGCCTGCTCGGGGTCGCCCTCGCCGAGCTCCTCCTGAATCGCCTTCAGCTGCTGGCGGAGGAAGAACTCGCGCTGGCCCTTCTCGAGCTCCGACTGCACCTGCGACTGGATCTTCGTCCCGAGCTCGAACACCTCCAGCTCGCGGTTGAGGATCTTCGAAACCTGGCGCAGCCGCTCGCTCGGCGTCGGCGAGCTCGAGGATCTGCTGCTTTTCCTCGGTCTTCAGCCGGACGGTCGACGCCACGAGGTTGCAGAGCGCGCCGGCGTCGTCGACGTTCGCGGCCGCGATCTGGAGCTCCTCGGGCAGGTACGGCGCGAGGCCGATGATCCGCCCGAAGAGGCCCTGCGCATTCCGCATCAGCGCCTCGAGCTCGCGGCTCTCCTCCTCGGAGTCGGGCACGACGGAGAAGCGCGCGACGAGGTAGGGATCGTCCGTGACCGGCTCTTCGAGCTGGATCCGGCGCAGGCCCTGGACGAGGATCCGCAGCGTCCCGTCGGGGACGCGGATCATCTTGTGGACGATCGCCGCCGTCCCGATCTCGTACAGGTCGCGCCAGCCGGGCGCCTCTACCTCGGGATCGCGCACCGTGACGAGGGCGAGCAGGCGCTCGCCGCCGATCACGTCGTCGATGAGCCGGATCGATCGTTCCTGGCCGACCGCGAGCGGCGTCATCGAGTCGGGGAAGACGACGGTGTCCTTGAGCGGCAGGACCGGCAGCTCGGCCGGCAGCTCGTCGACCTGCGCCGGCGGCGCGTCGGTGAAGTCGATCTCGCTCATCGAAGCGGCACCTCGAGCTTCAGGATCCCCGCCTCGTACGTCGCAGTCGCCGAGTCGGCGTCCACGTCCTCCGCGAGCTCGATCTGCCGCTCGAAGGCGCCGTACTCGATCTCGACCTGGCGGTAGCGGGCGCCGTCGGGGTGCGGCCGCTCGCGCACGCCCGAGACGACGAGCGCAGTGCCTTTGGTGACGATCCGCACGGCCCCGGGGTCGACGCCCGGCAGCTCTATGAGGAGGTGCAGCGCCGGTGGATCGTCGGTGCGGTAGCAGTCGCACTGCGGCTCGAAGCCGCGTCGCACGCCCGAGAAGCGCGTGACCTCCCAGAGCTCTCGCCGCCCGGTCATGGAGCGGAAGTACCCTCTGGGCCGTGGTGGCAAGCATCGGCAGGCTTCTCGGGCTCGCCGGGGTTGCGTTCCTGGCGGTGCTTCGGCTCTGGTATCGGGCGGTTCTGCTGGCGCCGGAGGCGAAGCGGCGGAAAGCGGCTAGGCGAGCAGCTCGGCGCGCCTGAGCAGGCTCTCGGCCAGCCGGCGCGACGCCTCGTCGACGAGCTCGCCCTCGAACCTGGCGGCGCCTTCGGCCGCGTCGAGGATCCGTTTCGCCCGGTCGATCTCCGCCGGCGACGGCGTGAAGACGAAGTTGACCGGCTCGATCTGGCTCGGGTGGATCACCCACTTGCCGTCGTAGCCATGCTCGAGCGCGCGGCGCGCCGAGACGACGAGGCCGAGATCGTCGCCGAGCCGCGCGTGGGGCCCGTCGACCGCCTGCAGGCCCGAGGCGCGCGCCGCCGCGAGCACGCGCGCGAGCGCGGAGTCGGAGACGCCTGCGCCGATCGTGAGCACAGGGACGCCGAGCGAGGCGGCGAGATCGGCGGGGCCGAAGACGAGCGCCTCGAGGCCGTGACCCGCAGCGGCGATCCGCTCGGCCTCGGCGAGACCCCGCGCCGTCTCGACTTGCGCTTCGAGGCCGACGCCTGCCGGGAGCAGCTCGGCCGCTGCGTAAACGTCCTCGGCCGACTCGACCTTGGGGAGCACGACGACGTCGGGCCGAGCCTCCCCCGCAGCGCGCAGGTCGTCCTCCCACCACGGCGTCGTCCGCCCGTTGACGCGGAGCGCGGTCGTCCGGCCGAGCGGCCCCCGTTGCAGCGTGGCGACGGCCAGCTCGCGAGCCTTCTCCTTCTCGCCGGCGGCGACGGCGTCCTCGAGATCGACGATCACCTCGTCCGCCGGCAGCGACGGCGCCTTGGCGAGCATCCGCTCGCTGGACGCCGGGACGGTGAGGCAGGAACGGCGCGCGCGGCCGGGCACGCGCGCAACGCTAACGCCGGCGCGCGGCCGCGAGGGCGCCGGCGCTCGCGTCGTGCAGCGGGTGGCGCCTCGCGTCCTTCCGGACGCGGCCACTCGAGCGTGAGCGACCCGCCCACCTGGAGCGCGTGCCAATGCTCGCGCGAGGTCGTCGAGCTTCTGCCTGGAGCTCAGCTGCGGGAGCGTCTCGCCCGCCAACCTCGCTCGAGCTCCCCGGCGAGCTCCTCGGAGCGGCGTCCGTCCGGGAGGCGCGTGCGGCGGATCCTCTGCTTGCGCCACATCTTCGCCGTCAGCTCCCGGTCGTACGACTGGAAGATCCGCGCGTTACCCGCCTGCGGCGAGGTCGCCGAAGACGCCGCCGTCGAGTCCGTACTCCGCCTCGGCTACGAAGTGGAGCAGGTCGTGCGGAAGCCAGTCGTCGTAGCCGATCGAGCCGCACCAGAGATCGGGAAAGCGGTCGCGGCTGACCTCGACCCCGTACCGCCGCTCGTCCTTCTTGACGAACGTGACCTTCACTGGTCAGGCCTCCGGACGAAGAACCTGTACTGCCGGCCTTCGAAGGTTGTCTGCTCCGCTCGGGGCGAATCCCGGCTTCTCCAGGCTGCGCAACGCAGGGGCATTGTCCGGATACGTCATGGCCGTGACACGCACTTCGAACCCTGTG
>CAWGVE010000035.1:0-49534 GCA_963825805.1 uncultured Actinomycetes bacterium | reverse complement strand
GCCAGCAGCCCGATCAGGACGGCGAGGAAGCTGACCGAGTTGACGAGGAAACAGATGCCCGCGCCGGCGACGAGGATGACGCCGGCCACCGCCGGGCCGAAGATCCGCGAGGCGTTGAACAGCGTCGAGTTGAGCGCGATCGCATTCGGCAGGTCGTCGCGCCCCACCATCCGGTAGGTCAGCTGCTGGCGCGACGGGACGTCGAGCACGAGCACCGTCCCGTTCAGGAAGGCGATCGTGTAGAGCATCCACGGCTCCGCAAAGCCGCCGAGCGCGATCCAGGCGAGCGCCGAGGCGAAGACAAGCTGCGCGGCCTGGGTCGCGATCACCGTGCGGCGCGCGTCGAGGCGGTCGGTGAGAACGCCCGCGAACAGGCCGAACGCCATGTACGGGAAGAACTGCGCGAAGGCCATCACGCCGACGTCGAACGGCGAGTGCGTCAGCTGGAGGACGTACCAGCCGAGCGCGATGCGCTGCATCCAGGAGCCGGTCTGGGAGACGATCTGGCCGCCGAAGAAGAGGCGGTAGTTGCGGTAGCGGAGGCTGTGGAACGTGCGCCTAGCGGCCTTCGTCACGCGCGCACCTCGTCGCGCTCGACCAGCCGCGCGAGCGGGCCTGCGGCCGCTCCCACCGCAGCGAGCTCGGCCGGCGTGAGGGCGCCGAGCCGGCTCGCAAGCCAGGCCGTGCGGCGGGAGCGGACGCGGCGCAGCGTGCGCTGGCCCTGCTCGGTGAGCGTCAGGCCGACGCAGCGCCGGTCGGCCTCGCTCGGGGTGCGGACGACGAGACCGTCGCGCTCGAGTCGCGAGACGCGCTTCGACATTGCGGCGGTGGAGACGCGCTCTTCGGCGGCGAGCTGCCCGACCGTGACGCCGGGCGTGTACTTGATCGAGATCAGCAGGCCGACCTGGTGTGGCGAGACGCCGGCGATCCTCTCCTGGCGAAGCTCGCGCCCGAGGCGGAGCAGGGTGGGGCGAAGGGCATCCGCCACCGTCATCGCATCGAGCTCCTGCTTCGTCGCCTGGGACATTCGATAACCAGGTTAGCAGTTATCCCTAACCTGGTTACAGAATCTTTACCTGATGTCCGCTCTACCGTAGGCCGCGCTCACCAGGCGGACCGCGGCGTCGTCCGGATGATCGCGTTGACGATCGCGTCCCTTTCGACCGGGTTGGCGACGAGCCGGTTCTGCCACAGGTTCGCCTCCGACTGGAAGTTGACGAGCACGGCGAGACCGCGTCGCGTGCGTATGCCCGAGGAGTTGTCGGCTCGTGTGCCGACGACCGTGTTGTGCTCGAACATGCACATCGAGCGGTCGCCACAGTAGAGGCCGACACCCAGTGCGTTGCGCACCGTGTTGTGGGAGGCCATTCCCATCGACATCTCGTCGATGGAAATCGCCTCGCCCGTGGTGCGGCTGACCTGGTTGTCCATGATGTCCGTCATGGAGGAGTGGGTTGTGATCCCCTCCTGGCCGCCTACGACGGTGCAGCCCTCGACCATGCTCATCCCCAGGTCCATGTTGAAGGAGATGTCGATGCCCTGGCCGAGCCGGTTGCCGAGCATGTCGACCGTGCAGTTGCGGATGAGGACGCCGGCGAGGCGGACATGGATGCCGTCGAGCTTCGCCCCCTGCACGGTCACCCCGTCGATGACGGTGCCGCGGAAGCCGTCGACGGTGATCCCGTTCTCGCCGCCGAGCACCGTCACGTCGCGGATCTGGACGTCGTCGTGCGCGACGACGATCCCGCCGCGGACGACCGCGCCCGGCTCGCCCTGGAGGATCTCCCGGTGCCGGATCACGAGCGGTCCCTGGTGGACGCCGGCGCCGAGATGGACGACCGGCGGCAGCCGGACGTACCACGTGGCGGCGCTGCCGACGAAGGCGAGCAGGACGGCGCCACCCGCGACCGCTCCCACTCGTCCGAGCTCGCCGCCATCCTCCGCATAGCCGAGCCGGAGCAGCGGGAAGCCGGCCTGCGCGAGGACGACCGAGCTGAGCCATCCCGCGCCGAAGAGCAGGAGCGCCGGCACGAGCGGCGCGTGCAGGCCGAAGCCGTAGACGATCGCCAGCAGCGCCCCCAGCTCGACCGCGCCCAGCGGGATCGTCGCCCAGGCGGGCTGATACGGCAGCAGCCGGTGCCAGATCTCGAGGTCGAGAAAGAGCCCGACGGCCGCCATCAGCGCCACGAGCTCGACCGGCCACCAGCGGTGGTGCGCGGCCGCGATCGCGCAGGCGGCCACCAGCACCGGCAGGAGCGCCGCCAGCCGGGTCTCGACTCGTCCCCTCAGCGTGTACGACACGACTGGATCCTCCGCAGGAACCGATGCGCCGCGTACCGCGCCCCGGCGAGGGTGTCCGCGGCGGGAAACGCCCACTGCGCCGGTGAGCCCGTGACGGCGAGGGTTCGCGTCGAGTCGCTCAGTCCCGGCACCGTCGAGTCGGGGTCGAGCGCGATCCAGTCCTCGGCCGTCTCGAGGTCATGCTCGGCGACGAGTCGCGCGAGCAGCGGATCGTGCCGGAAGCCGCGCGGGAACCCGGTCGCGCAGATGACCTGCGCGCTGCCGTTCAGCGACGGCTCGACCCGGAACCTGCCCTCGCGCGCGGCGCGCTCGAGCGGCTCGTCCCAATGGCGTCCGGCGGGATACGACGGCGTGGCCAACGTGCGCAGCCGCTCGATTCGCTCGCGCTGCGGCAGGCGGTGGAACTCCGCGAGGCCGCGGCGCGAGAAGTACTCCCGGGGGACGTTGAGCGGCCGTCGCACCGGCTCGCGCCGGCGCACGGACACCACCTCCGCGCCCGCGGCCAGCGCGTTCAGCCACTCCGTCGCCGCCGCGAACCCCGCGCCGACGACCGTCACCGTCCCGGCGTAGTCGTGCCGCTCGTACGAGTGGACGGCACGCGGGTCGTCGCGCAGCTCCTCGGGGACGTTCAGGCCCGGGTGGCCGGTTGCGATCAGGACGTGGCGGAAGCGGTTGCCGTTCAGCTCGAAGCCGCCCTCCACCGCCTGCACCCGCTCGACCCGGCGCAGGACGACGCTCTCGTCCCAGCCGCTCCGCTCGCGCAGCCGCTCGACGTGGGCGAGGAACTCGTCGACGGTCGGGTGGTAGCGGTCGAGTGCCGACTCGAGCAGCGGCCGCGGCGAGCGGCGCCTGAGGATGCTCCCGAACGCCAGGCCAGGGAAGCTCCTGGGCAGGCAGTGGCCGTCGCTCTCCGAGCGCATCTCCCGCTGCCTGATCGCGGCCGCTCGGACCCGCCACGCCGCCGCCGGATCGGCGTCGGTGCCGAAGACCGCGATCTCTCCCGGCTCGAAGGCCCGGCGCAACGTCTGGTACGCGGTGAACCCCGCGAGCCCGGAGCCGACTATCGCGACGGGCGGCACTACTTCACCGAGCCTGCGAGCAGTCCCTGGACGAAGTACCGCTGGAAGGCGAAGAAGATCGCGAGCGGGACGAGCAGCGAGATGAACGAGGCAGGCGCGATGATCTCGATGCTCGACGAGAACTGGCGGAACTGGTCGAAGATCCAGACGGTGATCGGAGTCACGCTGAACGTGAGCGAGACGATGAGGTCGTTCCAGGTCCAGAGGAACTGGAAGATCGCGAGCGAGGCGATCGCGGGCAGACCGAGGGGCAGGATCAGGCGGAGGAAGATCCACATCTCGTTCGCGCCGTCGATGCGGGCCGACTCGAGGATGTCCTTCGGTATCCCGATGAAGAAGTTGCGCAGCAGGAAGATCGCGAAGGGGAGCCCGAACGCGGTATGGAAGAGGATCACGCTGAGGGTCGTACCCCCGATGCCGATCGTGTTGTAGAGCCTGAACATCGGGATCAGCGCCATCTGCAGAGGCACGACGAGGAGGGCGATCACGCCGATGAAGAGCCAGTCGCGGCCGGGGAACTCCAGCCAGGCGAAGGCGTACCCGGCGAGCGCGCCGACGATGACGACGAGCAACGTGTTGCCGATGGCGATGAAGGCGGTGGTCTTGAGCGCTCCGGTGAGACCTGCGTTGTGGAAGAGCGCGCTGTAGTTCGAGAACGTCGCCAGGCTCGGGTGCGCGAAGACCTTCCACCAACCCGAGGTCGTGACCTCGGACTGGGGCAGGATCGACGTGATGAAGAGGCCGATCGTCGGGACGAGCCACAGCAGCCCGATCACGATGAGCAGGATCTGAAGCGGCGTCTTCGCGACCGCGCGCCCGATCTTCGCCGCGGCCGACTCGCGCGGGGCGGGCACGCGGACGCTCTCGGCGGCCGTCGCCATCAGATCTCCCTCCGGAAGCGCCGGATGTTGAGCAGCAGGACGGGGATCACGAGGATGAAGAGGAAGACCGCGATCGCCGAGCCGGCACCGAAGTCGTTGTTGCCGCTGAACGCGGTGCGCCACATCGCGAGCGCGATCACGTTCGCGTTCGACTGGACCGACTCGGGCGCGAGCGCGATCACGATGTCGAACACCTTGAGGACGTTGATGAGCATCGTGATGAACACGACGCTGAGGACCGGCGCGAGCAGGGGCACGGTGACGCGCCGGAAGACCTGCCACTCGGTCGCGCCGTCGGTCCGCGCCGCCTCGAGCACCTCTCGCGGCATCGCCGAGAGGCCGGCCGCGATCACCACCATGGAGAAGCCGGCCCAGATCCAGATGTAGGCGATGAGCAGTGACGGCGTGATCAGGTTCGGGCCGAGCCACGAGTAGCCGCCGAACGGCTTCGCGAAGGTCGCGGCGCCGATGCCGGCGTTGTAGTTGCCCGCCGAGACGTTCGCGAAGTCGAAGGTGCCGTTGGGGTCGGTGGTCGTCGTCTGCACGACCTTCCCCGACGAGTCCTCGAGCTCCACGGTCACGCCCGGGATCCCCAGCTCACTCTTCTCGACGACCCCCGGCTTGCCGCCGCCCGGGCTGAAGTCGCGCCAGACCGTGCCGACGATGGCGCCGGGCTTCGGCGCCGGCTTCACCGCCTGCTGGGCACCCTTCGGCAGGTCCTGCGGCGCGATCCCGGTCAGGCCGAGCAGCGCGACGCCGCCCGGGTGAAGGGGGGTCTTGAGCACCATCGCGCCGCCGCCGCTCGGCTGAAGGGACGTCGTCGACGGCGTTGCGCCGGGGAGGACGCCGGAGGGGGAGAAGGCTTCGTGGACCGACCGGGAGAGGGCGTTGATCGCGCCCTGGTTCGGATCCTGCTGGTACATGATCCGCCACGTGACGCCGGTGGCGAAGGCGGAGATCGCCATGGGCAGGAACACGACCGTCTTGAACGCGACCGACCACCGGATGCGCTCGATCAGCACGGCGAAGATGAGCCCGATGGCCGCCACGAAGGCAGGCACCACCGCCACCCAGATCGCGCTGTTCTTGATCGCCGTGACGAGCGTCGAGGTCGTGAACAGCGCCCTGTAGTTGTCGATCCCGACCCACGTGCCCAGGTAGCCCGACTGGCCGAAAAAGCTGCGGACGATTGTGTAGATCGTCGGGTAGACGAGCCACACGCCGAGCAGGAAGAAGGCCGGCGCGAGGAAGAGCGCTCCCGCCAGATAGCGGGAGGACCCCTGCCCCGAGGGCTCCGGCGGAGCCTCCTTTGCGGGAGGCTCCGCCGTGATGCTCGCTCCGCTCAATGGCCTACTTCGAGCTCTTGTAGGCCGCCGCCGCTGAGCTCTCGAGTTGCTGCTGGATGCCCGAGATGTCCGACGGGTTTTGCAGGAACTTCTGGAAGATCCCCCAGATGCCCTGACCCGTGGTCGCGCCGAACGCCGCGGGCTGCTGGTCCGACAGGTCGAAGACCACGGACTTCGCGCCCAGGAGCGGCGCCTCGGTCGTCCGTGTGATCGCGTCCGGATAGACACTCACGGGCATGTTCTTGACGCCGGTGCCGAAGCCGCCGAGCCTGGCCCAGATCTCAGCGGCCTGCGGCGTGGCGAGGTACTTGACGAACGCCTCGATCGCCGGCGTGTCCTTGAACGTGATGATCAGGTCGCCGCCGGTCTCGACGGCCTGCGCGTCCGGCCCCGGCGTGATCGTCGGGAACGGGACCACGTTGAAGCCTGTCTTGGGCTTCGCCTTGGTCGCCGTAAGGAGCTCCAGGCTGACGAAGTCGCCCTGGAGGACCATCCCACCGCCGGGCGGTGTCGCGAACGCCTTGTCGACGCAGGTCGGGTAGTCGGTCTGCAGGGCCCCACTCGTCCCGCCGGTGAGGTTCGAGGAGTTGCTGACGATCTTCGCCATGTCCTGCAGCGCCTTCGTCACCGACGGGTCGGTCCACTTGATCTGGTGGGTGGACAGCTGGTTGTACTTCGCCGCGCCCCACATGCGCAGGTAGATGTTCTCGAAGATGTCGCTGAGGGTCCAGCCGCTCGAGGCGCAGAGCGAGTAGGCCGGCGTCCCCGACGCCTTGATCGTGTTGGCGTCGCTCAGCATCTGCGTGAACGTCGTCGGCGCCGAGACTCCCGCCTGCTTGAAAACCGGCACGTTGTACCAGAGGGTCGACTTGTTGGACGCCTTGAAGAGGAGCGCGTAGAGCTTCCCGCTGACCACCCCCAGGTTGGCCCACGCCGGTGAGAAGTTGGTGGTGATCGTCCGCTTCGCGTACACCATCGGCTTCAGGTGCCCCTGCTGCACGAGCTGCTTGACGAGCCCCGGCTGCGCGACGTCGGCGACGTCCGGCGGGCTTCCACCCGCGATCGCGGTCGCGAGGACCGTCGGGATGTCGTTGCCCTTCGACGTGTAGGTGACGTGGACATTCGGGTACTGCTTGTTGAAGCCGGCGATCACGCTCTCGAAGGCCTTCTGCTCCGACGCGGACCAGATGCCCCAGAACTTGACGTTGCCGGAGACGCTCGTGTTCGCCGACGTCGACGAGCTCTTCGACCCGCCGCTGCTGCCTCCGCAGCCTGCGGTCACGGCCAGAATCGCTACCAGCATCGCGGCGATAGTTGTCAGACGCGCCGCGCGCGCCCTGCCTGCCCTCGGCTTGCCCCTCACGCTGTTGCTCCTTTCTCCGTTGCTCTTTCGTCGTAAATTCCTGCGCTCGTCTCCTCGTCGAAGAAGTGGAGAGAGCGGGTGTCGACCGCCACTTCGATTTGCTTCCCCTCCTCGACCCTGGCGCGTGCCCCGAAGCGGCCGACGAGCAATGCACCCTCGCCCTTCCGCTCGAGGTCGGCGGCCTCCCCGGGGACCCCCGCGTCCTCTGCCAGCTCGACGACGTCGTCCGTCACCGCTTCTCTCGTCCCCTCGACCGTGAAGTGCACGATGAGCTCCGAACCGAGCGCCTCGCGGAGCTCGACGGTGCCACGCAGACGCCGATTCGGCGGCGAGTCCGGCTCGAGCGATGCCTCCTCGAGCTCCTCCGGGCGGATGCCGAGGATCACCTTCCGCCCCTCATAGCCCCGGAGCGCGGGATGCGCGGCGAGCGTGGCTTCGTCGAGGGTGAGGTGCTGGCTGCCGACGTCGACTGCGAGGCCGCCGTTCGACTGCGTGACCGTCGCTTCGACCATGTTCATCGCCGGCGAGCCGATGAAGCCGCCGACGAAGAGGTTGACCGGATGGTCGTACAGCCTCTGCGGGTCGGCGACCTGCTGGAGCTCGCCCTTGCGCATGACGGCGACGCGGTCGCCCATCGTCATCGCCTCGACCTGGTCGTGCGTGACGTAGATCGTCGTCGTGCCGAGGGTGCGCTGCAGGCCGCTCACCTCGGCCCGCATCTGCACGCGCAGCTTCGCATCGAGGTTCGAGAGCGGCTCGTCCATCAGGAACACGGCCGGCTCGCGCACGATCGCGCGCCCCATCGCGACGCGCTGCCGCTGCCCGCCCGAGAGCGCCCGCGGCTTGCGCTTGAGGAACTGCTCGAGGCCGAGGACCCGCGCGACCTCGCGGACGCGCCGGTCGATCTCCTGCTTGGGCACCTTCTTGACCTTGAGGCCGAAGGCGATGTTCTCGTAGACGGAGAGATGGGGGTAGAGCGCGTAGCTCTGGAAGACCATCGCGATGTCGCGGTTGCGCGACGCGACATGGTTGACCACGCGGTCGCCGATCCGCAGCACGCCCGCGGAGATCTCCTCGAGACCGGCCACCATCCGCAGCGCCGTGGTCTTGCCGCAGCCCGACGGGCCGACGAGCACCATGAACTCGCCGTCGGCGACGTCGAGGTCGAGGGAGTCGACGGCCTTGGTGCCGTCGCCGTACACCTTCGTCACGTCGTCGAAAACAACGCCGGCCACCCAGCCGCCACCCCCTGTCGTGGCGAGACCCTAACCCAGCCGCGCCTCGCCTGCGGCAGGCTCTCGGGGGGCTAGAGAATCTTGGAGAGGAACTGCTTCGTCCGCTCGTGCTCGGGCGAGACGAAGAAGTGCTCGGGCGTCCCCTCCTCGATGATCAGGCCGTCGTCCATCATCACGACGCGGTTCGCCGCCTCGCGCGCAAAGCCCATCTCGTGGGTCACGACGATCATCGTCGTCCCGGCGCGCGCAAGCTCCTCCATCACCGACAACACCTCGCCGGTCACCTCCGGATCGAGCGCGCTCGTCGGCTCGTCGAACAGCATCAGCGACGGCCCCATCGCGAGCGCCCGAGCGATCGCCACGCGCTGCTGCTGGCCGCCTGAAAGCTTGCCGGGGTACGTGTCGAGCTTGTCCCCGAGGCCGACCCGTTCGAGCAGCAACTTGGCGACGGAGCTCGCCTGCTCCTTCTTCTGGCCGAGCACGTGGATCGGCGCCTCGGTCACGTTCTCGAGCGCCGTCTTGTGGGGGAAGAGGTTGAAGCGCTGGAAGACCATCCCGATCTCCGTCCGCTGCCGGGCGATGTTGCGCTCGCTGTCCTCGACGAGCTTGCCGTTGCGCTCCCGGTAGCCGATCAGGTGTCCGTTCACCTCGATCCGGCCGGAGCCGATCTTCTCGAGATGGTTGATACAGCGGATGAAGGTCGTCTTGCCGGAGCCGGAGGGCCCGATGATGCAGACCGTCTCGCCCTTCGTGAGCTCGAGGGAGACGCCCTTCAGCACCTCGAGCCGGCCGAAGCTCTTGTGGACGTCCTGCGCATGCATGACGGCCTCGCTCATCCGCCACCGCCCCTGGCCCAGGCGTTGACGGGGTTCCACGCGGCGATGACCCGTTCGCGGAAGGTCAGCTCGTCCCCCCGCTCGCTCTCCGCAAGCCGCCTCTCGATCCATGCCTGAATGATCGTCCAGACCGTGGTGAGCACCAGGTACCAGAAGGCGACCGCGAGGAAGTAGTCGGCGAGGAACGTATGCGAGTAGTTCTGCTCCGCGTCGGCGAACAACTCGTAGACGCCGATCGTGTAGGCGAGCGAGGTCGTCTTCAGCATGTTGTTGAACTCGTTGCCGAGCGGCGGCACGATCACGCGCGCCGCCTGGGGCAGGATGATCCGCCGCATCGCCAGGCCGTAGGTCATGCCGACGGACTTCGCCGCCTCCATCTGGCCCTTGTCGACCGAGTCGATCCCGGCGCGGATGATCTCGCGCATGTACGCGCCCTCGTTCACGCTGAGCGCGACGGTCGCGGCGATGGCCGCGTCGGTGATCGTCCAGGGCCCGAGGTGCAGCGTCGGCCAGCTGAATGCGAAGTAGACGTAGAAGATCTGCACCAGCACCGGGGTGCCGCGGAAGATCCAGACGTAGACGGCCGAGATCCAGCGCAACGGAGCGAAGCGCGACATGCGGGCCAGCGCCGCGAAGAGACCCAGGAGGACTCCCGCCGTCTGGGCGATGACCGAGATGTAGACCGTGGCCCAGAGAGCACGGAAGAAGACGTTGTTCGGATGAAAGATCTGCATCCAGATGACGTGCCAGTCGACCGCGACGAGCACGTGCATCTGGACGCAGGCTTCCTTACCTCGAGGGGTTCTTCAACGCGAACTGGCTCGCCTGCCACTTCGCGAGGATCGTCTTCATCTTCCCCTTCAGGTAGAGCGTCTGGATCGCGTTGTTGATCTGCAGGCCGAGCGGATCGCCCTTCCTCGTCGCGACTCCCTCGGGCGCCGTCTCGAGCTGGTTGCCGGCGGTCTCGAACTTTCCGCCCGTCGTGCGGATGTAGTAGAGGACGGGCGGTGCGTCGGCGAAGTAGGCGTCGACCTTGCCGGACTGGATCGCCGCCGCGGCGCTCGTGTCGGCCGGATAGCTCTTGATCGTGATCTGCGGCTTGCCCTGCTTCTGCAGGATCTTGTTCTCGGCCTTGAGACCGTCGAGCTCGGTCGTCGCGCTCTCGACAGCGGCGGACTTGCCGCTCAACGACGCCAGGTCCGTGATGTTGGCCGGGTTCCCCTTCTTCACCATCAGGAAGGCGCCGACGTCGACGTAGGGCGCGAACTTCACCTGCTTGGCGCGCTCGGGCGTGATCGTCATCGAGCTGATGATCGCGTTGCACTTCTTCTGCATGAGAGCGGGGATGATCACGTCGAAGCCCGTCGTCTTGATCTGCGCCGTGGAGCCGAGTTGCTGCGCGATCGCGTTCGCGATGTCGATGTCGTAGCCGGAGGCCTTTCCGTCGACGATCGACTCCGCAGGCGGATACGTCGTGTCGACGCAGTAGACGATCGGGTTCGGCACGCTCGGCGCCGCGTTGGTCGAGGTGGTGCTGCTCGAGCCCCCGCCTCCGCCGCCGCCGAAGCGGCGAGCGTCGCGACCAGCCCCGAGGCCGCCAGCAGCAGGGGAAGAAAACGCTTCACGGATTTGCCCTCCTATGTGTCGTAACCGGCGAGAGAGACGACTCTACACCCTAGCGCGGCTGCGGTCAGCGTCTGGAAGTGGCCGATGAGCTGCTCGCTATGGCTCATGAGCACTCCGCGCTCGAGCGCTCCCGAGGAGACCCCGCGTTGCGCGCCCTCGACGAGCTTCGTGTCCTCCCGCCCGACCTGGTCGTCGAAGGCGAGGAGATCGTCGATCCAGGCCTGGTCGACGTCCGGGCCGAAGAAGTAGTCGAGCAGGCGGTACGTGCGCTCGGGCGTCCGCGGCACGGACGGCCCGATGGAGATGTTCGGCCGGCCGGGGAAGATGTTGATCTCGAGGTTCGGCCAGAGGTAGTGGAACTGCGCGCGCGGTAGGACGTCCTCGGGGGTCGCCGTCCGCAGCGGGCCGTGCTGGGTCGTGAGGCGCCCGTCCGTCGAGAGCACGTACGCCTCGGGCGAGACGTCGATCAGCTCGCTGAAGGCCGGATGCGCGACCTGGCAGTGGTAGCACTCGAGGAAGTTCTCGCAGACGATCTTCCAGTTCGCCTCGATCTCGGCCTCCCAGCGCCAGTGGTGGACGAGTGAGTCGACGTCGAGCCCGAGCTCCGCGACCTGCGCGGGCAGCGAGCCGAGCGCGAGCGCAAGCGGCTCGGGCTCCGCCTCGGGACCGGCGTTCGCGAAGACGAAGGGGCCCCACGTGTCGACCGCGACCGGCGCCAGGCAGAGCTCGACCTGCGGGAAGTCGGGCTCCTCCTCGCTGCGCGGCGCATTGCGGAGGCGGCCGTCGAGGCCGTACGTCCAGGCGTGGTACGGGCACTGGAGCGTCTCGCGGCGCTGCTCTCCCTCCGCCACCGTGAAGCCGCGGTGGCGGCAGACGTTGACGAAGCCGCGCAGCACGCCGTCGCGGTCGCGCGTGACGACGACGGGCGTCCGTCCAACCTCCGTCGCGAAGTAACCGGGCTGCGCGAGCTGTCCCGTGTGCCCGACGTACTGCCACGCCGAGGCGAAGATCCGCTCCTGCTCGCGGCGCAGGATCTCGGGATCCGTGTACCAGCTATACGGGAGCGTCGTCTCCACGGCGGCGAGCGTACCCGTCTCTTCAAGCCACGTCTGGAACCAGGTTCCGGCCGTGTCTGAAGTGGACGAGGCCTTGGCGGCCCGATCGCGCTCCACGTCGGAGAAACAGCGCTCTTGCCCCGCTGAGCAACCCGTCTCCGTCGGACACGTCCGGAACCAGGTTCCGGCCGTGTCGGCTCCGGACGTGTCCGTGAGACGATGTCGGCGTGCGCGCGATGGTGCTTCACGCGGCCGGCGAGCCGCTGCGGCTCGAGGACGTTCCCCTGCCGGAGCCGCAGCCGGGCCAGGTCCTGCTGCGCGTGTCCGCCTGCGCCGTCTGCCGCACCGACCTCCACGTCGTCGACGGCGAGCTGCCGGACCCGAAGCTCCCGCTCGTCCCCGGCCACCAGGTCGTCGGCCGGACGAAGGACGGGCGCCGGCTCGGCGTCCCCTGGCTCGGCTGGACCGACGGCACGTGCCGCTACTGCCGCTCGGGCCGCGAGAACCTCTGCGAGTCGGCCCGCTTCACGGGCTACCAGCTCGACGGCGGCTACGCGGAGTGGATCGTCGCCGACGAGCGCTACTGCCTCCCGCTCCCCGTCGGCTACGACGACATCCAGGCGGCGCCGCTCCTCTGCGCGGGGCTGATCGGCTACCGCTCGCTGCGCCTCGCGGGCGATCCGCAGCGGCTCGGGCTCTACGGCTTCGGCTCCTCGGCGCACATCGTGGTGCAGGTCGCTCGGCACGAGGGACGGCGCGTCTTCGGCTTCGTCCGGCCCGGCGACGACGAGGCGGCCGAGTTCGCGCTCGAGCTCGGCTGCGAGTGGGCCGGCCCGTCCGACGAGCCGGGGCCGGAGGAGCTCGACGCCGCGATCATCTTCGCCCCCGTGGGCGCGCTCGTGCCCGCTGCTCTGCGCGCGCTCGCCCGCGGCGGCGTCGTCGTCTGCGCCGGCATCCACATGAGCGACATCCCGAGCTTCCCGTACGAGCTGCTCTGGGAGGAGCGCGTCGTGCGCTCGGTCGCGAACCTGACGCGCCGCGACGGGGAGGAGTTCCTCGCCCTCGCGCCGCGCGTGCCGGTCATCACGGAGGTCGAGACCTTCCCGCTCGAGCGGGCCAACGAAGCTCTGGATCGCCTGCGGCGGGGTGAGGTCCGAGGGGCGGCCGTGCTAAATCTGGACGTATGAGCCGTCTGTCGGACGTCGCCGACTTCGCTTCCAGGCACCGCCGGCTGATCGGCGTGGCCCAGCTCGTGCTGCTCGCCGTCTTCTTCGGGCTGTTCGGCTGGGGCCTCCGGGGCACCTTCGGCTCGGCCGAGCGCGACCTCCACCACTCGAACCTCGCGTACTTCGCGCTCTCGTGCGTCGCGCTCGCCGCGTACTACCTCGTGTTCGTGCTCGGCTGGAAGTGGATCCTCGCGGAGTGGGGGATCGAGATCTCGTATCCAGTCGCGCTGCGGTCGGAGATGGTCTCGATGCTGGCGAAGTACATCCCCGGCGGAGTCTGGACGCCGGCGGCCCGCGTGGTCGCGGCCCGCCGCGCCGGCGTCACCGACGCGTGGCTCGTCACGTCGTCGATGCTGCTCGAAGCCGGGCTCTCCGCGGTCTCGGGAGTGATCGTCTTCGTCCTCGGTCTCGCCTTCGTCGACAACGTCAACGCCCCGCTCGCCCCGCTTGTCGTCTTTGGAGCGGTGGTCGCCGTCCTCGTCCAGCCTCGCGTCTTCCGGCCCCTCGCCGGAAAGGTGATGCGGCGGCTCGGCTACACGCGGGAGCTGCCGAACATGCGCGCCCGGACGCTCACCGCGCTCCTCGTCTTCTACGCCGGCACGTGGGTGCTGGGCGGCGTGGCGCTCTGGCTGCTGCTCTACTCGGTCGGCGCCCATCCGGAGGTTGCCTCGATCGTCTTCCTCGGCGGGACGGCCGCGGTCGGCGCGATCGTGGCGGTCCTCTTCGTCTTCGCGCCGTCCGGGATCGGGGTCCGCGAGGCGTCGATGTACGGGCTGCTGCTCGCAGTAGCGACGCCTGGACAGGCTCTCGGCGCCGTGGCGCTCAACCGGCTCGCGCTCACCGGGGTCGAGCTGGTTCTCGCCCTCGTCGGCGGCCTGCTCCTGCGCCGCAGCCGGCAGCTCGATCCGGCCGAAGCACCTTCGTAGTGCTCGCGGTCGACATCCCGCACGAGATCTGGCGCGCGTTCTCGTTCGCGTTCGGCATGACCTGGGAGGTCCTCTGGGCCCTCATTCTCGGCTTCGGCCTGTCAGGGCTCGTCCAGGCTGTCGTCTCGAAGCGGGAGATGCGGCGGCTCATGCCCGACGACTCGCCGCACACGCTCGCTGTCGCGACCGGGCTCGGCGCCGCCTCCTCGAGCTGCTCGTACGCCTCGGTCGCGCTCGCACGCTCGCTCTTCCGCAGGGGCGCGGACTTCACGGCTTCGATGGCGTTCGAGATCGCCTCCACGAACCTCGTGATCGAGCTCGGGATCGTCATGGCGGTGCTGCTCGGCTGGCGGTTCGTCGCCGGCGAGTTCGTGGGCGGGCCGGTGATGATCGTCCTCGTCGCGCTGCTCTTCCGCCGCTTCCTGCAGCGGCGCCTCGTGAACGACGCGCGCGCCGAGGCCGGGAAGGGCCGGGTCGGGGCGATGGAGGGCCACGCCGAGATGGACATGTCCGTCGGAGGCGAGGGGAGCTGGTGGCGGCGCCTCCGCACACCCGCGGGCTTCACCGCGACGGCGGACTACTTCGTGATGGACTGGGCCGCCGTCTACCGCGACATCTTCGGGGGCCTGCTCATCGCCGGGGCTCTTGCGGCCTGGGTTCCCGACTCGTTCTGGCAGGGCCTCTTCCTCGAGAGCCACCCCACGCTCGCCAAGTTCTGGGGGCCGCTGATCGGGCCTGCCGTGGCGATGCTCAGCTTCGTCTGCTCGATCGGGAACGTCCCGCTCGCGGCCGTGCTCTGGAACGGCGGGATCAGCTTCGGCGGCGTGCTCGCCTTCATCTTCGCCGACCTCCTGATCCTGCCCATCATCGACATCTACCGGCGCTACTACGGCTGGAGGATGGCCGGCTTCATCGTCGTGACCTTCTACGCGGCGATGGTCTCCGCGGGCCTCATCGTGGAGTTCCTCTTCCAGGGGCTGGGGCTGACGCCG
Source organism: uncultured Actinomycetes bacterium (assembly GCA_963825805.1). Lineage (GTDB taxonomy): Bacteria > Actinomycetota > Thermoleophilia > Gaiellales > Gaiellaceae > Palsa-739. The sequence goes on along the minus strand of CAWGVE010000035.1, from coordinate 34,668 downwards.
ACGGAACGAAACGCGAAGGTCGTCACCGCGCGAGTGACCTGGAACTACAGCACCTACCTGAACATCGTCTTCCTGGCGGTGGCGGCCGTGCTCGTCTGGCGCTACTTCCGCCGCGGCGGCGGCTGGTCGATGCTGAAGATGATGAACGAGCCCATGGGCGAGCACGACCACGCCCTCACGGGATAGCTCGACTCAACCAGTCCTCGGCTGGGCCGGATCGTGAGCGGGTCGATCGTGTGCCCGACGTCCGACTCGTAATAGTCGACGCTCATACCGGACTCCTCGAGTAGCCGCCTCGCCGTTCGAGCGAACTCGACGTCCATGATGGGGTCGGCGCGGCCGTGCGCGATCAACACGGCGGTGCTCCGCGGGATCTGCGGCGCCCAACCACCCTCGACCGTCGGGACGAAGCCCGAGAAGGCGAGGATGCCCGCCGGCGCGGGCCGGTCGGGGCCGAGCCCGAGCGCATAGCTCATCACCGAGCCCATCGAAAAGCCCCCGAGCACGGTTCGGTCCGGCCCCAGCCCGAAGCGCTGCCAGAGCTCGTCGTGGAAGCCGGCCAGGGCCCGGTAGGCGGCGTGGAACGTGTCCGGATCCGGATAGCCGACCCGCGGCACGACGTACCAGTGGTAGCCCGGGCCGCCGGGAAGAGTGAGCGGCGCCCGCGGCGTGACGACGTGCAGGCGCTGTTGTGGGTCGAGGGCGTCGGCGAGCGGGAGCAGATCGAGCTCGTCCGCGCCGCGGCCGTGGTGGAGCACGAGCAGGCCGGCGGCATCGCCGCGGGCGAGCCGTTCGGCGTAGACGAGCTCCTTACTCGGCTGCGCCGTCGTCGAGCCACCGCCGGAACAGGTCGACCTGCTCGGCCGGCCAGGCGCCGTCGCACGGCATCGAGCCGTCGGCCACACGCTCGGCGATCGCCGGGCCGTTCGCGACCACGTCGTCATACGACCAGAGGTCGAACGATCCGCGCATCGACGCCCTGTCGCGGTCGCGGAACAGCGGCTTGATGTCCGCCTCGAAGCTGAGCTCGCTCGCCATGGGTCCCAATCGAATCACACCCGGCGTGCTCGTGTCGGCTGTCGCATACTCCCGCAATGCTCCCGCTTTCGGACGGGCTCAAGGCGCGGAACTTCCCGATCGTCAACATCTCGCTGATCGTCGCGAACTTCGCGGTCTGGCTCTTCTACGAGCTGCCGCACCTGAACTCGTCGATCTTCCACGCCTCGTTCTACCCGTGCGCGGTCAACGGCTCCTGCCATGCGCCGGAGCCGTGGGGGATCAGCTGGGTCACGGCGATGTTCATGCACGGGAGCTGGGATCACATCCTCGGCAACATGCTGTTCCTGGCGGTCTTCGGCAAGAACGTCGAGGACGCGTTCGGTCATCTGCGCTATCTCGTCTTCTATTTCGTGGGCGGCTTCGTCGCGATGATGACCCAGACGTTGATGACGCTTGCGTTCGCCGACCACGCTGCGTCGCTCGTCCCCAATCTCGGTGCGAGCGGCGCGATCGCAGCGGTGCTGGGCGCCTACTTCGTGATCTACCCGAAATCGAGGGTGTTCGGGCTGGCGACGATCATCCCGGTCACGGTCCCCGCCTATGTCTTCCTCGGCTTCTGGTTCCTCTACCAGCTGTTCGAGGCCAACTACGGCCTCTGGTCCTCGACCGCCAACGGCGGCGGAGTCGCCTTCTTCGCCCACGTCGGCGGCTTCGTCTTCGGCCTGCTGGTCGCGAAGCTTCTCCAGACCGCAGGACGGATCCAGCCACAGGACTACGGCACCCTGGCCAGCCCACGCGCCGGGCTGATGCGCGCATGAGCTAAATGCCCGTGGACATATCGCTGGGACATTTAGCCGAACCCGACACGGATCTGCGCCTGTTTCGTAAATTGGACTTGCGCGCGCCGCGCGTTTCCTCTATGGTGCGACGCGGCATAACCGCCACCTACCGATGCTGAACTTCGTCAACAGCCACAACTTGCTTCCGGCCGCGACCGAATTCGTGGGCGTCCTGTCTTGCCGGCAGAAGCCCGCGTATACGGCCCCGTCGGATCGCGTCCAGGCCCTCACTGGGAGGCATGCAGGCTAGTCAGCCAGCCGCATAGCAGCTCGAAGTGAGGGCGACCCGAGAGGGTCGCCTTCGTTGTTTGAAGGCGAATCGACAACTCCACCCGAGGTGATGCTCAGCTTGAAGAAAATCGAGAACTGAATCGAGGCCCCGCCTGAGAGAGAAAGGTCCTCGCCCGCTGTGACGCGGTAATTGTCGCTGTTCTGTTGACGGCTGCTTTTGCCTGCGTGTTTCGCAGCGGTAAGCGAGCGCCGGGCTCCAGAACGCCTCCACGATGACGCGCGGCAGCTGTGACGCCGCAGCGATCCAGGGTCGAAGCGTAGGCGAGTGGCTTGAACAACATCGTCGTGCCCCAGCTCGTGCCCGGCGCGGCGTGTCATAGAAGTTCCTACTTTCCGGGATCGTCTAACGGCCAGGACACCGCGCTCTGAACGCGGAGGTCGAGGTTCGAGTCCTTGTCCCGGAGTTTCCTGTGACGCCGGGCGAGTAGCTCAATCGCGCAGAGCGCTTGTCTTACAAACAAGAGGCTGCTGGTTCGAGTCCAGCCTCGCCCACTCACACGTGGCCGTAGCTCAGCGACGGTAGAGCGGTCGCCTGAAACGCGACGCGGCGCAGGTTCGAGTCCTGCCGGCCACACTCACGGCTCCGTAGCTCAACACGGAAGAGCTGCCGACTCTTAATCGGCACGGTGCAGGTTCGACTCCTGCCGGGGCCACCTCTGCGAGTTCTCAATGCGATCCGGCGTGGTCGAACGGGTACGACGCGCGACTGTTAATCGCGAAGAGCAGGTTCGAATCCTGCCGCCGGAGCTTCATCTGGCTGTGGGGGAGAGGCCACCCCGCCGGCTTCGGGCGCCGGAGACCGCTGGTTCGACTCCAGCCGGCCAGACCTTGCTTCACGCAGCGCGGTAGAGGAGCGGCTGTCCTCGCGAGCCTCATGAGCTCGAGACCGTGGGTTCGAATCCCACCCGCGCAATTCGGGGGCGTAGCTCAGAGGCAGAGCACTCGCTTGTCAGGCGACAGGCCGCCGGTTCGAGTCCGGCCGTCCCCGCTCGTGGTGGCCGTGGTGTAACGGCAGCATTCGAGGTGGTGATCCTCGGGGTACCGGTTCGAGCCCGGTCGGTCGCCCTTCTCTCTTGCGGACGCTGAGCACCGGAGCGAGCTCAGCGGGCTGTAACCCCGTCGCCTCAGGCTGTGGTGGTTCGACTCCACCCGTCCGCACTAGCTCCCTCGGGGATGAAGCTCTGGTGGCAGAGCGCCTCGCTTGCACCGAGGAGGAGCGGGTTCGACTCCCGCCGTCTCCACTCCGAGCCTCCGTAGTGTCAACGGCCAGCACGCGCCCTTCGTAAGGCCGAGGTGCAGGTTCAACTCCTGCCGGAGGCTCCTCACACGCTCGTAGCTCAGCGGACAAAGAGCGCTGCCGTGCGAAGGCAGAGGACGCTGGTTCGAATCCAGCCGGGCGTGCTCACGCGGACGTTCGCCTACAAGCCCGTGGTGTAACGGAAGCACGGCGAGCTCCAACCTCGCAGGCCCGGGTTCGACTCCTGGCGGGTTTGCTCCACCAAACGCAACGACGAAAGGAGGATCTATGACGGACGAGACGATGACGCTGGGCGAGGCGCTGACGGTCCGCGCGGACCTGCAGGCCCGCCTCGGCGAGCTTCGCGGCCGCCTGCTGGCAGTCGCGAAGGTTCAGGAGGGCGAGGCGCCGGCCGAGCAGCCGGACATCCTGCTCGCCGAGTTCGAGCAGTCGGCGCAGCGCCTGCGCACGCTGATCGCACGCATCAACCGTACGAACCTGACGGCTGTGACGGCGGAGGGCGAGACGCTCACCGCCGCGCTCGCCCGTCGCGACGTGCTGGCGGTTCGCCACAAGGTGCACCGCGAGCTCGCGGCCGCAGCCTCCGAGCAGCCGGAGCGCTACTCGCTGCGTGAGATCAAGATGACGGCGACGGTCGACGTCGCCCAGCTCCGCCTCACGGTCGACGAGCTCGCACGCGAGCGCCGCGAGCTCGACGTCGCGCTGCAGGCGGCGAACTGGGCAAACTCGCTCGCCGAGTAACGGTGGTGGGCGCGGAGAGTCGCCGTGGGGCGTGCACCAGGGCGGCAGCAGCCCGAGAAGCTGCAATCCACGCGATCACAGATCGCTCCTGGGAAAGCTAGGGCCGAGCGACGGCGGTTCGAGTCCGCCTCCGCACAGAGCAGCGGCCGGCATCGGTCACGGCTCATGAAGTAAGGGACACGGCACACCACCAGGTGCAGACTGCGGCGGCTCTCCGCGCCCACCGCCCCCTCGTCGAGCGCCTTCCAGATCAGAGAGGAGAAAGCTGATGCAACGGCATCTCTACGTCGTGCCGCGGCCCCTGGCCGCGCCGCGTCCGGCCAAGGTCGTCCAGCTCGAGGTGCGGCGTCAGCTGCGCCGCGAAGCCGAACGGCCTCAGCCGCGGCCTCCGGCCCGTCCGGCGGCCTGAACTGAAGCCGGAAGCGTCGGCGGCCAAGCCCCCGACGCCCGGCCGAAGAACCCCGGAGCTGCCTTTCGGCAGTCCCGGTCGCGAGCCGCAGGCTCTGCAGCACGAGCCTGCGGCTCCCAAGCGGATGTAGCCCAACCCGGCAGAGGCACCGGTCTCAGAAGCCGGCCAGTGGGGGTTCGACTCCCTCCATCCGCACTCCCTGCCCTCCGTAGCTCAGTGGACAGAGCGGCGGCAAGAACCCCGGTGCTGCCTTCGCAGCTCCGGCGGCGCGCGCAGAGGTTCGGGTCCTCTCGGAGGCCCGACACCGTGACTTCTGTTTGACTGACGGTTCAAGGCCATGTTGGTTAAGCGCCCGCGCTCCGATTTCGCGCCGTGCCTTCACCGGCCGGCGGCCCGTCAAGAGAGGGGAAAAGACATGCGCGTCACACCCACTGCCGGTCGGCGACTCGTCGCTTTCACGGCTGCGCTATTCGTTGTCGCGTTCATCGTGTCGATCGGCGCCGGAACGGCATCCGCCGATCCGGTCAACGGTTCCGACGCGAACGGCACCTATCTCGCGCTCGGCGATTCGGTTGCGTTCGGCTACGTACCACCAGAGGCCGTTCCCGCGCCAAACTATCTCGTTGCCCATTCGTTCGTGGGCTACCCGGAGTACCTCGCCCAACAGCTCGACCTGCGCGTCTCGAACGCCGCGTGTCCGGGGGAGACGACCGCGAGCCTGCTCTTCGCGGGCGCACAGAGCAACGGCTGCGAGAACTCACTCGGCTCACCCGTCGGCTATTCGACGCTCAATCCGCTGCACGTCCAGTACCAGGGCACGCAGATCGACTACGCGCTCCACTATCTCGCGGCGCACAAGCACACGCGCCTGATCACGATCGACGTCGGCGCCAACGACGCCTTCCTCTGCGAGGAGACCACTGCCGACCACTGCACCTCGCTCGCCGAGCTGGGCGCCCTGGCGAACGAGATCGCCGACAATCTCGGAACGACCTTCCACGACCTGCGCGTCGTGGCCGGCTACCAGGGCCCGATCGTCGCCCTGAGCTACTACTCCTTGAGCTACAGCGATCCGGCGCAGATCAAGTTCGCCGGGTTCCTCAACTCGGTGATCGCCGGCGTCACGATGGCGTACGGCGGGATCGTCGCAAACGGGTTCGCCGCGTTCGAGGGGCCGTCGCTCGCCTTCGGCGGCGACCCGTGTGCTGCGGGCTTGCTCATCAAGCTCCCCGACGGGACGTGCAACATCCATCCGTCGCCGGCCGGTCACAAGCTGCTCGCGGCGGCGATCGCGGACGCGATCGGACCCTGAGCGAGTTGCACCTTCACGGATGATCCCGAGAGGCCGCGCCAGCGGCCTCTCGGTCGTAGAACTCGCATCGAACCATCTCGCCGCCTCTCCGACTGAGGGCCGCTTGCGCGGCCCTCAGTCGTTCTTCGACCCCGTCCGGAGCTACTTCTTGAACGTGATCGTCGTTCTGTTGTTGCTCTCGTTCGACTCGGAGACGGCGCTCCCCCCAAGTCGGCCGTCGCGACGACCGTGTGCGTGTCCGGCTTCGGCGCCTTGACGGTGCAGGTGACCGTCGTCGAGCCTCCCGCGCCGATGGCGGGTGTCGCCACCGCACATACCTGCGTGCCGTCGAGCTTGAACTGCGTCGTGCTTGCGCGCTGCGGCGGCGTTGCCCGTGTTCGACACGGTCGCGGTGAACTTCTCGCCGTTCTTCGCCGCCGCGAACTGCCGAGAATCTGCCGGCTTTATTTGCCGGCTCAGCTGCAGGCCCGGCCGACGGTGGCCGGTGGAGCGGTGAGCGCCGCCCAGGTGGCGCGGCTCGTGCCCGGGAACGCGTACAGGCTGTAGCCGAGTGGCGCGCAGTCGGCGACGGCGCGCATGAAGCCCGCGCTCTCTCCGGCCCCCATCGCGTTGCTGAGCCCGCCGATCATGTGGATCGGGACGCGCGGGTCGCGGGTGTGGCTGCGGATCGCGGCGACGTCGGCGGCGTTGTAGGCGAAGGTGGCGCTGATGCCGCGCACGCCGGCGTCGGTGGCGTAGGCCATCGGCAGGAAGACGTCGTAGTAGCGGTCGAGCGGCCGGTACGGGAAGCGCGGCCAGTAGAGGGGATGCCTGCGCATCCCGACCGGGGAGGGGATGATCGCGCCGAGCGCGTAGCGTCGGCCGACGGCCGCCCGCAGCCGCGCCGACAGGCTGAGCAGGCGCTGGTTCCGCAACGCGACCGGCTTGACGAAGCCCGCCTCGATGTCGAGCGCGAACGAGTCGAAGCGCTCGCCGCGCGCACTGCGGAAGCGGATCGCGGCGAGCGCGCGCCGAGCATCCTGCGCCGGATTCGCGAACGAGGGCAGGTACCAGGCCACGACTCGCATCCCGGCCGCATGGGCGGCGTCGACGAAGCGCCCGAGCGAGCGCGGCCGCACGAGGTCGCGCCGCTGCTCGTAGTTGCCGGTCTGCAGGTAGAGCGTGCGGACACCGACCCGGCCCATAGCCGCGACCTCGCGCTCCGGGTGGGTCCACGAAGACGTGGCGTAGATGTCGAGCCAGGTCCCGAGCCCGGCATAAGCGGCGCGGCGAGGCGCCGCTCCGGAGGCGCCGGCGGCCGGCGCCAGCAGCAGGGCGGACACCACCGCTGCCAGCAGAAGGCGCGACCCCGGACCCGTCAACACCTCGAAGAGTGTGCCACGCATCCGGCGGCGCCGGGTTCTACGGGCGACGTGTTGTTCCGCGGGACCCGGCGGCGAGGAAGGCGGTGCCGAAGAACAACTCCGTCCAGGAGAGATCGACCAGCTCTTCCTGCATGGCCGCTCGGATCACTTCCCACGGACGGCGCGCGATCCACTCGTCGATGGAGGCGAAAGGCCGGGCGATCGCGACTCCGAGCTGCGCCAGCCGGCGAGGCGCGTGGTCGGGGAGCTTGAGATCGAGCACGGCCCAGCGACCGCCCTCGGAGAGGGCCGCGGCGCCGTGGGCGATGACCTCTCCACACTCGGGCACCTGCGTCAGGGCGTAGGTGGACAGGATCGCGTCGACCTCTGCCGGGAAGTCGAACTCGGTCGCGTCGGCCTGCACGAGGCTGACGTTGCGCCAGCCGTTGCTGCTATCCGCCGCTCCGCCTGGGCGAGCATCGCGTCGGTCAGGTCGACGCCGACGATCTCGCCGTCGGGGCCGATCGCCTCCTCGAGCAGCGAGAAGTTCAGGCCGGTGCCGCAGGCCACGTCGACCACACGGTCACCGGGCCGAAGGCCGAGGGCCTGCACGGCTCGGACACGCTGCGCCCGCTGGGGATAGCCGGGCGCGGGGTAGAGCCTCGAGGTGAGGTCGTAGTGCTTCGCCTTCTTGCGGTAGGTCTCGACCAGGTGCTCCCGGGTGCGGTCGACCTGGCTCACGGGGCGGACTCGACCGCAGCTTTGATCGCCGCCATCTCGCGATTCATCACGCGCCGAACCTTGCCTTCGAGCAGGCCCGCGGGGATCGCGCGCATGACGCCGCCGCGCTCGATCTCGATCCACATGGTCGCGTCGGTCCGGCTGCCGTCCAGCGGCTCGAGCTCCATTCCCCAGCGGGCCTCCGACGTGCCCATCGGCCCGGCGAACGCCACCCGGCGAGGCTCCTCGACGACGGTCACGTGCTGGGCCCGGTGGCGGCTGGTCCCGAGGATCCCCTTCGCCCGCTGCTCCACCCGCGCGCCGGGCTGAAGCGGAGCTCCTCCGGCAACCCAGCATTCGCGAACCGTCGGCGCCCACTCCTGCCAGCGCCCGACGTCACAGAGGTACGCCCAGACCTCGGGAACGCTGCCGGCGATGGCTATGCGGCTCTCGGTTCTGATCATTTCGCTTCTTCGTCCTCACACGCACTGTTGACGTAGCCCGAGCGGAACGGTGTCGCTTCGCCCGACTCGGGGTCGAACGAGTGCCGCCAGACGCAGCCCGTGTCGTTCGTCAGCAGGTGTATCGAGACGGAGGTCTCAGCGGATTTCGTGCGGACGCGGTGGATGTCGTCGCGCGGCGGGATGAGGGCGTAGAAGTCGCCCGGGACGAGAGAGCGCCGCTCGACGAGCTCGAGCGAGCCGTCTCGCCGTGCGTAGATCTCCTCGTCCTGCTCGCCGCGGTAGAGACCGACCAGGCCCCAGGCGAGGTGGTCGTGAATGGGCGTCTCGGAGCCGGCAGGGACCACGAGGGAGAAGAGCGAGAGCGCGCCGTTCTCGGCCCGGTAGAGGAGCCACTGGCCGATGCCGCCGCCCATCCCGCTCTCGGGAGCGGCGGCCTGGAACTCCGCCGGAAGCCAATCCGGGTCGGCCAGCAGTTGCGCGAACCGGGGCCTGAGGGCCTCGCAGGCCTGCTCGGGCGACGGTGCGGCGCCGATCGTTGCCCGGACGTCCTCGATGAACCCCCGCACGACCGGAGTGCCGAGGACGAACTCGTCGCTCATCGTGTCGATTCTGATCGAGTGGACGCGACGAGCGCGAACTTGCGGACACGGCCGGTCGCAAGCCATTCGCTCCACTGCCGGTGGGCGGCGAGGAGGTCGTCCAGCCGCCCGGCGCCCGATCCGCGAAGCGATCGCCGTCGAGTCGGCGGCGTACGCGTCGGCCAGCGACTCGGCCACGGCGCGATGCGACTCGCTCCAGTCCTCTTCCCAGAGCAGCCCGAGACCGGCCCTGGCGAGGAGCGTGTGCAGCTCGTCGAGCGTGATGAGCCAGACGGTGTCGGCGGCCGGCATCTGCAGGCGCTCCGGCTCGGTCAGCGGAGCGCCCTCCTCGAAGGTGAACGCGAACCGTCCGCCCGAGTGGAGTGCGCGGGCGACCTCGTCCAGCAAGGCCTCCTTGTCGCGGAACGCGAGCAGCGTCTCGAGTAGGAGCACCACGTCGAAGCGGCCCGGCGGTAGCGGCGGGACCTGCGCGACCGCGAAACGGCAGGGCAGGTCGCCGGTGCGCTCGCGGGCGACGGCGACGGCGTCTTCGCTGGAGTCCACGCCGAGGTAGGCGCAGCCGAATTCTCGCGTGATGAATCGCCCTGGCCCGGCGACTCCGCAGCACAGGTCGAGAACCGACGCGCCGGGGCCGATGCCCGCCGTGCTCCGCGAGCGCCCGAAGCTCGGACGCGCGCACGAAACTCTCCTGTTCGACGTACTCGCCGGGGCCGAACGCGACCTGTTGGGCCGGCCGCAGAGCCTCGACGAGCGAGCGGCGCCCGTCCCGGCTCACGGCCTCTCGGCAAACCGATGCATGCACGGCACCGTAATCTCCCTCGGGATGCTCGAGCGGGGAGCAACGCTGCGGGCGGGCCGCGACCGGCCGGCCGATCTCGGCAAGCAGGTCGCCCCGCTGGCCGGGCTCGTGGGCACCGTCTTGCTGCTGTCGGTGCTTGCGCGGACGGTGGGAATAGGCGGCGCCGGATGGTTCGTCGGTCTTGTCAGCGGTCTCGCGTTGAACCTGGCGCTCGCGCGCGCTCTCTGGCGCGATCCATCGGCGGGTCTCGGTTGGGCCAGCTGGGTCACGCTGACCCGCGCGACGCTCGCGGTGGGCGTCGCCGCGCTGACCGCGGCTTCCTTCGAGCTCCCCGTGGCGACCGCGACATTGGTGACGCTCGCTTCCATCGCGCTCGCGCTCGATTTCGTCGACGGCTGGCTCGCACGACGCACGGGGACGCAATCGGCTCTCGGCGCGAAGCTGGACGGAGAGGTCGACGCGTTCCTGATCCTCGTGCTCAGCATCGAGGTCGCTCCTACGGCCGGCGGCTGGGTGCTCCTGATCGGCTTCGCCCGCTACGCGTTCCTCGCCGCGGGCTGGGCGCTCCAGTGGCTGCGGGCGCCGCTGCCGCGGCGCGATTGGCGCAAGACGGTGACGGCGTCGCAGGGGATCGCTCTGGTGATCGCGGCGTCCGGGGTCCCGCCGCTGTGGGTGAGCCGAGTGCTGCTGGTCGTCGCGCTCGCGCTGCTCGCCGAGTCGTTCGGCCGCGACGTCTGGTGGCTGTGGCGGCACCGGGACGAAGCGCCGGCTCGCCCGACTGCGGCCCGGGCCCGGCACCCGGTCACAACCGCCGTGCTCACGGTGCTTGCCCTGGCGGTCGTGTGGTTCGCGCTCGTGTTCCCGATCCGGCCGTGGCTTCTCACTCCGGGCGCCTTCGCGCGGCTCCCGCTCGAGGGGCTCCTCGTCGTCGGCCTGGCCCTCGCGTTGCCGACCCGCGCTCGACGCCTCGTGCCGTGGGTGGTCGGTCCGCTGCTGGGCGTGCTGGTCCTGATCAAGGCCTTCGACCTCGGCTTCTTCATCGCGTTCGACCGCACCTTCAACCCGGTTGAGGACTGGAGCTACTTCTCGATCGGCTTCGCGACGGTGCGCGACACGTTCGGCAGCCGGGACGAGGATCTTGCGATCGCAGCCGCCGTCGTGGTCGGGCTCTCCGCTCTCGTCGTCCCCGCGCTGGCCGTGGGCCAGTTGACCCGGTCTGCGACCCGTTCACCGCAGCCGCACGCTGCCGGCGGTGGGTGCGCTCCTCGCCGTCTGGGGGATCTGCTGGGTGCTCGGCGCCCAGGTCTCCGGCGCCGGGATCGCGTCGACGAGCGCCTCGCACCTCGCAGTCAGCGAAGTCCGGGCCGTGCGGGCTGACTTCCGCAGCGAGGCTCGGTTCAGAGCCCTGATCGCACGCCGGGATCCGTACGGCAACGTGCCCCCGAGCCGGCTCCTGAAGGGATTGCGCGGCAAGGACGTCCTGCTCGTGTTCGTCGAGAGCTACGGCCAGATGGCGGTCCAGGGCACATCGTTTTCGCCGCCCATCGACCAGATCGTGAACGAAGGCACCCAGCAGCTCGAGGCCGACGGGTTCTCGTCCCGCAGCGGCTGGATCACGTCGTCGACGTTTGGAGGAGGAAGCTGGCTCGCACACGCCTCGCTGGAGTCGGGGACCTGGGTCAACAGCCCCGGCCGCTATTCGTCGCTGATCGCGAGCAAACGTCTCACGCTCCCCGCCGCGTTCCGTCGCGCCGGCTGGAGGACGGTCGCCGACATCCCCTCGACCCACGGCGCCTGGCCGGAGGGGAAATCGTTCTACCGCTACGAGAAGCTCTGGGACCGCGACAACCTGGGGTATCAGGGCCCGAGATTCGGCTTCTCGCCCATGCCCGACCAGTACGCGTTCCAGGCGTTTGAGCAGCGAGAGCTGGCCAAGCGGAACCGCCCGCCGATCTTCGCCGAGATCGACACGACGTCGAGCCACGAGCCCTGGACGCGTATTCCACCGCTCATCTCCTGGAACCGGCTCGGCAACGGATCGATCTTCAACCGCCTACCGATCGACCGAGCCGGCCTGACCGACACCCAGGAGGGATATGCGAAGTCGATTCAGTACTCGCTGCGCACCCTGTACTCGTTCATCGAGCGCTACGGGAACAAGAACACGGTGCTCCTCGTGCTGGGAGACCACCAGCCTTCGAGAGTCATCGAGCAGGCGAATCACGACGTGCCGATGACGATCATCGCCCACGACCCGAAGGTGATCGACCGGCTCTCCGCCTGGGGCTGGACGGACGGGATGCTGCCGAGCCCGACGGCGCCCGTCTGGCTCATGAGCGCCTTCCGGAACGAGTTCTTCGACGCGTTCGACCACTAGCTGAGTCATTCGAGACGGTTGGCCCCGGGTCGAACGGCTCTTAACCACCGGCGCGTGGCCATCGGTGCTCGGGCGTGGCCATCGGTGCTCGGGCGTAAGGACGGTCGCCCAGCCCTCCGTCCTGTACCCAGATGTGTGACAAGACCGGCGTGTCGTGCCGTATAACGGGTGAGATGAAGAGGCTCGCGCTGGCTGTTCTGCTCGCCTCGCTTGGGCTTGCCCTCGCCGGATGCGCAGGCAGCGGCGGCAAACACACGGCGAGCAGTACGGGCGCTACCGAGTCAGAGCCGCCACCAACTCAGAGCGAGGCCCCGGCGCCGCTGCTAGCCGCGATTGGCCGAAACGCTCTCGCCGGAGCCAACCTCCGCAACGGCGCAAGCCTCCTATCACCGACCCGTCTCGCGATCGTGACGGTGGGAAGCGGTTCTTGCCCGGCAGTTCCGAACAGGCTGGTGGTTGAAAACCCGGACACGATCCGGATCCATCTCACGCAAGGCACCTACCGCCGTACCAGCAGCTCGCACCTGTTGCGTCTCACCCGCGCTTCCCGACACACGGTCTGCACCGCTGACTTGACCACGACACCGATGGTCATCGTCATCAACCCGAAGCAGATCAACGTGCATCACCGGCTGACGGTCTACCTCTACTACTACAAGACGACGAAGCCACTCGTTCGGCACGCGCCACCGCTCTAGAAACGCCAACGATCCTCGGGCGTCATTCCGGAACACTGGCCCAAGCGAGCGCCCTGTTCCTCGGGTCGCCCGCTACAAGACGTGCATGTCGCGGAGCTTGACCCGATAGCCGTCGTCATCGGGGACGAGATCAAACTCAATGGTCAGATCGGTGAGGCCCTCGTCGCTCCACACGTCGATGTTCAATGCAAGCACGTCCGGGTCGTCTCGCAGCGGTACCCCCGACACGGGCCAGTCCTTCACGCCGCCTGGTGGCAGGATGAGATTCAGCTGCTTCCCCGCATAGTTGTCCGCCCACATCCAGAAGTTGGACGCAGAGGCGGCGGAGGATTTCCGGGGAGAGCCTCCGTCGAGCAGTTCGGCAACCGCCGCTGGGTCTCGCTCGACCACCGCGATCATCATCCGCCGGAGAGCTGCCCGCTGCTTGCGGTTCAGTTCGATGCTGCCCACGGTCGGAGCCTAGACGCCCGTTGCGACGCGCTCAGGGGTCATTCCGGAACGCTGGCCCAACCGAGAGTCCTAAGCTTCGGTCGCGATGAACGGTCACCGTCGAGACGATATTGCGAAGGACATTGACCAAGGTCTTCCGACGCTCTCCGACGAGGCAGACGCCCTCGCACGGGAGATATCGCGCTTCTCGACGTTCAACGAGCGCGACGCCTTTTCCCGCGAGCTGAGTGACCGGGCCGCAGCATCGCCACGCTGGGGAGACTGGATGCGACAGACAGGTCGATACCTCGCGGACTTCGACCCGGCGCTCGTCGAGCAGATCAGGGTCTTCCTAGCGACGCGTCGAGACGCACTCCGCGCGAGAGCGCGCGAGCGCGGCTGGGACGTTCCGGACGACTAGCCCCTCGGGAGTCATTCCGGAATGCTGGCGCAGGCGACGCTCCTCGCGCGTGGCGATACTCCGACCGTGAATCAGCGGATCATTCATTGCGAAGAGCACGGAGACACGAGCGCATGCTTTGTCTGCCGACATCTCTCGGAATCGCTCGCGAGCGGAGTTGGTGGTATCGGCTTCGTCGTTCCTGACAGCGCAGACGCTCCTCATGCTTGGTGCTTCGAATGCGACAGCGTCCTGGTGAGTCGAGGTGGGGAATGGGACACTGTAGGCGAGTCGTTCGCCGGAGTCACGGTTGCGTGTGCTTGCTGCTTCGATCGAATGCGGGTCTTGAATTCGCGCCCGCGACCGTGAGATCGCTCAGGGGTCATTCCGGAACACTGGCCCAGGCGAGGTTGCTTCTAGTCCGTTCCGCTCGTTACCGGGCTGGGCGTGAACAGCCTCCAGTTCCCTTCGGAGACAACTTCGACCTTGCCGTCGGTCACCTTGACGGCGGTCTGGTCGTCGAGCGCGTACGTCGGCACGGGGATTCCGGAGGCCCATTTCTCCACGTCGGCCGAGGTGTTGAAGCCCTCGCGATCCACGTGCACGGTCACCGCGAAATCGACCAGCCCAAGCCCTCCGTCGCCTTCCCGCGCCAGGTTGCTTCCCGTGGGAATCCACTGAAGGTTGAACTCCACGTCGGGGTTGTGGGGAGTCATGACGATGCTCCCCGCACTCACTCCCACATAGACCGTATTGCTCAGCGACGGCAGGAGGTCAGCCAGTCCCGACTGTCGCATCCAGTAGCACAGGTACATCACGTGGCCGCCCCACACCAGCAGGGCGTCGGTCTCCTGGAGCTTGGGGACCCAGCTCTCCTCCTTGATACTGGGCAGCGCGGTGAGCTCCAACACCCCCAGCGACTTCCAGCCCAGTCCGCTGAACGGGCTCTCGGTATGACCGCTGATCGCCCGCCACGCCCCGCCGGGGCCGTCGGGGAAGGGATAGATCGCGGTCGGGACGACGAGGGCACTCGAGTCCGCGATCGGCTTGCCCAACAGGTCGACGAGCGCGTCTTCGATGCTCGGGTTGCTAATGCCGGAGGAAGTGAGAAGAAGCTTCATGTGCCTCCTAGAGTCATTGTTGGATCCGCGCACCGTAGAGACTGAGAGGCCACCGAAAACTCATCGCCTCCCGCGACACCCTCCCTCAGGCGTCACTGCGGAACACTGGCCCAGGCGAGGGTTGGCTTCGTCGAGTCGTCGGCGCGCCGGCGGTGGTGGTGTCGCTGTCTCCACAGGACAGCGGCGGTCCGGCGGGCTAGTCGCTTACCGCTACGGCGCGGGTCTTGTGCCGTCGACAGCGCGGCGTAGAGTCGCAGTGTGGATGCGGGTCAGGTCGCTGGTCTGCTCGTCCTGCTGGGCGTTGTTGGGGTTTTGGCTGCGATCGTCGGCAGCGGGATCGAAGCAGGACCGGTCAAGTTCCCGTCAATTCCTGGTTCGCGCCAGAAGCCACTCGCCGTCGTGAGCGTGCTCGTGGTGGCCGGCGGCATCTCTTGGTGGGTCGTGCAGCAGACGACGGGAGGCTCCAGCGCGACGACGACGACGTCCCCGCCGAGCGAGAAGCTGACCATCTCGTTGATCCCGAGCTCGAGCGACGTGCACATCGGCGACGACCTGAAGATCGTGGCCGAGGTCTCCGACTCCAACGGGCAGCAGCTCGGAACCGGCCAGTGCGAGCTCGACTGGAGAGACTCGAAGACGAGCTGGGTCTCGACTACGACGTGCGGCGGACCGGCCACCGAGCACTCGGTAGCCAAGGCGGGCGTCCACGACATCACGGTCACTGCGCAGGGGCTCGGCGGCCGGCGCGCTCACGGCTCTAGGACCCTTCCGGTCGCCGTCAGCAGCTGAAAAGTCCGGACGCACGCCTTGGTGTCTCGCACGGAGGTGGCGCTGACCTTCACAGACAGCGACGACGTCGGGTGTCCGTGTCGTTCCGGGAACGCTCGGGGTCGTTCCGGGACACTGGCCCAGCCCAGTGGGCACTGCGCAGTTGCGGGTAAGGCCGTAGCATCCCGGTGTCCATGCAAGGGAGTGTGTCGCCGAGAAGGAGGACGAGTCATGGCCAATAAGGGCAAAAGCCAGCTGCTGATCACGTTTGTTGCGACCCCGGAAAAGGTTGACGAGATCGATCGCCTTGTTGCCAGTCATGCGGCGTGGATGGCGGACACGCACCAACGCGAGGGGAGCAAGGCGCTGCTCAGCTACGACTTTTCGAAGGGACCGGAGCTGGCCAACTCGCTCGATCCAGGCTCTGAGGCGACCGGCAACACGCGTTACGTCTTGGACGAGATTTACGAGTCGCCGGACGGCATCGCAGACCACTGGCAGAAGGCACAAGCGTCATGGGGCGACTTCGGGGCGATGGTGAAAACGATCGGCAGCTGCAACCCGCAGACGCTCCATGCTGGCGAGATCGCTGCCTCCCTCTGGTAGCCGCAACACGGGCAGTTTGCGAGCGAACTAGCTCGGGTCCCCCAGGGTCATTCCGGGACACTGGCCCACGCGACTGCCGTCTGTCTTGACGGCCCGAATCGGGCATGAGACGGTCTTCGGCGCCCGCTGCAGTCGTCAGCGGTCCGGTCCCGACGAAAGGAGCAGCCGTGGCGATCATGGTCATGAACTTCGAGGTCGACGACTACGACGCCTGGAAGGCGATGTTTGACGAGGATCCTGCGGGTCGCATGCAGAGCGGCGCGACGGGTCATGTGGTCTCGCGGGCCGTTGACAACCCGAACGAAGGCTTTATCCGTGTTGAGTTCCCATCCGTCGAGCAGGCCAAGGCGTTCCGTGAGCGTCTGCTCGCTTCCGGAGCCATCGAGCGCGGCGGGATGCGGCTGAAGATGGGACCGACGGTCGCCGAGGTAGACGACGCCACGACGTACTAGAGCCTCATTCCGGAACACTGGCCCAGGCGAGTGAACCGCAACTCTGCGGCTTCTTGGAAGAACGAGAGGCGCTGTGCCGTCAAGCGAGCAACTGGCAATGACGGGCAACTTGGAGGGACGGCGCCCGATGTCGTACTACCTCGCTCTCTTTTTCGCGGCTGGCAACAAGAGGCCGAGGACGACCGCGGCCGTCGGTGCGATGCTCGTGCTCGCCGCCCTCGCTGGTGCCGCAGAGGTCCGCGCTGCGCCGGACAACACGGGCGTAATCCCACTCCGGCTGGTCACGGTCAGGTCGCCGGTCGCCCGCGGCGACCACGGACGCCTCGTCGCAGCCGTCTTCCCCAACCGGCCCCGCTGCACGATCAGCGTGGACGACAAGAACGGCCGAACGCACGCGACGGGACTCAATCCCGCGCGACCCACAGTGGGCGGACGGCTCGCCTGGACGTGGAAGGTTGGAACCCACGCCACTTTAGGTCGATGGCCGATCCTGATCGACTGCGGCACCGCAGGCTCGCTTCGGACGCAGTTCAGGGTCGTCCGCTAACGCGAAAGAGAGAAGTCCTGCGTCAAGCGCTCCGCTCGGAGGTCATTCCTGTGAGAAGAGCGGCGGCGGGATCGTGACGCTCGGGCGGAGCAATCGCGTTCAGTCGATCCGCGTGAAAGGTCAGCCGCCGCAACTCTGGAAGTAGCGGGCTGGCGGCCGCTGGGTGACTAACCGGCTCGAATCAGACTGGCGCCGTTCGCCGCCGTCAAGTACGCGCGGCGCGCTTAGCGTCCCCGAGCAGGCCCGGGAGGTCGAGCGTGTGGCGCCCCCGGCGAGCCTTCGTCTCCAGATAGCGGTGGTTCGCGTCGGAGACGTAGACGCCGGTCGGCACCTGCTCGACGACGGTCACTCCACAGGAGCTGAGCTGGCGGGCCTTGTCGGGGTTGTTGCTGAGGAGGGCCACCCTGGGCTCGCCGAGGGCGTGGAGCATCTGCGCGGCCGCCAGGTAGCTGCGCTCGTCCTCGGCGTGACCCAGCGCCAGGTTCGCCTCGTACGTGTCGGCCCCCGCGTCCTGCAGCGCGTATGCCTCGAGCTTCGAGTAGAGCCCGATCCCGCGGCCCTCCTGCCGCAGGTAGAGGAGGTAGCCGCCGGCGGCGGCGATGCGCTCGACGGCCTCGCGCAGCTGCGGTCCGCAGTCGCACCGCTCGCTGCCGAACACGTCGCCGGTGAGGCACTCGCTGTGAGGGCGGATCAACGGCACACGTTGCTGATCCGCAGGGAACGGGGCGGTGCGATCGCCGAGCGCGAAGGCGAGGTGCTCCCGGTCGTCGACGAGCCCGTCGAAGCTGAACACCCGCGCGTCCGTCACGTATCCGTCCGCGAACCGCAGCGGCAGCTCGACCTGGGTGCGGATCGTCGCGGCGGGGAGGCGCACGGCCATCTCAGGCGTCCTCGAACCGCGCCGAGAGGGCGTAGCGCAGGAGAACGACGTCGCCGAGCTTCCGGACGTCGACGAGCTCGGCCCGCCGGCCCGGGTTCCACGGGAAGATGCCGTCGCGCACGAATCGGGGAGCCTCGGAGTCGCCGACGAAGACCGGCGCGACCGTCAGCTGCAGCTCGTCCACGATGTCCTCGGTGAGGAACTGCGTGTGGACGGTGCCGCCGCCCTCGACCATGAGACGCTCGACGCCCCGCTCGGCCAGGTCGGTGCTGAGCGCGCGCAGGTCCACGCTGTCGCCGCGGCCGTCGACGACGGTCGCGACCGGCCCCAGGCGCTCGCGCGCATCCGCCACCCGCGGCGTCGCGCAGTAGACGAGCTTCTCGGCGTCGCCGATCCGGAAGAAGTCGGCGCGGGCGTCGAGCTCCGCCCTCCGCGTCAGCGTGACCTTCATCGGCGACGCCGGCAAGCCACGGGCGGACCGCTCGTCGCGACGGGTCTGCGACCGCACCAGAAGGCGCGGGTTGTCGACCCGGACCGTCTCCGCGCCGATCAGGATCGCGTCGCAGGAGGCGCGGACGGCGTCGACCCGGTCGAAGTCCGCATCGTTGGAGAGAAGCAGCCGCGAGGCGGCGTTGCCGATGTAGCCGTCGATCGAGACGCAGCAGGAGAGAAGCGTGTAGGGACGCTCACGCATCTGCGACTCCCTTCGGCCGCAAGACGACGGCCCGCCGGCGGGGCAGCAATCCCACGACGAGCACGACCGCGCCGGGAAGGAACGCTGCGAGCACCAGGACGCCGTACACGACGGAGGTCGCGGCGCCATGAGCCGCGCCGAGGCCGGCGGCGGAGAAAACCCACACGGCCGCTCCCTCCCTGGGCCCCCAGCCGGCGATGCTCGGCAACACCATGGCCAGCGTCGCGAGCAGGGCCACCGGCAGGAGCCGGGAGACCGGCGCCGTCACGCCCGCGGTCCGCGCGGCGACGAGGAACATGAGCGCATAGCCGAGCACGGCCACGGTCGAGGCAAGCACGATCGCGGGCAGCGCGCGGCGGCGCAGCACTCCGTTGCGCAGGTCGGCCACCACCGCGTTCCGCAGCCGCATCCAGCGCGAATCCGCGCCTCCCACCTGCAGCCGGCACAGGAGGACGACTGCGAGGGCGAGCCCGACGGCCGCCACTGCGACGAACGGCATCGACCGACCGGACCGGGGAGGGGAACACCAGGAGGAGCGAGATCATCAGCACGGCCTGAACGACCTGGCCGGCCCCGCGCTCCCAGGCGACTGCCCTCAGGCCGCGGCCGACCTGCTGCACCTCGCGGCCGTGGCTGACACCGCGGTGGACGTCGCCTGCGATGCCGGTCGGGAGCGTCAGGTTGAGGAACAGAGCCCGGTAGTACGCGGCCACGGCGGCGGGCAGAGAGATGCGCAGCCCGAGGCCGCGCGCGACGATCGTCCACCGCCAGGCACCGCAGACGGTCGTGACGAGGCCGATGCCCGCCGCCGCCAGAAGAGCGCGGCCGTCGACCGCTTCGAAGCCGGCGACGAACGGGCCTGTGCCGATGCGCCAGATCACGATCGCCAGCACGGCCACCGACAGCGCCGGGCCGGCCCAACGGCGGACGCTCCTCACGGCAGCACCAGCAGGTCGGCGTGGCCGACGGTGACGGAGAGTGCGCCGGCTGCCGCCTCTCTCAGACGGCGGAGCCGGTAGAGGTCGACTTCAGCGGCGAGGGCGGGCTCCTGAGCGCACGCGGCGCCGAGCCAACCGGTGAGCCACTCGACGGCGAGGTCGCTCTCCGCGCCGCCGAGCCGCCACGGGCTCGGGTGGACGACGACCTCGGCCCCCATTGCGCGGAACCCCTCGACGGTTGCTTCCACGGCCTCCGGGCCGAGCAGGCGGCCGCGCTGCGTCCGGCGGCGCTGGTGCGCGTTGAACGCAGCCGCTATCCGGCCGTCGAGCGGATCCGGAGGAAGCAGCTGGACGCGACCGGTGACCGAGAGAGTCAAGAGCACCGGGCAGCTCGCGCCGGCGCAGGCAAGGATCAGCCGCGTCAGCTCGTCCCACGTCAGCAGGTCGAGCAGCGCTGAGGCGGTGACCAGCGTCGCCCCGGCCAGGTCCTCGCGATCGAGCCGGGTGACGTCGGACAGGCGAGTCTCGATCGTGACGTCCGCAGCCGGCGCGTCGACCGAGGCCAGTGCCAGCAGGTCTGCGTCCAGGTCGTGCAGGACCCAGCGCTGCGGCCCGGGAAGGAGCGGCGCGAGCCACCGTCCCAGCGAGCCGCTGCCGCAGGCGAGATCGTGGATCGTCCAGCGGCCGTCGGCCGGGGCCCGGCGACGGAGCTCGTCGACGAGCGGTCGCGCACGGGCTGCGGCATCCGCGCGCTCGCGGAGGTCGAGCCAGTCCGGGCTGACCCGGATCGCCTCGGCAGTCGTCACGCCGCTCTCGCCAGGACATCCGCCAGGACAGACGTCGTCGCCGACCAGTCGCTGAGCGACTCCCGCCGTTCGCGGGCCGCTCGCCGCAACCGCCGGCGCAGATCGGCGTCGTCGAGCCAGGCTCGCAGCGCGTCGCCCAGCACGGCCGGGTCTTCAGGACGAACGAGCAACCCCGGCCGGGTGCCGTCTGCGCCGCGCCCCATGGCCTCCGGCACGCCGCCGACGTCGGCGGCGACGACGGGGAGGCCGCGTGCAAGCGCCTCGGTCACGACCATCCCGTAGGTCTCCGAGCGTGACGGGAGCACCAGGAGGTCGGCCGCACCGTAACTGCGGGCGAGATCCTCTTCGGGCACCGCCCCCGAGAAGCGCAGCCGGCCGTTCATCCCGACCTCGAAGGCCCGGCGACGGAGGCTCGCGACGAAGGCACGGTCGCGCTCGATGCTCCCGACGCACAAGCACCGCCAGCGATCGCCCGTCAGCGACGCAAGCGCATCGACCAGCACGTCGTGCCCCTTGCCGGGGATGACCGCGGCGACCGAGAGGAGTGAGCCTCCTGTCGCGGTCCCCGGCGCGAGCTCGGCGGCCTCGACCCCGGGCTCGGCGACGTGGACGCGATCGACCGGGAGCGAATAGTTCTCGAGGAGGACCCGCCGCGCCCACGCGCTCGTGGTCACGATCGAGGCGACAGCGGAGAGCACGGCTGCCTCCCGCGCATCCGGCTCGTCCTGCCCGAGCGGCATGTGCACCAGGGCGACGAGCCGCAGCCGGCGCGACTCCGGAACCAGCACCTCGGGCGCGGGCGACGCGACGAGCCCGTCGAGGAGGACGCAGGAACCGTCGGGAATCTGCGCCAGCGCGTCGGCGAGAGCACCGTTCGGCCCGGAAACCTCGTGTACGTGCACCGTCCAGCCGGCGGCGACGAGGCCGCGCGCGCACATGGCGGTCGTAGGTGTTCCCTCCGCTCGGCCGCGCCGGGTCGTCGATGCCTGCGGGGACGATGAAGTGGAGAGCGTTCACAGCGCACGCTCGTAGGAAGCGGAGGCGACGGGCGACTCGTGCAGCGTGACGACGAGGCTGTCGAGCGCGCCGTCGCTGAGGCGCTCCGCCAGCCGATCCGCGATCACGCGGGCGAGCGCCTCCGTCGTCGTGTTCACGCCGGCGAGGCTCGGCTCGTCGTCGAGGTTTCGGTAGTCGAGCTCCGCCAGCACCGCGCGCAGCTCCCGGCCGGCCCGGCCGATGTCGACGACGACGCCCTCGGAATCGAGCTCGGCGCGCCGGAAGGTCGCCTCGACGACGTACGTCGCCCCGTGCAGCCTCTGGGCGGGGCCGAAGGTCTCGCCCCGCAAGCTGTGGGCGACCATCGTGTGATCCCGGACCGTGACGCTGAACACTCAGGCCTCGCCGTAGGTGATCGTGTGACAGAGCGCCGGCAGGCTTCCCGCGGCCAGCCGCGCCATCACGTCGGGCAGCTCGTCGAAGCGTGACTCGCCGGTGAGCAGAGCGTCGAATGCGGGGTCGCGCAGGAGCTCGAGGGCGAGCGCCAGCCGGTCGGCCGCGCTGCGGCGTGAGGCGCGAGCCGGGGAGACGACGCCGACCTGGCTCGAGCGGATGGCGAGACGGCGGGAGTGGAACGCTCCGCCCAGCGACAGCCGAACCTCGGTGTCGCCGTACCAGCTGAGATCGACGACCGTGCCCTCCGTGCCGAGCAGCTCCAGCGAGCGCTGGAGGCCCGCGGACGTCGCGCTCGTGTGCACGACGAGGTCGAGATCGCCCGGCGCGTCGTCCGGCAGGGCGAAGTCGACGCCGAGTGCTGCCGCGACTTCGGCGCGGCCGGGATCGACGTCGACGAGAGTGACGCGCACGGCCGGGTAGCGGTGCAGCAGCCGGGCGACACAGCAGCCGACCATCCCGCCGCCCACGACGGCGACCCGGTCGCCGACTGCCGGGGCGGCATCCCACAGCGCGTTGACGGCGGTCTCGACCGTGCCGGCGAGCACGGCCCGAGCGGGCGGGACGCCCTCGGGCACGACGGATACGGCGCCCGCGGGCACGACGTACGTCGTCTGGTGCGGGTAGAGGCAGAACACCGTGCGGCCGCGCAGCTCGGCAGGCCCCTCCTCCACGGCGCCGACGTTCAGGTAGCCGTACTTGACCGGACCGGGAAACTCGCCTTCCTGGAACGGCGCCCGCATCCGCGCGCGCTGGTCCGACGGCACCGCGCCGCGAAACACGAGCATCTCGGTGCCACGGCTGATCGCGGAGCGGACCGTGCGCACGACGACGTCGCCGGGCCCCGGCTCGGGGAGCTCGACCAGACGGATCTCGCCGCAACCGGGCTCTCGGAGCCAGAACGCCTGGGCGACTCTGTCCTCGAGAAGGATGCGGCCGTCGTGTTGAGGCGCCTCTCCCATGACGGTCTATGTCGAAGTACGCGCGACGTCCATGGGCGGATTCTGCGCTTTGGCGTCATGCGGCGTCGTCCTGCTCGCCGGGCTCGAGGATGCGTGCCGCCAGAGCAGGCGCGCATCCATGCTCGACAAGAGCGATCAACTCGTGGAGGTCGTACCGCTCGTCCCGCGCGACGCGAGCGGCGAGTTGGGGCGGGAGACCTGCCTCGATGAGCTGCGCCCGGCGCCACTGCACCACCGTGTGCAGATCTTCGGGCTTCGTCGTCATCGTCTGCGTCTTCGCAGACGCCGCGCAAACGGATTTCAGGTCTGCGCGAGCACGAGCACGACGGTCATCACGGCGAGCGCGACCCCGCCGGCGGTGAAGAGTCCCACGGTGCTGAATCGCACCGGTGCGTGTCGACTGGTTCGCAGCGCTTGCTCCAGCTCGCGCTGGCGTCGCGCGCCGACGATCATCAGTCCTACCGCGAGGGTCGCGTAGCCGCAGCCGAGCAGGATGTACGGCCAGGCGGCGACGTGGAGCAGGTTCGGGGCGAACCGGCCGACAGCGAGTGCCCCGGCGGTGGCGGCGAGCCCGGTGCGCCACCACGCCAGCCAGGTTCGCTCCGCAGCCATCGAGGTCCGCCGCTCCTGATCGAGATCGGACGGCGGCGCCGGCGGCTGCGGCTGCTCGCTACTGCTCGTAGCGCTCGACGACCTCGGGTCGCCTGATCTCGGCGGTCTCCGGGTCGCGGCCGACGTCGCGCAGGGCGCGTCGCTGGCGGAGCAGGTCCCAGCACTGGTCGAGCGAGACCTTGACCTGCTCCAGGCGCTGCCGGTCGGCCTCATTCGCGTTCCCGGCCGACTCCCGCTGCCACAGGTCGTGCTCCTCCGCGACCAGCTGCTCGATCGTCCCGTGAATCTGCGGATCGTCCATCTCGACCGCAGCGTAGTCGAGTACGGTGCGCCCATGGTGTCCCGGTGGTGCGATGAGCTGGCCAGCGCTTCCGTTTGACGCCTGGCGCGCGACGTGCGACACGCTCCACGCCCACACGCAGGTGCTGGGCAAGCTTGCGGTGGCGCTCGCCCCGCCGGAGCCGCAGCTTCAGCACGCCGCTCTGCGCCTGAGCGCGCGAGGCTGGGAGACGCTGCCGCTGCCGGCGCCCGACGGCTCGGGGGCGCTCGTGGTCGCGCTCGACCTGCGCAGCCACGAAGCGGTCGTCGAGCACAGCGACGGACGTGTCCTGCGGCTCGCCCTCGCGCCCGACCGGGCGGTCGCCGCTGTCACCCGCGAGGTGCTCGCGGCGGTTCGCGATCTCGGCGGCCCCGTCGAGATCAACACCACCCCGCAGGAGACGCCGTGGACGACGCCGCTCGACGAGGACACCGAGCACGCGAGCTACGACCCGGACCAGGTCGCCGACTACTTCGCGGCGGCCACGCAGGCGGCGCTCGTGCTGGCAGCCCTGCGAGCTCCGTATCGCGGACGCTCGACGCCGGTCAATGCATGGTGGGGATCGTTCGACCTCGCGGTCAGCCTCTTCTCCGGTGAGCCGGCCGACCCGCCTTCACGGGACTTCATCGTGCGCAACGCCGGGGACGCGCAGCAGATCGAGGTCGGGTGGTGGCCCGGCGATCACCGCTACGCGCGGGCCGCGTTCTACGCCTACGCGTATCCGCCGCCGGCAGGCTTTGCCGACGGGACGCTCTCACCGGCGAGCGCGCACTGGGACGCGGCGCTCGAGGAATACATCCTCGACTGGGACGACGTCCGGACCGGCCCCGATCCGCACGAGGCCGCGCTGACCTTCGCCCGCTCGGCCGTTGCACACGGTTGCCGGGTCTGCGGCTGGAGCCCTCCACTCGCCGCCAGCATGGAAGGCGACCCGCCACCGGTTGCCTGACTGATGGCTTCTCCCCAGACAGGCATTTTCGCGCTCGGGACCGCGTCGCACACCTATCTCGAGCTCGACGCCGTGGGCGAGGCGGCCGCTCTCGTCGGCGAGGTCGCCTCGCTGCGCGAGCCGAGGACGACGATGGGCGGCGTCAACCTCGTCGCCGGCTTCAGGCCGGAGTTGTGGCGGGAGCTCGCCCCGAGGACGCGCCGGCCGACGCAGCCGGGTTCGACGCCGACATCGTGGGGGTCGAGGGCTTCGTGATGCCCGCGACCCAGCACGACGCCGTGCTCTGGATCTCGGGGAGCAGCTACGACGTCGTCTTCGACGTCGCGCGCGCCGCGATCGACGCGCTGCGTGGCGTGGCCACGGTCGGAGAGGAGACCTCGAGCTGGTCGTACCACCACGACCTCGACCTGACGGGCTTCATCGACGGGACCGAGAACCCGACGCTGATCGAGGCGCAACAGGTCGTTGCCGTGCCGGAAGGCGGGCCGGGCGCCGGTGGGTCGGTGCTGCTGCTGCAGAAGTGGCAGCACGACGCCGGCGCCTGGGAGTCGCTCAGCGTCGAGACCCAGGAGCAGGTGATCGGAAGGCGGAAGGCCGACAGCGTCGAGCTCGATCCGAAGCCCGCCGACTCGCACGTCGCGAGCACGGACCAGGACACCTTCGGCAAGATCCTCCGGCGCAACATGGCCTACGGCACCGTCACCGACCACGGAACGATGTTCGTCGGGTTCGCGGCCGGCCGGGAGCCTCTGCAGCTGATGCTCGAGAGCATGGCCGGGCTGAAGACCGGCGCGCGCGACGCCCTGACTCGCTTCACGACACCGGTGAGCGGCGCCTACTACGTCGTCCCGTCGATCGAGTCGATTGCGGCTCTCGGGGCGAGACGCTGACCGACTAGCGGGCCAGGCGGTACGCCAGGAAGGAGATCACCGCCAACAGCGCGGTTGCCACGGCGAGCGGTGCGGGGTTGTCGACCTTCAGGACGAGTAGCCCCGCCGATCAGCGCGCCGAGCAGCATCGCTGCGACGGAGAGTCCGCGACGAGCGAGCTTCGAGCCGTGTCCGCCGGCGAGCGCCGAGTCGGCCGCGACACCGGTCAAGGTCATCGTCAGCACCGTCGTCGTGAGATCCGGGACGGCGAGCTTCCTCGCGGTGGCGTTCTGAACGCCCATGGCGACGGCCAGGAGGACGATCACGGCGTAGCGGCTCCCGGTTCCGATGTGATGGGGCGAGAAGGCCGCGACGACGAGCGCGCCGGCGACGAGCAGAAGCTCCGTCGCGGTCGTGGCGGCGAGGTGGCGCCCCCGGTCGCTCGACCAGCGAGCACCGATCCGACCGCCGCCGACGCCGCCGACGAGAAACGAGCCGATCGCGGTCAGCGATGCCCAGACCGAGATGCCGCCGGCACCGGCGATTCCGAATCCGAGGAAGACGACGTTGCCGGTCATGTTTGCGACGAAGACGTGGCCGAGCTTCAAGTAGCTCGTTGCGTCGACGAGCCCGGTGACCAGGGTCAGAGCGAGAAGCAGTGGCGGGAGCGGCCCGTCGGGACTGTCCCGACGAGGCCGAAGCGTTGCTGCGATGTCCTTCCGGACGGATGTCTCGGTCACGCCGGCGGGCGAGTCGTGTCGCTCGTCAGCTGCGCGAGCACCTCGAAGAGCGCTGCGATGTCGCGGTGCTCGTAGCCGGCGGCCCGCGCCAGCGTGAGCATCTCGTCGGCCGTCGCGGCCGAGGGGAGCGGGACGCGCAGCCGCCGTGCGGTGTCGAGCGCCAGCACGATGTCCTTCTGCATCAGGCCGACGTCGAACCAGGCCTCGTCGGGCAGGTCGAGCACGAGATCGGCGCGCGCCTTCAGCATCGGCGAGCCGATCGGGCTCTGCGTCATCACCTCGACCGCCCGTTTGCGGTCGATGCCCGCGCGTTCGGCGAGCAGAAGCCCTCGGCGAAGGCGAGCATCTGCACGGCGAGGCTGATGTTGATCGCGAGCTTCAGCACCAGCCCCTGCCCGTTCTCGCCAATGCGGGTGGGAGTGCCGAGCTCGCGCAGGATCGGCTCGACACGCGCATAGGCGTCCTCGTCGCCGCCGACCATGATCGTCAGCGTCCCGGTCTGCACCTGCGGAACGCTTCCCGACACCGGTGCGTCGAGCATCGCAGCCCCGCGCTCCCTCACCCGCTGCGCAAGGTCGCGGCTCACGTGCGGGCTGACCGTGCTCATGTCGACCCAGACCTTCCCTGCAGCGAGGCCCGCAAGGATCCCATCCGGCCCCGACGCCACGTCCTCGAGGACGCTGTCGGTCGGAACGGACGTGAAGACGACGTCGGCGGCCTCCGCGATCTCGCGCGGCGTATCGCGCCAGATCAGCCCCTCGCGCTCCAGGTCCTGCACCTCGCCGCGGTGTCGCGTTTCGCCGTAGACCGTGTATCCGGCACCGAGGAAGCGGACGGCCATGTTCCCGCCCATGTGCCCAAGCCCGATGAAGCCGAGCGTGGTGCCGATGAGTGTCCCTCCTTCCGAGCCCTCGCGGCGGCCCCCAGGCGGCAAGGATGACAGAGCTATGGGGGTAGCGGCGAAGATTCGATCGTGACTGTCTGGACGATCTCGGCGCAGCCCGGGACACCCGGCTTGGAGGTCGCGGCCGATCTCGCGGCGCGGAGCGAGGCGCCGCTTTTCGATCGGAAGGCACTCGAGCCGCTCGTGCATCGACTCAGCCCCGATCTCGGCGACCTCGACGACGTCGAGGGCCGCTTCGGCGGGCGTCTCAACGCGCTCGCTATCGCCGCAGCGATGACCTACGGCGTCCCCGAAGCGTTCCAGGAGCTCGAGCTGAGGCGGGAGCTGCCGGAGCTCGGGCGGAAGGTGCTCGGCGAGGTCGCGCGTGGCCCGGCGGTCATCCTGTCTGCCGCGGCGGCGCAGGCTCTGCCCGATCATCCCGGCGCGGTGCACTGTCGGTTGTGGGCGCCGACGGAGTGGCGGGTCGCGGCCCACTCCCGGGCAGAAATGGTCGACAAGGCGACTGCCGCCCGCGAGCTCGCACACGCCGATCACGTCGAGAAGGCGTGGGTTCACGCCCTCTTCCGCGGTCGCGTCGACGATCCCGCCGTGTACACGGTCGTCCTCGACGCGAGCCGGCTTGCTCCCGATCGGATCGTGGACATGCTGCTCGCGGCAGCGGGCCGGTAGGCCTCTCCCTTACTGCGGCAGCGCGTCGATGAAGGCCGCCGGTTCGTAGCCGCCCTCGTAGAGGACGCCGTCGATGAAGAGCGTCGGCGTGCCGCGAACGACTCCCGTCGTTTCCCCGCTTGCCACATCGCGTGCGATGCGGGCCGCGACGTCGTCGTCCGTGCGATCACGATCGAAGCGCGCGACGTCGAGACCGATCTGATTCGCATATGTGCGCAGGTCGTCGTCCTCGAGCGCCTTCTGACGGTGATAGAGCACCTCGTGCATCTCCCAGAAGCGCCCTTGCCGTGCTGCCGCCTCGGCGGCCGCGGCAGCTGCGAGCGCGTGGGGATGTATCTGCGTCAGCGGGAAGTGACGGAACGCGAACCGCACACCGCCCGGGAGCTCGCGCTCGACCCGCTCGATCCCCCGGAACGCCTGGCGCGAGAAGGGGCACTCGTAGTCGCCGTATTCGAGGATCACGGGGGCGCCCGCGCTGCCCCGCACGTGATCGACGCGCTCGTCGAGCGGCTCTACGGCACCCACGTCTCAGCCAGTGGCGTGACCTGGAGCTCATGGGTCGCGGCCCGGGTTCCCTGGTTGG
Source organism: uncultured Actinomycetes bacterium (assembly GCA_963825805.1). GTDB lineage: Bacteria > Actinomycetota > Thermoleophilia > Gaiellales > Gaiellaceae > Palsa-739. The sequence continues at coordinate 6,122 of CAWGVE010000035.1, read as the reverse complement.
CGAGGAAGCGGACGGCATCTGCGATCTCGCCGGGGTCGGCGAGGGTTTCCGGTGCGACGCCCTCGCGGGGTGGGCCGCTGACGGGTTGGATGCCGGCGTCGACGATCAGCAGCGCGACATGGATGCCGCGTGCACGCAGCTCGAGCGCCGCGGCTTGGGTGATCGCGCGGACCCCGAATGCGCCCGCCGCCCAGAGCCCTCGGCCGGGCATCGCCCGCCGGGACGAGCCTCCCGTCACCTGGATGATCGTTGCGAGGCCGCCCTGCGCGGTGAGGAAGCTCCCTGCGCCGGAGAGGAATGCGAACGCGGAGCGGGCCGGCGCCCCGGCCCACGAGTCGAACGCGTCTGCGCTCGCCTCCGCGATCGGGCCGCCGCCGAACGGACCGGTGCGCTTCCCGCCGTACGCAGAGGCGGCATTGACCACGAGGTCGATCCGGCCGTTGGCCTCCGCCGCCTGGCTCCAGCGCCCGGGTGACGCTCGCCTGATCGGTCACGTCGGCCTCCAAGGCGAGAGCTCCGGCGTTGGTGATCTTCTCCAGCGTTTCCGTCGAGCGAGCTACGCCCGCCATCGCCCAGCCGTCGGCGATCAGCGTCTCGATGATCGCACCGCCGAGATTGCGCGCACCGAACACGAGCCCGCTCTTGCCGCTCCGTTCCTGGCCGGACATTCGTCCTCCTCCATTGAATTGACCGACGAGATGCGCCGAGAGGAATTGTCCCGCCCTGTCGAGCGCCGCGGCCGCTTCGTCGAGGATCGGGTAGTAGGCCTGGAAGACGTGGGGCACCCGGGGGGTGATGTCGAGCGTGACCTCGACGTCGGCGCTGGCGGCTTGTTGCGCGAGGCGGACGGCGTCGTCGAGGAGCACCTCGTGAGTTCCGGCCTGGATGATCAGGGGCGGCAGGCCGGACAGGTCGGCGAATATGGGGCTGATGAGGCCAAGAGCGGCGTCTTGTCCCGCCGTGTAGTCGGTGACTCGGGCTTGGAGGGCTTCCCGGCTGAGCAGTGGGTCGACCTCGCGCCTGGTTTCCATGGTCGTCCCGGCCAGGGTGAGATCGGCATACGGTGACATGACGAAGGCCGCGGCCGGCAGGGGCAGCCCGTGATCGCGGGCGTTGACCAGGGTGGCGATGGCGAGGCCGCCGCCGGCGGACTCTCCCGCGAAGGCGATGTCCGAAGGGGCGATGCCGTTGTGCAGGAGGGCTTCGTAGGCCGCAAGAGCGTCGTCGACCGCTGCCGGATACGGGTGCTCGGGGGCGAGCCGGTAGTCGACGGAGATGACCTTGGCGTGCGTCCGCCGGCCGACCTGCGAGGCCAGGTCAGCGGCGAGGAAGGCGTCCCCCATCACGTACACGCCGCCGTGGAAGTACAGAACGACGTGGCGAGGCTCGATTCCGTCGACTGTGATCTCGGCGGTCGGGACGCCGCCCAGTGCGGCTGCGGTCACGGTCACGTCGGCGGGCAGCGGCTGCGCCGAGAGCAACTCTCGGAGCAGTCGCCGTTGCTCGTCGACGTCGCTGTCGGCGGGGAAGGCCGACTGTCGCAGGATTGCGTCGAGGGTCTCTCGCTGCTCGATGCTCACGGAGGATCTCCCTTCGGGATGGCTGGTCATCAGCGGTGCCGCCAGCAGCGGCGTCGAGGACGAAGTGCATCCGCGTGGACTCCGCCTTCGGCTCGCGGCTCGAGCCTGGGCCGGTTGCGGCTCGATCAGCAGTGCGGCGAGCACGGCGCCCACCGCGGCGGTGGCGGCGAGGACGTAGAACGCGATCTGGAAGCCGTGCGTGAGCGCCGCCCCGCTGAAGGCGGTCGATCCCGGCGTGGGAGTCCACGTAGTGGCTGGTGAACGTCGTGGCGATCGTCGTGGCGGCCGCGACGCCGATCGCTCCGCCGATCTGCTGGCGTCGTGTTGATCAACCCCGAGGCGATTCCGGCATCCGCCGGCCGCACGCCGGTGAGTGCGCCGATCGACATCGGGACGAAGACCAGCGCCAGCCCGAGCCCGCTGACGATGAAGCCGGGAACAGGTTGCGGAAGTAGTGGCCGTCCACCGGCAGTTGTGCGAAGAGCACGAGCGCCACCGTCGAGAGCGCGAGCCCGGCGGGCAGCACGCTCCTGACTCCGAGCTTCGTCACGAGCCCTTGTGCGACGGCAGAGAAGGCGATCGTCGTCAGCGTCAGCGCGATGTAGGCGACCCCGGTCTTGAGCGCCGAGTAGTGGAGGACCTGCTGCATGTACAGCGTGAGCAGGAAGAACTGCGAGAAGACGGCGCCGGTCGCGATCAGGGCGCTCAGGTTCGATCCGGCGAGCGTCCGCAGCCGGAAGATGCGTAGCGGCAGCAGCGGCGCCTTGGAGCGCGACTCGATCAGGAAGAACGAGGCGATCAGCACCGCCGGAGGCCGTCAGAGACCGATGGTCGTCGGCTGTGCCCCACCCGTGCTGCGTGGCGCGGGTCATCCCGTAGACGAGCAGCATCAGCCCGGCGGTGATCGTCGCCGCGCCGGCGAAGTCGAAGTAGCGATCGGGCAGATCGGCGCGGCTCTCGCGCAGCAGCAGGGGCTGACGGCGATGCACGGCGGCACCGACGGGCACGTTGACGTAGAAGATCCACGGCCAGCTGAACGCGCTGGTCAAGACGCCGCCGAGCAGCACGCCCACGGCGCCGCCGCTGCCCGCCACGGCGCCCCAGATCCCGAGCGCGCGATTGCGCTCGCGGCCTTCCTGGAAGGTCGTGGTCAGGATCGACAGCGCGGCGGGCGACATCATGGCGGCGCCGAGACCCTGCAAGCACCGGAACGCGATCAGCGAGCCTTCCGACCAGGCGAGCCCGTCGAGCAGCGAGCTGACGGTGAACAGGGCCAGCCCCGCCATGAACAGGCGCCGGCGCCCGAACAGATCCGCGAGCCGTCCACCGAGCAGGAGAAACCCGCCGAAGAAGATCGAGTAGGCGGTGATCACCCACTGCAGGCTCTCCTGCGAGAAGTGCAGATCGGTCTTGATCGACGGCAATGCCACGTTCACGATCGAGATGTCGAGCACGACCATGAACTGCGCCGTCACGATCACGGCGAGCGCGAGCCAGCGGCGACGGTCCTCCGCCCCGACTGCCGGATGTGTCACGACTTCAGCGGACATCTCTTCTTCTCCTTCGCTGCATGGCTACGCGAGTTGCTTCGCGGCTTTCGGCCCGCGCCGCCCCGAGCAGCCCCCATCCGGCCCCGGCGACTCCCAGCCCGACGAGGATGGCGAAGCCGAGCACGGTGTTCGGCGCGCTTGCACCCTGGTCGAGCGCGACTCCGGCGCCGATCACGGGAACCGAGAGCCCGACGAAGAGCGCGATCAGCAGCTCCGACGGTCATCGCCACGCGGTTCTCGGGAGCCGTCCCGTCGAGCACGAGCCCGGTCGTCCCCTTGAAGACGGCGCCCGCGCCCGCGCCGATCAGGCCCCGCTGACCAGGAACAGCGCGAGGCTCGGCGTCGAGAGGCGCACCGCGGTCACGAGCAGCACGAGACCGACGAGCATCGAGATCGTGCCGAGCGCGAACACGCGCGACGCGCGCAGTCTCGCCGTCGCGAGCTGCGACACGCACCCCCGCGGTGAACACGATGAACAGCGTCGCGCCGGCCAGTGCGTGCGAGGGGCGGTGGAAGGTGGTGGCGAGGAACAGCCCGGACAGCCCGGCGAACAGCCCGTTCGCCGCGAAGGCGGCAAGGGTCGCCGCGCCTGCCGGCACGGGAAGCCTGACCTGACGAACGGCGCTCGGACTCTTGGCCGCCGGCGGCACTGGCCGTCTCGGGCGCGGCGGCGAGGCCGACCAGCGCGACCGCTCCGAGCGCGATCCAGACGAGGTAGGGCAGCGTCAGCGGCATGGCTCGCCCATGCCGCCAGACAGCCGGCGACGAGCGGGCCGATGCCGAGCGCGCCGACGTTCACCGACGTGCCGATCGTTCGGGCGACGGACCGGCGAGGCGTTCGGATCCGCACGGACACGCAGCTCGATCAGGTAGGTGATGGCCGTGCCGGCGGCCAGCCCGACCGCCACGCCGGTGATCAGGCGCCCGACCAGCAGACCCGGCAGCGCCTTCCATGCCGCGAGCTCGCCGCGCGGCCACGATCATCGTCGCGACCGCGGCGAGCATCACGCCTCGGCGTCCGATGCGCGCGGCGATGAACGGGCACCGCGATCAGCGCGGCGATCGTGCCCGCCGCCCAGATCGCGTAGACGACGTGATCGTGAACGCCGACAGGCCGTCGCGCTCCCGGTACAGCCCGTAGAGCGGGCTCGGCAGCGTCGCGAACGCCATCACGATCGAGGAAGGCGAACGCGACGGCCCAGAAGGGGCACGTCGCCGGGGCAGCGGATGCGCCTATCGGGCTCACCGGTCACCAGACCTTCATGCCGCCGTCGACGACGACGTCGATGCCCGTGATGTACGAGCTCTCGTCGGAGGCGAGGAACAGCGCGACGTTCGCGACGTCCTCGGGCTCGCCGAGACGGCCCAGGAGCGTCCTGCTCGAGCATCTCGCGGGCGAACCCGCCCGCGCCGTCCTCGAGCTGGGCTCGCGTTCGCCCCGCTCTCGATCAGGCCCGGCGAGATCGAGTTGACGCGAATCCCGTGCTCGCTTCCCTCCATCGCGAGCTGGCGTGTCATCCCGATGATCGCCGCCTTGTTCGTCGTGTGCGACAGCGAGGCGAGGCTCTTGAAGCTGAGCGACCCGTTCAGCGAGGCCATGTTCACGACCACGCCGCGGCTGGCCATCAGATGAGGCCAGGCCGCGCGGGTGAGGTAGAAGACCAGGTCGACCTCGTCCCGGCGCGCGGCGTCCCACTCCTCGTCGGTGACGTCTCTCGAGCCGGCCGAAGTGCGACCTGCCGGCGAGGTTGAACAGCACGTCGATCCGGCCGAACTCGCGCACCGCGAGCTCGACCAGCCGCGCGCAGTCGGCCGGGATCGCTGAGGACGCACGGCTGCAGCGACACCATCTCGCCGCCCGCGGCCCTGACCAGCTCGACGTGTCTCCTCCGCGGGCTCGACCGCAACGTCGCAGCCGACGACCAGCGCACCCTCGCGGGCGAACGTCAGGGCGGTCGCGCGTCCCATGCTCCCGCCGGTGCCGGTGACGATGCAGACCTTGCCGGCGCAGTCTGCCCGGCATCAGTCACGCTGCAGCTGCCTGGCCGTGCAGGCTGCTGCGGCCGCTTCTCGGCGTCCGCGACGCCGACCTGGTCGGTGAGCTTCGGGACCTCGCGGAAGTACCAGTAGATGACGTCGAGGGCCGGCCCGGCGAGCGGGCCCGCCCAGTCGCGGAACAGCTCGGTGTCGACCGCGAGCGCCGTGGTCGGCACGGCGCCGGCGTGCGCGAGCCGCTCGATGCCGGTGCGGTGCGCGGCCTGGGAGCGCCCGCCGACGGCGTCGGTGACGAACATGCACGTCGTAGCCGTCCTTCAGCGCCTGGACGGTCGCGAACGTGAGGCAGATCTCCGTGTGGAGCCCGCCGATGATCAGCCGCTTGCGCCCGGTCGCCTTCACCGCCTCGCGGAAGGCCTCGTCCTCGAACGCGTTCATCGACGTCCGGTCGATCGGCTCGATGCCGTCGAGCTCGGACAGGATCGACGGGAGCGTCGGCCCGTTGAAGCCGTACCCGACGCCCACCGTCGAGAGCACGATCGGCACGTCGAACGCCTTGGCGGTCTTGGCCAGCAGCCGGACGTGCAGCTCGACCAGGTCGGCGTTCGTCTCCGAGCGAATGACCTCGAACATCTCGTTCTGGTAGTCGATCAGCACCAACGCGCAGTCGTCGTGTCCAGACGCCCAGTTCATCGTATTGCTCCTTTCGTGTGGTCTGTTCTTGGATGCCAGCTCAGGGTGAACCTGCGACCCGTAGCCGAGGTCGAGGCGGATCGATTGCATGACGTGGAAGGTCGTGCTGGCGGTGAACACGTCGGCCGCCGCCAGGACGCCGGTGTACTTCTCGATCACCGGTTCTGCTGCGGCGGCCGTGATCGCATCCAGATAGCCCCTGGCGCGGCCCAGGTGTTCTCGCCGTACTTGACGCAGTAGGGCGTTGGATCGACGGAGTCCAGCGCCTGGAGCCGGCGGCGATGTCCGCCATGTACTGCGGCGT
>CAWGVE010000034.1:0-37195 GCA_963825805.1 uncultured Actinomycetes bacterium | reverse complement strand
GATCGTGACCTTCACCTTCGCGCGCTGGTTGAGGAATCGCTCGACGTGTCCCTTCTTGGTGTTGTAGTCGTGCACGCCGATCTTCGGCCGGAGCTTGATCTCCTTGACCTGGATCTGGCTCTGGTGCTTGCGGGCCTGCTTCGCCTTCTGCTCCTGCTCGTACTTGTACTTCCCGTAGTCCATGACCTTGGCGACGGGCGGGTCGGCCTGGGCGGCGACCTCGACGAGGTCGAGGTTCTTGCCGTAGGCGTACTCGCGCGCCTCGTCGGAGGTCTTGATTCCGAGCTGGGCTCCGTCGTCGTCGATCAGCCGGACGCGCGGGACACGGATCGCATCGTTGATGCGCGTCGTGTCGCGTGGCGCCGGGCGGACCTGGTCGAACGGCCGGCGTCTGGGCCTCAAGGGCAGTCACCAAGTCGGGCTTGCTCCTCCTCGTTTCGGTTTCGCAACATGAAAAGCCGCTGACATGCAGCGGCCCGTTTCCTCGTCGAGTTCTCGACTCGGTTGAACCTCCCGCGGCCCTCGAAGGCCGGGAGGTGAGGAACGGTTCCGCCCCTGCTTTTCAGGCTTCAGAGGGTAGCAAGCCTGCTCGAGCGAAGCTCGGAAGCGACAGCGTCGGATTGCTCGCCGCCGCGCTCGCGCACCGCGAGGCTCTCGTCGCTCTCCTTGTCGCCGTAGACGATCGTGACGGGGATCTTCTCGAGCTCGGCGGCGCGGATCCGCTTGCCGATCGTCTCGCTCGGCTCGCGCCACCTCGGCGCGGAAGCCGGCCTCGCGCAGACGGAGCGCGAGCGTCGGCGCCGCTCGACGTGCGCCTCGCCGACCGGCAGCACGCGCACCTGCACCGGCGCGAGCCAGAACGGGAACGCGCCGCCGTAGTGCTCGATCAGGATCCCGATGAAGCGCTCGAGCGAGCCGAAGAGCGCGCGGTGGATGACGTACGGCGTGTGCTCGCGGTTGTCGGCGCCCATGTACGTCAACCGAAGCGCTCCGGCTGCTGCCCGTCGAGCTGGATCGTCCCCATCTGCCACGGCCGGCCGAGCGCGTCGGTCATGAGGAAGTCGATCTTCGGCCCGTAGAACGCACCCTCGCCCTCGGCGATTCGGTACGGGAGCCCGATCCGCTCGAGCGCCGCCTAGCACGCCCTCGGTGTGATCCCACTCCTCGTCGCTGCCGAGCTTGTTGTCGGGCCGCGTCGCGAGCTCGGCGTGCGCGAGCTCGCGCACGCCGAACATGTCGTAGAGGAACCGAGGTAGTCGAACATCGCGTCGATCTCGTCCTCGATCTGCTCCTCGGTGCAGAAGACGTGCGCGTCGTCCTGGCTGAACTGGCGCGCGCGGGTCAGACCCTGCAGGCTGCCGGTCGGCTCGTCGCGGTGGAGACGGCGGCCTCCGCGTAGCGGATCGGCAGGTCGCGGTAGCTGCGCAGCCGCGTGTTGAAGAGCAGCATGTGGCCGGGGCAGTTCATCGGCTTGAGCCCGTACAGCGTCTCGCCGTGCTCGATCCGGAACAGGTTCTCGCCGTACTTCTCCCAGTGGCCCGAGCGCTTCCAGAGCTCGACGTCCCACATGAGCGGCGTCTTCACCTCGACGTAGCCGCGCTTCGCGTTCTCGCGGCGGCGCAGGTCCTCGAGCGCGTTGCAGATCGCCATCCCCTTCGGGTCCAGAACGGCGAGCCGGGCGAGTACTCGGACAAGTGGAAGAGGTCGAGCTGCGGCCCGAGCCGGCGGTGGTCGCGCCGCGCCTTGCTCGAGCCGCTCGAGATACGCGTCGAGATCGGCCTGCGAGTAGAACGCGGTGCCGTAGATGCGGGTCAGCTGCGCTCGCCCGAGTCGCCGCGCCAGTACGCGCCGGCGAGGCCCGTCAGCTTGAGCGCCTTGATCGGCTTCGAGTTCTGCAGGTGCGGGCCGCGGCAGAGGTCGGTGAAGTCGCCCTGCGTGTAGAGGGTGATGTCCCCCTCGGCGGTGTCGACGAGCTCGACCTTGTACGGCTCGTCCTCGCGCGAAGCGCTGCCTCGCCTCCTCGCGCGAGATCTCCTCGCGCGTCCATTCGCGGCCTTCCTTCAGCTCGCGCTGCGATCTCGGCCTCGATCTTCTCGAGATCCTCCTCGCGGATCGGCTCGGGGAAGTCGAAGTCGTAGTAGAAGCCGTTCTCGATCGGCGGGCCGATCGCGATCTTCACGCCCGGGTAGAGCCGGCGCACGGCCTCCGCGAGCAGGTGCGCGGACGAGTGGCGGAGGACGTAAGAGCGCGTCCGGATCGTCGTGTCGCGCGTGGTGAGGAGCTGGATCTGGTCGCCGTCCCGCGAGCGGCGCCGCAGATCCTGCACGCGCCGTTCGCGCGCACGAGCACGGCCTGCTCGGCGAGCTTCGGCCCGATCGCGCGCGCGGCGTCGAGACCGGTCGCGCCGTCGGGAAGCTCGAGCTCGGAGTTATCGGGAAGGACGACCTTCATGAAGAAGCCAAGGATATGCACCAGCGGGAAGACGACCGGAACGAGGAAAAAGAACGAATCGCCTATGCCCGATCCGACCGCCAAACCGGCAATGACGGAGACGACGACCCAGGGGCCGACTAGCGGGGTGTCGATGTGCGCTTGAGTGCGCATCGCACGAGTCTAGCCGCGGAACTCCATGAGGATCCAGGGCGCGTGTGCTCCTCGTCCGGCGGTGGTGCACGCGCGAGACCTCGACAAAGCCGGCCCGTTTCCAGGCGCGAATTGGCGGCCTCGTTCCATTCGTAGGGGTCTACGGTAACGCGCGCGCAGCCGCATTCGTCGAGAAGGTGGGAGGCTACATCGCACACGCCGCCAATCGGGGCCCAGGCCGCGGCCGCGCGCCCCCGGCATCGAGAAACATGTCGAGCCCGTCCGGATGCACCTGGAGGTAGCCGACTGGCTCACATTCCTCCTCGACGATCCATGCCTCGACGTTCGGGACGCGTGAGCCGCTCCGCCATCTCCGCAGGGGTGAACGTCTCGTCGTCCCAGTAACGCGCGACCTCGGGATCCGCGTGCCAGGCGACGAGCCGGTCGACGTCGTCCGCGCCCGCCGGCCGCAGCGTCGTCAGTCGGCCGCGTACGAGAAGTCCCACATCACGACCGTCGACTACGTGCCGCCCGCGCTGCGGTAGAGAGCGTTGGCCGGGGCGTTGTCCGGCTCCGTCAGTACGAAGCCGGCTCGAATGCCACGTCCTCGGCGATAGCTCGACGAGCCGGGCGAGGAGCGCCCAGGCGATCCCGCGGCGCCGGTGGCTCTCGGCCACGTCCACCTCGTAGACGAAGAGCTTCGACCGGTCGCCGTGCCGGCGCGGCAGCTCGTGGGCGAGCACGAAGCCGACCGGCAGCCCGCCGTCGAACGCGACGAGCATCAGCGTGCGCGGATCGGCGAGCAGTCCCTCCGGGATCGCCCGGTCCGTCGTAGGTCGCGAGCTCCCGCACGACGTCCTCGTCGCCCGGCACGAGCAGGCGAATCGCGATCTCCAGGCAGACTCGTTTTCTCCTTCGTCCACCCGAAGGAGGATCGCATGCCCGGCAAGCGACCGAGCGTCAAGAACGAGAAGCAGTACGAGAGGCTGAAGGACAAGGGGATGTCGAAGGAGCGCGCGGCGAAGATCGCGAACTCGCCCGGCGCGTCGAGCCGCGGCGGCAAGGCGTCCGGCTCCGGCGCGCGCCGCACAACGCGTCGCCAGGGCGGCACGACCGCCAGAAGAAGGCCGCCGGCCGCAAGGGCGGCTGCGCGACCGCACGCAAAGACTGACACTTCTCATGAATTGATCCACACCCTCGCCGAGGTCGCAGTGTCGCCAACTCTGCTACGATCCCGGTGCTGCGGCGCAATGCATCGCCCAACTACGAAAGGGTCGTAGATGTCGAAGGGTTCCCGCGCCGCAGCCGGCCATCGCGCGCGCACCCCGCCCGGTATGTCCTGATCGTCCTCGCGCTTTGTGCGCTGGCCGGCTCACTGGTCGGCGGAAGCGCACGCCCCGCCACCGCGTCGGGGGTCACTGCGCACTTCGCACGCACATGCGCCGCAGTCCCCAGGGGAGATGCGCTGCTTCGCGCTGCATCGCACAACGGCGTCGTCGCCCATGTCCCGTCCGGCGTGAACCCGGCCGTCGCGGTCAGCGGCTACGGGCCGTCCGACCTCACAGCGCGTACAGCGTGCCGACGACGCTCGGCTCCGGCAAGACCGTCGCGATCGTCGACGCCTACGACGACCCGAACGCCGAGAGCCGACCTGGCGCACCTACCGCAGCAACTTCGGGCTGCCGGCCTGCACGACCGCAACGGCTGCTTCAAGAAGGTCAACCAGAACGGCGCGACCAGTCCGCTCCCGGCGGCGAACACCGGCTGGGCGCGGAGGAGATCGCTCGACATCGAGATGGTCTCGGCGATCTGCCCGAACTGCCACATCCTGCTGGTCGAGGCGAACAGCCCGACGACCGCCAACCTCGGCACCGCGGTCAACAGCGCCGTCACGCATGGGCGCCGAAGTTCGTCTCGAACAGCTACGGCGGCTCCGAGTCCCGAGCGAGACGAGCTACGACACTCGTACTACAACCACCCCGGCGTGGCGATCGTCGCCTCGCCGGCGACAGCGGCTACGGCGTCGAGTACCCGGCCGCGTCGCCGTACGTGACCGCCGTCGGCGGCACCGCCCTGTCGCACACGAGCAACGCGCGCGGCTGGACGGAGTCCGTCTGGTCGACGTCCTCGAGCGAGGGCGCCGGCAGCGGCTGCTCGGCCTACGAGCCGAAGCCCTCCTTCCAGCACGACACCGGCTGCTCGCGGCGAACCATCGCCGACGTCTCCGCGGTCGCCGACCCGGCGACCGGGGTCGCCGTCTACGACTCCTACGGCTCGGGCGGCTGGACGGTGTTCGGCGGCACGAGCGTCGCGTCGCCGATCATCGGCGCGATGTACGCGCTGGCCAACTCGCCGGCGCCGAGCGCGTACCCGAACTCGTATCCGTACGCGAATCCGGGCGCGCTCTGGGACGTGACGACCGGCCACACCTCAACGTGCTCGCCGGCGTACCTCTGCACGGCAGAGGTCGGCTACGACGGCCCGACCGGGCTCGGCACGCCGAACGGCGCCGCCGCGTTCGGGCCTTCGGCGACAGGCCACGAACGACTTCTCGATCTCGGTCAGCCCGTCCTCCGCGTCGGTCACCGCCGGGTCGGGGACGTCCGCGACCGTCTCCACCGCGACCACGTCGGGCTCGGCGCAGACCGTCTCGCTCAGCGCGAGCGGCCTGCCGAGCGGCGCCTCGGCCTCGTTCTCGCCGTCCTCGGTGACAGACGGAGCGTGATCACACGGACGAGCGCGACCGCGAGCGAGAGGCAGCCGGCAACACAACATCACGATCACAGGGACAGGATCCACGGCCGCGCAGACGGCGATCTTCACGCTAAGAGGAGTCAGGGGGCGGCAGCTGCACCGCAGCCCAGAAGATCGCGAATCCGGGCTTCGAGTCCGGCGCGAGCGGCTGGACAGCGACCGCCGGCGTGATCGGGCAGAACGGGGCCGGTGAGCCGACGCACGGGGGCACGTGGGATGCCTGGCTCGACGGCTACGGCACGACGCACACCGACACGCTCTCGCAGTCGGTCACCATCCCGACCGGATGCACCACGTACACGCTCGCGTTCTGGCTGCACATCGACACGTCCGAGACGACGACCACAACTGCGTACGACAAGCTGACGGTGACGCTCGGCTCGACGACGCTCGCCACGTACTCGAACCTCAACAAGGCAGCGGGCTACGTGCAGCGCTCGTTCAACGTCTCCGGCTTCGCCGGCCAGACCGTCACGCTCAAGTTCACGGGCACGGAGGACAGCTCGCTCCAGACGTCGTTCGTCATCGACGACACGGCGCTGAACGTCAGCTGACGCAGAAAAAGGCGGGGCGCCTCGAGGAGGCGCCCCGCCGCAACCCGTTAACCGACGGGAAGACGTTGCGAGCCTCGGGGCCCTTCTCGCCCTCGGCCGGCTCGAACTCGACGCGCGCGCCCTCGGCGAGGGTCTTGAAGCCCTCGCTGCTGATCGCGCTGAAATGGACGAAGACGTCCTTGCCGCCCTCGTCCGGGGTGATGAAGCCATACCCCTTCGCATCGTTGAACCACTTCACGGTTCCGGTTGCCATATCTGTACACCTCCCTCCGGGAAGTTCTGAACGGACTGGAGGCGCAGGACGGCGAACCCGGTACACGCTCTAGTGCTAGTGCACGGCGAACGGTAGCGACAATCGCTGCGCGTCTCGCTGTCCGACAAGTTCCGCGGCACGCTGAGCGCGCGCGAGGCCGCGGCGGCGATCGCGGTGGGTGTGGCGCGCGCTGGCTGGCCGGCGGTCCGAGCTGCCGCTTGCGGACGGCGGCGAAGGGACGCTCGACGTGCTCGGCGGCGGCAACCGCAGACCGCCGTGACCGGCCCGACGGCGAGCCGGTCGAAGCCGGCTGGCGGCTCGAGGACGACGGCACCGCGCTGGTCGAGGCGGCGCTGCCTGCGGGCTCTCCCTCGTCGGCGGGACCGAACGGAACGACCCCCTCGCCGCGACGAGCCGCGGCGTCGGCGAGCTCGTCGCGGCGGCGATCGCCGAAGGCGCCGCGCGGATCGTCGTCGCGGTCGGCGGCGTCGCGTCAACCGACGGCGGGCCGGCGCAGTCGAGGCGCTGCCGGCCTCCTGCCATCCGCTCGAGGTCGCCTGCGACGTCGACGCGCGCTTTCTCGACGCCGCCGACGTCTTCGCGCCGCAGAAGGGAGCGACACCGAGCAGGTCGCAGATCCTGCGCGAACGGCTCCGCAAGCTCGACGTCCCCGACCTCCCGGCGCCGGCGCCGCGGGAGGCTCGCCGGCGGGCTCGCGGCGGTCGGCGCGCGGCTCGCCCCGGCTTCGACCTCGTCGCGGGCCGGCTCGGCTTCGACGACCGGCTCGCGGAGCCGGATCTTCGTCGTCACCGGCGAGGGACTGGCTCGACGCGACCTCCTTCACCGGCAAGGTCGTCGGCCGCGTGCTCGACCGAGCGGCGGCCGCGGGCGTCGACGAGCTCGTCGTCGCGGGAGAAGTCGCTGCAGAGAGCCCGAATCGACGCGCTTTCGCTTGTCGAGCGCTACGGTCCCGGCAGGGCTTTCGGCGAGCCGGCGGAATGCCTCGCCGAGGTCGTCGAAAATGCCCTGGCGACCCGTCGAAACGGACCCTAAGCTGCCTGCCGGAAAATGCCGAAGCCAGTCGCCAATGCGCCGCACATCGGCTACCGCCCGGGGCTCGACGGCCTGCGCGCGCTCGCCGTCATCGGCGTCTTCGTCTACCACTCCCGGATCGACTGGCTGCCGGGCGGCTTCCTCGGCGTCGACCTCTTCTTCGTCCTCAGCGGCTACCTGATCACGTCGCTGCTGCTCGTCGAATGGGAGGCCCGGAACCGGATCGACCTGCGCCGCTTCTGGCTGCGGCGCGCGCGGCGGCTGCTGCCGGCTCTCGTCGTCGTCGTGCTCGCGGCGCTCGTGCTCTCGGCGATCTTCGCCCGCCAGGACCTCGCCCACACGCGCAGCGACGCGGTCAGCTCGCTCCTCTACTACACGAACTGGCACCTGATCGTCGCCAACCACTCCTACTTCGTGCGGATGGGGAACCCGTCGCTGCTCCAGCACCTCTGGTCGCTCGCGGTGGAGGAGCAGTTCTACGTCATCTGGCCGCTGCTGCTCGTGCCCGGCCTCGTGCTCGTCGGCCGCAAGCGGCTGCCGATGCTCGTCATCGCCGGCATCGCCGCCTCGGCGACGCTGATGTGGCTGCTCTACAACCCGTACAGCGACCCCTCGCGCGTCTACTACGGCACCGACACGCGCGCCTTCCTGCTGCTGATGGGGATCCTGCTCGCGCTCGTCTGGCCCGCGATCGAGCGGCTGCGAGGCGCGCTGCCGCTGCTCGAGCTGTTCGGCGTCGCGGCGCTCGTCGGCACCGTGCTCCTCTTCCGGCAGATGCAGGACTTCAACCCGACGCTCTACCGCGGCGGCGACCTCGCGGCCGCGTTCTGCTTCGTCGTGCTCATCGCCGCCGTCGCCCACCCGAGGACCGGCATCGGCCAGGCGCTCGGCGTCGCGCCGCTGCGCTGGGTCGGCGAGCGCAGCTACGGGATCTATCTCTGGCACTTGCCGATCATCCTGCTCGTCGCGGGTGTGAACGTGCGGAGCAGCCCCGGCGTCGTCGTCGCGGAGGCCGCCGTCGTCCTCGCGGCCGCGGCGCTCTCGTACCGCTATGTCGAGGAGCCGATCCGCAGCGGGCGCCTGCAGCGCCGGCTCGCCCAGCACCCGCGGCGGTGGCGCCTCGAGCGGATCGGCGCGGGAGCGGTTGGCCTCGCCGCCGCGTTCGCGATCCTCTTCTTCGTCCCGAGGTCGATCAATCCGGTCTCCAACTACGTCAGCCCGCCCTCGGTGAGAGCCGCCACGAAGCCCACCCATTCGGACACCGCGCCGCACCCGTCCACGACGACTCAGCCGGTCGTCGTGAAGAAGCACGCCCCTGCCGGCGGGCCGGATGCTCGCCCTCGGCGACTCGGTCATGCTCGGCTGCACGAGCGAGCTGAAGACGGCGCTCCAGCACCGCGTCCGTGTCGATGCGACCGTCGGCCGGCAGATCGATGACACGGTCGAAGATCTCAACCGCCTCCGGGCGCACCACCGGCTGCCGAAGACGATCGTGCTCCAGGTCGGGAACAACGGCCCGCTCTGGTACCGCGACCTCGTCAAGCTCCGGCACGCGCTGCGCGGGATCCCGAACGTCGTCGTCGTCAACGTCCGCAACGACACGAGCTGGCAGGACGAGTCGAACCACGCCCTCGTCAACTGGCTGCACGGCTGGCCCGCGGCGCACCTCGCCGACTGGTACGGCAACTCGACGACCAAGATGCTGTCAGGACGGCACGCACCCGTGGCCCTACGGGTGCACGATCTACGCGCGCGTGATCGCCGACACGCTCCGGACGGCCTGAGGCCTACCCCGCTTCGGGAGCGGAGGCGAGCTCTTCCTTCGCCGACCTCGTGAACAGGATCGCGAGCGCGGCGCCCACGGCGTAGCCATAAGCCACGGCCGCGATCGATTCGCCCCAGCCCGACTTCTGCGTCATGTTCCAGACGACGCCGAGGACGATCCCGAGGTTCGAGAGCTCGACCACCCACAGGCCGGGATGGAGCGCCATCCGCCTTGCCTCGGGGCCCAACGGGCCTGGGCCGTTCGCGCGCAGCGCGGCCTGGAGCTTCTTCGCCGTGTGCTCGGCGATGCCCCCTCCCTGAACACCCAACACGACGAGAGCCACGATCCCCATCACGATCCAGGGGGTGCCCCACGTCCAGACCTTGTGCGTCATGTACGCGCCGGTCGCGAAGAGGCCGAGAATCGCGACCGGGAAGAGCTTCGCGACCTGGCCCGACAGGATGCCCCATGGCACGGCGGTCTCGAGCGCGCGCGCCGCGCGGAGCTGGAAGAGACAGGCGAGCAGCACCGAGCCCGCCCCGATGCCGAGGAAGAGCGAGAGCAGATGTACGTAGAGGACGTAGTGGTAGGTGTCCAAGGTTTACCCCCGTGATCGAGACGCCACTGGCCCGTGAGGCTAGGCGATCCGGCGGGCGGGTTCAAGTCGTAGGCTTAGGTCATGGATCCCGAACACGCAGCCGAGCTTCTTCGCGCCGAGCGGGCGCGGATCGAGCGGGCGCTCGTCACCCGCGAGCACCAGGACGACGCCGAGGAGAAGGACGTGGCAGACCCGGGGAACTTCGCCTCGGACCTCTACCAGGACGAGCTCGACGAGGGCATGCGGGGCGACCTGCAGGTTCAGCTGGCGGCGGTCACGCGCGCCGAGGAGCGGCTGGCGGCGGGCACCTACGGCCTCTCGGTAGAGAGCGGCCAGCCGATCCCCGACGAGCGGCTCGAGGTCTACCCGACGGCCGAGCTCACGGTCGACGAAGAGCGCGCCCGCGAGCGCTAGACCGCTTCCCTCCCGCAATCCGGCCACGCGCCCACCGCGTAGGACCCGGTACATCCCAAGAAGAGGGAAGGAGAACCCATGCACGGAGCACTCAAGCGCTCCATGGTCGTGTTGGGGGTTCTCGCACTGGGGCTCGTCGCCGCGCTGCACGCGGCGGCAGGGCCCGGGCCGCCGGGCGGCGCCTACAAGGTGACCCCGCTGGTCTCGGACATCCCGGGCGTCGCCCCGCTGACCGATCCGGAGCTCGTCAACGCCTGGGGCCTGACCCGCAGCTCGACGAGCCCCTGGTGGGTCGCCGACAACGGCCCCGACCCGGACACGAGCAAGTCGACCGTCTACACCGGTGGCGGCTCGAAAATCCTCAGCGTCAACGTCCTCGGCGGTCCGACCGGAGACGTGTTCGCCGGGATCGCCGGCAATTTCCAGATCGGGACGGACACCGCCCCGACGGCGCTCGCCCCGGCGAAGTTCATCTTCGCCACGGAGAACGGTGACCTCAGGGCGTGGCAGGCCGGCTCGACGGCACTCGTCGCCCCCGCGACGGGCATCGCCGCCGACGCGAAGTTCAAGGGGCTTGCGATCACGCCGTCGACGGCGGGGAGCCCACTGCTCTACGCGGCGGACTTCCACAACGCGGAGGTCGACGTCTTCAACGGGTCCTGGCAGAACGTCACGCCGCACGGCGCGTTCGTCGACCACAAGCTGCCGCGCGGGTACGCCCCGTTCGGGATCCAGACGATCGGATCGGACGTCTTCGTCACGTACGGGAAGCAGGACGCGGAGGCCGGAGACGAGGTCGACGGCCATGGTCTCGGCTTCGTCGACGAGTACGACCTGCAGGGGAAGCTCGTCGGGCGGGTCGCGCAGCGCGGCCAGCTGGACGCGCCCTGGGGCCTGGCGATAGCGCCTCCGTCGTTCGGGCGTTTCAAGGGCGATCTGCTCGTCGGCAACTTCGGCGACGGCCAGATCAACGCCTACGCGCAGGACCATGGTCACGGCCACGGGCGCTGGCATCACGCCGGCACGCTGCGCTCGTCCGGCGGTGGCAAGCTCGTGATCGACGGCCTCTGGGCGCTCGAGTTCGGCAACACCGGCTCGAACGGTGACCCGGACACGCTCTTCTTCACAGCCGGCCCGAACGACGAGTCGGACGGGCTCTTCGGCACGATCAAGCCCGGCTGATTCGCACACGCACTACCGGGGCCGCCCTCACGGCGGCCCCGGCTTCAGCTGTGCTCGGATGCCCGCTGCTCGACGCGCAACGTCACGAGGCCCCCGGCGCGGGCGACGTGCTGTTGCATGAGCTCGTACGCGGCGTTCGCGTCGTGGCGCGCGAGCGCCTCGAGGATGGCCTCGTGCTCTCGGACGTTCGCCTCGAGCATCGCGGTGCTCTCGCTCACGACCAGTCTGCTGAGATCACGAGGGAAGTTCCGGTGGAGGTGGGCGAGCGTCCCGGCGAGGACGTCGTTGCCGCTCGCCTCTTGGATCGTCTGGTGGAACTCGTCGTTCGCCGCCCCCCAGAGGCGGATCTCGCGCGCGCCGACCTCGCGGCCGCCGCGGCGCCGTGTTGTGGTTCGCTCCAGCGCGGCCCGGAACTTGCCCTGGGCGTGCTCCAGCCGCGCCAGCTGCTCACGGGTGGCGCGCCCGGCCGCGAGTTGAGCTGCCAGCGCCTCGAGTGCCGCACGCACCTCGTAGGCGTCGCGGATCTCGCGCGCGGAGAGCCCGCGGACGACGGCGCCCCGATTTGGCTCAACCTCGACGAGGCCGTCCGCCTGGAGTTTCCGCAGGGCCTCCCTCACCGGGGTCCGGCTCACCCCGAACTCCTCGGCGAGAGCCTCCTGGCGCAGGCGCGTCCCCGACGGCAGCTCGCCGCTGAGCACCCGCGCATGCAGCTTGCTCGCGAGCTTGTCGACGAGCGCGCGCCGTTCCTCCGCGGCCTGGCTCACGCGTGCACGCGCACGGGACGAAGGCCGTCGTAGGCGAGCTTGAGCCCGACGAGGCCGATGAAGACCGCGAAGACCACGCGAAGCGTCGACCCCGGTAGGGCAAGGGCGAGCAGCGCGCCAAGGACGCTCCCGACCGCCCCGACGATCCCCAGGCGGATCGCCACTGCGAGGTCGCCGATCCCGTGCCGGCGCAGGACGATGCTTCCCGCGATCGCAGTCGGCAGGATCACGACCAGCGATGTCGCCTCGGCGGAGTGCTGCGACAGCCCTACCGCCAGCGTAAGAAACGGCACGACGAGCGTCCCACCCCCGACTCCGAGCAGTCCCGACGCCACGCCGACGAGGACGCCGAACGCCACGAGCGCGACATAGAGCGTCGGCCCACTCATGCGCGGGCTCCGAGCAACGCCGCCACGCCGACGAGAAACGTGCCGAACACGACCTTGAGGAGCCGCTCGTCGATCCGCGCGAGCATCCCAGCTCCGACTCGCGCCCCGACGATCGACCCCACCGCGAGCCCCAGCGCCGGCCACCACCGCACCTCGCCGGCGATCCCATAAGTGGCGATGCCGCCCATGCTGATCGGGATGATCGCTCCGAGCGAGATGGCGTGCGCATCGCGCTGCCCGCAGCGGGCCCAGAGCACGAGCAGCGGCACCATGACGACGCCGCCGCCCACCCCGAGCAACCCCGACAGAAGCCCACCGCCGAGCCCGATCGCGAACAGCTTCGGGTCGAGCACGGACGAGCGCAGGCGGACCCGGGGATTCGTATCGGCCACTGCCCGCATCGTGCGCACAGTAACACCTGGATCCAAGTCGCCTAAGAATGGATCCAACTGATAGTGTTCCCGCCCTCACGTGTCGCCCAACGGGACGGAGGGAAGAACCAGATGAACCGCAACCGCATCGCAGCGGCCGTCGGGGCAGCGGTCGTAGTCGGGTTGCTTGCGCTCTCGATCAGCGCCGCAGCCGGCGCGTCGGGCAAGCAGGCAACGAAGTTCAAGCCAGGCGGCACGTTCACCGTCGCCATGACGAACGGCGAGCCGGATGCGCTCGACCCCACTCTCGCCCGGACGTTCTCCGGCCGTGAGGTCTTTCTCACCATGTGCGAGAAGCTCTACGACCTCAACCGGAGGTCGGCAATCGTGCCGCAGCTCGCGGCGGCGCTGCCGAAGATCTCGACGAACAAGCTCACGGTCACGATCCCTCTGCGCCACGGGATCAAGTTCAACGACGGGACGCCGTTCAACGCGGCCGCCGTCGTGAAGACGATGAACCACTACCTGACGTTCAAGGGCTCGGTGCGGGCGAGCGAGATCGCGTCCGTCCAGAGCGTGACGGCGAAGGGCCGCTACACCGTCGTCTTCCACCTCAAGGCGCCCTACTCGCCGCTGACCGCGCAGCTCGCCGACCGCTCCGGAATGATCCTGTCGCCGAAACAGCTCTCGAGCCTCGGCGCCAATTTCGCGCGCCACCCGGTGTGCGTCGGCCCGTTCATGTACAAGGGCCGGATCGCCGGCGACAGCATCACGGTCGTCAAGTCGCCCTTCTACTACGCGAAGAACAAGGTGCACTTCGCCAAGATCGTGTTCAAGATCTACAACGACACGACCGCCGCGGCGCAGGCCCTGAAGGCCGGGACTGTGCAGGCGCTCGACGCGATCGCGCCGACCGACATCTCCGGAATCAAGTCCGACAAGGGGCTGCGCGTCATTACCGCAGCCGGGCTCGGCTACGGCGGGATCACGATCAACATCGGCAACAAGAACGGCCTCGGCCATCTGCCGTATTCGAACGTCGGCACCGACCTCGCCAAGAGCCCCGTGCTGCGCAAGGCGTTCGAAATGGCGATCAGCCGCAACACGCTGAACAGGGTCGTGTTCAACCACACGGTCCTACCCGGCTGCACCCCGATCTCTCCTTCGAGCTCGTGGTTCGACAAGAGCCTCAAGTGCACCGCGTATAACCCGAATCAGGCGAAGCAGCTCGTGAAGCAGTCGGGGATCTCGAGCCCGACGGTGAACCTGATGGTGCCGACCGGCACGGTTGCGCTCCGCGAGGCCCAGTTCATCCAGGCCCAGGAGGCCGCGGTCGGGATCAAGGTGAACGTGCAGTCCACCGACTTCGTGACCGCGCTCTCGAAGGCGGACGCCGGCACCTACGACGCCTTCCTGATCGGCTGGTCGGGCCGCGTCGACCCTGACGGCAACATCTACGGCTTCGTCGCCACGCCGGGGACGCTGAACGACTCCGGGTACTCGAGCGCGCATCTCGACCGGCTCCTCAATCGTGCGCGCAGTGCGTCGACGACGAAAGCCCGGCGTGCCTACTACAAGTCCGTGGTCACGCAGATCATGACCAACCGCCCGCTGATCTACCTCGACCACCCGGTGACGTACTCCGGCATCTCGACGCGGGTGGCCGGCGTGACCCTGTATCCGGACACGCTCCTGCGCGTCGCGTTCGCGGGCTACACGAAGTAGGAGAACGACATGGGCGGCTTCCTGATCCGCAAGGCAGGAGCCGCCCTCGTCGTGCTCGTCGCCGCGAGCATGCTCGTGTTCGCCGGAGTGCGCGCGATCCCCGGCAACCCCGCGATCGCGCTCGGCGCCGAGAACCGCGACCCGACGGTGCTCGCCGCCGTACGCGCCAAGTACGACCTCAACCAGCCGCTGCCGATGCAGTACGTGCACTGGATCTGGCTCGCGGTCCGCGGCGACCTCGGCGTCGACCAACGCCAGCTCCCGGTCGGGCACACGATCGCGTCACGGCTGCCGATCAGCCTCGAGCTGGCGCTGCTGAGCATGGTCATCGCGACCCTCATCGGCATCCCGGCGGGGGTGATCGCCGCCGTCCGGCGCGGCAAGCCGAGTGACTACGCCGTGACCGGGATCGCCCTCGCCGGACTGTCGGTTCCCCACTTCTGGTTCGGGCTGATGCTGATCATCTGGTTCTCCGTCGACCTCCACTGGCTCCCCGCCGGCGGATACGTGACAGCACACCACCCGGTCGCGAACCTCCAGCATCTGGTGCTGCCCGCGATCGTCCTCGGAACCGGCTTCGCCGCGGTGCTGATGCGCCAGATGCGCTCCTCGATGCTGGGCTCGCTCGGAGCCGACTACGTGCGGACGGCGCGCGCGAAGGGCCTGTCCGAGTGGTCGGTCGTGTGCAAGCACGCGCTGCGCAACAGCCTGATCACGATCACGACCGTGATGGGGCTCCAGCTCGGCGCCCTCATCTCCGGCATCGTCGTCGTGGAGGAGATCTTCGGGATCCCGGGATTCGGCTCGCTGACGATCGACGCCGTGAACCAGCGCGATTACACGCTGATCCAGGGGGTAGTGCTCGTCGCAGCCGCCAGCTACGTGCTCGCGAACCTGCTCGTGGACCTGGCCTACTCGCTGCTCAACCCTAGGATTCGCACGCTGTGAGCGTCGCCACGCCGGACGTCGGCAGCCCGCACGTCGAGGAACGCCGGCGCCTGCGCTTGCTCGGCAAGCGCTTCTTCCGCCGGCCGATGGCGGTGGGCGGGCTCATCGTCGTCGGCGGGTTCGTGGTCATGGCGATCTTCGCCCCGCTGCTCGCCCCCTACTCGGCGGCGTACACCGACTTCAACGCAGTGCTCGCACATCCGTCGCCACAGCATCTGCTGGGAACGGACGACCTCGGACACGACGTGCTCTCGCGGCTGATCTGGGGAGCGCGGGCATCGATGCTGGTCGGCGTCCTGTCGACGCTCCTGGGGATGTCTATCGCGGTGCCGATCGGGCTGCTCGCCGGCTACTACCGCGGCTGGGTCGACACGGTGATCATCCGCATCACCGACGTCCTGCTCGCCTTCCCGTTCCTGATCCTCGCGGTCGGGCTTGCAGCGATCCTCGGGCCTTCGCTCCTGAACGCGACGCTCGCGCTCGGGATCTCAACCATCCCCGGCTTCGTCCGGATCGCGCGCGGCGAGACGCTGGCGCTGCGCGAGGAGGACTACGTCCCCGCAGCGGTCTTGAACGGCGCGAACGACGCCACGATCATCTTCCGGCACATCCTCCCGAACATGACGAACACGCTGATCGTGCAGGCGACGCTGACCATCCCGGCCGCGATCGTCGGGGAGGCGATCCTCTCGTTCCTCGGACTCGGCGTTCAGCCGCCCGCCTCCTCGTGGGGGACGATGCTCCAGGAGGCGGAGCCGTACCTGACCTCGGCGCCGCGGCTTGCGGTCTATCCGGGGATCGCGATCATGCTCGCGGCCCTCGCGTTCAACGTCCTCGGGGACGGGTTGCGCGACGTCCTCGACCCCAAGACGGCGCATTGAGAGCGGAGCCCCTTCTCGAGGTGAACGACCTCTCGGTGCGCTTCGAGACCGACGAGGGGCCTATCCAGGCGGTGGATCGGGTGTCGTTCTCGCTCGCCCCGCGCGAGGTTCTCGGCATCGTCGGCGAGTCCGGGTGCGGGAAGAGCGTCACCTGCATGTCACTCGTGCGGCTGCTGCCCGAGACGGCCAGGGTGAGCGGCAGCGTCGTGTTCGAGGGCCAGGACCTGCTCGCGTTGGGCGCACGGCGGCTGCGACGCGTCCGTGGCCGCGAGATCGCGTATGTCTTCCAGGAGCCGATGAGCTCCCTCAACCCGGTCTTCACCGTCGGCGACCAGATCGGCGAAGCGGTGCGCCGGCACCTCGGGGTCTCGCGTCGCGCAGCGCGCAGGCGGGCGGTGGAGCTGCTCCAGCTCGTACACATCCCCGCTGCCGCGCGACGCGTCGACGAGTATCCGCACCAGCTCTCCGGCGGGATGCGCCAGCGGGTGGTGATCGCGATGGCGCTCGCGTGCGACCCGAAGATGCTGATCGCCGACGAGCCGACGACGGCGCTCGACGTGACGATCCAGGCAGGCATTCTCGACCTGATGCGCGAGGTGCGCGAGGAGTTCGGAACGGCGATCGTGCTCGTCACGCACAACCTCGGCGTCGTCGCAGACATCGCGGATCGCGTCATCGTCATGTACGCCGGCCGCAAGGTGGAGGAGGCGGCGGTGGACGAGCTGTTCGCAGCGCCGCAGCACCCGTACACGGTGGGGCTGATGGGCGCGATTCCGCGTCCGGGAGAGCGGCGCGACCGGCTCGAGGAGATTCCGG
Organism: uncultured Actinomycetes bacterium; assembly: GCA_963825805.1. Taxonomy (GTDB): domain Bacteria; phylum Actinomycetota; class Thermoleophilia; order Gaiellales; family Gaiellaceae; genus Palsa-739. Next base: position 20,145 of record CAWGVE010000034.1, on the reverse strand, counting down.
GACGCGTCCCGGTGAGCCCGCGGCCGCTGGAGCGCTGCGTGTTCGCCGACCGCTGCCGGTATGCCGACGAGATCACGCTCACGCAGGTTCCGGTGCTCCGTTCCGTGCGTCCGGACCACCTCGTCGCCTGCTTCCATCCCGAGTCAGAGCGCGTCGCATGAGTGCCGCTCCGGTGCTCGAGGTCGACGACCTCGTCATGCACTTCACCGCCGGTCGCCGCCTCGTCGGCGGCAGCGGCAGCGGCACGGTGCATGCGGTCGACGGAGTCTCGTTCGCGCTCCACGAGGGCGAGATGCTCGGCCTCGTCGGCGAGTCGGGCAGCGGCAAGTCGACGCTGGCGAACTGCGTCGTCCGGCTCCTCGAGCCGAGCTCCGGCTCGATCCGGCTGCACGGCCGCGACATCACGCATCTCTCGCGGCGCGCGCTTCGTCCGCTGCGGCGCGACCTGCACATGGTCTTCCAGGACCCGTACTCCTCGCTCAATCCGCGCATGACGGCCGGCGAGATCGTCGCCGAGCCGTTGCGACTGCATCGGCTCGCCGGCCGGGGCGAGCGCGAGCACCGTGTGATCGAGATCTTCGATCGTGTCGGGCTCGGACCGGAGCATCGCTTCCGCTACCCACACGAGTTGTCGGGCGGCCAGCGCCAGCGTGTCGGGCTGGCCCGGTCGCTCATCCTCGAGCCGAGCGTCCTTGTTGCGGACGAGCCCGTCTCCGCCCTCGACGTCTCGGTGCAAGCGTCGATCTTGAACCTCCTCCGCGACCTCCAGCGCGACATGGGATTCTCCTGTCTCTTCATCACCCACGACCTCGGCACCGTCGAGTTCCTCTGCGACCGGATCGCAGTGATGTACCTCGGCCAACTGGTCGAAGTCGCGAACCGCGACGCGATCTTCGAGGATCCACAGCACCCGTACACCCAGGCGCTGCTCTCGGCCGCGGTGGTTCCGGATCCTGCGGAGCAGCGGAAGCGCCGGCGCGTCGTCCTCGCGGGAGACCCGCCGAGTCCACTCGAGCCGCCGAGCGGCTGCCGCTTCCACACCCGCTGCCCGTTGCACGACCTGTCCGCGCCGGCCTGCGAGGAGGTCGAGCCGCCGCTGCGCGAGGTGTCTTCGGAACACTTCGTCGCATGCCACCTCGCAGACCTCGGCTCGCGAACGCCGCGCATCGCCGACCTCGCGGGAGAGGTCCCGGTGACGGGCAGATGACATTCACGACGCGACCCGAGCTGCGGGGGACGTTCGGCATGGTGGCGTCGACCCACTGGCTCGCGTCGGCAGCGGGGATGGCCGTGCTCGAGCAGGGTGGGAACGCGTTCGACGCGGCCGTCGCGGCCGGGTTCACGCTCCAGGTCGTCGAGCCGCACCTGAACGGGCCCGGCGGCGACCTGCCCGCGCTTCTCTGGCCGACGGGACGCGACCGGCCGCTCGTCCTCTGCGCCCAAGGCCCCGCGCCTCGGGCGGCGACGATCGAGCGCTATCGCGACGAGCTCGGGCTCCGGCTCGCCCCAGGCACCGGGCCGCTTGCCGCGGTCGTTCCCGGCGCATTCGGCGGCTGGATCGCGATGCTGCGCGAGTACGGGACCTTGCCACTCCGGGACGTGCTCCGCTTCGCGATCGGATACGCCGAAGAGGGCTATCCCGCCGTCGCGGGGATCGGCCAAACAATCCGCAGGATGGAGCAGGTCTTCCGCGAGGACTGGACGACGAAGCCGCGTGACGACTCCTCCAACGAGATCGGGCCGCCTCTGCGAGCCGCCGGTAGGTCTCCGCGAGCCGCGGATTCCGGCGCAATGCGCCCGGCTCGGGGGCCGGCAGGTACACCTCCGCCGACGTCGTCCAGTCCTCGCGGAAGACCTGCTCCATCCTGCGGATTGTTTGGCCGATCCCCGCGACGGCGGGATAGCCCTCTTCGGCGTATCCGATCGCGAAGCGGAGCACGTCCCGGAGCGGCAATGTCCCGTGCTCGCGCAGCATCGCGATCCAGCCGCCGAATGCGCCGGGAACGACCGCGGCAAGCGGCCCGGTGCCTGGGGCGAGCCGGAGCCCGAGCTCGTCGCGATAGCGCTCGATCGTCGCCGCCCGAGGCGCGGGGCCTTGGGCGCAGAGGACGACCGGCCGGTCGCGTTCCGTCGGCCAGAGAAGCGCGGCAGGTCGCCGCCGGTCCAAGGTGCGGCTCGACGACCTGGAGCGTGAACCCGGCGGCGACGGCCGCGTCGAACGCGTTCCCACCCTGCTCGAGCACGGCCATCCCCGCTGCCGACGCGAGCCAGTGGGTCGACGCCACCATGCCGAACGTCCCCCGCAGCTCGGGTCGCGTCGTGAACGTCATCTGCCCCTCACCGGGACCTCTCCCGCGGGGTCGGCGATACGCGGCGTTCGCGAGCCGAGGTCTGCGAGGGTGGCATGCGACGAAGTGTTCCGAAGACACCTCGCGCAGCGGCGGCTCGACCTCCTCGCAGGCCGGCGCGGACAGGTCGTGCAACGGGCAGCGGGTGTGGAAGCGGCAGCCGCTCGGCGGCTCGAGTGGACTCGGCGGGTCTCCCGCGAGGACGACGCGCCGGCGCTTCCGCTGCTCCGCAGGATCCGGAACCACCGCGGCCGAGAGCAGCGCCTGGGTGTACGGGTGCTGTGGATCCTCAAAGATCGCGTCGCGGTTCGCGACTTCGACCAGTTGGCCGAGGTACATCACTGCGATCCGGTCGCAGAGGAACTCGACGGTGCCGAAGGTCGTGGGTGATGAAGAGATAAGAGAAGCCCTTGTCGCGCCGCAGTTCATGCAGGAGTTTCAGGACTTGACGCTTGCACCGAGACGTCGAGGGCGGAGACGGGCTCGTCCGCAACAAGGACGCTCGGCTCGAGGATGAGCGACCGGGCCAGCCCGACACGCTGGCGCTGGCCGCCCGACAACTCGTGGGTAGCGGAAGAGCGATGCTCCGGTCCGAGCCCGACACGATCGAAGATCTCGATCACACGGTGCTCGCGCTCGCCCCGGCCGGCGAGCCGATGCAGTCGCAACGGCTCGGCGACGATCTCGCCGGCCGTCATACGCGGATTGAGCGAGGAGTACGGGTCCTGGAAGACCATGTGCAGGTCGCGCCGCAGCGGACGAAGCGCGCGCCGCGAGAGATGCGTGATGTCGCGGCCGTGCAGCCGGATCGAGCCGGAGCTCGGCTCGAGGAGCCGGACGACGCAGTTCGCCAGCGCTCGACTTGCCGCTGCCCGACTCGCCGACGAGGCCGAGCATCTCGCCCTCGTGGAGCGCGAACGAGACTCCGTCGACCGCATGCACCGTGCCGCTGCCGCTCCCGCCGACGAGGCGGCGACCGGCGGTGAAGTGCACGACGAGGTCGTCGACCTCGAGCACCGGAGCGGCACTCATGCGACGCGCTCTGACTCGGGATGGGAGCAGGCCACGAAGGTGGTCCGGACGCACGGAACGGAGCACACGGAACCTGCGTGAGCGTGATCTCGTCGGCATACCGGCAGCGGTCGGCGAACACGCAGCGCTCCAGCGGCCGCGGGCTCACCGGGACGCGTCCCGGAATCTCCTCGAGCCGGTCGCGCCGCTCTCCCGGACGCGGAATCGCGCCCATCAGCCCCACCGTATGGGTGCTGCGGCGCTGCGAACAGCTCGTCCACCGCCGCCTCCTCCACCTTGCGGCCGGCGTACATGACGATGACGCGATCCGCGATGTCTGCGACGACGCCGAGGTTGTGCGTGACGAGCACGATCGCCGTTCCGAACTCCTCGCGCACCTCGCGCATCAGGTCGAGAATGCCTGCCTGGATCGTCACGTCGAGCGCCGTCGTCGGTTCGTCGGCGATCAACATCTTCGGGTCGCACGCGAGCGCCATCGCGATCACCACCCGCTGGCGCAGCCCGCCGGAGAGCTGGTGCGGATACTCGTCGACGCGTCGCGCGGCAGCGGGGATGTGTACGAGCTGGAGCAGCTCCACCGCCCGCCTGCGCGCTGCGCGACGCGAGACCCGAGGTGCCGGCGCACCGCTTCGCCGATCTGGTCGCCGACGGTGAAGACCGGGTTGAGGAAGCTCATCGGCTCCTGGAAGACATACGCGATCTCGCGGCCACGGACGCGTCGCAGCCGCCGTGCGCCCAACGCGAGCAGGTCCTGGCCCTCGAACATGACGCTGCCGCTCACCCTGGCCGTCTCGGGCAGCAGCCGCACGAGTGACATGCAGGTGACGCTCTTCCCGCACCCGGACTCGCCGACGATGCCGAGAACCTCGCGCCGGGCGAGCGAGAACGACACCCGATCCACCGCCTGGATAGGCCCCTCGTCGGTCTCGAAGCGCACCGAGAGGTCGTTCACCTCGAGAAGGGGCTCCGCTCTCAATGCGCCGTCTTGGGGTCGAGGACGTCGCGCAACCCGTCCCCGAGGACGTTGAACGCGAGGGCCGCGAGCATGATCGCGATCCCCGGATAGACCGCAAGCCGCGGCGCCAGGTCAGGCACGGCGCCCTTGGACATGGCTCCCCACCAGGTAGGCGGTCATGCCGAAGTCCGAGCACGTAGAGCGTCGCCTCCCCGATGATCGCGGCCGGGATGGCAGCGTCGCCTGCACGATCAGCGTGTTCGTCATGTTCGGGAGGATGTGCCGGAAGATGATCGTGGCGTCGTTCGCGCCGTTCAAGACCGCTGCGGGGACGTAGTCCTCCTCGCGCAGCGCCAGCGTCTCGCCGCGCGCGATCCGGACGAAGCCGGGGATGGTCGAGATCCCGAGCGCGAGCGTCGCGTTCAGAGGAGCGGAAGGCCCGAGGATCGCCGCAAGCCCGACCGCGAGGATCAGGAACGGGAAGGCGAGCAGGACGTCGGTGATGCGGATGATCACCGTGTCGACCCAGCCGCGGTAGTAGCCGGCGAGCAGCCCGATCGGTACAGCCATAGACATCCCCAGGAGCGTCGCCAGGACGCCGACCAGCATCGATGCCCGCGCTCCCCAGATCAGCCGCGAGAGCACGTCGTGTCCGAGGTCGTCCGTTCCCAGCAGATGCTGTGGCGACGGATGTGCGAGCACTGCGTTGAAGTCGGTGTACGTCGCCGAGTAGGGGGCGAGCAGCGGGGCGAAGATCGCCATGACCACGAACCCGCCGACGACGATGAGCCCGCCCACCGCCATCGGCCGGCGGAAGAAGCGCTTGCCGAGCAAGCGCAGGCGCCGGCGTGTCTTCTGACGTGCGGGCTGCCGACGTCCGGCGTGGCGACGCTCACAGCGTGCGAATCCTAGGGTTGAGCAGCGAGTAGGCCAGGTCCACGAGCAGGTTCGCGAGCACGTAGCTGGCGGTTGCCACGAGCACTACCCCCTGGATCAGCGTGTAATCGCGCTGGTTCACGGCGTCGATCGTCAGCGAGCCGAATCCCGGGATCCCGAAGATCTCCTCCACGACGACGATGCCGGAGATGAGGGCGCCGAGCTGGAGCCCCATCACGGTCGTGATCGTGATCAGGCTGTTGCGCAGCGCGTGCTTGCACACGACCGACCACTCGGACAGGCCCTTCGCGCGCGCCGTCCGCACGTAGTCGGCTCCGAGCGAGCCCAGCATCGAGGAGCGCATCTGGCGCATCAGCACCGCGGCGAAGCCGGTTCCGAGGACGATCGCGGGCAGCACCAGATGCTGGAGGTTCGCGACCGGGTGGTGTGCTGTCACGTATCCGCCGGCGGGGAGCCAGTGGAGGTCGACGGAGAACCAGATGATCAGCATCAGCCCGAACCAGAAGTGGGGAACCGACAGTCCGGCGAGGGCGATCCCGGTCACGGCGTAGTCACTCGGCTTGCCGCGCCGGACGGCGGCGATCACCCCCGCCGGGATGCCGATGAGGGTCGCGATGACCATGCTCAGCAGCGCCAGCTCGAGGCTGATCGGCAGCCGTGACGCGATCGTGTGCCCGACCGGGAGCTGGCGTTGGTCGACGCCGAGGTCGCCGCGGACCGCGAGCCAGATCCAGTGCACGTACTGCATCGGCAGCGGCTGGTTGAGGTCGTACTTGGCGCGTACGGCGGCGAGCACCGTCGGGTCGCGGTTCTCGGCGCCGAGCGCGATCGCGGGGTTGCCGGGGATCGCGCGCACTCCGGCGAACACGAGCATGCTCGCGGCGACGAGCACGACGAGGGCGGCTCCTGCCTTGCGGATCAGGAAGCCGCCCATGTCGTTCTCCTACTTCGTGTAGCCCGCGAACGCGACGCGCAGGAGCGTGTCCGGATACAGGGTCACGCCGGCCACCCGCGTCGAGATGCCGGAGTACGTCACCGGGTGGTCGAGGTAGATCAGCGGGCGGTTGGTCATGATCTGCGTGACCGCGGACTTGTAGTAGGCACGCCGGGCCTTCGTCGTCGACGCACTGCGCGCACGATTGAGGAGCCGGTCGAGATGCGCGCTCGAGTACCCGGAGTCGTTCAGCGTCCCCGGCGTGGCGACGAAGCCGTAGATGTTGCCGTCAGGGTCGACGCGGCCCGACCAGCCGATCAGGAAGGCGTCGTAGGTGCCGGCGTCCGCCTTCGAGAGCGCGGTCACGAAGTCGGTGGACTGCACGTTCACCTTGATCCCGACCGCGGCCTCCTGGGCCTGGATGAACTGGGCCTCGCGGAGCGCAACCGTGCCGGTCGGCACCATCAGGTTCACCGTCGGGCTCGAGATCCCCGACTGCTTCACGAGCTGCTTCGCCTGATTCGGGTTATACGCGGTGCACTTGAGGCTCTTGTCGAACCACGAGCTCGAAGGAGAGATCGGGGTGCAGCCGGGTAGGACCGTGTGGTTGAACACGACCCTGTTCAGCGTGTTGCGGCTGATCGCCATTTCGAACGCCTTGCGCAGCACGGGGCTCTTGGCGAGGTCGGTGCCGACGTTCGAATACGGCAGATGGCCGAGGCCGTTCTTGTTGCCGATGTTGATCGTGATCCCGCCGTAGCCGAGCCCGGCTGCGGTAATGACGCGCAGCCCCTTGTCGGACTTGATTCCGGAGATGTCGGTCGGCGCGATCGCGTCGAGCGCCTGCACAGTCCCGGCCTTCAGGGCCTGCGCCGCGGCGGTCGTGTCGTTGTAGATCTTGAACACGATCTTGGCGAAGTGCACCTTGTTCTTCGCGTAGTAGAAGGGCGACTTGACGACCGTGATGCTGTCGCCGGCGATCCGGCCCTTGTACATGAACGGGCCGACGCACACCGGGTGGCGCGCGAAATTGGCGCCGAGGCTCGAGAGCTGTTTCGGCGACAGGATCATTCCGGAGCGGTCGGCGAGCTGCGCGGTCAGCGGCGAGTAGGGCGCCTTGAGGTGGAAGACGACGGTGTAGCGGCCCTTCGCCGTCACGCTCTGGACGGACGCGATCTCGCTCGCCCGCACCGAGCCCTTGAACGTCAGGTAGTGGTTCATCGTCTTCACGACGGCGGCCGCGTTGAACGGCGTCCCGTCGTTGAACTTGATCCCGTGGCGCAGAGGGATCGTGACCGTGAGCTTGTTCGTCGAGATCTTCGGCAGCGCCGCTGCGAGCTGCGGCACGATTGCCGACCTCCGGTTGAGGTCGTAGAGCTTCTCGCACATGGTGAGAAAGACCTCACGGCCGGAGAACGTCCGGGCGAGAGTGGGGTCGAGCGCATCCGGCTCGCCGTTCGTCATGGCGACGGTGAACGTGCCGCCTGGCTTGAACTTCGTTGCCTGCTTGCCCGACGCGCCGGCTGCGGCGCTGATCGAGAGCGCAAGCAACCCGACTACGACCGCTGCCCCGACGGCCGCTGCGATGCGGTTGCGGTTCATTTGGTTCTTCCCTCCGTCCCGTTGGGCGACACGTGAGGGCGGGAACACTACCAGTTGGATCCATTCTTAGGCGACTTGGATCCAGGTGTTACTGTGCGCACGATGCGGGCAGTGGCCGATACGAATCCCCGGGTCCGCCTGCGCTCGTCCGTGCTCGACCCGAAGCTGTTCGCGATCGGGCTCGGCGGTGGGCTTCTGTCGGGGCTGCTCGGGGTGGGCGGCGGCGTCGTCATGGTGCCGCTGCTCGTGCTCTGGGCCCGCTGCGGGCAGCGCGATGCGCACGCCATCTCGCTCGGAGCGATCATCCCGATCAGCATGGGCGGCATCGCCACTTATGGGATCGCCGGCGAGGTGCGGTGGTGGCCGGCGCTGGGGCTCGCGGTGGGGTCGATCGTCGGGGCGCGAGTCGGAGCTGGGATGCTCGCGCGGATCGACGAGCGGCTCCTCAAGGTCGTGTTCGGCACGTTTCTCGTGGGCGTGGCGGCGTTGCTCGGAGCCCGCGCATGAGTGGGCCGACGCTCTATGTCGCGCTCGTGGCGTTCGGCGTCCTCGTCGGCGTGGCGTCGGGACTGCTCGGAGTCGGGGGTGGGACGCTCGTCGTGCCGTTTCTTACCCTGGCGGTAGGGCTGTCGCAGCACTCCGCCGAGGCGACATCGCTGGTCGTGATCCTGCCGACTGCGATCGCGGGAAGCATCGTCCTGCGCCGGCACGGGATCGGCGACCTCGCAGTGGCGATCCGCCTGGGGATCGTCGGGGCGGTCGGGAGCGTCCTTGGCGCGCTGCTCGCCCTTGCCCTACCGGGGTCGACGCTTCGCGTGGTCTTCGCGGTCTTCATCGGCCTCGTCGGGCTCAAGCTCGCCTACGACGGCCTTCGTCCCGTGCGCGTGCACGCGTGAGCCAGGCCGCGGAGGAACGGCGCGCGCTCGTCGACAAGCTCGCGAGCAAGCTGCATGCGCGGGTGCTCAGCGGCGAGCTGCCGTCGGGGACGCGCCTGCGCCAGGAGGCTCTCGCCGAGGAGTTCGGGGTGAGCCGGACCCCGGTGAGGGAGGCCCTGCGGAAACTCCAGGCGGACGGCCTCGTCGAGGTTGAGCCAAATCGGGGCGCCGTCGTCCGCGGGCTCTCCGCGCGCGAGATCCGCGACGCCTACGAGGTGCGTGCGGCACTCGAGGCGCTGGCAGCTCAACTCGCGGCCGGGCGCGCCACCCGTGAGCAGCTGGCGCGGCTGGAGCACGCCCAGGGCAAGTTCCGGGCCGCGCTGGAGCGAACCACAACACGGCGCCGCGGCGGCCGCGAGGTCGGCGCGCGCGAGATCCGCCTCTGGGGGGCGGCGAACGACGAGTTCCACCAGACGATCCAAGAGGCGAGCGGCAACGATGTCCTCGCCGGGACGCTCGCCCACCTCCACCGGAACTTCCCTCGTGATCTCAGCAGGCTGGTCGTGAGCGAGAGCACCGCGATGCTCGAGGCGAACGTCCGAGAGCACGAGGCCATCCTCGAGGCGCTCGCGCGCCACGACGCGAACGCCGCGTACGAGCTCATGCAACAGCACGTCGCCCGCGCCGGGGGCCTCGTGACGTTGCGCGTCGAGCAGCGGGCAGCCGAGCACAGCTGAAGCCGGGGCCGCCGTGGGGCGGCCCCGGTAGTGCGTGTGCGAATCAGCCGGGTTTGATCGTGCCGAAGAGCCCGTCCGACTCGTCGTTCGGGCCGGCTGTGAAGAAGAGCGTGTCCGGGTCACCGTTCGAGCCGGTGTTGCCGACTCGAGCGCCCAGAGGCCGTCGATCACGAGCTTGCCACCGCCGGACGAGCGCAGCGTGCCGGCGTGATGCCAGCGCCCGTGGCCGTGACCATGGTCCTGCGCGTAGGCGTTGATCTGGCCGTCGCCGAAGTTGCCGACGAGCAGATCGCCCTTGAAACGCCCGAACGACGGAGGCGCTATCGCCAGGCCCCACGGGCGCGTCCAGCTGGCCGCGCTGCGCGACCCGCCCGACGAGGTTCCCCTGCAGGTCGTACTCGTCGACGAAGCCGAGACCATGGCCGTCGACCTCGTCTCCGGCCTCCGCGTCCTGCTTCCCGTACGTGACGAAGACGTCCGATCCGATCGTCTGGATCCCGAACGGGGCGTACCCGCGCGGCAGCTTGTGGTCGACGAACGCGCCGTGCGGCGTGACGTTCTGCCAGGACCCGTTGAAGACGTCGACCTCCGCGTTGTGGAAGTCCGCCGCGTAGAGCAGTGGGCTCCCCGCCGTCGACGGCGTGATCGCAAGCCCCTTGAACTTCGCGTCGGCGGCGATGCCCGTCGCGGGGGCGACGAGTGCCGTCGAGCCGGCCTGCCACGCCCTGAGGTCACCGTTCTCCGTGGCGAAGATGAACTTCGCCGGGGCGAGCGCCGTCGGGGCGGTGTCCGTCCCGATCTGGAAATTGCCGGCGATCCCGGCGAACACGTCTCCGGTCGGACCGCCGAGGACGTTGACGCTGAGGATTTTCGAGCCGCCACCGGTGTAGACGGTCGACTTGCTCGTGTCCGGGTCGGGGCCGTTGTCGGCGACCCACCAGGGGCTCGTCGAGCTGCGGGTCAGGCCCCAGGCGTTGACGAGCTCCGGATCGGTCAGCGGGGCGACGCCCGGGATGTCCGAGACCAGCGGGGTCACCTTGTAGGCGCCGCCCGGCGGCCCGGGCCCTGCCGCCGCGTGCAGCGCGGCGACGAGCCCCAGTGCGAGAACCCCCAACACGACCATGGAGCGCTTGAGTGCTCCGTGCATGGGTTCTCCTTCCCTCTTCTTGGGATGTACCTGGTCCTACGCGGTGGGCGCGTGGCCGGATTGCGGGAGGGAAGCGGTCTAGCGCTCGCGGGCGCGCTCTTCGTCGACCGTGAGCTCGGCCGTCGGGTAGACCTCGAGCCGCTCGTCGGGGATCGGCTGGCCGCTCTCTACCGAGAGGCCGTAGGTGCCCGCCGCCAGCCGCTCCTCGGCGCGCGTGACCGCCGCCAGCTGAACCTGCAGGTCGCCCCGCATGCCCTCGTCGAGCTCGTCCTGGTAGAGGTCCGAGGCGAAGTTCCCCGGGTCTGCCACGTCCTTCTCCTCGGCGTCGTCCTGGTGCTCGCGGGTGACGAGCGCCCGCTCGATCCGCGCCCGCTCGGCGCGAAGAAGCTCGGCTGCGTGTTCGGGATCCATGACCTAAGCCTACGACTTGAACCCGCCCGCCGGATCGCCTAGCCTCACGGGCCAGTGGCGTCTCGATCACGGGGGTAAACCTTGGACACCTACCACTACGTCCTCTACGTCCATCTGCTTTCGCTCTTCCTCGGCATCGGGGCAGGCTCGGTGCTGCTCGCCTGTCTCTTCCAGCTCCGCGCGGCCCGCGCGCTCGAGACCGCCGTGCCGTGGGGCATCCTGTCGGGCCAGGTCGCGAAGCTCTTCCCGGTCGCGATCCTCGGCCTCTTCGCGACGGGCGCCTACATGACGCACAAGATCTGGACGTGGGGCACCCCCTGGATCGTGATGGGGATCGTGGCTCTCGTCGTGTTGGGTGTTCAGGGAGGGGGCATCGCCGAGCACACGGCGAAGAAGCTCCAGGCCGCGCTACGCGCGAACGGCCCGGGCCCGTTGGGCCCCGAGGCACGGCGGATGGCGCTCCATCCCGGCCTCTGGGTGGTCGAGCTCTCGAACCTCGGGATCGTCCTCGGCGTCGTCTGGAACATGACGCAGAAGTCGGGCTGGGGCGAATCGATCGCAGCCGTGGCTTTCGGCTACGCCGCCGGCGCCGCGCTCGCCATCCTCTTCACGAGGTCGGCGAAGGAAGAGCTCGCCTCCGCTCCCGAAGCGGGGTAGGCCTCAGGCCGTCCGGAGCGTGTCGGCGATCACGCGCGCGTAGATCGTGCACCCGTAGGGCCACGGGTGCGTGCCGTCCTGCAGCATCTTGGTCGTCGAGTTGCCGTACCAGTCGGCGAGGTGCGCCGCGGGCCAGCCGTGCAGCCAGTTGACGAGGGCGTGGTTCGACTCGTCCTGCCAGCTCGTGTCGTTGCGGACGTTGACGACGACGACGTTCGGGATCCCGCGCAGCGCATGCCGGAGCTTGACGAGGTCGCGGTACCAGAGCGGGCCGTTGTTCCCGACCTGGAGCACGATCGTCTTCGGTAGCCGGTGGCGCGCCCGGAGATGGTTGAGCTCCTTCACCGTGTCATCGATCTGCCGGCCGACGGTCGCATTGATACGGACGCGGTGCTGGAGTGCCGCCTTCAGCTCGCTCGTGCAGCCGAGCATGACCGAGTCGCCGAGGGCGAGCATCCGGCCCGCCGGCAGGGCGTGCTTTTTCACGACGACCGGCTGAGTCGTCGTGGACGGGTGCGGCGCGGTGTCCGAATAGGTGGGCTTCGTGGCGGCTCTCACCGAGGGCGGGCTGACGTAGTTGGAGACCGGATTGATCGACCTCGGATCACGAAGAGGATCGCGAACGCGGCGACGAGGCCGACCGCTCCCGCGCCGATCCGCTCGAGCCGCCACCGCCGCGGGTGCTGGGCGAGCCGGCGCTGCAGGCGCCCGCTGCGGATCGGCTCCTCGACATAGCGGTACGAGAGCGCCGCGGCCGCGAGGACCACGGCGGCCTCGGCGACGACGACGCCGGGGCTGCTCCGCACGTTCACACCCGCGACGAGCAGGATGATCGGCCAGTGCCAGAGGTAGATCCCGTAGCTCCGCTCACCGACCCAGCGCAGTGGCGCGACGCCCATCGCCTGGCCGATGCCGGTCCTCGGGTGGGCGACCGCGGCGATGAGCACGACGAAGCAGAACGCCGCCGCGAGGTCGCCGCCGCGGTACAGGGTCGGGTTGAAGTCCTGCATCTGCCGGAAGAGGAGGACGGTGCCGACGAGGGCCGCGACGCCGAACAGCTCGAGCAGCGGCACCGCCTGTCGCAGCCGCTCGATCCAGGGCCAGACGAGCGCGAGCAGGATGCCCATCAGCAGCAGGAAGGCGCGCGTGTCGGTGCCGAAGTAGACGCGCGAGGGGTCTCCGTACGGGTTGTAGAGGATCCACATCAGCGTCGCCGAGGCGGCGATGCCGGCGATGACGAGCATGGGCAGCCGCTTGCGGCCGATGAGAACGAGGCAGGGGACGAGCAGCAGCGGCCAGATGACGTAGAACTGCTCCTCGATCGCGAGCGACCAGACGTGCTGCAGCAGCGACGGGTTCCCCCTGGCCACGAAGTACGACTGGTTGGCGGCGATCAGGTGCCAGTTCTGGAAGTAGAGAAGCGAGCTGACGACGTCGCTGCGCGTGTGGGCGAGATCCTGGCGGGCGAAGATCGCCGAGAGGATCAGCGCCGCCAGCACGACGACCACGAGGGCCGGCAGCAGCCGCCGCGCGCGCCGCAGCCAGAAGCGGCGCAGGTCGATCCGGTTTCGGGCCTCCCATTCGACGAGCAGCAGCGACGTGATCAGGTAGCCGCTGAGGACGAAGAAGAGGTCTACGCCGAGGAAGCCGCCCGGCAGCCAGTCGATTCGGGCGTGGTAGACGAAGACTCCGAGGACCGCGAGCGCGCGCAGCCCGTCGAGCCCCGGGCGGTAGCTGATGTGCGGCGCGTTGGCGACTGGCTTGGGCATTTTCCGGCAGGCAGCTTAGGGTCCGTTTCGGCGGATCGCCAGGGCATTTCCGACGGCCTCGGCGAGGCATTCCGCCGGGTCGCCGAAAGCCCTGTCGGGACCGTAGCGCTCGACGAGCGAAATCGCGTCGATTCCGCTCTCAGCAGCCACTTCTCCCGCGACGACAACTACGTCGACCCCCGTGGCCGCGGCACGTTCGAGCGCGCGCCCGACGACCTTCCCGGTGAAGGACGTCGCGTCGAGCCGGCCCTCGCCTGTGACGAGAAGATCCGCCTCCGCGAGGCGCTCGTCGAAGCCGAGGCGGCCGGCGACGAAGTCGAAGCCGCCGCTGAGCCGCGCGCCGGCCGCGGCGAGGCCTCCGGCGAGGCCGCCCGCGGCGCCGGCACCCGGGCGGTCGGGGACGTCGAGTTGCGATAGCCGCTCGCGCAGGATCTCGACCTGCTCGGGCGTCGCTCCCTTCTGCGGCGCGAACACGTCGGCCGCGTCGAGGAAGCGCGCGTCGACGTCGCACGCGACCTCGAGCGGTGGCAGGGAGGCCGGGAGCGCCTCGACCGCGCCCGCTCCGCCGTCGGTGGATGCGACTCCGCCGACGGTGACGACGATCCTGCGGGCGCCCTCCGCGACCGCGGCCGCGACGAGCTCGCCGACGCCGCGGCTCGTCGCGGCGAGCGGGTCGTTCGCCTCGGCGCCGCCCGCGAGCGAGAGCCCGCAGGCGCGCGCGGCCTCGATCAGCGCGGTGCCGTCTTCCTCGAGCCGCCACGCAGCTTCCACGGGCTCCCCGAGCGGCCCCGTCACGATGGTGCACCGATTGCCGCCGCCGAGGACGTCGAGCGTCCCCTCGCCGCCGTCCGCGAGCGGCAACTGGACCGCGTCCCAGCCCGCGCGGGCGGCGCCCGCCGCGATCGCCGCCGCGGCCTCGCGTGCGGTGAGCGTGCCGCGGAACTTGTCGGGAGCTGCGAGCAAGCGCATACGGCGTGAATTCTCGCTACCGTTCGGGCACTGCACTAGAACTAGAGCGAGTACCGGTTGCGCGTCCGTGCGCCTCCTGTCCGTTCAGAACTTCCGCGGAGGGAGGTGTTTTTCATATGGCAACCGGAGTCGTGAAATGGTTCAACGACGCCAAGGGGTACGGCTTCATCACCCCGGACGAGGGCGGCAAGGACGTGTTCGTCCACTTCAGCGCGATCGGCGGTGAGGGTTTCAAGACGCTCGCCGAGGGCGCGCGCGTCGAGTTCGAGCCGGCCGAGGGTCAGAAGGGCCCCGAGGCTCGGAACGTCATTCCCGTCGGTTAACGGGTTTGCGGCGGGGCGCCTCCTGCGAGGCGCCCCGCCTTTTTCTTGCGTCAGCTGACGTTCAGCGCCGTGTCGTCGATGACGAACGACGTCTGGAGCGAGCTGTCCTCCACGCCCTTGAACGTGAGCGTCACGGTCTGACCGGCGAAGCCGGAGACGTTGAACGAATGCTGCACGTAACCCGACGCCTTGTTCAGGTTCGAGTACGTGGCGAGCGTCGTCGAGCCGAGCGTCACCGTCAGCTTGTCGTAGGCAGTCGACGTCGTCGTCTCGGACGTGTCGATGTGCAGCCAGAACGAGAGCGTGTACGTGCTGCACCCGCTCGGGATGGTGACCGACTGCGAGAGCGTGTCGGTGTGCGACGTGCCATAGCCGTCGAGCCAGGCATCCCACGTGCCCGCGTGCGTGGGCTCGCCGGACGACCCGTACTGCCCGATCACGCCGGAGGTCGCAGACCAGCCGGTCGAGCCGGACTCGAAGCCGGGATTCGTGATCTTCTGGGCTGCCGTGCAGGTGCCGCCCCCTGACGTCACGCTGAGCGTGAAGGTCGCCGTGTGCGAGGCCGTGGAGCCGGTCCCTGTGATCGTGATGCTGTAGTTGCCGGCTGGGGTCGAGCTCGAGGTCGAGATCGTCAGCGTGGATGACGACCCGGCAGTCACCGAGGACGGCGAGAACGAGGCCGAGGCGCCGCTCGGCAGGCCACTGGCACTGAGCGAGACCGTCTGCGCCGAGCCCGCCGTGACCGCGGTGGAGACCGTCGCCGTCGTCCCCGATCCTGCGGTGACCGACGCGGACGTCGGGTTGACCGAGATCGAGAAGTCGTTCTGGCCTGTAGACGAAGGCCCGAACGCTGCGGCACCGTTGGGCGTGCCGAGCCCGGTCGGGCCGTCGTAGCCGACCTCTCCCGTGCAGAGGTAGGCCGGCGAGCACGTGGCCGTGTGGCCGGTCGTCACGTCGTAGAGCGCGCTCGGATTCGCGTACGGGTACGAGTTCGGGTACGCGCTCGGCGACGGCGAGTTGGCCAGCGCGTACATCGCGCCGATGATCGGCGACGCCACGCTCGTGCCGCCGAACACCGTCCAGCCACCCGAGCCGTACGAGTCGTAGACCGCCACGCCGGTCGCGGGGTCTGCGACCGCGGAGACGTCGGCGATAGTCCGCCGTGCACACCCGCTGTCGTGCTGGAACGACGGCTTCGGCTCGTAGGCCGAGCAGCCGCTCCCCGCACCCTCGCTCGAGGACGTCGACCAGACGGACTCCGTCCAGCCACGCGAGTTGCTCGCGTGCGACAGCGCAGTTCCGCCGACTGCCGTGACGTACTGCGACGCCGCCGGATACTCGCGCGTGTAACCGGCATCGCCGGACGAGGCGACGATCGCCACGCCGGGGTGCTTGTAGTACGAGTTGTCGTAGCTCGTCTCGCTCGAGGACTCGGACCCGCCGTAGCTGTTCGAGACGGCGACGGCGCCCTGCGCGACCGCGCTGTTGACGGCCGTGCCGAGGTTGGCGGTCGTGGGGCTGTTCGCCTCGACGAGCAGGATGTGACAGCTCGGACAGATCGCCGAGACCATCTCGATGTCGAGCATTTCCTCCGACCCCCAGCCGGCGTTTGCCGACGGGAGCGGACTGGTCGCGCCGTTCTGGTTGACCTTCTTGAAGCAGCCGTTGCCGGTCGTGCACGCGGGCAGCCCGAAGTTGCTGCGGTAGGTGCTCAGGTCACTCGTGGCGTTCGGGTCGTCGTAGGCATCGACGATCGCGACCGTCTTGCCCGAGCCGAGCGTCGTCGGCACGTTGTACGCGCTGTCGAGGTCGGACGGCCCGTAGCCGCTGACCGCGACGGCGGGGTTGACGCCGGTCGCGACATGCGCGACGACGCCGGTCGTGCGACGCAGGGCGAAGCACCTCATCTCCCCCTGAGGCACCGCCCCGCAGGTGCGCACGAAGTGCGCGGAAATCCCCGCCGCCGAGGCGGGACGAGCGCTTCCGCCGACCAGCGATCCGGCCAGCGCACAGAGAGCAAGGACGATCAGGACATACCGAGGGCAGGCTGCGCCCGGGATGCGCCGACTCCGGCGCCAGAACCCATTCGACATCGTGCGACCCTTTCGTAGGTGGGCGATGCATTAGCGCCGCAGCAACGGAATCCGTACCAAACGCGGCGACAAAATGCGACGTCGGCGGGGCTCTGGCTCAGTTTTGTGACGTGTCAGCTCTTGCGCGCGGTGGCGCGGCCGCCCTTGCGGCCGGCGGCCTTCTTCTGAGCGGTCGTGCCGCCCTGGGAGGAGTTGTGACGGCGAACGCCGGATCCCGAGGCCTTGCCGCCGCGGCTCGACGCGCCCGGCGAGTTCGCGATCTTCGCCGCGCGCTCCTTCGACATCCCCTTCTCCTTCAGCTTCTCGTACTGCTTCTCGTTCTTGACACTCGGTCGCTTGCCGGGCATGCGATCCTCCTTGCCAGATGGACGAAAACACAACGAGCGGCCGGGAGATCGGGATTCGCGTGCTCGCGCCGGGCGACGAGGGCGTGGTTCGCGAGCTCGCGACGTACGACGGGCCGGGCGACCCGGAGGCGCTGCTGGCCGACCCGCGCACGCTGATGCTCGTGGCATTCGACGGTGAGCGGCCGGTCGGCTTCGTGCTCGCGCACGAGCTGCCGCGGCGCCACGGCGACTGCTCGATGCTCTTCGTCTACGAGCTGGACGTGGCCGAGAGCCACCAGCGCCGGGGGATCGCGTCGGCGCTGCTCGCGCGGCTGGCCGAGCTGTCCCGGGAACGCGGCATCCCAGCGGGCTTCGTGCTCACCGAGGAGGACAACGTCCCGGCAAACGCGCTCTACCGCAGCGTGGGCGGCACGTCGTCGAAGGCGGTGATGTGGGAGTTCTCGTACGAGGTCGACTGACGTCGTTGCGACCTGCCGGCGCGGACGACGTCGACCAGCTCGTCGCCTGGCACGCGGATCCCGACGTCGCGCGCTACTGGGACGACGAGACGTTCACGCGCGGCGAGATGGAGGAACGGCTCGCGCGTCCCGAGGTCGAGGCGTGGGTCGTCGAGGAGTCCGGCGAGCCGGTGGGGTATCTGCAGGTTCATGCGGAAGGGCTCGACATGTTCCTCGTCCCGGCGGCGCGCGGGCGCGGCCTCGGCCCGGACGCCGCGCGGGCGATGACCCGGCACCTCGTGGACGAGCGTGGCTGGTCGCGCGTGACCGTCGACCCCTACGCCTGGAACGAGGGCGCGGTCCGCGCATGGGAGCGAGCCGGCTTCGTCGAGGTCTCGCGCCACGAGGCCGACGACGGGCACGCGTCACCGTGGCTCCTCATGGAGTTCCGCGACTAGACCTCGCCCTAAAGGACATGGCTCGGTAACTGATACCGAGACATGTCTAGACTCTCGGGATGCGCTCCGAGCGCACCACGACACCTCGCTAGTCGGCCTCCGGGTCGTCCTCTCCGTCCGTGTCTTTCGCGGTCGGGTCGGGCACCGGAGACTCCTCCAGTTCCTCGTTCCTATCGTCCTCGCGGGGGTGCGTATTCTTGGCCGGTTCTGACATGAAGGTCGTCCTTCCCGACAACTCGGAGCTTGAACTTCCCGCCGGCGCGACCGGCCTCGACGCCGCGCGCGCGATCGGGCCGAAGCTTGCAGAGCAGGCGGTGCTCGTGCGCGCGAACGGACGGGTGCAGGATCTCCGGCTGCCGCTTACCGACGGCGAGCCGATCCAGATCCTGACCACGCGCGACAAGACCGACCCGGACGCGCTTGCAGTGCTCCGTCACTCGTCCGCGCACCTGCTCGCGGAGGCGGTCACGCGCCTCTTCCCGGGCGTAAAGCTCGCCATCGGGCCCCCGATCGAGAACGGCTTCTACTACGACTTCGACTTCCCCGAGCCCATCCGTGAGGAGGACCTCGAGGGGATCCAGGCCGAGATCGACCGCGAGCTCGCCGAGGGCAGGGAGTGGGAGCGGCGGGAGATCTCGCGCGACGAAGCGCGCCAGCTCTTCGCCGACGATCCGTACAAGCTCGAGCTGGTCGACACCGCCGAGGGCGACATCTCGCTGTACACGCAGGGCGACTTCACCGATCTCTGCCGCGGGCCGCACCTGCAGAACTCCGCGCCGATCAAGGCGCTCAAGCTGACCGGGATCGCCGGCGCGTACTGGCGCGGCGACTCCAATAACCCGCAGCTCACCCGCATCTACGGCACCGCCTTCTACTCGCAGGCCGACCTCGACGCGTACCTCGAGCGGCTCGAGCTCGCACGGCACCGCGACCACCGGCGCCTCGGCCCGCAGCTCGACCTCTTCCACATGTCCGAGTACTCGCCCGGCTCCGCGCTCTGGACGAGGAAGGGGATGGCGATCTACAACGCGCTCGAGGACCTGCGCCGGCGCGAGAACGCGAAGCGCGGCTACGACGAGGTGAAGACGCCGCTCATGTGGGACGTCGAGCTCTGGAAGCGCTCGGGCCACTGGGAGAAGTACGGCGAGAACCTGTTCCGCATCGAGCACGGCGAGTCGCTCTACGGCCTCAAGCCGATGAACTGCCCCGGCCACATGCTGCTCTTCAACACGCAGCTCCGCAGTTACCGCGAGCTGCCGATCCGCTACGCGGAGGCCGCCGTCCTCCACCGCGACGAGCCGACCGGCAGCCTGCAGGGCCTGACCCGCGCGCGCCAGTTCAGCCAGGACGATGCGCACGTCTTCTGCACCGAGGAGCAGATCCAGGAGGAGATCGACGCGATGTTCGACTACGTCGACTTCCTCTACGACACGTTCGGCGTGCGCGAGCTCGCGCACGCGGAGTTCGCGACGCGCCCCGACAACAAGCTCGGCACCGACGCGCAGTGGGACCACACCGAGGGCGTGCTGCGGCGGGCGCTCGAGCGGATCGGCCTGCCGTACCGCATCGCCGAGGGCGAGGGCGCGTTCTACGGGCCGAAGATCGACTTCTTCATGGACGACGCGCTCGGCCGTCCCTGGCAGATGGGGACGATCCAGCTCGACGGCCAGCAGCCGGAGCGGCTCGGCTGCACCTACATGGGCGCTGACAACCGCGAGCACACGCCGTACGTCATCCACCGGGCGCTGTTCGGCTCGCTCGAGCGCTTCATCGGGATCCTGCTCGAGCACTACGGCGGCGACATGCCGTTCTGGCTGGCGCCGGTGCAGGTGCGCGTGCTGCCGGTCGGCGAGGCGCACGCGAACGCGGCGCGGACGCTCGACCTCCGCCTGCGGGAGGCCGGCTTCAGGGCCGAGACCGCGGAGCCGAGCGAGACGATCGGCAAGCGGATCCGGGCCGCCGAGCTCGAGAAGATCCCGGTCACCGTCGTCTACGGCGACCGCGAGTCGGACGACAGCCTCGCCGTGCGCGAGCGGGGCGGCGAGCAGTCGACGCTGTCGCTCTCGTCTTTGCTCGAAAGGCTTGCTACCCTCTGACGCCTGAGAAGCAGGGGCGGACCCGTTCCTCACCTCCCGGGCCGGAGACGGCTCGCGT
>CAWGVE010000033.1:0-66781 GCA_963825805.1 uncultured Actinomycetes bacterium | reverse complement strand
CCCGCAGTTGCAGCTCGGCGTTCCCTGCGTCATCACGCCCGCGAACTGGACGCCGCGGTGGTAGCGGGTGCGGGCTATCCGCGCCAGCTCCGCCCACTGCTCGGCCATGGCGGAGTTGTAGATCTCCGGCAGCGCCTCCGTGTGGGGGATCCCGCCGGCGACGTACCACGCCTGCCGTGCGCTCCAGACCGCGCCGACGCCGCCGTCGAGCGAGCCGTAGTCGTACAGCGTGTGGCCCTGCGTCGCGGAGCGGAAGCCGTGGAAGAAGTCACGCGTCTTGCGGAACCCGCGATCCCACGCCGGCTCGGCGTCGTCGGGGCCGCCGCCCCGACATGCCGTCCGGGCCTTCGCGGCCGAGGATGCGCGCGAGCGTGTTCGTCGCGCGCGCCCAGCGGACGCCGGCGGAGTAGGCGCTCGGCACCGCGGGGTGGTAGTTGCTCGTGCCGCGGGCCAGCTCGATGGTCGCCGTGGATCCCTTGGGTAGGCAGGAGGTGTAGCCGCGCGCGTAGCCGACCATCGCCGTCGTGATGTGGTGGTTGTCCGCGTAGCGGCCCGAGAAGAGGGTCGTCCCGTAGCCGTGGTGCTTGAACGCGGGCTTGCCGAAGTCGAGGATGACGATCCCGGTCTCGTGCCGCCTTGCGGCCGAGCAGCCCTGGGCGCCGAGGATCCACGGCTTCGTCGTCTGCTCGTAGATCGAGAGCGTCGTCGCGCGCCGCCGCTCCACCGGGCGGACGCGGACCGGGCGCCGGCGCGGCGGCTTCGGGTTGCGGAAACTTCTGCAGCGTCTTCAGCCAGGCCCTCGGGTGCGGGGCGAACCGCGGCACGAGGCTGTCGCGGCGAGGGCGTGGACCGGCGCGGGATGATGGGGCTTGGCGGGCTTGGCTCCTGCCAGGGCGCCGCCGGCGGCGCCGAGAGCGACCGAGATGGCAGCCGCTACGGGGAAAACATACCTCTTCAAAAGTACCTTCCTACAGATTTCACGGGATAAAGACGCGCCAGAGTAGCGTCGTCTCGGACGGGTCGCCGTCCCCCGTTCGAGGGAGGGGGCGACGGCTGGCCCGCTCTCTAGACTGGGAGCTGTGATCGCCCGCTACTCCCGCCCGGCCATGGCCAGGATCTGGTCGGACGAGGGGAAGCTGGCCACGTGGCTCGAGGTCGAGCTTGCTGCGCTCGACGCCTTCGCCGAGGTCGGAACGATTCCGGCAGATGCGGTCGCGACGATTCGGGCGCAGGTGCAGGTGCCGACGCCCGAGCGCGTCGCCGAGATCGAGCGCGTCACCGACCACGACACCGCCGCGTTCGTCGACGCGGTCGCCGAGCAGCTCGGCCCGGAGGGGCGCTTCGTGCACTACGGGCTCACTTCCTCGGACGTGATCGACACCGGGCTCGCGCTGCAGATCCGCCAAGCAGGAGCCCTGGTCCTGGAAGGCATCGACCGCGCGCTCGAGGTCGTAGTAGGGCGCGCCGTGAGCACCGGACGACGCTCTGCATCGGCCGCTCGCACGGGATCCACGCCGAGCCGATCACCTTCGGCTGGAAGCTCGCCGGCTGGGCATTCGAGCTCGACCGCGCGCGATCGCGACTCGAACGCGCGCTCGAGCAGAACCGCGTCGGCCAGCTCTCCGGCCCGGTCGGCACCTACGTCGTGGTCGAACCGGAAGTCGAGCGGATCGCCTGCGAGCGCCTCGGTCTCGAGCCCGATCAACTGTCGACGCAGATCGTCGCGCGCGACCGGCACGCCGAGCTCCTGAACGCGCTCGCGCTCTGCGCCACCTCACTCGAGCGGTTCGCGCCCGAGATTCGACACCTCGCGCGCACCGAGGTCCGCGAGGTCGAGGAGCCGTTCAAGACCGGGATGAAGGGGTCGTCGGCGATGCCGCACAAGCGCAATCCGAAGGTCGCGGAACGCCTCAGCGGCCTTGCGCGAATCGTGCGGGCGACCGCGGTCGTCGGAATGGAGAACGTCGGGGTCTTGCACGAGCGGGACATCTCCCACTCGTCGGCCGAGCGGATCGTGGTCCCCGATGCGTTCTTCGCGCTCGACTACATGCTCGACCGCTTCGTCTGGATCATGGAGGGCCTGGTCGTCTATCCCGAGCGGATGCGCCGGAACCTCGAGGCGAGCCACTTCCTCTTCTTCAGCCAGCGCGTCCTCAGCGCGCTCGTCGAGTCCGGCCTCTCCCGCGACGATGCGTACCGGCTCGTCCAGCGAGCATCGATGCGCTCGTGGGAGGAGGAGCTCGACTTCCGCGAGCTCTGCCGCGCCGACGACGAGATCGCCTCGCGCGTCGACCTCGATTCGACCTTCGACCTCACCGCCTACACCCGCCACGTCGACACCGTCTTCGCCCGTCTGAAGCTCTGAAGGGGGAACCTGCACATGTCTGAGCTCCAGCACGTCGCATCCGGGAAGATCCGCGAGATCTATGCAATCGACGACGAGCGCCTGCTGCTCGTCGCCTCGGACCGGATCTCGACCTTCGACGTCGTCCTGCCGACCGAGATCCCGGACAAGGGCCGCGTCCTGACGGGGCTCTCCGGCTACTGGTTCACCGGGCTCGCGCCGCTCGTCCCGAACCACATGCTCGCCATCCGCGACGACGGCCGGTCGATGGAGTGCCGGCGGCTCGAGATGCTGCCGATCGAGTGCGTCGTCCGCGGCTATCTCGCCGGCTCGGGCTGGAAGGACTACCGCGGGAGCGGCGAGGTGTGCGGGCACCGCCTGCCCGAGGGCCTGCGCGAGTCGGACAAGCTGCCCGAGCCGATCTTCACGCCGGCGACGAAGGCAGAGGAGGGGCACGACGAGAACATCACCCGCGAGCAGGCGGCGGAGCTGGTCGGCGAGGTGCGGCTGCAGGAGGTGGAGGCGGTCTGTCTGCGCCTCTACACCGCGGCGGCCGACCATGCGCTGCGGGCGGGGATCATCATCGCGGACACGAAGTTCGAGCTCGGGCTCGACCCCGACGGCAACCTCGTCCTCGGCGACGAGGCGCTGACGCCCGACTCGTCGCGCTTCTGGCCCGGCGACACGTACGAGCCCGGCCGCGCGCAGGACAGCTTCGACAAGCAGTTCGTCCGCGACTACTGCGAGACGACCGGCTGGGACAAGACCGAGCCCGGCCCGGAACTGCCGGCCGACGTCGTGCAGGTCACGCGCGCCAAGTACCACGAGGCGTTCGAGCGGCTGACCACGATCCCGTTCCCCGCGTACCTCGACGATCCGACTGTGGTGCTCGGTTGAAGGCGACCGTGCTCGTCCGCCCCAAGCCGGGCATCCTCGACCCGCAGGGCGAGGCCGTCGGCTCGGCCCTCGGCCATCTCGGCTTCGACGTGCGCGACGCGCGGGTGGGCAAGGTGATCGACCTCGAGCTCGAGGCGGCCGACGAGGCGGCGGCCAAGGCAGAGGTGGAGCAGATGTGCGAGCGCCTGCTCGCCAACTCGCTGATCGAGTCCTACGAGGTGGAGATCGTTGGCTAGGCCGCAGCCGCGGATCGGGGTCGTGACCTACCCCGGCTCGCAGGACGACCGGGACGCGCTCTGGGCGCTCGCGGCGCTCGACGCCGAAGCGGTGCCGGTCTGGCACGACGACGACGAGCTGCCGGACCTCGACGCGGTCGTCCTGCCCGGCGGCTTCTCGTACGGCGACTACCTGCGCTGCGGCGCGATCGCTCGCTTCTCCCCCGCCACCGCCGCCGTGCGCGACTTCGCCGAGGCGGGCGGGCTCGTGCTCGGGATCTGCAACGGCTTCCAGATCCTCTGCGAGGCCGGGCTGCTGCCGGGCTCGCTGCTGCGGAACGAGTCGCTCCGTTTCGTCTGCCGCGACGTTCCGCTGACGGTCGAGCGCGACGACCTGCCGTTCACGACGCGCTGCACCGCGGGGCAGCGGCTCGTGCTGCCGTCAAGCACGGAGACGGCCGCTACCTGCCGCCGCCGGATCTCGATCCGGCCCAGGTCGTGCTCCGCTACGTCGACAACCCGAACGGATCGGTCGACGGGATCGCAGGCGTCTGCAACGAGACGAGGAACGTGATGGGGCTCATGCCGCACCCCGAGCACGCCGTCGACCCGCTGCTCGGCTCAGACCACGGGGCCCTCCTGCTCGCGTCGCTCGTCGACGCCGCGCGCAAGCGCGCCCTCGCCGCGGCCTGACCGCGCTACATCCCGAGCACCTCGGCGAGCGCCGGATGCTGCGCGAGCGCCTCCTTCAGCTGCCCGATGTCTTGCGTCCGGAGCGTCACCGGCCCCCGCACGCCGCCGCCCGGCCCCGCATACGAGAAGCGCACGAGCCGCTCTCCCTTTGCCGTCTGAGCAGCTGGACCCTGGACGAGAACCGCTTCGCGCCCGCCCGCTGCTTCACGGTCAGCTCCTCGACGAGCTCCGCCGGCCCCCACGGTGTCGCCGCCTTCGCCATGCCGAGGAAGCTAACCCGGAAGGCGTGACGACTCTGTGCCGCCTTCGTGCCTAATTCGCGAGCTGACTCAGCCGAGCTTGGCGACGCAGGGGTCGAGGTAGAGGTCGTCGACCTGCCAGCTTCCGGACGTCGCCTGCGACGTGAGCAGAACCTGCGCCGAGGTGGTGAGGAGGGGCAGCGCGAGCGCCGACGAGACCCGCTGCGTCGGCTGCCAGCTCGTGTAGCCGCTCGGCGAGAGGTTCCCGACGTTGAGCAGGCCGGTCAGGTTCCCGAGGATGCCGCGGAAGATCACCTGCACGTGAAGCTGGCCGTTTGCGCCGACGCTGTGGGCGAAGAAGCGGATCCACGGGTCGACCAGGCTCACCGGCAGCGGCGAGCTCAGCGCGCTTGCGCCGCGGCCGAGCTGGAGCGCGTGCGTCCCCGGCCCAGACACGTGCCACGGCTCGTTCGCGCTGACGATCGAGGTGTTCCCGAGCAGCGTCCAGCCGGTCGATCCATTCTCGAAGCCGAGATTCGGGAAGGCGCAGTAGGCGTCTTTGTCACCCCAGAGCGTGAAGGGGTACGTCTTGGCGCCGCAGGAGGGCAGAAGACCACCGTGCCGGGTGCCGGCGGACGCCGCCGGAACCGAGAGGCCGACCGCCGCGGCGCCAGCCGCGACGAGAACCAGAAGCCGCATTCCTCTGTCTCGCAACACGATGAGCGAATCCTGGCCGCGCCGCAGACTGACCGCATCACCCCACCGGGGGTCACGAATCACTCGAACGAGGGTTTCTGCGTTCCGGCTCAAGCCCTCATGGGGGGTATGCCGATCAATCTCCCGTGACCGAGGCACTGGCGGCGGGCGCCCCACGCACAACCGACGACGCGGTTCTCGAGCTTCAGCGAGAGAGCGAGTCGCAACACCTGGCACGCTGGGGGATCACCGGCGTGGCGGCGGTCGGGTTCCTCCTGGTCGCGCTGGCGACGCTGCTGCTCCCGGCCCACCGGCCTCTTTCCCTCGTGGCGCTCGCGAGCTCGCTCGCCGCCTACGCGATCGCGTCTCGCGTCGAGGTCGAGTTCCCCGGCTTCGTCGCCATCCCGACGGAGGCGATCTTCGTCGTCATGTGGTTCGTCCTGCCGCTGCGGATCCTCCCCATCGCGGTCTGCGCCGCCATGCTGCTCGGCCGGCTGCCCGACGTGCTCCGCCGCACGATGCCGCCGGACCGGCTCGCGCTCACGGTCGCCTCCTGCTGGTACAGCGTCGGCCCGGCGCTCGTCCTCTACGGCGCAGGCGTGCACCGCCCCCGCTGGCAGGACGTGCCGATCTACCTCGCGGCGATCGGGGCGCAGTTCGTCTTCGACTTCGTCTCGACGTTCGCACTCACGCGGGCGGTCGTCCCGGTCTCGGTCCGCAGCCACCTCAGCTACATGCGCAACGCCTGGGGCTTCGATCTCGTGCTCGCCCCGATCGGGCTGCTCGCCGCCTTCCCCGCGTATCGCCATCCTGCGGTCCTGTTGCTCCTCATGCCGATGCTGCTGCTCGTCGCCCGGATCGGGCTGGAGAGGGAGGAGAAGAACGACAAGGTGCTCGAGCTGAAGAACGCGTATCAGGGCACCTCCTACCTGCTCGGCGACATGATCGAGGCGGACGACGCGTACACGGGGTCGCACAGCCGGGACGTCGTCGAGCTCGTCCTCGGCGTCGCGGACCGCCTAGGCCTCACTGCCGACCAGCACCGGATGGCCGAGTTCACAGCGCTCCTGCACGACGTCGGGAAGCTGAGGATCCCGAGCGAGGTGATCAACAAGCGTGGCCCCCTCGACGACGACGAGCGCGCCCTGATGAACGAGCACACGATCCTCGGTCAGGAGATGCTCGAGCGTGCCGGCGGGCTCCTGGGCGAGGTCGGCCCGCACGTCCGCTCCTGCCACGAGCACTGGGACGGGAACGGCTATCCCGACGGGCTCGCCGGCGAGGAGATTCCGCTCGTCTCGCGCATTGTGTGCACGTGCGACGCCTGGAGCGCGATGACCACCGACCGCTCGTACCGCAGCGCGCTCTCGCGCGAGGACGCGGCGGCCGAGCTGCGGCGCTGCGCCGGGACGCAGTTCGACCCGAAGGTCGTCGAGGCGCTCGCCGCGGTACTGGGTCTCTAGCGCACCAGCAGCCCGAACACGTACGCGGCCGCGATCGAGAGCGCCGGGCCGAGCACCCAGCCCTGGAGGATCGAGAACAGCGTCTGCAGGTGCACCGTCTCGCGGCCGCGGGCGAACCCGGCGCCGGCCATCGCTCCCACCAGGGCCTGGTTCATCGAGGTGAAGAAGCCGAAGGCGACGGCCACGAGCACGACGGCGGCCTGCACGAGTTGCGCAGCGGTCGCCATGGCGCGGTCGACGTCCACGATCTCGAAGGCGACCCGCCGCAGGAGCGGCTTGCCCCAGGTGAGGACGCCGACGGCGATGGCGGCCCCGCCGAGCGCTCCCGCCGCGAGCGGGCTGAAGGTGCCGGTGCCGACGAGTGCGCCGCTCGCGTTCGATACGTCGTTCGCTCCCATCGCGAAGGCGGCGATCGCCCCCATCGCGACGAGCACGGTCCCGATCCGCCCTCCCAGATGCAGGCGGTCGAGGCCGAGGGTGAGGAGGAGGCCGAGGAAGATGGCCACGATCGGCGCTGCCGCCCAGACGACGACCAGGTGGCCGATCGCGCTCCACTGGACGCCGATGCCGGTGGCGAGGCTCACGCCGACGACCGAGAAGACGAGGATCTGGATGGTCGAGGTCGGCATGCGGAAGCGGTTGAAGAAGGTCGTGACCGCGAAGGCGACGCCGATCACGACGACCTGCCGCTCCACCGAGAGCGGCACGTTCGTGAGCCCCGAGCCGACCCGCTTCTCCACCGCGTGGCTCGCGAAGGTCGCGCCGAGGAACGCGAGCGGCGCCATGAGCACGAGCGCCTGCCAGGCCCCGATGGCGCGGAGCGCGTGCGGCATCCCCATCACGGCGCCGGTGTAGTGGGCGCCGATGCTCCACGCGAAGCCGAGCGCGAGGACGATGAGGAGCGGCGTCACCGAAACGCTTCGATGCCTTCGCCGTCTGCGTGGTCCCAGCCGTGGGCGGCGAGATGGCCCCAGCAGTCGGGACGGCTGCCGTCGACGTCGGTGACGCCGTAGGCATCCGCGAGTTGGCGCGCGCTGACGATCGTTCCGGCCCAACGACCGGCGTCGGGGTCCCCGGCCAGGGCGGCGACGCCTCTCGCGACGTACACGGGCGACTCGGAGATGCCGAAGCCGGGTCGACTCGCCACGGCATCGCGCCAGTTCTCCTCGCCGACGCCGAAGTTCTCCAGCATCCGCTCCGAGCGCAGCCATCCCGGCGTGACCCCCACGGCCGTCATCGGCTCGGTCTCGAGTTCGGCGGCGAGGCCGATGACGATCCGCCCGACG
This sequence comes from uncultured Actinomycetes bacterium, assembly GCA_963825805.1. Classification (GTDB taxonomy): domain Bacteria; phylum Actinomycetota; class Thermoleophilia; order Gaiellales; family Gaiellaceae; genus Palsa-739. The sequence goes on along the minus strand of CAWGVE010000033.1, from coordinate 58,948 downwards.
TTCGCCTTGACGAGGTCGTAGTAGAAGCCGACGTTGCGCCGGAAGTCGGCGTTCGCCTCCGACGTGCCGTCGGTCATCTCGACCACGAGACCGCGGCTGCCCTGAGCCCGGGCGGTGCGCAGCATGAGCGGAATCGCGGCATGAGACGTGATCAGATGCGTGTGCACGCCCATCTGCAACATCCGCAGGCCGCCGGCCCAGTCGTGCTCCCAGAGCGGCTTGTCCCATTCCATGTACCTGTCACCGCCGAAGATGTCGTTGACGAGCACGTCGAGCCGGCCTTGCTCGCGCTCGACGGCGTCGACGAGCCCGGCGACCGCGGCGGGGTCTTCATGGTCGACGACGAGGGCCGCCCCGTCTCCAGCCGCGGCCGACATGAGCTCCCCGGTCTCCTCGATCGTCTCGGGCCGGCCGAGCTCCGACGGCCCCGACGTCCGGCTGCTGCGACCGGTGGCGTAGACGTAGAAGCCGGCGCGGGCCAGCTCGACGGCGATCGCCCGCCCGGCGCCGCGGGTCGCGCCCGCCACGAGGGCGACGCCGCGCATCGCGGTCACATCGCTGCCGCGACGCGCTCCGCCGCGGCAGCGAGCTCTTCGTCGCGCACGTTCGGGAGCACGTCCTCCCAGACCGGCAGCGCCATACCGGAGGCCTCGAGCATGCCGAGCGGCCTCGGCAGGAACCAGACGTGGAAGTGCGCGCCACCGTCGCCCCAGCGGTAGAGATGGACGCGCGCGACGTCGCCGAGCGAGAGGATCGCGCGCTCGACCCGCGCGGCGACGCGGCCGAAGTCGGCCGCCAGCTCGTCGGGGAGATCCGAGAAAGAGTCGACGTGGGCGCGGCTCGCCAGCCACACCGCCCCGGGGAGGCTGCCCTGCACCGGCGGGTGCAGCGTCCAGTTGTCGTCCGACCACACGGCGGACGTGCTCTTCCCCGTGCAGATGCCACAGGGCGGGCCGCCGGGCTCGCCTCGCCGCGGCGGCTCCGGGATCTGGCGCTCCGCCGGCTCGCGCGGCACGAGCGGCTCGACATACGGCAGGGACATGCTGCTCATCTGGGCTCCTTTCGTTGGTTCGTGATGCCCCGCAGGACGACGTCCACGACGCAAGCCCTCGCCTCCTCCGCCGGCCACTCGTGGCGCCCACGCAGATGGACGAAGGGCCACGCGGTCATGTTGAACGCGAGGTCGGCAGTGCGCGGGACGTCTTCGACCTCGGGCAGAGAGCCGTCCCGCGCCCCTTCGCGCAGGAACTGGATGAAGGGATGCAGGTAGTCGGGCGGCACGCCCGGCGCGGTCTCCTGGTGGAAGGCCTCGTCGGTGGCGAGCAGCAGCGGCAGGTGACGGTCGAGCAGGTCGCAAAGCGCCTCCAGACCGCGGGTCAGCCGTTCGAGCCCGGTCCCCTCCGCGGTCAGGAGCGGGTACATCGTCGCGCGGAAGTCCTCGGCGAGCTCGCCCACAAGCGCCACGACCAGCGTCTCCCTCGAGTGGCCCTGACGCCAGAGGGTCGACCGCGCCCGCCCGGCGACCTCGGCGACCCGCTCGAGCGTCAGGCCCGAGAAGCTCCGCTCTCGCAGGACCTCGATCGTCGCCCGCCGTAGCTCGTCGTCGAAGGGCGCCGTCGCCTGCGTCTGCTTCGGTTGCGCTGCGGACATCGAACATGAGTGTTGCAAATTTGGCACGGAGTTGTCAAGCAGTGAGCAGATCCCTTGTCGGCGCGAGGCTCCAGGCGGTACGGTCCGCAGCCATGGAAGGCCACGACCCGGGCTACGACGACTGGTTCGACGAGCCCGAGCCGCCGACCGAGACGCAGGGCGACGCCGCCCGAGGGGCGCAGCGGGGGGCGCAGGAGGCCGACGACGAGGTCTGGGTGCTGCCGGAGGACGAGGAGCCGCGCCGCACGGCCCGCCGCGAGATCGTCGTCGCGGGCCGAACCCTGACGACCACGCAGGTGGCGATCATCGCCGGGTCCTTCGTCGTCGTCGTGATCGCGATCCTCGCGGCAGCCGGCGTCTTCAGCAGCGGCAAGGCCGCAGCTCCGCCGGTGACCACGCCGACCACGCCGCCTCCGCCGAAGACCACCGCCACGACCACGACGACCACGACCCCCGCCGCGACGGCGCCGAGCCAGCCACTGAGCCCCGGCGCCACCGGCTCGGAGGTGAAGAACCTCCAGCAGTCGCTCAAGGCGCTCGGCTACGACCCCGGCACCATCGACAGCAACTACGGGCCGTCGACGGAGGCCGCGGTCTCGAAGTTCCAGGCGGCGAACGGGCTCGCCACCGACGGGGTCGTCGGGCCGGCGACGCTCGCGAAGCTTCAACAGGCGCTGTCCGGGTAGCAATCCCTCGTGGGGGGAGATGCGTTCGGGGACGTCCTCGCGGCGAACGAGGAGTACGCGCGCGGGTTCGCGCTTGGCGGCCTGAGCGGGCAGGCGGCGAAAGGGCTGGCCGTGCTCACGTGCATCGACAGCCGGATCGAGCCGCTCCCGATGCTCGGCCTCTCCCCCGGCGACGCGAAGGTCATCCGCAATGCCGGCGCCCGCGTCGACGCAGACGTGCTCGGCACGCTCGCGCTCGCACATCGGCTGCTCGGCGTGACGCGGGCGATGGTGGTCGCGCACACCGACTGCCGGATGGGAGTCGAGACCGAGGCCGAGCTGCACGAGGCGATGGCCGCGGCCGGCGGTCCCGACCCGAGCAGCCTCTCCTTCGCAGTCTCCGCCGGACGCGAGGAGACGGTGCGGCGCGACGTGGACGAGATCCGCTCCTCGCCGCACCTCGTCGGCCTCGAAGTGGCCGGCTTCCTCTACGAGGTCGAAACGGGCCGGCTCAGCCGGGTTTGCTGAGCCCGTTCCGTTCCTGCGGGATCAGCAGCTCGAAGCGTGCGCCGCGGGCGCGTGGGTCGTAGACGAGGTCGCCGCCGTGCGCGTGCGCGTAGGCGCGGGCGATCGCGAGGCCGAGCCCGTGGCCGGTCTCGCCGCGGCCGCGTGCGAAGCGGTCGAAGATCCGGCCCTCGAGCTCCTCCGGGATCCCCGGCCCCTCGTCCTCGACCGCGATCCGCAGGTGCCGGTCGCGCTGCTGCACCTCGATCCGGATCGGCGGCGCGCCGTAGCGGATGGCGTTCGTGATCAGGTTGGAGACGACGCGCTCGAGCACCAGCGGGTCGACGACGGCTGCGAGATCGTCGGGGATGTCGAGCTCCACGCCCTCGCTCGCGGGGAGGGCGCCGTCGACGACGTCGGCGAGGACGGCCTTCAGCACGACCGGCCGCGGGTCGACGCTGATGGCACGCGCGTCGAGGCGCGACAGGTCGAGCAGCTCCTCGAGCAAGCGCCTCATACGCTCGCCCTGCTCGACGCCGACCTGGAGGAGGTCCTGCCGCAGCTCGTCGCTCAGCTCGTCGCCGCGCTCGGCGAGCGTCTTGAGGACGCCGTAGACCGAGGTGGCCGGGGTCCGCAGCTCGTGTGAGGCGATCGCGACGAAGTTCAGCTTCAGCTGGTCGAGCTGGATGAGATCCTCGTGGACCTGGGCGCGCTCGACGGCGATCGCCACCCGCTCGGCAACCAGCTGGAGCAGCTCGACCTCTGCGCGCTCGAAGCCGCGCGGCTCGAGCGTCCCCACATGGAGGACCCCCAGGGACTCGCCTCGCACGATCAGCGGCACCCCGATCATCGACCTGAGGTGCTTCTGGCGCAGGATCGGGTTGTAGACCGGGTACTCGTCGACGTCGATCACCAGCGGCTTGCCCTCGGCGGCGACCTTGCCCGCGAAGCCGGCCCCGAGGGGGATCCGGACGCCGACCTCCTCCTCGATCCCGAGCGCGGCCCGGGCCACGAGCTCGTTCGTCTCCTGGTCGAGGAGCAGCACCGCGCAGGTGTCCGTGCGGAGGATGTCGCGGATCCGGGGCAGGAGGACGGCCAGGAGCTCGTCCATCTCGAGGTGCGCGAGAGCTGCGTCGGTCACCGCCTGCACGTGCTCGATCCGCTGGCGCGCGGCTCGCTCCGCCTCGAAGGCGCGAGCGTGCTCGATCGCGAGCGCGGCACGGTCGGCCACCAGCTGGAGCAGCTCGACCTCGTCGTCCCGGAAGATGCGCGGCGTGAGCGAGCCGACGTGGAGGACGCCGCGCGCGGATCCCTCCACGATCAGCGGAACGCCGAGCATCGACTTGATCCCCTTCTCCAGCAGGATCGGGTTGAGGACGTGGGCGTGATCGACGTCGTCGAGAACGACCGGTTCCTTCTCTGCGGCGATGCGTCCGGCGAAGCCGCCGCCGACCGGGATGCGGACTCCCCGCTCGACCTCCTCCTCGATCCCGAGCGCGGCCCTGGCGACGAGCTCGTTCGTCTCCTCGTCGAGCAGCAGGATCGCGCACGTGTCGACGCCGAGGATCTGCCGGGTGCGCTCGAGCAGCGCCTGCAGCAGGTCGTCGAGCTGCAGGTGCGCGAGCGCAGCGTCGGTCACCGACTGAAGGCGCCGGACACGCTCGGCGGTAGAGCCCTCCGACCACACAGCCACATCTTGCCCCGTGGGGCGGAAACTACCCCTCGCGGGCACGGCGGACGAGCACCGCGGCGGCGAGCACGATGCCGGCGGCCACCTCGGCGAGCCAGACGTCGCGTTGCCGGATCGGGTCGATCGAGATCCTGCGCGCGAGCGGCTCCAGGCTGAGCGCCGCGGCGGTGACCAGCGCGCCGCCGATCGCGCGACGCGTCCGCCACTGCTGGCCGAACCAGCCGAACAGCGGCCCGGTCACGATTCCGCCGACGAACACGGCACGCTCGCTGACGAAGAAGCCGCGCACCGTCGCGAGCGTGAAGTGCGCGTTCTCGACCGGGCTGACCGTCATCAGCCCGTAGCCGGCGAGGGCCACGTACGTGCACGCGAGACCGAGCAGCGCGGCCCGCTTCGGGTCTCGTTGCGTGGCTCCGGCGGCGAACGGCAGGACGAGCCACGGCGCCGAGAGCAAGCTGACGTCGGTCGACCAGCCGGCGGCCCAGAGGTGCCCGGAGCCGGTGAGGCTGCCGAGGTACTGGTCGCCCGCGCCGAAGACTGCGGAGAGCACCAGTGCGAGCGCGACCACCGGCATGCGCGCGATCCTAGCCCGAGGCGCGGGCGAGCTCCTGTGCGTCGGCCTCGCTCAGCGCCCGACCCTCCGCCCACGTGTCGTCGAAGCGCTCGCCGAGTCGCCGGCGCAGCTTCGCCATGGCCTCCTCGAGCTCGACGTAGTCGTCGGGATCGGGGATCGCGTCGGTGTCGCGAAAGATCCGGTCCGCGCAGGCGACGAGCCGGCACGCTCGCTCGTCGTCGCCGTCGTGGAGGGCGATGACGCCGGCATCGAGGAAGACATACGGCCGCAGGTAGGCGTTGTCGTTGGCGAAGATCCACTCCGCGGCCGCCTGGAAGCGCCGCCCCGCCTCCTCCCGGTTGCCGCTGCGGAGCTCGACGTGAACGAGGTTGTGGTTCTCGCCGGCGATGTTCGCCGCGTTCCCGAGTTGCTCGTTCAGCTCGATGCTCCGGAGGTAGAGCTCCCGCGCCTCGTCGTGGCGTCCCTCCATTCGCGCCGCGGCGGCGCGCAGGTGCAGCGGCAGCCGGATCGCGGCGGGGTCGTCGGCTCCCTCCGCGGCCTCGTATCCCTGCTCCGCCCAGCGCCGCACCAGAGCGAAGTCACCGCGACGGAGCGCGATTCGCGCCATGTCCGCGCACGCATCCGCGACCTGGGCCGGTGAGCCCACGAGCTCGTACCGCTCCCGGAAGGCGCGGTCGGCCGCCTCGAGGTCGCCCTGCCTGAACGCGATCGTCCCGAGGCCCTTCAGCACCCCGGCTCGATCGCCGGCACGCGTGGCGGCGGCACGCTCGAGCAGCTCCCGCCCCTCGCTCATGTGGCCCTTCATCCACCAGAAGCTCCAGAGGTCGGCGCAGACGTCGGCCGCGGCCGCGGGATCCTCGGCGAGCAACGTCTCGACGAGGCCGTGCACCTCGTCGTGGCGCTCCTCCAACCGCGCGAGCCAGCCCTCTGTCTCGGGGTCCGCTTTCGCGACATGCGGCCGCGCCTCGCGCACGAGCTCGAGCACGTCGTCCTCGGCCACGGCGCGACCATACCGCGGCGCCCGTGCGGCCTCAACGTAGATTCCAGGCGGTGAGAACTTCGCATCCCTTCGCTGTTCCGGAGGAACGCGAACTTCCGCCGTTACTTCATCGGCCAGTCGGTGTCGATGCTCGGCGACCAGATCGCGGCGATCGCGCTGCCGCTGACGGCCGTCATCGCCCTCGACGCGACGCCGGCGCAGATGGGAGCGCTGACCACCGCCTACCTGCTGCCGAACCTGCTGTTCTCGCTCCATGCCGGCGTCTGGGTCGACCGCAGCGGCCGTCGGCGCCAGGTGATGCTCGGCGCCGACGTCGCGCGTGGGCTCCTCACCGCGACGATCCCGATCGCCTTCGCCTTCGGCGGCCTGAGCTGGGGCCAGCTCTACGGCATCTCGTTCCTGCTCGGCTGCGCCGGCGTGTTCTTCTACGTCAGCTACGGCGGCTTCTTCCAGACGGTCGTCGCGCGTGAGGACTACGTCGACGCGAACACCCTCATCAACGGCAGCCGCGGGTTCTCGTTCCTCGCCGGGACGAGCCTCGGCGGCATCCTCGTCCAACTCCTGCGCGGGCCGTTCGCGCTGGCGCTCGACGCGGGGTCGTTCTTCGTCTCGGCGCTCTTCCTGCGGAAGATCGACGCCCCGGACGCGCCGGCGGCCGGCAGCGAGACGGGCGGCATCACCACCGGCCTGCGCTGGATCCGCAACAACCCGATCATCCGGGCCGAGCTCCTCGGGGTCGCGACGATCAACTTCTTCAACTTCGTCTACTGGGCGATGTTCCTGCTCTACGCGAACCGCTACCTCCACGTCCAGCCCGCGACGATCGGAATCGTGATCGGTGTCGCCGCCGTCGGCACCCTGTTCGCGGCCGCGCTGACCGGCCCCCTCGCGCGGAGGATCGGCGTCGGCCCGGCGTTCCTGATCGGCTGCTTCCTCTTTCCGGCGCCGCTGCTGCTCGTGCCGGCGGCGCGCGGCCCGCACTGGCTCGTCGTCGCCCTCCTCTTTCTCGCGGAGTTCCTGTCCGGGATCGGGCTGATGCTGCTCGACAGCCTCGCGGGCGTGATCCAGGCCGGGATCATCCCGCCGCCGGTCCGCTCACGCGTCTCCGGCGCGTTCATGGTCGTCAACTACGGGGTGCGGCCGCTCGGCACGGCGCTGGCCGGCGTGCTCGGCTCGACCATCGGCGTCCACTCGACGATCTGGATCGGCGCCGGCGGCGCGCTGCTCGGGATGGCCTTCCTGCTCCCGTCGCCGATCCGTCACATCCGCGATGTGCCCGAGCTTGCTGAGGTGTGAAGTGAGTCGAAGCTCGTCCGCTAGCGTCAAGCGGGCCGGATGAGCGACTCCACCGCAGCGGATACACAGCAGCCGCAGCGCGTGCGGCTGATCTTCGCCGCGCTCCTGCTCGTCCTGCTGCTCGCGTCCCTCGACCAGACGATCGTCTCGACGGCGCTGCCGACGATCGTCGGCGACCTCGGCGGCATCCAGCACCTCTCCTGGGTCGTCACGGCGTACCTTCTCGCCTCGACCGTCTCGGGCCCGGTGTACGGGAAGCTCGGCGACCTCTACGGGCGCAAGATCGTCCTGCAGACGGCGATCGTGATCTTCCTCATCGGCTCGGCGCTGTGCGGGGCCAGCCAGAACATGGCGCAGCTGATCGGCTTCCGCGCGCTGCAGGGGCTCGGCGCCGGAGGGCTGATCGTGACGACGATCGCCGTGGTCGGCGACATCATCCCGCCGCGGGAACGCGGCAAGTACCAGGGCTTCTTCGGAGGCGTGTTCGGGATCTCGACCGTGATCGGGCCGCTGATCGGCGGCTTCTTCGTGGACAACCTGTCGTGGCGCTGGATCTTCTACGTCAACCTGCCGATCGGCGCGCTGGCGCTCGGCGTGATCGCAGCGGCGTTCCACACCCGGACCGAGAAGGTCCACCATCAGATCGACTACCTCGGCGCCGGGGTGCTCGCCGGCGGCCTCTCCGCGATCGTGCTGTTCACGAGCCTCGGCGGGACAACGTATGCGTGGGGCTCCCCGCAGATGGTGGCGACGCTCGTCGTCGGCGTCGTGCTGCTCGTGCTCTTCCCGTTCGTCGAGCGGCGGGCCGCCGAGCCGATCCTGCCGCTCGAGCTCTTCCACAACCGGATCTTCGACGTGACGAGCGCGGTCGGCTTCATCGTCGGCCTCGCCCTCTTCGGCGCGGTCACGTTCCTGCCCTTCTATTTCCAGGTCGTGAAGGGCTACAGCGCGACCAAGTCCGGGCTCCTGCTGACCCCGATGATGCTGGGGCTGCTGATCACCTCGATCGTGAGCGGCAACCTGATCACGCGCTTCGGCCGCTACAGACCGTTCCCCATCGCCGGCACGGCTGTCATGACGGTCGGCGTCTTCCTGCTCTCCCGCCTCACCGTCTCGACGCCGACGTGGCAGGCGGCCCTCTACCTGCTCGTTCTCGGGCTGGGGCTCGGAATGGTGATGCAGGTGCTCGTGCTGGCGGTCCAGAACGCGGTCCCCTACCGCCTGCTGGGCGTGGCCACCGCCGGCTCGACGCTCTTTCGCCAGATCGGCGGCTCCATCGGCGTCGCCGCCTTCGGCGCTATCTTCGCGAACGAGCTGAGGACTCAGCTGGCGAGCCGGCTGCCCGGCGGCGCTCACATCCCCACGGCGGCGAATCCGGCGATCATCAAGCTGCTGCCGCCTGCGATCCACGCCCCGTACGTCGCAGGCGTCGCCGCCTCGTTGCGCCCGGTCTTCATCGCCGCCGCCGGCTTTACGTTCTTCGCCTTCCTGCTCACCTGGCTGCTGCGAGAGATCCCGCTCCGGCAGACGACTCCCGCGGAGACGGTCGAGGAGAGCATCCCGCCGCCGCGTAACAACGACTCGCAGCGCGAGCTCGAGCGGATCGTCGCGTCTCTCGCCCGCCGGGAGGAGCGAAGCCGGGTCTACCGAGAGGTGATCGAGAGCTCCGGCGTCGAGATCGAGTCGGACGAGGCCTGGCTCCTGGCGCGTGTCGGCGAGCGCGGGACGACGACCTTGCCGGCCCTCGCGTCCGAGTTCTCGCTCACGCCGGAGGTGCTCACGCCGCTCGCGGACGCGCTCGAGCGCCGCGGCTTCCTCACGCGCGACGGCGGCGGACCGGACGCAGGCCTCAGCGTCTCTCCTGCTGGACGCGCCGCGCTCGACCGGCTCGTGGCGGCGCGCCGGAAGCAGTTCGGCGAGCTTCTCTCCGGCTGGCCGTCCGCGGGCGACGCCGACACCGAGGCGGCGCTCGAGAAGATGGCAAGCGCGCTCGTCGCCGAGATGCCCGCTACCTGACGGAGCCGCTCCCGCCCTCGAGTCGTGGCTCGATCCCCCAGCTGCCGGAGGTGGACTCGCCCGGCTCGAGACGGATCAGCGAGTCGCCCGTGCGGAACGCGTTCGGCGGACAGGTCATCGGCTCGACGGCGAGGCTGCGCCTGGCGACGTCCGGGAGCGGGTCGCCCGTGAACACCATGAGGTACGGGTAGCTCTCGTCCACCCAGAGCGTGCTGCCGGCGCCGCCGTCCCGGTTCGTCGAGCAGGACGCGGGCGCGGCCGTCGCCGTCGCGCTCGAGGTCGGTGAAGGCGTTGTCGAGCACCGTGGCGCCGATCGTGCGGCCGGAGCGGAAGTCGTACTCGGTGCCGTCGACGGCTTCGCTCGAGGCGGGCAGGCCCCGCTCGTCGGAGATGACCACGACCCGGCCGGGCACCTGGAGCCGCAGCGGGTCGACCGTCCCCGTGCCGAGCGTGAGATACGGATGCTGGCCGCTCCCGTACGGGCACGGCTGCGCGCCGATGTTCCGGGCCGTCGTCGTGACGGCGAGGCCGGCGTCGGAGAGCGAGTACTCGATCGTGAGAGCGAGCGTGAACGGGTAGCCAGGCTGCGGCTCGAGCACGTGGTCGAGGAGGACCCGGTCGGGCGCGGCGTCGGCCACGTTCCAGGTCGCCGAGCGGACGAGCCCGTGGATCGCGTTTCCGTGCTCCGGCTCGGTGAGCGGCAACTGAAGCCGCGCCCCGTCGAACTCGTAGCTCCCGCCTTCGATCCGGTTCGGCCAGGGGGCGAGGACCTGCCCCCGGCCGGAGGTCGGCGGTGCTCCCGGCGCGAAGCCGTCGAGGAGCGCCCTGCCCGCCACCTCGTACGACCGGAGCCCGCCGCCGAGGCTGACCACGCCGGCACGCTGGCCTCCGAAGGCGATCTCCAGCTGCCCGCCTCGCTCTGCAGCCGGCTCTGCGACCTCGCTCACACGACGACTTCCGCGGCCGCGGCCGTCGGCACACCCAGGCGCGCGAGCAGGTGGTCGCCCACCCGCAGCGAGTTCGCCATCGCGGTCAGCGCCGGGTTGACCGCCCCGATGCTCGGGAAGACGCTCGTGTCGACGACGTACAGGTTGTCGAGCTCGTGCGCCTTGCAGTCGACATCGAGCACCGACGTCTCGGGATCGGTTCCGAAGCGGCACGTTCCCGCCTGGTGCGCGCAGCCGGCGACCGGGATGTCGTTCTTCATGTAGGCGAAGCGGCCGAACAGGTGGTCTCCCTCCATGCGCAGCTGTCCGATGATCGACTTCAGCTTCTTGTAGAGCTCCGCCTTGGGAACGTCGTTCGACGGCCTGTAGGCCAGGGTGAGGCGGCCTTCGGCGTCGACCGTCACCCGGTTCTCGGGCAGCGGCAGGTCCTCGGTCGAGAGCCAGAAGTCGATCGCGTGCTTCGCGATCTTCTCGAGCGTCCACCCGGGCGCGAGCTTCGTCTCCAGCGGCTTCTCGCCGTGGAACATCGGCGCCTGCGACTTCCCGACCATCTGGATGTTCCCGAGCGGATAGTCGTGCTCGTCGCTGCCGAAGTAGAAGTCGTTCAGACCCAGCGTCTTCTGGAAGACGGTCGGGTTCTCGTCGCGGGAAAGCGCGAGCACTGCCTCGCTCGCGTGGAACATGTAGTTGCGGCCGACCTGGTCGGAGCCGTTCGCGAGGCCGTTCGGATGCTTGTCGTTCGCGGAGGAGAGGAGCAAGGCCGCGGTGTTCGCGGCCCCGCAGGCGAGCACGACGATGTCGCCCGCGAACTGCTCGGTCTCGCCGTCGCGCTCGACGGTGACGCCGGTGACTGCGGTTCCGGCCTCGTTCGTCTCGAGGCGGACCGCCCTCGCGTTCGTCAGCAGCGTCACGTTCGGGTGCTCGAGCGCCGGCCGAACGCCGAGCACCTCGGCGTCCGACTTCCCGTGCACCGCACAGGGGAAGCCGTCGCAGTTCTGGCACCGCACGCAGGCGCTGTACGGCATGTTCGGCTCGTTCAGCCGGATTCCGCACGGCGCGTGGAACGGGCGGTAGCCGGCGGCCTCGAGATCGTCGGCGAGCTGCTGGATCCGGGGCTCGTGCGAGACGGCCGGGAACGGGTACGGCGCGCTCGCCGGACCCTCGGTCGGATCCTCGCCGCGGACACCGTGGACCTCGTACGCGTGCTCGGCCCGCGTGTAGTAGGGCTCGAGCTCGTCGTAGCCGATCGGCCAGGCGGGCGAGATCCCGTCGTGATGGCGAAGCTCGCCGAAGTCCTGCGGCCGCAGCCGGTACAGCGCGGCGCCGTACAGCTTCGTCGCGCCGCCGACGAAGTAGTGCACCTGCGGCTGGAACGGCGTCCCCTTCTCGTCGTACCACGTGTCGGGCGACACGTATTTGTTGTCGACGAACACATCCTGCGCGAGCCAGTTCGCAGGTTCGCGCGGCAGCCAGTCGCCGCGCTCGAGCAGGAGGATCCGCTTGCCGGAAGGCGCCAGGCTGCGGGCGAGCGTGCCGCCCCCTGCCCCGGTGCCGATGATGATCACGTCGTAGCGGTCCATCGTTCCTCCTCAGTCGGGGCTTGCGGTTGCCTGCGCGTCAGTACTCCTCGAGCATCTCCGGGACGATGATTCGCGCCGCCGCCTCGATCAGGGCGAGGTGCGAGAACGCCTGGGGGAAGTTGCCGAGGTGCCTGCCGGTCGCCGCGTCGAACTCCTCGGCGTACAGGCCGAGCGGCGACGCGATCCGCAGCAGGCGCTCCATCAGGTCGGTCGCCGCCTGCCGCTCGCCGATGATCCCGAGCGCCGAGACGAGCCAGAAGGAGCAGATCAGGAAGGTGCCTTCCTTCCCCGACAGGCCGTCGTCGGTCTCGCCGGTCCTGTAGCGCAGGACGAAGCCGTCCTCGGTCAGGTCGTCGGCGATCGCCAGCACCGACTTGCGCAGCGTCGGGTCGTCGCCGGGCAGGAAGCCGAAGATCGCGGCGAGGAGCGTCGACGCGTCGAGCGAGTCCGTCTCGTAGTGCTGGCGCAGCACGCCGTCGCGGACGCCGTGCTCGAGGATGTCCGCCCGGATCTCGTCGGCGACGGCGGCCCACTTCTCCTGCAGCTTGGGGTCGCCGCGAATTCCCGCCAGCTTGGCCGCGCGGTCGAGCGCGACCCAGCACATGAGCTTCGAGGAGACGTAGTGCTGGGGCTTGCCGCGAGCCTCCCAGATCCCCTGGTCCGGGTTGCGCCAGACCTGCGTCGCGCACTCCGCCTGCGCCTGCACGATCGGCCACAGGCGCCGCGGCAGCCGTTCGCTGTGTTGCGTGTGAAGGAGGATCGAGTCGAGCACGGCGCCGAAGACGTCGTTCTGGCGCTGGTCGAAGGCTCCGTTGCCGATCCGCACGGGCGACGCGCCGGAGTAACCGGTCAGGTCGTCGCGGGTCGACTCGCGCAGGTCGCGCCGCCCGTCGATGCCGTACATGATCTGGAGCGAACCGTCTTCCGTCGGCTCGAGATCGCCGACGAACTCCATGAACTCGCCCGCCTCCCAGGTGAGGTTGAGGAAGTGGAGCGCCTGGAGGGTGAAGGTCGTGTCGCGGATCCACGTGTAGCGGTAGTCCCAGTTCCGCTCTCCCCCCGGCGTCTCCGGCAGAGAGGTCGTGAGCGCGGCCACCGTCGCGCCGGTCGGCATGTACGTCAGGCCCTTGATCGTCAGCGCCGACCGCTGCACGGGGTCGCGCAGGCGATGATCCGGGATCCGCGCGTTGCTCAGCCACCTGCGCCAGAAGCGCGTCGTCGTCGCTATCCGGGCCGCGGCTTCCTCGAAGGACTGCGGAGCGGCGAGCTCCTCGGCCCACGACAACGCGCAGTAGGCGCGGTCGCCGGCTTCGAGTACGCGCCGCCCGCGGACCGAATCGCCCTCGATGTCGAGCGGGAGATCGGACACGAGCCTGAAGGTCACGCCCGCTCCCGATGCGTCGGCCGTGTGCCTCTCCTCGTCGAGCACTGCCCACGTCGCCGGTGCGCGGCCGTAGTCGAAAGCGGGCTCGCACACGAGATCGATCTCGACCCGGCCGTCGAGGCACTCGACGGTACGGACGAGCAGGTGGTCGCCGTCGTCGTCGGCCGGAGGCCGCGTGTGCGGTGTCACGGTGTCCTCGTGATCCCGCGGGCCCAGGGTCAGCGCGTCTCGCACGACCACCCAGCCGGTCGGCGTCTTCCAGGTCGTCTCGAACACGTTCGTCCCCGGCACGTAGGCCCGCGCCGTGGGATGCGCGATCCCGAACGGCGCGAAGCGGAAGAACCCGGCCTGGCGGTCGAGCAGGCTTCCGAAGACGCTCGGGGCGTCGAAGGACGGGATGCAGAGCCAGTCGATGGCGCCGTCCGGGGCGATCAGCGCTCCCGTGTGGCAGTCGGACAGAAACGCGTAGTCCGCGATCGGCGGGAACGGCGACGGCGCGGCGGCGCTCTGCGGCTCGGTGTCGGGGGCGTGCTCCTCGCGGACGGCGGTCATCGGCGACTCCTTTTCTCGGGTGAGCGCTAGCTCTCGATCCAGGGCCCGTGCCAGCGCCCGTAGCCGGCAACGAGCGTCTCGGCCTCCTTCGGCCCCCACGTTCCGGGCTCGTACGCCCGCACCGGTGGCGGCGCGTCGAGCAGCGGCTGCATGACCCGCCACGCCTCCTCGATGGCGTCCTGCCTGGTGAAGCGCTTGCTGTCGCCGATGAGCGCGGCGTGCAGCAGCACCTCGTAGGGCGTCGGGCCCTCGCCGCCTTCCGAGGCGAACTCGACGTCGAGGGTGATCGGAGCGGGCCCGGCTGCGTCGGCGCGATGGGCGTCGACGATGAGCCGGACGCCGGTCGTCGGGTCGAGCCTGACGACGAGCTGGTTCGCCTCCGCCAGGCGGCCGCGGGCCAGGCCGATCCGGGGCGGGCGCTTGAAGACGAGGCGCAGCTCGGTCTGCGTCACCGGAAGGCGCTTGCCGGTCCGGATGAAGAAGGGCACGCCCGACCAGCGCCAGTTCTCGATCTCGAGCCTGAGCGCCGCGTACGTCTCCGTCTGGGAATCGGCGGCGACGCCGTCGATCGAGCGGTAGCCGTCGTACTGGCCGCGCACGTAGTGCTCGGGGCTCGCCGCCTCGACCGAGTGGAAGAGCGCCGCCACCGAGTTCTTGAGCGTGTCTGCGTCCGGGCGTGAAGGGACCTCCATGGCGGACGCCGCGACGACCTGCATCAGGTGGTTGACGACGACGTCGCGCAGCGCTCCCACCGGGTCGTAGAAGTGACCGCGGTCCTCGACGCCGAACGACTCGGCCATCGTGATCTCGATTGCCTCGACGTAGTTGCGGTTCCAGATCGGCTCGAGGATCGAGTTCTGGAAGCGGAGGTGGAGGATCTCGTCGAGCCCCATCTTCCCGAGGTAGTGGTCGATCCGGTACAGCTGGGACTCGTCGATGTACTGGTGCAGCTCGGCCGCCAGCGCGTGGGCCGACTCGCGGTCGTTCCCGAACGGCTTCTCGACGACCACCCGCGCGCCCTGCGTCAGGCCGGCGTCGGAGAGCTGCTTCACGACCTGCCCGAACAGGAACGGCGGGATCTCGAGGTAGAAGACGGGGGTCGTCATCCCCTCGATCGCCGCACCGACGCGTTCGTAGGTCGCCGGGTCCGTGAAGTCTCCGGAAACGTAGGAGAGGCGCTCCGCAAAACGGTCGAAGACGGCCTCGTCGAGCTTCTCGCCCGTCCCCTCGATCGACGTCCGAGCCCGTTCCTTCAGATCGTCGACGGACCAGTCGTCGACCGCGACGCCGACGACCGGGCAGTCGAGGAGCCCGCGCGCCTCGAGCCGGTACAGCGACCGGAAGGTCATCACCTTCGCGAGGTCGCCGGTGATCCCGAACACAACGAGCACGTCGCCCTTGGCCTGCTCCGCAGAAGCTTCTGCGGGAGCGGCGGCCGTCACCGTGGACGCCATCGACTCCTCCTCTTCACCGACGTCGAGATCAAGGAAGGCTAGGTCGCCATCGCCTTCTCACCCTCATCCATCGGGGGTGAAATGGCTTCGCTACGCCGACCCCGGCCGGTAACCGCTCCGTCACGACCGCCTTCATCCGGATCGGATGGAGCGCCGAGCCGAGAAGTAACGGAGACTCACCGCTGTGGGCTGGGTCGACCTCGAGCTGGTGCTCGTCTCCGTCGCCGCGATGCTGTCGCCGACGACGCTCACCTTCTCGGTGCTCACGCTCGTGCTCGCGGATCGCCCGCTGCGCACGGGCATCTGGTTCTACCTCGGCGCGTTCTCCGTCACGATCGCGATCGGCGTGCTCGCCGCGTTCGTCCTCGGCGACGTCGCAGCCCCCTCCCACAGCGGAGGCCGCAAGACGTGGGTCTCGGTCTTCGATCTCGTGGCCGCGGCAGTCCTGGTGCTCTATGTCGCCCGTACCTGGCGGCGGCCGGTGTCCGAGAAGACGACCAGGAGCATGGTCGAGCGGATGACCGCGGTCGCCTCCTCGCCGTGGATCGCCGTCTTCGCAGCGGGCGCGACGCTCGCGAACCCGGGGGGCTTCATCCCGATCGCGCTGAAGTCGATTTCGGAGACCGACCCGACGGCGGCCGGCTACGCCGCCCAGTGGCTGCTGTTCAGTGTCGTCTCCCTGCTGCCGCTCGCGGTCGCGATTCTCCTCCTGATCGTCTCGCGGGACTGGGCTGAGCGAATTCTCGCCCACACGCGGGTCTGGCTCGAAGGCCACCTGCGCCTGATCGCGTCGGTGATCATCCTGCTGCTCGCCGTCGGGCTGTTCCGCAACGGCGTCGCGGGGCTCGTCGGCTAGCGGCCGCTGCGGTCGATCAGCTCGACGCGGTAGCCGTCCGGGTCCTGCACGAAACAGATGCGCGAGCCGCCTTCGCGGACGCGGTACGGCTCCCGCTCGGGCTCGATCCCCTGCTGTGCGAGCGCTGCGAGCGACTCGTCGAGATCGTCGACCGAGAGCGCGATATGCCCGTAACCGGTGCCGAGGTCGTACGTACGGCCGTCGTGGTTGAACGTGAGCTCGAGCACCGACTCCTGGTCGCCGATGCCGAAGAAGTAGTTCGTCGCCTCGACCTCGCCGCCTCGGACGATGTCCATGTCCCGCTCGAAGCCGAAGCCGAGCGCCTCGTAGAAGGCGCGGCTCTTCTCCGGATCCGTGATCCGCACCATCGTGTGGAGGAAGCGCGCCACGGTTGCGGATCGTACTGGCCGGGCGGCGGGAGGAGCCAACTCCGAGGTCGAGAACAACACGGCCACGGTGTCGACCGGGAATCCAGCCGAAGCGGCAGCCGACCTCGAGCATCGGCGAGCGCAACTTCACGGCGCCTTCGGCAACGACGCCTTCGGGCAGATCGCCGAGAAGGCGGCGCGCTTCTTCGGCACACCCCAGTACATCGTCGGGCAGACCATCGCCGTCGTCGTCTGGGTGGTGCTCAACTCGACCCAGCTCCACCTCGGCTTCGCCTGGGACGTCTACCCGTTCATCGCTCTCAACTTGCTCTTCTCGCTTCAGGCTGCCTACGCCGCCCCGCTCATCCTGCTCGCCCAGACCCGCCAGGCAGACCGCGACAAGCTCCACTCGGAGCGCGTCGAGAAATCCCATACGCGACTCGAGCGCGCGGCGAAAGGCGAGACCGACAAGCTCCTCGAACTCCTTCAGTCGAACACCGACATCACCTCGCAAGACAAGGAACTGACCCAGCAGGTCGCAGACCTGACGAAACAGATCCACGCTCTCCTGACGACACAGCAGCCCCGGCCCTAGTCGGCGCTGAGAGGCGTCGCGCTCAAGCCCCGGCCTCGATCGGCCGATGGAGGACTAAGCGTTCTGAGGGAGGGCTGTCTGCCACCGGCAGGCGAAGGTATATGCAGAGGACAATCGCACGGATCCGGCCACTGGCGCCGGCTTTCGCGGCCGTCGTCGCGTCCGTTCTCGTCTCCCTCGTGGTCCTACGGCCTCCTGCCGAGCGGCTGCTGCCCGGAGCGGCGCCGGCGGGTCGCGGGCACGTGGGGGCACTCGTCCTCCCCGCGCCGCACGTGTCCAGGCCGGCCGCTCGCCCGCAGCCGGTGGCTTCACCTGCCGCGCCGGTCCGTTTCGTCCCCACGAACACGGCCTTGCGGCCGCCTGCTGCGGCCGCCGCTCTTGTCCACCCCAAGTCCTCGCCCAAGCCTGCTCCGAAGCCAAAGCCGAAGCCGGCCGCTCCGACGCCTCCCGCGCCGCCGGCCGCGCCGGCCGCGCCCGCGATCCCGCCGGCTCCGCCCCAGCCTGTCGCCCTGACTCGGCACGGTCACGGTCCGCCGGCGCATTCGCACTCCAGCCTGCTGGCGACCCCGAAGCCGGAGCCGCCGAAGCCAGCGAAGCCGGCGCCGCCGGCGAAGCCAGCGAAGCCAGCGCGGCCGGCGCCGCCGCCGAACCCGCCCAAGCCGCCGAAGCCGCCCAAGCCGCCCAAGCCGGCGAAGCCACCGAAGCCAGCGCAGCCAGCGAAGCCAGCGAAGCCAGCGCGGCCGGCGCCGCCGCCGAACCCGCCCAAGCCGCCGAAGCCGGCGAAACCGCCGAAGCCGGCGCCGCCGGCGCCGCCGGCCCGCCCCGGTCCAGCCGCCCCCGCCCCACGGCCACGCGGGCGCGCCGCCCGGGCAGAACAACGAGAAGGGGTCGCCGCACCGTTGAGCAGGCGGCTCGCAGGCAGGCGGCTCGTCGTGGCGGCGGCGCTCGTCCTGCTTGTCCTGCCGCTCGCCGCCGGGGCCTGGGCCGTCGCCGGCTGGGAGTCGGCACGCGCTCGGTCGCAGGCGGAGGCGGCGATGCAGGAAGCAATGCGGGAGGCGTCGGGCGACTACCGGCTCGCCCTCGCCGGGGCCGCCGACCAGGCTCGCCGGCTCGCATCCTCGCACCGCGTGCAGCGCGCCTTCGAGCGCCGCGACAGGCGCCGGCTCGCGAGGTTGTCGGGGCCAAACGTGCGGTTCGTCCTCGGCCGGGCGGCCCGGAGCGACGTTGTCCCGAGCCGGACTGTCCGCATCGTCGTCGGCGGGCGCCGGGTTGGAACCGTGACCGTGAGCGTGCCGTTCGACCGGCGGCTGCTCGCACGGCTCGAGCACGCCTCGCCGCTCCCGCGACACCGCCGACTCGCGTTCGCACACGGGCGATCGCTCCTGCTGCCGTCGGGGCAACGCGCATCCCTCGGGGCCGGGATCCCGCTCGACAGGCCGATGCAGGTTGTCGCCGGCGGCGAGCGCTACGTCGCCGTCTCGAACGTGCTGACGCGGGAGGCGCCGGCGACGAGGCTCGTCGTGCTCGCTCCTGCCTCCGAGATCCTCGGCGGCGCCGCCGCGACGCGGTGGCGGTGGCTCCTGGCCGGCCTCGGCGCCCTCGCCGCGGTCGCCCTGACCGCCTACGCACTCGCACCGCTGCTCGGGCGCTCCCGGTTCGCGAAGCGCGAGCGCGAGCGGGCGGCGCAAGTGCTGTCCCATCTCGGCGAGGGCGTCTTCCTCGTCGACTCCGGCGGCATCGTGCGTCTCTGGAACGCGGCCGCCGAGACCGTCACCGGCCTCTCGGCTGACCAGGTGTGCGGCCGAACCGTGGAGACGGCGCTACCTGCCTGGCGCTCGATCGCCGGCCGGATCCCCACGGGCGAGCGCGACGAGAGATCGCGGCCCGAGACGATCCCGTTCGAGATCGGCGGCCGGCAGCTGTGGCTCTCGATCGCCGGCGTCGAATTCAGCGACGGCACCGTCTACGCCTTCCGCGACGCCACGAGCGAGCAGCGGCTCGAGGCGATCCGGGCGGAATTCGTGGCAACGGTCTCGCACGAGCTCCGAACGCCGCTCGCGGCCCTGCACGGAGCGGCGCTCACCCTCACGCGGCGCGGACAGGAGCTTCCCGGCGAGACACGGGAGAGGCTGCTGGCCATGATCGCCGCGCAGTCGAAGCGGCTCGCGAGCCTCGTCGAGGACATCCTCCTGGCCGGGCAGCTCGACGCCGGCTCCCTGCCCGTCGGGCACGAGCCGTTCGACGCTGCGGCCGTGGCGCGGGCGGCGGTGGACGAAGCCCGCCACCGTGCCGCGACGAAGGCGATGCTCCGCATCTCGACCCCGGACGACCTGCCGCAGGTGCTCGGTGACGAGGCGCGCACCCACCAGGTTCTCGCCAACCTGATCGACAACGCGGTCAAGTACTCGCCCGCGGGCAGCCGGGTCGACGTGGAGGTACAGCGCGAGAAGGGCAGCGTCCGTTTCTCGGTCCGGGACCGCGGCCCGGGGATTCCCCGCGCCGAGCAGGAGCACGTCTTCGAGAAGTTCTACCGGCTCGATCCCGACCACCGGTACGGCGTCGGGGGCAGCGGGCTCGGCCTGTACATCTGCCGCCAGCTCGTCTCTTCGATGCAGGGGCGGATCTGGGTGGAGTCGGCGCCCCGGTACGGCAGCACGTTTGCCTTCGAGCTTCCCGTCGCGGACGACCGCATCCCCGCCGCGGCTTGAGAACTCATGCGGAGCGCCCAGGAGGAAGCGCTCCGCATGGTTCAGATGAGGCTCAGGCGGGTTGTGCCGGCGGCGTGCGCCTGCGGGCTGCGCCGAATCCGGCAGCCGCGATGAGAAGCGCTCCGCCCGCGACGGCCGCCGCGAGCTCGCCCGACGACAGCGCTGTGTCGCCGGTCGACGTCACGGCCGTGCCCGTGGGCTGAGCCTTCGTCACAGCCGCCTGCTCGTCCTGCAGGAGCGCCCGCTCGGCGCCGGCAGGCTGCACGACCGGCCCTTGACCGCTCGCAGAGGGATCCACATTGAAGCCGGCGGTTCCCCTACCTGCTTGAGCCGTCGTCGCGGCCACCTGCTGGTCCTGCTGCAGCCCTCTCTCGGCTCCGGCAGGAGCGGCAGGAGCGACCGCTGCAGCGGCCGGAGTGCCGCCGCCACCGCCCTCGTTGCCGGGCACCAGGCTCGCGAGCGCAGGCGTCGCGCTCGCGCCGGCCGCCGTGACCGCCACCGCGATCACCGCCGCCCGCTGGCGGAGCCCGTGACCCTCTACTTCGGCGTCGTCGAACGCCTGTGCGAGCTCGCGCTCGTCGAACCAGAGCCCGATCTCGTCGTCGTCGGTCGACGCCAGCACCCGCTCGAGCGTCTCCCGGTCCCAGTCGACCGCGAGGCTCGCATGGGCCGTGACCTCGCCGCCCTCCGCCGTCTCGACCCGGTCGAGATCGAGGAGGAGGGTGGCGGGAAACTCGGTCCCGGCTGCCGCGTCGGCAACCTCGGCGCGCGCGACGACGGTGCCGATCGCGCCCGCGTGATCGGAGGCGACGAGCTGTGCCCGTGTCCTCAAGTCGTTCATCGTGCTCCCTTCGTCCGCTGCCCCTTCGTCTCACCCGACGGGCGGCAGCGCCGCGATCTTCCGTCCGCTAGCCGTCGATTCGGATCGAGACGATGTGGTCGTAGCGAACATACTCCCCGGAGCCCAGCCGAATCCAGGGCTGCGCGTACGGCCCGTGGCGGTCGAGGAAGCGCGTCAGCTCCTCGTGGTCGGTCTGCTCCGGAGGCACCGGCAACTCGTGCTCGCCGTCGCGGTCGGCGATGCGTACCAGCAGGGTCATACCGGGATTCTGATCCACTCGCGACCTAGCGGCGCAGGGACCCGGCCGCGGTCGGCGGCTCGTCGAGGCGGCCGCGGGCCGCGGCGAGCCCGCCGGGATCGCCCCCGCGGCCGCGCAGGACCCAGGCGAAGGCGACCGCGACGGCGCCTCCCAGCGGCGGCCCGACGAGGTACGGCCAGAGATGGTCGAAGTTGCCGAGCACGAGGTCCGGGGCGAACGAGCGCGCGGGATTCATCGACGCTCCGCTGAGCGGGCTCGCCCAGAAGCCGGCGAGCGCGATGTAGCCGCCGACCGCGACCGCCGAGAGCGCGCCGACGTTCTGCGCCTGCGAGGCGGTGCCGAGGATGACGCTGACCAGGCCGACCGTCAGCACGCCTTCCGTGACCAGAACCTGCCAGTCCGCGATTCCCGCGCCCGGCTCGGTAGCGCCGAGCATCCCGACCTTCCCGTACGCGCCCCAGAGAAAGAGGCAGGCGAGGATCGCGCCGGTGAACTGCACGATCAGGTAACCGGGGACGCGGCGCCACGGGAAGTCGCCGCGCAGGCTGAAGGCGAGTGTGACGGCGGGGTTGAGATGGGCGCCCGACACCGCGCCCATGAAGAGGATGATCGCCGTCACCATCAGCCCCGGCGCCGCGACCGCCGTCGCACGGCTGACGGCGCCGCCGCTGAGAGCGTTCACGACGCCGGCTCCGGCCCCGACGAGCACGAGCAGGAAGGTGCCGAACAGCTCGGAGAAGAGGCGCCGCCACTCCTGCGCGGGATCGTCGAACTCGAGCAGGCCGGGGAACTCGAGCGCGAGCACCGCCCGCCGGGTTGGCGCCGGATTGCTCACGACCAGGCGACGACGCGGCAGGGCACGTCGGCGTTCTCGTCGAGGTGGTGGCTGGCACAGATCCGGTGGTAGCCGTCCGCGACCGTGAGCGGGACGCCCTTGTCCGCGCGGCCGCGCACGAGCAGCACCGGCGACAGGCGCTTGCCCTGGGCGACCTTCTCGAGGTCCTTCCTGACGTGGACGTTGTCGGGCGGCAGCAGCCCCAGCCGGCTCGCGCGCAGCAGGTCCTTCGCCTTCCGGTGCACGGTCTCCGCGGCGCGGAGGGCGTCGACGACCGTCGCAACCGCGTTCGCGGGCGCCAGCAGGCTCAGGTAGTCGGCGGCCGCGGGAAAGTCGTGGTCCTCGGGCGCGTCCTGCCAGTGTTCCTCGACAGGCACGTCGAGGGATTCGCCCCGCCTAGTCGAGGTCCTCCGGGATCAGCGCGTAGAGGACGGTGTCGACCCACTCGCCGTCCTTGCGGTACGCCTGCCGCTTGCGGCCCTCGCGGACGAAGCCGGCCCGCTCGGCGTGGGCGCAGGCGCGCTCGTTGAAGGCGTAGATCTCGAGCTCGAGCCGGTGGTAGCCGAGCTCCTCGATCAGGAGCCGCTGGAAGAGCCGCGCCGCCTCGTCCGAAAGCCTGCGGCCCCGGAAGCCCGGGTGGATCGCGAGCCGCTCGAGCCGCGCGATCCGGCTCCGTTCGTTCACGACGTGGAACCCGAGCATCCCGGCCGGCTCCCCGTCCACCTCGATCACGAAGCGGCCGAAGCACACCGGCTTCGCGAGCGAGCTCTCGATCTCGGCGAGCACGTCGTCGCGCGTGGCGGCGGTGCGGGGGCCGAGGAACTGCCGGACGTCGTCGTCCGCGAGCACCTCGAGGAGGAAGTCAACGTCGGGCGGCTCCGCGCGCCTCAACTCGACCGACACGCGGCTAGAGGGGATCGGGCGCGGGCTCGCCGGGCTTTGCCCGGCGGGCCACGGCGCCGGCGAGGAGCCTGGTCACCCCGCCCGTCGCGAGCGCGACGCCGACGAGGATGAGCGCGAGGGACGCGAACGCGGTCGGCCCGAAGCGCTCGCCCAGGAAGATCGCGCCGTAGGCGAGCGCGATCGGCGGCACGAGATACGTCACGAGCGTCGCGTAGTTCGGACCGGCCCGCTGGATCAGCGCGAAGAAGAGCAGGTACGCGATCGCGGTGCCGACGAGCCCGAGGACGAGGATCGCCATGATCGTCTCCCCGTGCCACATGCCCGACGGCGCCTGGATCACGCCCACGGGCAGCACGGCGAGGGTCGAGACGGTGGTCGAGGCGAGCGCCACGACGAGCGGCGGCGTGCCGCGAAGGTGGCGGCCCGCGATCAGCGTCCCGATCGCGTAGCACAGCGCCATGGCGACGACCGCAAGGGCGGCCAGCAGCTTGCCGTGCGGTTGCTCGCCGACGAGTAGCGCCACTCCGACGAAGCCGATCACGAGGCCGACCAGGCGGAGGCCCGAGACGCGCGACTCCCGGAAGAAGGCGAAGGCGAGCAGCGCGTTGAAGATCGGCACGGCTCCCTGGATGATCGAGGCGAGCCCGGAGTCGATGCGCGTCTCGCCCCAGGACAGGAGCCAGAACGGGATCAGCGTGTTCACGACGCCCACGAGGACGAGCCAGCGCCACGCACCGCGGATCTGGTTCAGCGTCTCGCGCGGCCCGAGGCGCACGACCGCGATCGCGGCCAGCAGCAGGGTGGCAGAGGCGAGGCGGCCGAGGATCAACGTCGCCGGCGTGAGCTCGCGGTCGGCGATCTTGATCAGCATGAACGACGCGCCCCAGATGAGCGCGAGCACGGTGAGGAGGACGATCGGCCGGCGCATCCACATAGTGAAACGGAACGCGCCCGGGTCCTGTGAGATTCCGCCGCGGCCCCGGTTACACTGAATCACCTGACGGAGCTGGCCGCCCAACAGCCCCTCCACCGCGCCCTCGGTCTGACCGACTGGGAAGCGGACCGTATCCGCGAACTCCTCGGCCGCGATCCGAACCATTTCGAGCTCGCGGTCTTCTCCCTCCTCTGGTCCGAGCACTGCGGCTACAAGCATTCGGCGCCGCTCCTGAAGCGGCTGCCCTCGGCGGGCGAGCGCGTCCTGCAGGGGCCGGGCGAGAACGCCGGCGTCCTCGACCTCGGCGATGGGACGGCCGTTGCGTTCAAGGTCGAGTCGCACAACCACCCGTCGGCGGTCGAGCCGTTCCAGGGCGCGGCTACGGGCATCGGCGGGATCCTGCGGGACGTGATCGCGATGGGCGCGCGACCGGTCGCGCTGCTCGACGGGCTCTGGTTCGGCGCGCCGGGCTTTGACTTCCAGCGGGCCGTCGCGGGAATCTCGCATTACGGGAACGCCGTTGGCGTCCCTACGGTCGGCGGCCAGACGGTCTTCGATCCCGCGTACGCCTCCAACTGCCTCGTGAACGCGATGTGCGTCGGTCTGCTGGACGCCGGCCGGCTTGCACTCGGCGAAGGCGAGCGGGCCGGGACGGCTCGTCGTGCTCTACGGCGCGACGACCGGCCGCGACGGCATCGGCGGCGCGTCGGTGCTCGCGAGCGCCGAGCTGAGCGAGGACGACGCCGACAAGCGCCCCTCGGTGCAGGTCGGCGACCCGTTCACCGGCAAGAAGCTGATCGAGGTCTCGCTCGAGCTCGTCGAGTCGGGCCTCGTCGAGTCGCTGCAGGACTGCGGCGCGGCCGGCCTCGCGTCGTCGCTGTCCGAGATGGCGTCTGCGGGAGCGGGAATCGACGTCCACCTCGACCGTGTCCCTCTGCGGGAGGAGGGCATGGAGCCGTGGGAGATCATGATCTCCGAGTCCCAGGAGCGGATGGTGGCGGTCGTGCGGCCGGAGATGCTGGAGGCAGTGCGCGGCGTTTGCGCGCGCTGGGAGCTGCCGTGCACGGCGGTCGGGGAGGTCACCGACTCCGGCCTGCTGCGGGCGTTCCACGACGACGAGGTCGTAGGCGAGATCCCGGCCGCGCTGCTCACGGACGAGTGCCCGCGCTACGAGGTCGAGCAGCAGGCCGAGCCGCGGCCGGTGCGGCGGCCCGCACAGCCGGCGTTCGACGTGCGCGAGGTGATCGAGCAGTACGACCACCTCGTCGGCTCGCGCACGGTCCGCCGCCCGGGCCTCGACGCGGCCGTCCTGCGGCTGCGGCCCTCGCTGCGTGGTCTCGCGGTCGCGCTGCAGGGGCCTGCGCTCGGCGAGACCGATGGCTTCCGCGCCGGCGTCCAGGCGACGCTCGGCGCCGCCCGCAACGTCGCGTGCGCCGGCGGCGAGCCGATCGGGCTCACCGACTGCCTCAACTTCGGCAATCCCGAGAAGCCGGCGATCGCGCACGAGCTCGCGCAGGCGATCGAGGGGATCGCGCTGGCGGCGGAGGCGCTCGGCATCCCGGTCGTCTCGGGCAACGTCTCGCTCTACAACGACGCGGACGGCGCCTCGATCCCGCCCACGCCGGTCGTCGGCTGCGTCGGGCTCGTGCCGGACGTGCGGAAGGTGCCGGGCCGGTGGCGGAGCGGCGACGTCGTGCTCCTCGCCACGTCGCCCGACGGCTCGCTGGCAGCCGAGACGGCGCTGATCCGCTTCCTCTGGAAGGCGGCGCCACACCTGAGCCTTTGCCACGACGTCGGCGGCAGCGGCATCGAAGCCGCGCTCGCCGAGGCGGCGGCCTGGAGCGGCGGGCTCGAGGCGGACGTGGAGATCCCGGCCGACTACGACGCGCGGCGCGGCGCGGCCATCCTCGCCTGCAGCCCGGGACGCGTGCGGCGGCTCGGCACGCGTGGGTTCGTGCAGATCGGGGAGGTGCGCTGCCATGTGCGGCGTCTTCGGCGTCTACGCCCCCGACCGCGACGTCGCGCGGCTCGCATATTTCGGCCTCTTCGCGCTCCAGCACCGTGGGCAGGAGTCGGCCGGCATCGCGGTCTCCGAACAGGGCCGCCTGACGGCGTTGCGCGACCTCGGGCTCGTCTCCCAAGTCTTCGACGAGCAAAAGCTCGGCGGCCTGCGCGGCCAGGTCGCGATCGGCCACAACCGCTACTCGACGACCGGCTCGTCGCAGTGGGCGAACGCCCAGCCGCTCGTCCAGCACGGACGTGCCCGCACCGTCGCGCTCGGCCACAACGGCAACCTCGTCAACGTCACCCGGCTGCGGGAGGAGCTGCGCGAGGCGGGCGTCCCGCTCGGGACGACGTCCGACAGCGAGCTCGTCGCCGCGCTGATCGCCAACGACACGGCGCCGCTCGACGAGGCCGTCGCCAGCGCGATGCGCCGGCTCGAAGGCGCGTACTCGATCGTCGCGCTCTCGGAGGGACGGCTGATCGGGTTCCGCGACCCCCACGGCTTCCGGCCGCTCGTGATCGGGAAGCTGCAGGAGGATTGGGTTATCGCCTCGGAGACCTGCTCGCTCGACCTCGTGGGCGCCGAGTTCGTGCGCGAGGTCGCGCCGGGCGAGCTCGTGGTGGCCGACGGCGACGGGTTGCACGCGACGCAGGCGCTCGAGCCGGCCGAGCGCGGCGCCCTCTGCATCTGGGAGTTCTTCTACCTGGCCCGCCCGGACAGCCGCCTCGAGGGGATCGAAGTGCACAACGCGCGGGTGCGGATGGGCGAGCGGCTCGCGCAGGAGGCGCCGGTCGAGGCGGATCTCGTCCTGCCGATCCCCGACTCGGGCACGCCCGCCGCGATCGGCTTCGCGCGCGCGTCCGGGCTGCCGTTCAGCGAGGGGCTGATCAAGAACCGCTACGTGCAGCGCACCTTCATCCAGCCCGACCAGGAGCTGAGACGGCAGGGCGTCAAGCTCAAGTACCACCCCGTCGCGGAGGTCGCCGGCAAGCGGGTCGTGGCGGTGGACGACTCGATCGTCCGCGGCAACACGACGCGCGAGATCGTGCGGATGCTGTTCGACGCGGGGGCGGCCGAGGTGCACCTCCGCATCTCGTCGCCGCCGGTGATCGGGCAGTGCTTCTACGGAATCGACCTCGCCGACCCGTCGGAGATGATCGCCTCGACCCGCAGCGTCGAGGAGGTGCGTGAGCACGTCGGCGCGACCTCGCTCGCCTACCTCTCCCACGACGGGCTCGTCGAGGCGACGCGGCGGCCGGCATCGGCGCTCTGCCGCGCCTGTCTCACCGGCGAGTACCCGACCGAGGTGCCCACGGAGGCCGCGAAGCTCAGGTTCGAACCGGCGCGCGCGTAAGACGGTGCAGCTGTTCCACTACCACCTCGTCACGAGCCGCGTTCGCGAGGTCGAGGCCCGCTACGTCGGGAAGCTCGCGTTCGACCTCGTCGCGCGCCATGGGCGGATCGGCGAGGACCTCACCTCCTATGAGCCGGGCGTCTCGTGGACGGAGCTCGACGCGATCGGGTTCAAGCTCCGGCTGACCGAGCTCGAGAAGGGCGCCGTCAACGTCGTCGTCCAGCCCGGCCAGTGGCCGACGCCGCGTGTCGACCATCTCGGGCTCGTGCTCGACGAGGACGAGTTCGACACGGCGCTCGCGCGCGCCGAGCGGAACGACCTGCGGGTGCAGGAGCACGGGGGCCGGCGCACCTTCGTCTCGACGAACGCCGGCTACCGGCTGGAGCTCCATCCGCCTCGCGAGTGGATCGAGGACCTCCTCGCGCAGGGGAACGAGCTGCAGCTGTCGGAGCTGCACCTGAAGGCCGACGACCCGACCGGGAAGGCGAAGGCGCTCGCGGCGATCCTCGACCTCGAGCGAGACGGGAGCGACGTCGAGGTCGGCGAGACCGTCGTCCGCTTCGTCCGCGGCGGCCCTCAGGGCCGGCCGGAGCTCTTCGGCGAGCTCTTCGTCTAGAAGAGCCACGTCCGGAACCAGGTTCCGGACGTGGCTGTAAGGGACAGACCGAGTCGCCGGCAACAGGCGTCGCTGCGTCCGAACCCCCTGAAGGCGCCACGTCTCTTCGGGACACGGCCGGAACCAGGTCCCGGCCGTGTCTGGCGCGGAGCCTGACTGGAACTGACATCGGGCGGCCGCCTTACACTCGGTCCGTGAGTGAGGAAGGGCCTACGTACGCCGCCGCCGGCGTCTCGCTCGCGACGGCCGGCGCGGTGGTCGAGCGGCTCCGGGACGCCGTCGAGTCGACCGGCGCGACGGGCTTCGGGCAGTTCGCAGCGCTCCACCCGCTCGACGACCGGCGCCTCCTCGCCGCGTCCACCGACTCGATCGGCACGAAGCCGATGGTCGCCCGCCCCCGCGGCCTGCTCCGCAACTGCGGCTCCGACATGGCGGCTCACTGCATCAACGACGTCATCACCTGCGGCGCCGACCCCCTCGTGCTGCTCGACTACATCGCCTCGGCCCGCATCGAGCTCGCAGAGGTCGCGGAGCTGGTGGAGGGCGCAGCAGAGGTCTGCCGCGCCGCGGGCGTCGCGCTCATCGGCGGCGAGACGGCCGAGATGCCCGATGTCTACCGCGAGGGCGAGCTCGACTTCGCGGCAACCTGCGTCGGCGTCGTCGACCGCGACCGGCTCATCGACGGCTCGGCGATCGAGGCGGGCGACGTCGTGCTCGGATTCCCCTCCGCCGGAGTGCACGCGAACGGCTTCACGCTCGTCCGGCGCGTCCTCTCCGAGGAGGACTACGACGGAGACGACCTGCTCGCGCCGACCAGGCTCTACCTGGACGTCGCCCGCAGGCTGCGAGGCCGGGCGCTCGCGTTCGCCCACGTAACGGGCGGCGGCATCGCCGGCAACCTCGAGCGCGTGCTTCCACCCGGCCGGCAGGCGGAGATCGACTGGGACGCGTGGGAGCGACCGCTCGTCTTCCGCTGGCTCGGCCGCCACGTGGAAGAGGATGAGCTGCGGCGCGTCTTCAACCTCGGCATCGGCTGGTGCGCCGTCGTGCGGAACGCCGAGCCGGGAGAGCATGTGATCGGGCGGATCGCGTGATCGGCGTGCTCGTCAGCGGCGAGGGGACGAACCTCCAGGCGCTGCTCGACGCCGGGCTGCCGATCGTCGCGGTCGCGTCCAACAGGCCGGGCGTGCGGGCACTCGAGCGATCGGAAGCGGCGGGAATCCCGACGGCAGTCTTCGACGCGGCCGACTACGCGACCCGCGAGGAGCGTGACGTCGCGCTTGCGGAGTGGCTGCAGTCACAGGGCGTCGAGCTGGTCGTCTGCGCCGGCTACATGCAGCTCTTCCGCAAGCCGTTCTTCGACTACTACGGCGGCCGGATCGTGAACACCCACTCGGCGCCGCTGCCGGACTTCCCGGGCGCCCACCCGATCGAAGACGTACTCGCGGCCGGCGTGGACGAGACCGCAGCGACCGTCCACTACGTCGACGAGGGCATCGACACGGGCCCCGTGATCGCAGTCGAGCGGGTGCCGGTCCACGCCGACGACACGGTCGAGACGCTCCGACACCGCGTCCAGGCGGTCGAGCACCGGCTCCTGCCGGAGGTGGTGAGGGAACTGTGCGCGCGCTGATCTCGACCTGGGACAAGTCCGGCCTGGACACGTTCGCGCGCGGCCTCGTCGGGCTCGGCTGGAGGCTCGTGGCGAGCGGGAACACCGCGGCGGCGCTCGAGGCGATCGGCCTGCCGGTGGAGCACGTCGAGGCGGTCACCGAGTCGCCGGAGATGCTCGGCGGGCGCGTCAAGACGCTCCACCCACGCGTGCACGCGGGCATCCTCGCCCGCCGCGACGTGGAGAACGATCTCGCGACGCTCGAGGAGCACGCGATCGAGCCCTTCGACCTCGTCTGCGTCAACCTGTACCCGTTCGAGGAGGTCGCGGGGCGCATGGGAGTGACCGAGGCCGAGGCGGTCGAGATGATCGACATCGGCGGCCCGTCGCTGCTGCGCGGCGCGGCGAAGAACTTCGCCCACTGCGCTCCGGTCTGCCGGCCCGCGCAGTACCACCAGGTGCTCGAGGAGCTGCGCACGAGCGGCGAGCTCTCGCTCGAGACGCGGCGCCAACTCGCCGCCGAGGCGTTCGCCCACACCGCCGCATACGAGGCGGCGATCACGACGTGGTTCAACGGGCGCGAGGAGTTCCCCGACTCGATCGTCATCTCGCTCGAGAAGGTGCAGGACCTCGCCTACGGCGAGAACCCCCACCAGCGCGCCGCCTACTACGCCGAGCGCGGGGCGCGGCGGCATCTCCTCTCGCGCGTCGAGCAGCTGCACGGCAAGGAGCTCTCCTTCAACAACCTCAACGACTTCTCGGGCGCCCGCTCGCTCGCGCGCGAGTTCGAGCTGCCGGCGTGCGTCATCGTCAAGCACGCGAACCCGTGCGGCGCCGCCCTCGGCGCGACGGTCGAGGAGGCGTACGACAAGGCGCTCGCCTCCGACCCGACCTCCGCCTACGGCGGCGTCGTCGTCCTCAACCGCGAGGTCGAGGCGCCGCTCGGCGAGAAGCTCGCGGAGCAGTTCGTCGAGGTGCTGTTCGCGCCGGGCTACACCGAGGAGGCGCTCGACGCGCTGCGACGGAAGAAGAACACGCGCATCCTCCTCGACGGAGAGCGGCGCGCCGGCGAGCCGGGCGAGCGCAGCTACAAGCGCGTCATCGGGGGGATGCTCGTGCAGGACTCCGACGCCGAGATCGACGGACCGGGACGGCTGGGAGGTCGTCGACCGGGGAGGTGAGCGAGCCGCAGTGGGGCGACCTCGTCTTCGCGTGGCGCGTGTGCAAGCACGTCGCGTCGAACGCGATCGTGCTCGCCAAGGACCTGCAGACGATCGGGATCGGCGCCGGCCAGATGAGCCGCGTCGACGCGGTGCGGATCGCGGTCGAGAAGGCGGCGGAGCTCGGCCACGACGTGACGCGGCTCCGCGCTCGCGTCCGACGCGTACTTCCCCTTCGCCGACGGCCCGCAGATCGCTCTCGACGCCGGGGTGACGGCGATCGTCCAGCCGGGCGGCTCGCGCCGCGACGACGAGGTGATCGCCGCCGTCGCGCAGGCCGGCGCCGCCATGGTCTTCACCGGCCGCCGGCATTTCCGCCACTGACGTTGCGGAAGTCGATCGGGGGGTCGGCCGTTCGTCTCCTTACGATGGCCGTACCCAGGGGAGGAGTACTCGATGACCGCTGCAACCGCGACCGCTGCACCCGATCCGAAACGTTGGCAAGCGCTCGCGATCGTCTGCGTCGCCTTCTTCATGACCGTGCTCGACGTGTCGATCGTCAACGTCGCGCTGCCGTCGATCGGCGAAAGTCTCCACTTCTCGGCGACCGGCTTGCAGTGGGTGATCACCGCCTACGCGATCACCTTCGGCGGCTTCCTGCTGCTGGGCGGGCGCGCGGGGGACATCCTCGGCCGCAAGCGGATGTTCCTCGTCGGCGTGCTGATCTTCTCGATCGCCTCCCTCGTCTGCGGCCTTTCGGGCTCGACCGGCGTGCTCATCGCGGCGCGCGCCGTGCAGGGGTTCGGCGCGGCGATCGTGTCGCCGTCGACGCTCTCGATCATCACGACGACCTTTGCCGAGGGCCCCGAACGGAACAAGGCGCTCGGCATCTGGGGCGCGATGGGCGGCAGCGGCGCTGCGGCCGGTGTCCTGTTCGGCGGGATCCTCACGAAGTACCTCGGCTGGGAGTGGATCTTCTTCGTCAACGTCCCG
The DNA here is from genome assembly GCA_963825805.1 of uncultured Actinomycetes bacterium. Lineage (GTDB taxonomy): Bacteria > Actinomycetota > Thermoleophilia > Gaiellales > Gaiellaceae > Palsa-739. The sequence goes on along the minus strand of CAWGVE010000033.1, from coordinate 27,597 downwards.
GTGGGCGTGCTCGTGCTCGCCCTCGCGCCGGGCATCGTCCGAGAGAGTCGGGCGCCGGACGTCGGCCGGAACTTCGACACGATCGGAGCAGCGTCGGTGACGGGCGGGCTCACCTTGCTCGTCTACGGGATCTCGAAGGCGCCGGTAGACGGCTGGGGCGACGCGACGACGATCGGGTTGCTGATCGCGGCGGCGGCGCTCATTGCCTTCTTCGTGCTGTGGGAGAGCCGCGCGGCGAACCCGCTCATGCCTCTCTCGATCTTCCGCATCCGAACGCTCGCCGGCGCGAACGTCGTCGGCGCGCTGCTCGGTGCCTCGATCTTCGCCGACTTCTTCCTCCTCACGCTCTACGTGCAGAACGTCCTGCACTACTCGGCCCTGAAGACCGGGATCACGTTCCTCGCGACGGCGGGGACGGTGGTGCTCGTCGCCGGGCTCGCGCAGTACCTCTCTACGAGGATCGGCCCCAAGCCGGTAATGGTCGCCGGGCTCGCGCTCAATACCGGCGCCCTGATCTGGTACGCGCAGATACCCGTGGACGGGACGTACGTGCACAACCTGCTCGGCGGGTACGTCATGTTCGGCTTCGGCCTCTCCTTCGCGTTCATCCCCGTGTCGATCGCCGCACTCGCCGGCGTCGGGCCACGCGAGGCCGGGCTCGCCTCCGGCTTGCTCAATACGGCGCAGCAGGTCGGTGGCGCTATCGGTGTCGCGATCGCGTCGAGTGTGGCCGTATCCCACGCGACCCACCTCCTCCAGACCGGTGATTCGAAGGCGGCTGCGCTGACCGGCGGCTATGCGCTCGCGTTCTGGGTCATCGCCGGCATCTCCGCCGCCGGCGTCATCGCAGCGCTGACCCTCGTGAAAAACGAGATCCCGACCGAGGCACAGCCGGTGGTGGCATAGCCTTCCCCCGATGCCGCGCGAGTATCCGACCGTCCTCGACCTCGTCGGCGGCACGCCGATCGTCCGGCTCGACAGGCTCTCGCCGCCGGGCCACGCGAGGATCCTCGCCAAGCTCGAATACCTGAACCCCGGCGGCTCGGTCAAGGACCGGATCGGCCTCGCGATGATCGAGCAGGCCGAGCGCGACGGGAGGCTCAAGCCCGGCGGGACGATCGTCGAGCCGACCTCGGGCAACACCGGCGTCGGCCTCGCGATCGCCGCCGCGGGCAAGGGCTACCGCTGCGTCTTCGTCATGCCGGACAAGATGAGCCAGGAGAAGATCTCGATGCTGCGCGCGTACGGCGCCGAGGTCGTGATCACGCCGACGGCCGTCGACCACGACTCGCCGGAGTCCTACTACTCCGTCTCGTCGCGCCTCGCCGAGGAGATTCCCGGCGGCTTCAAGCCCGACCAGTACTCGAACATGGCGAACCCGCAGGCGCACTACGACGTCACGGCGCCCGAGATCTGGGAGCAGACCGGCGGCGAGATCGAGGCGATCGTCATCTCCGTCGGCACCGGCGGGACGATCTCGGGCGTCGGCCGCTGGTTCCACGAGCGCAAGCCGGAGGTGAAGATCGTCGGCGTCGACCCCGAGGGCTCGATCTACACCGCGCACGACGACTCCGAGCTCCACCCGTACCTCGTGGAGGGGATCGGCAAGGACACGTGGCCCGACACGATCGACCTCAAGGTCGTCGACGAGTGGATCCGGGTCTCCGACCGCGACTCGTTCCTGACGGCGCGGCGGCTCGCCGAGGAGGAGGGCATCCTCGCGGGCGGCTCGACCGGCTCGACGGTGTGGGCGGCGATCCGCGTCGCGGAGCGGCTGCCGGCCGGCACCGACGTGCTCGCGATCATCCCGGACTCCGGCCGCTCCTACATGTCGAAGTTCTACGACGACAACTGGATGCTCGAGCACGGCTTCGTCGACCGGCAGGCGCCGCTGCCGACGGTGGACGAGCTGCTGCGCGCCAAGCACGGCGGCGAGGTGCCGGAGCTCGTCACGATCGCGGCGCATGCGAAGGTCGGCGAGGGCATCGACACGATGCAGCGCTACGGGATCTCGCAGCTTCCCGTCGTGCGCGACGGCGCAGTGCGAGTCGCTCGCGGACGTGATCGGCTCGCTGCAGGACCGCGCGCTGCTCGAGCGCGTCTTCGGCAACCCGGACGCGGTGCACGAGGACGTCGCCTCGGCGATGCAGCCGCCGCTCGCCGCGGTCGAGGCATCGGCGACGCTGGACGAGGTCTTCGCGACGCTGAGCGGCGGCACGAACGCCGTCGTCGTCGCGCAGGAGGGAAAGCCGGTCGGCGTGCTGACCCGCTCCGACCTGCTCGAGTTCCTCGCCCATAGGCGCTGACCCGCGGGCTACGCTCCGCTCATGGCCGTCGACCACCTCGAATCGCTTCTTCGCGACGCGTTCCCGGACGCACCGGAGCTGCGCGTCGAGGACCGCACCGGCGGCGGCGACCATTTCCAGGTGACCGTGCAGAGCCCGCGCTTCGACGGGCTGCCGCTGCTCGAGCAGCACCGGCTCGTCAACGACGCGCTCGCAGAGCCGCTGCGCGACGGCACCATCCACGAGCTACGGATCAAGACAAGGGGGACTGGATGAGCGAGGTTTCCGACCGCATCAAGGGCGTGATCGAGAACGAGCCGGTCGTGCTGTTCATGAAGGGCACGCCGCAGTTCGTGATGTGCGGCAACTCCGATCGCGCGCTACGCGCGCTGCGGGAGGCGGGTGCGCCGGTGACGGCAGTCGACGTCCTCCCCGACCCGTCGATCCGGCAGGAGCTGTCGGAGCTTTCGAGCTGGCCGACGATCCCGCAGGTGTTCGTCAAGGGCGAGCTCGTCGGCGGCGCCGACATCACGCAGGAGCTCGCGGAGACGGGCGAGCTGCGGAAGATCCTCGAGGACAGGCTCGGTCCCGGCTACGCCGACGGCGCCGAGGAACGCGTGGTCGACGTCCTCAGCGGGACGCGCGCCTAGTAGCTCTTAGCCGACACGAATTACCTGAGCCGGCGGCTCAGGTACGCACGCGCTGGTCGTAGACGTACAGCGTCACGACCTGGAGCGGGTCTCTCGCCTCCAGCTCGGGCTGCGCCACGACCGCTTCCGTGACGATCGCGTCGAAGTGCTCAGGCTCTTCCTGCCGAAGTCGTTCCGCCTCTCGACAAGCCGAGTTCATCACTGTCCATGGCATGCCTCGGGGTTACCCATCGTGGCACGATTCCATGCAACGCCCTCGGGAGGCGCTACGACGAGCTCGAGCCGGAGACGATGAACGCGACGAGGTTGTTCAGCTGCGAGGACGAGAGGGAGCTGCCGAACGACGTCGGCATGATCCCCTTCGCGTAGGGGCCCTTCGCGATGTAGGCGTCGGGGTCGACGATCGACTGGTGGACGAAGGCCGCCAGCGCCATGTTGTTGTCCGCCTTCGCATCGGAGGCGGGGGCCTTGTCGAGATCGGGGCCGATGGTGCCGGTCGCTCCGGCGGGCTTGAAGGTGTGACACGAGGCGCAGCCGCTCGAGTTGAAGACCGCCTTTCCCGCGGCCGCGTTGCCGCCACCGCCGCCTGAGGACGTGGTCGTCCCGCCCGACGTCGTCGTCGCCGCCGAGGTCGTCGTGCCGGCAGAGGTCGTCGTCGCGGCCGACGTCGAGCCGGCGGTGATCGTGTGCACGACAGTCGCGGACGGCTTCCCCCCGAGCGAGGTGTAGTGACCGACCGCCCAGCCGGCGAAGCCCGCCGGGAAGAGGAGCGCCACGAAGACGACCCAGATCAGAACCTCGCCGGTGGTCGTCCACGGATTTCTGCGTCTCGGGCGCGGCACGGGCGAGAGGCTATCGAGTCGCGCGACGCGACGGCGCAGATAGCTGGTAGTAGGGGAGCGATGACGACGCTGACCGTCAGCCTCACCGCGATCCGGCGGGTCGCCGTGTCGACGCAGGCGTACGCGTCGCGCTTCCGCCGCGCGCGGCCCGGCGACGTCGAAGATGCGATCGGCCGGCTCGGAGCGGTCCAGCTCGACTCGATCTCGACCGTCGACCGGGCGCACCGTCTCACGCTGTCGAGCCGCATCGGCGCCTACGACGAGAGCGAGCTGCGGGGCCTGCTCGCGTCCGGCCGCGTCTTCGAGTACTGGGCGCACGAGGCCTGCCTCCTCCCGATCGAGCTCTGGCCGCACTGCCGCCGCACGATGGAGGGCGGCGCGCACTGGCGTTTCCACGAGCGGGCAATGCTCGAGCACGGAGACCTCGTCGAGCCGGTGCTGGAGCGGATCCGCTCGGAGGGACCGCTCGGCTCACGTGACTTCGAGGGCGCCGGCGACGGCGCCGACATGTGGAACTGGAAGCCGGCGAAGATGGTGCTCGAGGCGCTGTGGGACAACGGTGTTCTCGTCGTTGCGGGGCGCGAGTCCTTCCAGCGCAGGTACGACCTCGCCGAGCGGGTGATCCCGCCCGCGATCCTCGCTGCGCCGACGCCGGACGAGGACGAGACGCTGCGCACGCTCGCGCTGATGGCCGTGCGCGCCCGGGGCGCGCTGACCGAGCCGGCGATCCGCGAGCACTGGCGGCTCAAGGGAGGCCGTGCCCGTCTCCACCACCACGTCCTCGCGCTCGTCGACGAAGGGCTTCTCCGCGAGGTGCACGCCGACGACGGCGGGCCGCCGTTCTACCTGGACGCCGAGGCCGAGCTGGACGGCGACCCCGCGCCGCCCGTGCTCCTCTCCCCCTTCGACAACCTGCTCTGGGACCGGCCGCTGCTCGAGCGGCTGTTCGGCTTCCGCCACGTGATCGAGGTCTACAAGCGCGAGCACGAGCGCCAGTACGGCTACTACGTCCTGCCGCTGCTCGCCGGCGACCGCATCGTCGGCCGCGCCGACCTGAAGGCCGACCGCGGCGAGGGCGCGCTGCACGTGCGGCGCTTCACCCGCGAGCCGGGCGCGCGGGGGAACGTCGGCGCGAAGCTCGAGCGGGCGGCGACGCGTCTCGCGCGTGTGCTCGGTCTCGAGGAGGTGCGGTACCCGTGAGGGACCGGCTCAGCGGGGTCGCCGGCGGCGTACCGGTCACGGTCGAGGAGGCGCGGCGGATCGCGATCCGCGCGCAGGCGCTCGACGGAAGCGCGCGCGGCGTGCTCTCCACCGTCCGGCGGCTCGGTTTCCTCCAGCTCGATCCGATCTCGGTCGTCGCGCCGCCGCAGCACCTCGTCCTCTGGAGCAGGCTCGGCTCCGTTCGATACCGCGGAGCTCGACCGGCTGCTCTGGAAGCAGCGGAAGCTCGTCGAGTGGGACGCGTTTGTCTACCCGATCGAGGACCTGCCGCTCCTCAAGGCGCGGATGCGCCGCCGCGACCGCCCGCTCGACCTGCGGATCATCGCCTGGCTCGAGGAGCACGCCGCCTTCCGGCGCTACGTCCTGAAGGAGCTCCGCGAGCGCGGCCCTCTCCTCTCGCGCGAGATCGAGGACGCGCCCGGCCACAGCCGCGAGGGCCATCGCTGGTGGGGCGCGCGGAAGATGGGCCTCATGCTCGAGTGCCTCGCGGCGCGCGGCCAGGTCGCGGTCGTCGGCCGGCAGGGCAAGCAGCGCGTCTGGGACCTCGCCGAGCGGTGGTACCCCGAGACCGAGACGATCCCCGTGCCCAAGGCGCTGCGACTGATCGAGGAGAAGCGCTTCCGCGCCATCGGGGTGCGGCTCGAGCGCGGCCGGCTGCTCGCGCATCCCGAGGCGACGGACGGCCCCGTGCCGGAACGCGTCACCTTCCTCTCGCCCTTCGACCGGCTCGCGCACGACCGCGACCGCATGCTGGCGCTCTGGGACTTCTTCTACCGCCTCGAGATGTACGTGCCCGCGGCGAAGCGCGAGTACGGCTACTACGTCCTCCCCATCCTCCGCGGCGACCGGATCGTCGGGAGGATCGAGCCGGTCTTCGACCGCCGCGAGAAGGTGCTCCGGGTCAACGGCCTCTGGTGGGAAAAAGGCGAGAAGCCGGTCGACCTCGACGAGCCGCTCACGAGCCTGGCCGAGTTCCTCGGCGCCGAAACGGTGGCCGGATGAGCGAGGTGAAGCTTCTAGCGTGACGGACGACGCGCGCCGCGCTTCGCCGGCGCCCGCTTCGACGTGCCGGCCGCGCCTCGGCGGCGCTTGGCCGCGCGCCCGACGAGCTCCGCGTACAGCTCGGCGATCTCGCCGGTCGGGACGTCGAGCGACGGCGTCCCGACGGAGATCTCGGTCCTCTGCACCCGCGTCAGGCGCGTCGGCGCGAAGAAGCCGGCGATCAGCGTGCGCCGCTCCTTCGCGATCTCGTAGAGAGCGTCGCGCACGCGCTCGAGCTCGCCGCGGACGTGAACGTGCAGCATCGCCGCCTGCGGCGGATCGGGAACGACGTCGACGCCGTCGACGCGGGCGAGCGCGACGCCGATCTCGCGCGCCTTGCGCACGAACGACGGCATGCGCGGCAGCAGCTCGTCGAGACCCTGTTCCGCCGAGAGCGCCATCGGCTCGTACGTCGAGAGCCTGCCGCCGTGCCGGACCCGCCAGACACGCGCCTCCGCGATCACCTCCTCCGGCCCGGCGAGAACGCAGCCGCCGAGGGCTCCGAGATCCTTGTACAGCGAGACGTACACGGTGTCGAACAGGGCTGCGATCTCACGCAACGGCCGCCGGTAGAACGGCCCGCACTGCCACAGACGCGCTCCGTCGAGATGTAAGGCGACGCCGCGGCTGCGCGCCCATGTCGTCTGCGCGCGCAGGTCGCGCCACGCGGGCAGCTGTCCACCGAGGTCGCGTTGCGGAAGCTCGAGGAGCAGCGCGCCGAGCGGCTCGCCCACCTCGTCGAGATCGGCGCGGGCAACGAGCCGGTCGCGCTCGCCGATCGGGCGTGCGTGCAGGCCGTGGAGGTGCTCGTAGCCACGTTCCTCGTGCACGTCGAGGTGGCACTGCGGATGGAAGCCGACCGTCGAGCAGCCGCTCTTGTCGCACCAGATCCGTAGCGCGACCTGCTGGGCCATCGTGCCGCTCGGGAAAAGCACGGCCGCTTCCTTCCCGAGGAGCCCGGCCACGCGGGACTCGAGGCGCTTGACGCTGTCGCCGCCGCCGTAGACGTCCATTCGCGGCCCGGCACGGTCGGCGAGCGCGCGGAACGTCTCCGCCGGATCACGTGGAGCCGTCCACCCGGTGACGAAGCGCTCGCACCGCGAGACGATCCGCTCGCGTTCCCGTTCGTTCACCCGGGCGAGCCTAACCTCGCCGCGACTCGAGCTCCGCGACCACGGCCTGGCGCAGCTCGTCGAGCGCAGCGCGCAGGGCGTCGACCCGCTCCGGCCCCAGCCGCCCCTCCACCGCCTCGGCGTAGTCGCGGAAGGCCGGGCGCGCCTTCGCGAGCAGCTGCTCGCCCTTCTTCGTGAGCCGGATCAGGTAGGAGCGCCCGTCGTCCGGGTTCGGGACGCGCTCGGCGTGGCCCCGCCGCTCCAGTCGGCCGAGGCGGAAGAGGACGGTCGAGAGCGGCATCTCGAGCCGCGCGGCGAGGCGCGTCGGCGTCCACGGCCCCTCGGCGCCGACGATCACGTAGACGGGGTAGTCCTCGGGCGGCAGCTCCGTCTGCACGAGCGCCGCTTCGATCATCCGCTTCCGCTGCTGGTTCGTCAGGAAGAGGTCGAGCAGGATCGTCGGGCCGCCGGCGGCGCTCATCCAGTTACCTCAACCTTGTGGTATAACGACGCAACCTTGCGATATCTTCGCACAGCGACGCTCGCTGCCCTCACGGCCTGCGTCGTCGCGGCGACGACGGCATCCGCGTCGAGCGAGCCCGAGAAGATCAAGATCGGAACGACGGGCGGCATCCTCGTCTCCGCCTACGGGTCGCTGTGGACGACAGACCTCTCCCTCGACCGCCTGGTGCGGATCGACCCGGCGGCTGCGCGCGTCAGCGGCAAGACGCGCCTCGGCTCGAGGCCGTACGGACTGGCCGCGCGGCGCGGGAAGCATCTGGGTGGCGAGCCAGGCCACCGACACCCTCGCGCGCGTGAATCCGCGGACGCTGAAGGTGACGAAGCGGATCCACGTCGGCTACCAGGCGTTCGCCGCGGCGTTCGGCGCGGGGAGCGTCTGGGTCTCGCTCGAGGCGGACGGCGCCGTCGCCCGGATCAACCCTCGCACGAACAGGGTCGTCGCACGGATCCGCGGCCTCGGCGATCCCAACGGCCTCGTCTACGCGAATCGCGCGCTCTGGGTCAGCGACCTCTCGCGCGGCCGCGTCGTGCGCATCGATCCGCGCACGAACCGGATCACGGACCGGATCCGCGTTCCCAAGGCCGACTGGATCACGCCGGGGAACGGGGCGCTCTGGGTGTCGAGCGAGCGCGGCCGCGTCTACCGGCTCGACCCGCGCACGCGGAAATTGACCACGAGCGTGCCCGTCGGCGCGAACCCACTCGCAAGCGCCTGGGTCGGCGGTGAGCTCTGGGTGCCGAACATCGACTCGAACACGATCTCGGTCGTCGACCCGGCCCGCAACGCCGTCTCCCGCACGGTCCCGGCGGGGAACGCGCCGCTAGGCGTCGCCTCGACGTCCGCCGGCGCCTACGTCTCGATGTCGAACGACGGCGCCGTCTGGCGCTTCGACACCTCGCCCTGAACTAAGGAGCGATCGGCGAAACAGTGGCTGTGCCGCAGGGCCGCGCTGGACGCCGCGATGCGGCGTCCTCAGTCGCACCGATAGAACACCGCTATCGGCGCTCCCTGCGTCCTTGCCTCGCAACGCCCATCGCACCCCTGCGACGAGCACCGTTCCGCCGATCCCTCCTAGACTCAGCGCGTGGACTTCGAGACCCGCGCGATCCACGTCGGCCAGGAGCCGGATCCCGCGACCGGCGCGATCATCCCGCCGATCTACCAGACCGCGACCTACGTCCAGGACGCCGTCGGCGAGCACAAGGGCTACGACTACTCGCGCGTCGCGAATCCGACCAGGCACGCGCTCGAGGCGGCGCTTGCCTCGCTCGAGTCGGCCGAGCACGGGCTCGCCTACTCATCCGGCCTCGGCGCGACGACGACCGTCTTCCACCTGCTCAACCCGGGCGACCGGGTCGTCCTGATCGCGGACGTGTACGGCGGCGTCTACCGGATGACCTCGCAGGTCTACGAGCCGAAGGGCTACCGCTTCGACTACCTCCCGGCGGCGGACTTCCCGAACCTCGCCGACCACCTCGACGACAGCACGCGCATGGTCTGGATCGAGACCCCGTCGAACCCGCTGCTCAACGTCGTGGACATCCGCGCCGCGGCCGAGGCCGCGCACGCGGCCGGCGCGCTCCTCGTCGTCGACAACACCTTCGCGACCCCGTACCTGCAGCAGCCGCTCGGGCTCGGCGCCGACATCGTCGTCCACTCGACGACGAAGTACCTCGGCGGCCACTCCGACGTGGTGGGCGGCTTCGCGGCGACGAACGACCCGACGGTGGCCGAGCGCCTGCGCTTCCTGCAGAAGTCGCTCGGGGCCGTGCCGGGGCCGTTCGACTGCTGGCTCGTGCTGCGCGGGATCAAGACGCTGGCGGTTCGGATGCGGCAGCACTGCGCGAACGCGATCGACGTCGCCGCCTTCCTCGAGCGCAACCCGCGCGTCGAGCGCGTCTTCTACCCGGGCCTGCCGACGCACCCGGGGCATGAGATCGCGGCGCGCCAGATGCGCGACTTCGGCGGCATGGTCAGCTTCCTCGCGGAGTCGCCGGAGGAGGCTGCGGCGGTCGCCGGGCGCACGCACCTGTTCCAGCTCGCGGAGTCGCTCGGCGGCGTCGAGAGCCTGATCGAGGTGCCGGCGCGAATGACGCACGCCTCGACCGCCGACGCGCCGTTCGCCGCGCCGCCGAACCTCGTGCGGCTGTCGGTCGGGATCGAGTCAGCCGCCGATCTCGTGGACGACCTCGAGAACGCGCTCGTGCCCGCGGCGACCCGCGCGGGATGACCGACGTCGTCTTCGTCGAGATCCCGGCGGGCTCGCGCAACAAGTACGAGTGGGACGAGGAGCTCGGCGGAATCATCCTCGACCGGCGCCTCTTCACCTCGATGGCGTACCCCGGCGACTACGGGTTCGTGGAGGGGACGCTCGCCGAGGACGGCGACCCGATCGACGCGCTGGTGCTCGTGTCCGACCCGACCTTCCCGGGCTGCCGGATCCGGGTGCGGCTGATCGGCGTCTTCCACATGGCCGACGAAAAGGGCCCCGACGAGAAGTTGCTCTGCGTGCCGCTCGGCGACCCGTCCTTCGAGCGGGTGGCGGACATCCACGACGTCCAGAACGAGCTGCGCGACGAGATCGAGCACTTCTTCCAGCGCTACAAGGATCTCGAGCCGTCGAAGCGAACCGACACGCGCGGTTGGGGCAACCGCGACGAGGCGGAGAAGATCCTCGCGGCAGCGCGCGAGCGCGTCTAGGTCGGCTCGAGCGCCGCGAGCCGCTCGCGGACGCGCCGGGCGAGCGGGATGACCTGCTTGCGCTCGTAGCGGTCGAGCGCCTCGCCGCCAGGCGGCGACCGCCTCGTCACGGCGGCCGGCAGCGTAGAGCACCTCGGCGAGATCGAAGTGCATGTCGCCCTGCAGTCCCGGGCAATCAGTCTGCCCCGCGATCTCGATCGCTTCCCCGGCGAGGCTTTCCGCCTCCGTGTAGTGGCCCCGACTCGCCTTCACGCGTGCCGCGACCGCGCGCCAGAGCGCTTGCGTCGTCAGGTCGTCAGCACCGCCGAGGTCGCGACCTTGGTTCGCGAGGGGCTCTGCCTCTTCGAAACGGCCGAGCGCGCAGAGAACGCGACCGTGCGCAGGGGCGTAAGTCGATAGCTCCGCGAAATTCCCGCTTGCCTCGAGACTGGCGCAAGCGTCGCGCAGGTAGCCGGCGGCCGCCTCGTAATCGCCTGCGAGAACAGCGATCTCCGCGAGCCACTCCCCGCCGGTGGTGAAGCCGAACTCGCGGAGTCGCTCCTCAGCGGGAAGGGCGACGGCCCAGGCTTCGTCGAGCCGGTCGAGCATCGCGAGCAGTAGGGCACGCATCAAAAGAACGCCGGCATATGGCTGATCCGCAAAGATCCTGTCGAGCGTGGCCAGCGCCTCGCTCGCCCTGCGCGGCCCGGCCGTCAGCGGCACCGCCAGCATCAGCGCGAAGGAGCCCTGGACCGGATGGCCGGCGCGGCGGAGGTGAGGTAACGCTCTCTCCGCCGCTTCTGCCCACTCGCCGTAGCGGCAGCGCACGTTGGCTGCCCAGGCGAGCGCGTACCACACGTGGACAAGGCCCTCGTCGTCCCCCGCGACTTCCAGCAGCGGTAACGCCTCGCGCGCAAGCCTCTCCACCTCGTCGGCCGAGCACTCACCGGTGTGCAGTCGCGCGAGCGCGGCGATCATACGGGCGAGCGCGGCGTCGGCCGAGCTTCCGAGCGCCGCACGTTCCGCAGCGGCGTCGGCAATCACGCTCGATCGAGCCACATCGGTCCAGAAGAGCGCGTCCGCAAACTCGATCTCGAGGCGGAGATCGAACCGGTGCGGCCGCACCAGCGACAGTGCTCGCTCCAGGAGCCTGACCGCAGTACGCGAGTCGCCCCGCCAGAAGGCTCGTCGGCCGGCGACGCCGAGGCGGTCGCCGGCGGCGAGGGCTACCTCCCCGGCAGGCCGGCCGAGCTCGGCGAGGTAGAGGGCAGCCTGCTCGAGGTGGTAGCCGAGGATCTCGTCCAGCTCGACGAGGCTCTGGCCGTGCTCCTCGAGCCACTCGGCGAAGCGGCGGTGAAGATCGGCGCGCGTCGCCTTGGGCAGGGCGTCGTAAGCGGCGTCCCGGATCAGGAGGTGGCGGAACCGATACGCGTCCTCGCCGGGAAGCTCGGGTCGATCGGGACGGACGAGGTCGCGTCGCACGAGCGCCGCGAGCCGCGGCATGACCTCCGTCTCCTCGGGTGCGAGCGCCTGCACGGTGCCGCGGTGGAAGAGCTCTCCCTCGACCGAGCCCCGCTCGAGCACCCGCCGCTCCGGCCCGTCGAGCTGGTCGAGCCGCGCCGCCAAGCAGCGCCCGCAGCGTCGGCGGAACCTCGACCTCGCCGGCGCCTTCCTCGCTCAAGCGCGACCATCTCCGTCAGGAAGAGCGGGTTGCCGCCGGAGGCGCGCACGATCCGCTCCCGCACCTCGCTCCGGGACGGCGTCGCCGACGAGCGCGTCGGCCTCCTCCTCCGGCAGCGGCTCCAGCCGCAGCGTCGCCGGCCAGCCCGGACGGCGGTCGAGCAGCTCCGGCCGCGCCATGCAGAGGAGCAGGAGCGGCGCTCCGGTGGAGAGCAGCGCCGTCGACTCGACGAGCTCGAGGAACGTCTCCTCGCCCCACTGGATGTCGTCGAAGCAGACGACGAGCGGCGCCTGCTCCTCGAGCAGCTTCCGGAACGCCCACGCGATCTCGTCGGTGCCCGCGACCGCGTCGCTCTCGCCGAGCAGCGACCGGATCGCGGTCGCAGCCGCTTCGTCGCTCGGGAGCGCATCGAGCTGCTTCACCACCTCGACGACCGGCCAGTAGGTGATCCCCTCGCCGTAGGAGAGACAGCGGCCGCGCACGACCCGCGCGTCGATCCGCGCGAGCGCCTCCGCGACGAGCCGCGACTTGCCGACTCCGGGATCGCCGACGACCGTGACGAGCTCGCAGCGGCGGCCGGCGAGCGCGCTGTCCCAGGCGTCGGCGAGCTGCTGCGAGCTCGCGCTCGCGGCCGACGAAGCGCGGACGCGTGCGAGCGCTCCGCCACCTCGCGGACGGCGACGAGCGGATGGGCGGCGACCGGCTCGCTCTTGCCCTTCAGCTCGAGCAGCCGCTCCTCGCCGACCTCGACCGCGGTCGCCGACGAGCCCGAGCGTGTCGGCGCCGATCAGCACCTCCCCCGGCTCCGCCGCCTGCTCGAGGCGCGCCGCGACGTTGACCGCGTCCCCGGTCGCGAGCCGCTCCTCGGTGCCCGTCGAGCACCTCGCCCGTGTTGACGCCGATCCGGCCCTCGACGCCGAGCTCCGGCAGCGCGTCCCGCATCTCGACGGCGGCGCGGCACGCCCGCAGCGCGTCGTCCTCGTGCGCGACCGGCACCCCGAACACCGCCATCACCGCGTCGCCGATGAACTTCTCCACCGAGCCGCCGTGCGACTCGACGATCCCCTTCATCCGCTCGAAGTAGCGCGCCAGCAGCCCCTGCAACGCCTCCGGATCCACCGACTCCCCGAGCGCCGTCGAGCCGACGACGTCGCAGAACAGCACCGTCACGACCTTCCGGTGCGCGCTGATCGTCACGAGTCGAGGCTAGAGCATCGGCGCATAGGATCAAACCGTGGCGGCACCCGAGCCGATCGACCTCCACCACCTCGGCCGCGAGCGGATCATCGCGAGCTACCTCCTCGACACCGACGACGGGCCGGCGCTCTTCGACTGCGGCCCCGCGACGACTGTCGACGCTCTCAAGGCCGGCCTCGCCGACCGCGGGCTCGAGCTCACCGACGTCCGCCACCTGCTGCTCAGCCACATCCACCTCGACCACGCGGGCGCGGCGGGCGTCCTCGTGCGCGAGCATCCGGCGCTGCAGGTGCACGTCTCGCCGATCGGCGCGCCGCACCTCGTCGACCCGTCCCGGCTGGAGAAGAGCGCGCGCCGGCTGTACGGCGACACCTTCGACTCGCTCTGGGGCGAGCTCGCGCCGGTGCCGGAGGAGAACGTCCACACAGTCGAGGGCCGCGTGCTCGGGCTCGACTCGTTCCCGACGCCGGGCCACGCCTCGCATCACGTCTGCTACCTCGACCCCGACGGGACGCTTTACGCCGGCGACGCGTGCGGCGTGCGCGTCCTGCCCGGCCGCTTCGTCATGCCGCCGACACCGCCGCCGGAGGTCGACGTCGAGGCGTGGGAGGACTCGCTCGACGAGATCGAGCGGCGCGGCCCCGAGCGGCTGGCGCTCATCCACTTCGGCGTCGCGGAGGACGTCGGGCGCCACGTCACCGAGCTGCGGCTGACCCTGCTCGACTGGGCGGAGTCGGTCGAGGGCGGCGCGACGGAGGAGGAGTTCGTCGAGTACGCACATGCGCAGCTCTCCGACTCGCGCGAGGACGCACCGACGTACGACTTCGCGATGCCGCTCTGGCAGTCGTACCGCGGGCTCAAGCGCTGGGCGGAGAAGCAGGCCGCCGCCGACTTGCCTCGCGACGCGTAGCGCGTAACGATCCCGGCGTGCAGGGCCCGCTTCGCCTTCCCGCCTTCCGCCTGCTCTTCGCAGCGCGCGCGATCTCGTATCTCGGGACGTACCTCGCGCCGATCGCGGTCGCCTTCGCGGTTCTCGACCTCGGCGGCGGCGCCACCGCGGTCGGGCTCAGCTTCGCCGCCTGGACGCTGGCGCAGGTCGCGATGCTCGCCTTCGGCGGTGTCGTCGGCGACCGGGTGCCGCGGCGGGTCGTCATGGTCGGCTCGGACGTCGCGAGCGCCGTCGTCCGCACCGCGATGGGCGCGCTCCTGATCTCGGGCCACGCCCAGGTCTGGCAGCTGATCGCGCTCCAGGCCGTGCGGCGGCGCGGCGGTCGCCTTCTACTCGCCGGCGTCGTACGGCCTCACGCGCGAGGTCGTGCCGGAGGATGAGCTCCAGCAGGCGAACGGGCTCCTGGCGATCGCCCGCTACGCCGCCTTCCCGCTCGGCGGGGCGATCGGCGGCTCGATCGTGGTGCTCGTCGGCACGGGGGCGGCCCTGCTCGTCGACGCAGGGACGTACGCGACGAGCGCCTTTCTCCTCTCGCGGATCGACGTCGTGTCGATCGCGCGCGCCGGCGCCGGCTTCCTGCGCGAGCTGCGCGAGGGGTGGAGCGCCTTCATCGAGCAGACCTGGGTCTGGGTGCTCGTCCTCTGGATCTCGCTCTACTTCCTCATCACCTATGCGCCGTTCTTCGTGCTCGGGCCGTACGTCGCGAAGCACTCCATGGACGGCGCACGCTCGTGGACGTTCGTGGTCGTCGGCGAAGGCGTCGGCGCGCTGTGCGGGGGGCTCGCGGGGCTCCGCTGGCGCCCGCGGCGGCCGATGGTGACGACGGGCTTCCTCCTGATGGGCACGGCGGCGCAGAACCTGATCCTCGCGTTCCACCCCTCGACGCCCCTGCTGACCGTCGCCGCCGCCTGCTCCGGCTTCGCGTTCGCGCTCGGCTCGGTGGTCTGGGACACGACGCTGCAGCGGGCGATCCCGCCGGAGAAGCTCGCCCGCGTCGCCTCCTACGGCTGGATGGGCGCGATGGTCTTCCTCCCCGCCGGGTACGCGCTGGCCGGGCCGGTGTCGACGGTGATCGGGATCAAGACGACCCTCGTGCTCGCCGCCGCCTGGATCGTCGTCAGCACGCTCTTCGTCGTCCGCCTGCGTGCCGTGCGCGAGGTCGGGCTCGACGACGGGACCGACGCGGTGGCTGCGACCGCTCAGTAGGCTCGGCGGCCGTGCCGCGCGTTCCCGTCCCGCCCGAGGTCGACGCCTTCCTCGCCGAGCCGAACCCGGCCGTCGTCGCGACGGTCAGCCCTGCCGGGGCGCCGCACACGGCCGCCACCTGGTACGACTGGGAGGACGGTCGCGTCTTCCTGAACATGGACGAGAGCCGCCTGCGGCTCCGCTACATGCGCGCGAACCCCGCGATCGCCCTGACCGTCCTCGCGGACGGCGACTGGTACCGGCAGATCACGCTGCTCGGCCGCGTCGTCTCGATCGAGGACGACCCCGACCTCGCCGGCATCGACCGGCTCTCGATCCGCTACGGCGGCGAGCCGTTCCACAGTCGCGACGCCCGCCGCGTCAGCGCGTGGATGGAGCCGGAGCGGTGGTCCGGCTGGCCTCTTCCTCGCTGAGCTCCTCCGTCTCGACGAGCCAGAGCGGCGCGTCGCCGCACTCGAGCCGCTGCGCGCCCTCCACCTCGGTCAGCGACGTCGCGAGCACGCGTACCGGCTTGCCGTCGAGCTCGAGCAGCGCGCCGCGCGTACCGCCGAGCGACACCGCGTATAGCCACGCCCAGGTCAGCCGGTGCACCTCGGCTGCCGGACGGGAGAGGTCGAGCCACGCGTCGTCCTCCGTGAAGAACGACTCGTAGCTGCCGCCGCCCGGCTGCGCCGCTCCGGATTCGCCGGCGTCGAGCGCCGCGAGCGCCTCGGCGAGCACCTCACCGATCACGAGCCCGAACCGCGGGTAGAAAAGATCGGGAGGCTCGAGCTCCCCCAGCGGAAAGCCTCGCTGGGCCAGGATCGGCCCGGTGTCGAGCTCGGCGTCCATGAGGTGGAACGTGATGCCGATCTCGTCCTCGCCTTCCCGGATCGCCCAGGCCACGGGAAGCGGGCCGCGATGGCGCGGCAGGAGCGACGGGTGGCCGTTGAGCCAGCCGAGCCGCGGCACCGCAAGCGCGTCGGGCGGGATCCTCCACGGGAACCCCATGCAGACGACGAGGTCGGGCTCGACCGAGGCGAGCAGCGGCGCGATGGTGCTGCGCCGCGCGGGCAGCAGGACGTCGAGCTCGGGCCCAGCGCCCATCACGAGCTCGTCGGTCTGTGAGATGGGGCCGTAGCGCCCGTCGGTGTTGCGCATCGTCAGGAAGGCGACGGGCTCGTGGCCCGCGGCGCGGACAACGGCGTCGAAGCCCCCGAGCACCGGCGGGATGCGCGTCACGATGACGACGCGCAGGCTCATCCGTCGCGGAGGATCCGGGCGCCCGAGGCCTGATTGCGGGCCTTGACGACGATCTCGTCGACGTTCACGTGCCAAGGCCGCGTGAGCGCGAAGACGATGCACTCGGCGATGTCCTCCGGCTGCAGCGCCTCGACCCCGCGGTAGACGGCCGCTGCCTTTTCCTCGTCGCCCTTGAAGCGGACGAGGGAGAACTCGGTCTCGGTGAGGCCGGGATCGACGGTCGTGATCCGGATGGGGCGGCCGAGGAGGTCCTCGCGCAGCGCGTAGGTGAAGCCACGCTCGGCGAACTTCGCGGCGACGTAGGTCGCGCCGCCCTCGTAGGCGACACGGCCCGCGACGGATCCCATGTTCACGATGTGCCCCCAGTCGCCGAAGCGCGGCAGGCAGAGCCGGGTCATGCGAACGAGCCCCTCGACGTTGACGCCGAAGACGGTCGCCTCGTCCTCCTCGCTCGACTCGTCGAACGGCGCGCGGCCGAGCGCGAGGCCGGCGTTGTTGAGGAGGATGTCGAGGCCGCCGAGCCGCTCGACCGCCTCCGCCACGAAGCGCTCGCAGCTCGCCTCGTCCGTGACGTCGAGCTCGAGCGCGATCTCGGTCTCGAGCCGCTCGACGCGACGGGCGCCGCCTGCGACGCGCACGCCGCCGGCTGCGAGCGCCGCCGCCGTCGCGCGGCCGATGCCCGACGAGGCGCCGGTCACGATCGCCCGCTTGCCGGTTAGGTCCAGAGACGCCACGAGGCGTGACTCTACGCGCGGCGTATGTTGCGCCTGGCCCGCTTCTGCTGTAGCTCCGCCTGCGCCTTCAGCGCTTCGGAGTCGGCGCGCAGCTCCTCGGCTTGCCGGCGCACGTTCGCGGGGCGCTCCGGCCCGTGCCCGTGCGCGAGGATCGGCTGCTCCACCGATCTCAGCGCCTCGTACTGAGCCAGGGTCAGCGACACCGGCTCCCGGCAGTCGGACGCGCCGCACTCGCAGGTGAAGTCCCAGGGGTCGCGCCCCGGCTCGGAGCCCTCGAACCGCTTCGCGGCGTCATGGACGCGCGCGTTGAGCTCGAGCAGGACGTCCTGCTTCGCCCGCTGCTGCTCCTCGCCCTGATCCATCACGTTCGTCACCGGCTTCACGATTGTACGCCGGGATGCGCCTCATCCCAAGCGCGACCGAGGGCAAGCCGCTCGGGCGGCGTCGGGTGGCTGAACAGCAGGAGATACGCGACGCGGGGCGGCTCGAGGTCGGAGAGGTTGCGGCGGGCCAGCTCGGCATGCGCGCGGGCGAAGGCGTCCGGATCGCGGGTCAGCTCGAGCGACGAGCGGTCGGCGGCCCGCTCGAAGCGGCGCGAGAGCCATGAGCCCGCGGGGAGGACCGCGATCTCGAGCGCCATGAGGAGTAGGAGCGCCTCGGGGAGTGTCTGCGGATCGGCGACGCGGGTGCCGAGCACCGCCCAGAGGACGGCGACGGCGCCGGCGGCTCCGGCCATCGCGAGCAGCGTCAGCTTCGCGACGTGGCGCTCGCGACGGTGCCCGAGCTCGTGCGCGACGACGACCCGCACCGCGCCGGGATCGGTTGCCGCGAGCAGCGTGTCGAAGAGGACAACCCGCCGGGTGCCGCCGAGCCCGGACACGTAGGCGTTGACCTTCGTCGTCCGCCGGCTCGCGTCGGCCACGAGCACGTCCCGAACCGGAACGCGGGCGCGCTCGGAGAGCCCGCGCAGGTCGGCCGCGAGCGCCTCGTCCTCCAGCGGCCCGAACCGGTTGAAGAGCGGCTCGAGCACGACCGGCGCGACGAACGAGAGGAACAGCACCGCGAGGGCGAGCGCGGCGCCGGCCGGCAGAGCCCACCAGCCGGGGAACGCCCGCGCGAGGGCCACGGCCGCCGCCCAGGCCCCTGCGGCGAGCACGATCGAGACGGCGAGGCCCTTCCCCCGGTCCACGAGCCACCCACCCGCGCTCTGCGTCGAGAACCCCCAGCTGCGCTCGCGCCACCAGCCGCGCCAGAACGCGAGCGGAGAGCGGACGACGCTCGAGCACGTGACGACGAGGGCGGCATACGCAGCGGCCGCTGCGACGGGCGGCAGCGAGCCCACCGCCGAGAAGAGCCGGTCGCCGGCGGCGCTCCAGGCGAGCACCGCGAGCACGCCCGCGGCGAGCGCCACGTCCAGCACGAGGACGAGGTAGAGCGGACGGTGGTAGCGACGAGCCCGCTCCACGTCGTCAGCCGAGAACGCAGAGCCCGTAGCCATCGGGTGTGAGCGTACGTGCGTAACCCGCGCGGGGGGTTCGCCGTTTTCAGACCCGGAAGACGGAAATCGACCCCCGCTCTGATGAAGGAGGGGCAAAGAGATGCTGCTACTCGTTCTGCTCGCGATTCTGGCGCTCATCGCCTTTGGTGCCGGCTTTGTCGTGCACTGGCTGTTCATCGTCGCCATCGTGCTCGCATTGATCTGGCTGATCAGCCTGTTCACCGGCGGCTTCGGCCGCGGCGGCGCCCGCTTATAGGCCGCAGGCACTTCGAGGATGAGTCGGGCGGCCCATTGCGGGCCGCCCGTTCGTCTGCAACCGTGAGGGGGTGTCGCGGACCGCGATATTCCTCTGGATCCTCGCCCTGATGGCGCTCGAGATCCAACACCTGAAGTGGATCTGGTGGGAGCACTGGGACTGTCGCAGCTGCTCCACCAAGCACAAGGACTGCGCCTGCGGCGCGACCCGCTCCTGGCTCATGTTCCTCTAGCCACCCCGCCAGTCCTCACCCGACTCTCAAGCAAACGGCATAGATTGCGCCCGGGTTGAGACGGGTCGCGTGGAGGCGCATCTGCTTGATCGGCCTCGGGGCAGCTCTGCTCGTGGCCATCTTCCTGGCGACGGGTGAGGCCCCGGGCGCGCCTCGCAGCGCGAGCGCTGCATCCCGCCTGCAGGGGATCCACAAGATCCGCCACATCGTGATCATCATGCAGGAGAACCGCTCGTTCGACTCCTACTTCGGCACGTACCCGGGCGCCGACGGGATTCCCGGGCTCGCGGGCAACCCCGGCTCGCTGCCGTGCCTCCCCGACCCCGAGACCCACCTCTGCGACCGGCCCTTCCACGACTCGAAAGACCGCAACTCGGGCGGCCCCCACGGCCACGGCACCGCGGTGTCCGACATCGCCGCCGGTCGGATGGACGGCTTCGTCGTCCAGGCGGAGGAGGGCCGAACGGACTATTGCAGGGCGCACGTCGACGACCCGCGCTGCTCGTTGACCCCGAGAAAGCCGGACGTCATGGGCTACCACGACTGGCGCGAGATCCCGAACTACTGGGACTACGCGGGCAACTTCGTGCTTCAGGACCACATGTTCGAGTCCGACTCCTCCTGGAGCCTGCCCGAGCACCTCTACCTCGTCTCCGGGTGGTCGGCGAGGTGCACGAAGAGAGGCGATCCGTTCAGTTGCCACTCCGCGGTGCAGGATCCCGGCGAGCCGCCGGGCTCGCCCGGCAACACGACCGGCACGAAGCCGGACTACGCCTGGACCGACCTCACCTGGCTTCTCCACCGCTACCACGTGAGCTGGAGCTACTACGTCGACAAGGGCACGCAGCCCGACTGCTCGGACAACGCGATGTTCTGCGCGCCCGTGCCGCAGAACGCGAAGACGCCCGGCATCTGGAACCCGCTGCCGTGGTTCGACACGGTGCGGCAGGACCACCAGCTCCGTGACATCGCGCCTCTGCCCGCTTTGTTCAAGGCGCTCAGGAAGAACACCCTCCCCTCCATCTCCTGGATCGTCCCTTCCGACAAGGTGAGCGACCATCCGCCGGCGCTGATCAGGAAGGGCCAGGCGTACGTCACCGGCCTGATCAACTCGATCATGCGCTCCCGAGCCTGGCCGTCGACCGCGATCTTCCTCTGCTGGGACGACTGGGGCGGCTTCTACGACCATGTCACGCCGCCCACCGTCGACGACCAGGGCTACGGCCTACGCGTCCCGGCCCTCGTGATCAGCCCGTATGCGAAGCGCGGCTACATCGACCACCAGATCCTCAGCCAGGACGCGTACCTCAAGTTCATCGAGGACGACTTCCTGCACGGCCAGCGGATCGATCCCCGCACCGACGGCCGTCCGGACCCGCGACCGGACGTCCGTGAGAATGCGAGCGATCCTCGGCAATCTCGTGAAGGACTTCGACTTCAACCAGAAGCCACGGCGCCCGCTCATCCTCCCGCTCCACCCGCCGTTCAGCTGAGCCGGGCCCGTCCGCTACATGCCTAGGTGCGCTCGAGCAGGCCGCCCCAGCGCTCCTCGATGCGGCCGTACTTCCAGACGGCGAAAGCGACCGCCCAGGTCGCGACGAACATCCCCACGATCATGAACCCGATCGTGTTCAGGTCGACGTTCTCCAGAGCGCTCCAGAACGCGCCGGACAACCCGAGGCGGGAGGCGGCCAACCCGCCCAGCTCGATCGTTCCGACGAACAGCGCGACGGCGACCGAGAGTCCGGTGACCGTCAGGTTGTAATAGATCTTGCGCACCGGCTGGGAGAAGGCCCAGCCGTAGGCGAAGTTCATGAACGAGCCGTCGATCGAGTCGAGCAGCGACATCCCGGCTGCAAAGAGGACGGGCAGGCAGAGGATCGCGTACCAGGGAAGGCCGGCGCCCGCTGCCCCGCCGGCGAGCACGAGCAACGCAACCTCGGTGGCCGTGTCGAAGCCGAGCCCGAACAGGATGCCGATCGGATAGATCTGCTGCGGCTTCGTGACCGTGCGCGTCAGGCGGCCGAGGTAGCGGTTCATCAGGCCTCGGTTGTCCAGGTGATGCTCGAGCGCCTGCTCGTCGAATGCGCCCTGCCGCATTCTCCGGAAGACCTTGACGATCCCCACGAGGACGACGACGTTCAGGATCGCGATCGCGTAGAGGAAGGTGCCCGAGACGAGAGTGCCGATCCAGCCGGTCACCTGGTGCAGGGACGAGCCGTCGTTGCTGACCGGCCCGGCGAGCGACCGGATCCCGATCGAGAGCAGGAACGCGAGGCCGAAGACGACGGTCGAGTGACCGAGCGAGAACCAGAAGCCGACGCTCAAAGGCCGCTTGCCCTCGGCCATCAGCTTCCGGGTCGTGTTGTCGATCGCAGCGATGTGGTCGGCGTCGAACGCGTGCCGCATCCCGAGCGTGTAGGCCGTGATGCCGATCCCGACGGAGAACGCGCCCCCGCCACCGAGCGAATAGTGATGCGGCGCGACGACGAACAGAAGGATCCCGAACCCGACCGCGTGGAGGATCGCGATGACGGTGGCCATCATCACGAGAGTCCGGCGCTGCCCGCGGTCGAGCGACGTCCAGAACAGCCGAATCTTCGACTCCGATCCCATCCGTAGCGCCGAAGCCTCCATCGCCTGCCTCCCCATCGTCGCCCGCTATTGCAACTCATTCGCCACAAGGTTCGGACCGGTTCGGACCGGTGTAATGATCGGTTCGTGGACGACGAAGAGGCCCTGCGGCGCAGCGGGCGGCGGCTCACCCGTCAGAGGCGCGTGATCTGGACCGTGCTGCTCGCCGAGCCGGACGGGCATCTGAGCGCGGAGGAGATCGTGGAACGCGTACGCAAGCGCCTCCCGCGCGTCAACACGTCCACCGTCTACCGGACGCTCGAGATCCTCGTCGACGACGGCCTCGTCCTTCGAACCGACCTCGGTGGCGACCGCGCGTACTACGAGCCCGCACGCGAGCACTCACACCACCACGTCGTCTGCGAGCGGTGCGGCAAGACTGCCCACCTGCACGACGAGAGCCTCGGAGATCTCCGTGCGCGCATCGAGAAGGAGACCGGCTACCGGCTCGGCGGGCGCGAGGTCAGTTTCTTCGGAACGTGCCCGTCATGCCTGGGCGCCGGCGAGTGACAGCTTCGCAGCTCGCCGCTCGGCGATTACCGCGAGCCAGATCGAGCCCTCGAACAGCGCCCACATCGGCAGGAGCTCGAGCAGCGTCGTCACCGGGTCGGGACCGGGCAGCGCGAGCGCGGCGACCGCGACGATGAAGTACCCGCGGCGCCGGTTCCGGCGGAGGGTGTTCGACGAGAGCACGCCGAGGTGGACGAGCGTGAGCACGATCAGCGGCAGCTCGAAGACGCAGACGACGCCGAGCAGCACCGAGGTCACGAACGAGTAGTAGCTACTGGCCCTCACGAGAAGCCTGAAGTGCACCGTGTCGAAGCTCGTCAGCCAGTGGACGGCACGGGGCAGCAGGACCCCGTAGCCGAAGACGAGCCCCGCCGCCCCCAGCACCAGGCCGAAGGCGGCGAGGCCGAGAATCCGACGCTCGGCCGCAGGGTCGAGCGCCGGAGCTAGGAAGGACCACAACTGCCAGAGGAGCACCGGCAGCGCCAAGAGGACGCCCGCGTACAGGCTCACCGTCACCGACACCGTGAACGGCTCGGCCACGCCGAACGCCACGACATGCCTGTGCCCCGGCGGCAACGGCCGGGCGAGCAGGTCGAGGATGACGTTGTGGAAGGCGAATGCGACGGCCGTGCCCACGGCGACGGCGCCGAGCGCGAGCATGATCCGCCCCCGCAGCTCCTCGAGGTGCTCGACGAGCGACGCCTCCTCTTCGTGGGCGATCCGGCGGGTCCGCATCAGTCGCCGGGCTTGGTCTCGCTGTCGGTCGACTCGGGCAGGCCCTCGTGGTTGATGGAGTCCTTGAACTCGCGCATCCCCGAGCCGAGCGAGCGCCCGATCTCAGGCACCCGCTTGGCGCCGAAGAGCAGGAGCGCGATCAGGAGCAGGAGCGCGAGGTGCGTGGGACTGGTCAGGCCGATCATGCGTGTTCCTCCTTGAGCGTGATGTCGGTGACGGTCGCCTCGGCCACGGCGACGCGCCGCAGCGGCTCGTCGTCGAGCCAGAGCGTGTACTCGCCGGCGGGCAGGGCCTCGAAGACGGCGCCGTAGAGCGGCCGGCCGGCGACCGGCCGCTCGTGGACCTGCTTGTGCGAGCGATCGCCGTCGCGTCCCGCGGGGCTGATCTCGATCTCCATGCCGTGCAGGTCGGCGCCCGTGCGGAGGACGAGAGCTCCGACGCCCGGCCCGAGGTCCAGCATCACGTGCTCGGGCCGGGCGTCCTTCGAGTGGTGGTGATTCGGGGTCACGACGAAGGCGTGCTGAATCCGTCGTGAGGACTGCCGAGGTAGGGGAAGTGCTCCTGGTAGCGATCTGCCGCCGGCGTGATACCGGACGAGAACGCCGGATTCGTCACGACGTCGTCGACGTGGTAGCTCGGGTCGACCAGCGGGATCGTGAGACCCGCGATCGCCCTCAGCTCGATCGTGACGACGTCGTCGAACACCCGCCGCCCGTTCGGGAAGCCGGCGAGGTCGCCGCCGACGACGCCGAAGGGGCTCGGGTTGTCGGTGGTCGGGTGGATGGCGACGTTCAGCCGCAGCATGTCGGCCGGGTTCGGCCCGGTGAAGTTCTGGAACCCGGGGATCCCGACCGCGCCCGGAATGCCGGTGAGCAGGATCGCCTGGAGGTCTTGCCGGGTTTTGGTGGGGTCGGTGCTGGCGGTGTAGGCCGCGATGTTCGTGAACGCACCCGGATAGAGGACGTTCAGGAGCCCCGCGAGCTCGGGCTTCTTCACGTACTTCACGAAGTCGTCGTCGTCGATCGGGTCGACCGCGTTCCAGCGGTCCTTGTCGCCGAGCGGGACGATCACTTCGTTGAAGAGCGGGTTGCCGAGGCGCGAGACCTGCACCCACGGGCCGCTTCCCTTCGTTCCGTTCCCGTGGTCGTCACGGACTTGCACCTTGCGCCTGCTCGCTCCGCCCCAGATGCCGAGCACGGACTTCGCGGCCATGGGGTCGCTCGGCACGGAGCCGTCCCGCGTCAGCATCGAGATCGGGACCTTGATCGCGATCGTGTGGATGTTCAGCGTCTTCAGCGGGTCGACGCCCGGCATGCCGTTCACGATCGGCCGGATGTCGGCGAGGTCGAAGACCGCGCCGAGGTCCACGTAGAAGCCGTCGTTGCGCTGGCCGGCGAACACCCACTCGCCGGAAGGCAGGTGATGGTTGGCCGCCATGGCGAGGCTGTCGTAGTTCGGCGTGGAGCGCGGGCCGATGTTGCAAGGCGGGCAGGCGAGGTTCTTGGCGAGCACCTTGCCCTTGCCGTCCTGCTCGTGGTGCTGCTTCTTCCCGTTCATCCCGGGCCCGTGCCCGCGGATGACCGAGACGTCGTAGAACTGGCGCTTGTTCCAGTTCGGGCTGTCGAGCGTGTCGATCGGCCCTGTGTTGTAGAGGAACGTTTCCTCGTTACGGAGCGTCGTGTTGAACTGGAACTGGTACGTGATCTCCGGCAGGCCGTCCCCGTCGTTGTCGACGTAGATCGAGTAGAGGACGTCGTCGCCGAACTCGAAAAAGTTCGGCCCGCCGGGCGGGCCCTCGAGCGGCACGTAGTTGGTGAGGATCGTGACCGTCGTGGGATCGTCCGGGCTGACGAACGCGTAGGTGTCGGCGTTGTCGGCGACCGGGTCCTGGCTGATCGACGGAGCTTCGCGGTGGGAGGACATCTAGATCGCTCCCTTCCGGCCGGCCGCGCGCATCAGGCGCTGCACGAGTGCTTTGTCGCGGTATGTGTGCTCGGTCGTGCCGGAGGTGACGGTCACCTCGCCGCTCGCGGCGTCGCGCACGTACGCGACGAGCGGCTCCTCGGGGACGGCGTTCTTCGGGTCGATCTTCTTGGCGCCCTCCTCGCCCATCGCGGCACGCGCGATCGGTGGCGAAGCGGCGAGAGCCGCTGCGCCGGTGGCCGCGCCGGCGATCTTCATGAACGAGCGCCTACTCAGGCGTTCCATTTGCCCTCTCCTTCCCGGCGACTCCCCGCCGCCGTGTGAAATGCGGTCGGCGCTGATTCGTCCGAGAGGGCGGACCGGTTCGACCCACTTGAACCGACCGCCCTCCGCGAGCGAATATCGGACGCTGTGAATCGACAGCTCGCCCATCTATCCGACGAGGCGCTCGTGGCTCTCGCCGCCCGGTCGGAACAGTCCGCGCTCGCCGAGCTGTACGACCGTTACGGCCGCACCGCATACGGGCTCGCGCTGCGCGTCCTGCGCGACCAGGCGCTCGCCGAGGACGCGGTGCAGGAGGCGTTCCTGGCCGTCTGGCGCACGGCGTCGCGGTTCGTGCCGGAGCGCGGCAGGGCGAGCACGTGGATCCTCACACTCGTGCACCGGCGGGCGGTCGACGCCGTCCGGCGCGAGCAGCGGCGCCGCTCGGATTCGCTCGAGCGCGCCGACGAGCCGGCCGCCGAGGGTGGCGTCGAGGAGGACGCGTGGCTGCGCTTCCAGCGCGAGCGCGTGCAGGACGCGTTGGGCCGCCTGCCCGACGCGCAGCGGGAAGCGCTGGAGCTCGCGTACTACGGAGGCTTCAGCCAGTCGGAGCTCGCCGAGAGGCTCGGACAGCCCCTCGGCACCATCAAGAGCAGGATGTTCGGGGGGCTTTCGCGAATGCGCGAGCTGCTTGGCGAACCGGGGACGGAGACCTCATGGACCCACACGACCTGACAGCTGCATACGCGCTCGACGCGCTGGACGCGGACGAGGCCGAGACCTACCAGCGGCACCTGAGCCGGTGCGAAGAGTGCCGCGAGCAGCTCGCCGAGCTCACCGAGGCCTCGGCGGCGCTCGCCTACGCCTCGGTAGCGCCGGCCCCGCCGCCGCGACTGCGCGCGGTGATCCTCGAGACGGCCGCAGCCGAGCGGTCGAACGTCGTCCCGCTCGTGCGGCGCAACCGCTGGGTCTCGCGCGGGTTGGCCGTCGCCGCCGCCGCGGTGGCGTGCGTCGCCGTCGGCCTGGGGGTCTCCCTGAGCCAGTCGAGCAAGCCGCAGCAGAGCTGGACGGTGTCGGTCGGCCAGAACGGCAAGGCGACGCTCAGTGTCTCCGGCCTCGGGACTGCTCCGTCTGGGAAGACCTACGAGGCGTGGATCATCCCGGCGACGGGCGCGCCGCGGCCGGCGGGCCTTTTCCCGGGCAGCACGAATGCAGTGCGACTCCGCGGCACGGTGCCGAAGCACGCAGTGGTCGCGGTGACCGTCGAGCCCAAGGCCGGCTCCCGGGCGCCTACGACGACGCCGATCTTCAGCACGCGGACGTAGCTACGCCACCGCGTAGCCGGTTATAGGAATCGACCAAACCCGAACAGTCCCGGGTAGAAGCGGGGGTCTGGCCAGTGCCGGCTCAGGCCTTGTCAAGCGCTGGTTCGAGTTCGACCGCGTCGGCCTGGTCGCTGCGACTGATGGTCAGGTATGCGACGCCTGCGACGATCAGCACGGCGAGGACGGCGGCGACCGGCCCGTCGCCCCAGCCGAGACCTCCGGCAGTCCTACCCTTACCGGTCCAATCGGC
Organism: uncultured Actinomycetes bacterium; assembly: GCA_963825805.1. Taxonomy (GTDB): domain Bacteria; phylum Actinomycetota; class Thermoleophilia; order Gaiellales; family Gaiellaceae; genus Palsa-739. The sequence continues at coordinate 611 of CAWGVE010000033.1, read as the reverse complement.
AAACGAGGCGCCGAGCGGCCGTGTCATCACATAGGCGGCCCAAAACGCGAGAACCGGGTTGATCCGGAATGCGTAGAAGGCAAGCCCCGGGAGCGCGAACAGGACGGCGAAGACAATCCCGGCGGAGAAGAAGCCGAGGTTGAAGGTGTAGGCGGCCAGGTCGCCAAGCGCGGTGCCCATGGCGAAGGTCGCGAGTACCGCAGCCCAGTAGAAGAGCTCGCGCCGGGCGGTCGTGATGGTGTGGATCGAGAGCGTCGGCTCCGTCCGCGACCAGCTCCAAAAGACAGCTACGAGCAGGAGCGCAAAGAGCAGCGACGAGACGAGATACGGCACACGGAACTCGATGTGAACGACGTCGGCGGCCATCGTCCCGAAGACCGCAACCATCGCGACCGCAAGCCAATAGACCCACGGCACGTAGCGATCAGTACGGAGCTGCAGAGCCATTGCAATGACGAACACGATGAACCCGCCCACCACTGCCAGATACGGATTGACGTTATGGACAAGGTAGTCCGAGGTGGACTCGCCGAAGGCGGTCGTCAACAGCTTGATCACCCAGAAGATCGCGGCGATGCGAGCCGGAACCTTGAGCGCGACAGGAGTGCGAA
>CAWGVE010000032.1:0-10168 GCA_963825805.1 uncultured Actinomycetes bacterium | reverse complement strand
TCAACCGCGGGGCGCAACCCGCCTACCCGCAGTTCGAGCGATAACACGCTGCCCCGGGCCACTGTTCCAGCTTCCCTAGCGATCGTTGGATCGCCCTCTGCCTGGAGCCGGGTCGCGAATCGCCTTCGACAGGCCAGGTGAACCGGGGACATATCCCCAAGACCTGTTCCCGGATCCCGCGCCGGCGTTCAGCGCGGGCCACTGAGACAGGCGGCGGGAGAGACTTAGCGTTGACCGGGGTAACGGGTTCCTTCAGCGTCATCTGCTTCTGCCTCGGCCGTTAGGTCGCCGACGTACGCGCGTGACGTCGCGACGGGAAGCCGGCTGCGGATCGCTAATGCGTAGACGGCGAGGCTGAGGACTGCGACGGCGAGGACGTCCCAGCCGAAAGTGAGGGTGTTACGGGGCCCGTGGAGTCCCAGTAGCGGGATCGAGCTGGGCGTCGCTGTGTCGAACGAGCTGAAGTACGAGATCGTGGCCATCCCGAACAAGTACGGCCAGAGCCACATTGCGTTGCGCCAGTCGAGCGGAAGCGCCCGCGCGTTCGAATCTGTGAGTCTCGAGACGGCCAGGAGCGCGTAGCCGATCAGGATCGCCGCGGTCAGCTTCCAGACCACGGCCCAGCCGCCAAAGAGCAGGATCTCGCTCGCGACGACGAATGCGGCTGGCGCCAGCAGCGAGGCTGCGGGCAGCCGGAAGGGACGCGTCCGTTCGGGGTCCTGGCGTCTCAGCGCTCCGAGCGAGAGCGGCACCATTGCGTAAGCGATCACGGCCGCGCCGGAGATGAAGCCGACGAGTTGCTGCCAGCCGGGGAACGGGAGAAAGAGGAACAGGCCGCAGAGGAACGAGAAGGCGATTGCAAAGAACGGCGTTCCTCTAGGCGTGAGCTCGGCGAACTGCTTCGGGATGAGGCCGCTCCGGCCGAGCGCGAACGAAAGGCGCGCGCTCGCGCCGGTGTACAGGAGCCCGGTGCCGCCGGGCGAGACGATCGCGTCCGAGTAGATCAGCACCGCGAGCCAGCCGAGCCCGAGCGCCGTGGCGAGCGCGGCGAACGGTCCCGCCTTGCCGGAGACGGAGACGGCGCTCCAGCCGTGGTCGAGGCTGGACGGGTCGAGAGCCGCGATGAACGCGACCTGCAGCCCGACGTACAGAACGACGGCGACGACCATGCCGCCGATGATCGCGATGGGGATGTTCCGACCCGGCCGGCGGCTCTCGCCGCCGAGCTGGACAGCCTGCTCGAAGCCGAGGTATGCGAACACGATGCCGCCCGACGTGAGCGCGACGAACACGCCCTTCCACCCGTAGGGCATGAAGCCCCCCGCGGACGTGAAGTTCTCCCCGTGCGCGGAGGTCGCGAGCAGCCCGACGACTACGAGGACCGGCACGAGGAGCTTGAAGCAGGCGGCGATCGTGGTCGTCTTCGCGAGCCAGCGCACGCCCAGCACGTTGATCGTGCAGAAGAGGAGCAGCAGCAACGCGGCGACGACGTAGCCCTGAGCCGTCAGCACGTGCGTGCCGCCGGAGACCGTGGTCAGCGAGGAGATGTAGTTGGACGCGTACAGCAACGTTGCCTCGACCATGATCGGCCCGACGGTCACGGCTCCGAGGAAGGCGACCCAGCCGCCCGTGAACCCGACGAGCCTGCCGAACGCGAAGTGCGGGAACCGCGCGTTGCCGGAGGCCACGGGATATGCCGCGCCGAGCTCGGCGTGCGTCAGCGCCAGCAGCGACATCGCCGCGCCTCCGATCAGCCACGAGATGATCGCTGCGGGGCCGGCGAGCGAGGCGGCGTACTGCGCCGCGAACAGCCAGCCTGCGCCGATGATCGAGCTCAGCGACGCGAGTACGAGTCCGACCAGCCCGACCTCTCGGCGCAGCTTGTGCGAGGCCCGGTCGGGCACCTCGACCAGCGGTTGGGAGAGCTCGGCCATCGTTACCTCCCCTGAGAGAGACCCCACCCTCTCGCCCATCCTCCCGCATAGGCGGCCGGGGTACAACCCGGCCGCCGATGCGTCACGCGGGAGCTGGGCTCAGCTCACCGACGGGGTTGCGGTGAACTCGGCGGCGGCGGTCTGCGGAGGACGGTCCCGGACTCGCCGGCCCCACACGAGGTCGAGTGTGAGGACGCCGAGGTTGGCGCCGGCGGCCGCGCCCACGATGGTCGTGATGACTGCCAGAAGCCCCGTTCCGGCGTGGAAGCCGAGCCACGCGCCCGCGAGCGCGGCTCCCAGCGAGGTCACGAAGCCGAGCGCCCTGGCCCGGCCTTGCAGGTTGCGGTTGACCCAGGCGAGGAACACCCCGAGACCGACCGGGACGCCAATGGAGAGGACGGCGAGGCCGGCGTCGTCGAGGGGCACCGACGGGAACGCGAGGAGCGCGACGGTGACGCCGGCGAACCATCCGCCGAGCCCCAGCACGAGCGTGTAGAGGGAGCGGAGGAGCACGCTCGCCGGACGACTGAAGCGGCCACGCTTGTGCACGCGGCGCCACATCAGCAGCAGCGAGAGCAGGACGACGAGCGGCAGTCCGTACAGCGATCCGGCGAACCCCTTACCGAGGGCGGTGTGCGTCACGTTGGGCGTGAAGTCGACCTTCGCCGGCGTGTAGAGCGATGTGTCGACGCTGCCGGTGTCGAGATACGTGTTCAGCAGCCGGGTGCTCGCCTTCGGCTCGTAGCTCCAGAAGGTATCGGCGTGTCCGAGCTCTGCGAGGACGACCTCTCGGCCGTTTCGGAGGTGCGGCAGCAGCTCGTGGATCCCGAACGTCGCCGGAGTGGCGAAGTCGAGCGTTCCGTTGACGAGGAGGGTAGGGACGCTGGAGTCGCGCACGTGGCTGTACTCGTTGGAGTCCGGCGCCGGGGGGAACGCGTGCATGAGCCCGCCGCCGCCGAAAGCGAACTCCGTGCCGGCGTTGCCGAGGATCGAGTCGCCGCGATGCGGGCCTTTCGCGAAGTAGCGGTCAGCCGCCTGGGTGTCGGCCCGAGCGACGCTTGCGACCTCGCCCCAGACGAACGATTCCGGGAATGCCATCCGTGCCATAAGCGACAGGAACCAGAGTCCGCTCGCGTCGCCGTGGGCGGCCGAGGTCCACGAGCTGATCGTCATCGGCGCCGAGAGCGGCTCCGACGCGGACGTCGACTCCATCAGCCCGTAGAACGACGCGATCTTCGCGTTGCCCGCTGCGATCGGCAGGCCCCAGAACCGATGCGGCATGTGCGCGGCCGTCTTGCGCATCGAGGCGGCGAGGTCGTCCGTCCGCTCGCTGCAGACGGCGTCCCGCGCGCAGAGGCGGGAGTAGCGGCCGATCAGCTCGTCGGTCACCTTCGGGTCCCACAGGAAATGCCCCGGCGGGTTGACCCCGATCAGCACCGACCGGTTGATGCTGCGCGGGTAGCGCCAGGCGTAGATCATTGCGAGCCGCGTGCCGGCGCTCTCGCTGACGAGGTCGATGCGGCCGTAGCCGAGGGCCCGCCGGGCGGCCTCGAGATCGTCGGCCTGCTCCGGCAGCGTGTAGCCGGCGAGATCGACGCCGTCCTGCTGGAGCCGCCTGGCGCAGTCGCGAAACGCCTGGTTGTAGGCGTCGTACGACTTCTGGCCGATGAAGTCGGTCTGGTGCTTCAGGGCCGACGAGACCTCGGGGCAGTTGAGTCGGACGGAGCTGTCGATCCCGCGGTAGCCGACGAGGACGACGTCATGGTTCCGTGCGAACCGGCTGGCGTCCGGGAACGTCATGTTGCTGATGCCGGGCCCGCCCTGGAGCCGGAACACCGGAGCGCCAGGATGAGCCGACAGCGCCTTGATCCGGATCACGCGCACGCCGATCAGCCGAGAACCGGGTTTGGTCCGGTTCTCGGGGACGACGAGGGTGCCGCAGTCAGCGGCGTAGCTGCCCTGCTCCGTGCCGTAGTGGCACGGATGCAGGGTCAGCTGGCCGGCCTTCGCCCCAGCCGGTACGGAGACCGTGTTACCGCCGGGGGCGAGCTTCACGTACGCCAGCCCGAGCGCGATGATCGCGATCAGGATCAGGCCGGTGAGGCGGGCGAAGCCAAGGCGGCGCTTCCTCCTCGGGGCCTTCGGCTTGGGTGCCTCGGCCGGCTCGGTCTCGTCGGGGAGCTCGGGCTCGCCGCTCTCCAGCCGGGGCAGCCACTCGAGCCAGCGGGGCAGGTACCAGTTCCAGTCGCCCAGCAACTTCATCGACGCCGGCAGGAGCACGGCGCGGACGATGGTGGCGTCGATCAGGATCGCCGCCGCGAGCCCGATGCCGAACTGCTTGAAGAACGGCGTCGAAAGCGTGGCGAAGATCGAGAACACGCAGACCATGACGATCGCTGCGCTCGTCACGACGCCCGCGGTGGACTTGATCCCTTGCGACACCGCGTCGTCCACGGTCGCACCGCGGTCGAACATCTCGCGGATGCGGCTGATGATGAAGACGTGGTAGTCCATCGAAAGGCCGAACAGGATCACGAACAACAGGAGCGGCACCACGACCTCGATCCCGTTCGCGGAGCTCGCGCCGATCAGGTTCCTGCCGACGCCGTGCTGGAAGACGAGCACGAGCACCCCGTATGCGGCGCCGACCGAGAGCAGGTTGAGCACGATCGCCTTCACCGCGATCACGACGGAGCGGAACGCGACGAGCATCAGCGCGAAGGCGAGTAGGAGGACGAAGGCGACGACGGGCAGCAGGTCCGACTTGAGCTTGTCGGCGCTGTCCTGCCAGCTCGCGGTCGTCCCGGTGACGCCGGACTCGGTGTTCGGAAGGGCGCCGACCGTTGTGGGGACGATCGTCCCGCGCAACAGGTGGAACGCGGCCTTCGAGGCGGCGTCGGTTCCGTTCCCCGCGATCGGGATCGTGATGTCGGCGACCGTGTGGGCCGGGCTCACGGCGACCGTGATCGGGCGGTACATGCGACCGCTCGCGATCGCCTGCCGCTCGAGCTGTGTGATCGCCGCTCGCGTCGCCGGCGCGTTCACGTCCGGCGCCTTCACGACGACGTCCGCCGGCAGCGCCTTGCCGGGGAACGCCTGTTGCATGCGCTTGTAGGTCTTGATCACGGGCAGTGACTGCGCGAACGACTCCGTGCCCTGAGGCGCCAGGTGCAGCTGCAACGCCGGGGCGGCCAGAGCCAGCAGGAACGCTGCGGCGAGCGCCGCGGAGAGCGCAGGCCGGCGCAGGACGCGGTCGACGATCGGGCCCCAGATCCCGCCCTCGGTGTCGGGGCGGCGCCGCCGGCCGACGAGCGGAACGCGCAGCCGGTCGACCTTGTCGCCGAGCTTTGAGAGCACGGCGGGAAGCACGGTCAGCGACCCCAGCACGGCCACGCCGACCACGAGGATCGTCGCGAATGCGAGCGAAGCGAAGGTCTGGTCGCCGGTCAGAAACATCCCGGCCATCGCCGTCATCACCGTGAGTCCGGAGATGAGCACCGAACGGCCGGACGTCGCGGCGGCGGCCACGAGAGCCGCTTCCTTGCTGCGGCCGGCCGGCCCGTTCCTGCCGCTCCCGCTTCAAATAGAACATCGAGTAGTCGACGCCCACGGCGAGCCCGATCAGGAGCACCATCGCGTAGGCCTCCAGCGCGACCGGAACGACGTGGCTCGGAAGCGCAATCAGCCCGAAGGTCGCGGCGACGGCGGTCAGCCCCAGCAGCAGCGGGATGCCGGCCGCGACGAGCGCGCCGAAGGTGAGCAGGAGGACGATCAGCGTGATCGGAAGCGAGAGCTTCCCGGCCTTTGCGAGATCGTTGCCGTACGCCGTGCTGACGCCCTTGTCGGCGCTCGCGAGACCGAACTCGCCGATGACGAAGCCGGGGTGGGCTTGCTGGACGGCGGTGACGCTGTCGAGGACAGGCTGGACCTTGTCCGCCGCCTTCTTCCGGTCGCCCCGGATGTCGAACTCGACCAGCGCCGAGTGCCGGTTCTGCGCGACCGGCCCTCCGTGGACGTTCTGCACGACCGCGACCTTCGAGACGCCGGCGATGACGTCGCTGATCGCAGCGTTGAAGGCGGGATCGCCGACGCGACTCGAGTTGCTCTGGATCAGGACGTTCTCGCCGACGGGTTGCTTGAAGTTCTGGTCGAGGATCTTCTGCATGCGGCCGGACTCGCCCGGGCCCGGGTGCGTTTTGGTCGACCTGCTTCGTCCCGACCATGCAGCCGAGGGCGAAGGCGACGAGCACGAAGGCGAGCCAGCCGAACGTTGCGGTCTTCCAGTGGCTGGCGCTCCAGCGGCCCATGCGGGCGGCGAGGTTGCGCCCCGCTTGGTCGCTGTTGTTGTTTGCGCTGGGGGACATTGCGACTCTCCTTTCAGGGGCCGCCGGCATCAGGCGGCGTAGGCGAACGGGTGGTAGAAGGCGTCGAGTGCGTGTTCCGGAGCGACGGCGAGGTCGAAGCTCTCGTCGTAGTGCCGGTCCTCGACGGAGACGGTCACGGCGTTCTCCAGCGGGTGCCAGAGCAGCCGCACCGAGAGGCCGTTGCTCTCGCGAGCGGCGAGCTCGCGCATCGAACGTACGAGGGACATGCCTCCTCCTTTGGGCTCGGACACGGCGAGCGACGACCGCGTCATGGGATCTGCACCTCGCTCACGCTGGTGGCGGTCGTGCGATCGGCGACGAAGGAGGGCAGCAGGGCGAGCGCGTCTTGCTCGCTCGCTGCCTCGACCGTCCACCAGATCGCGTGCCCGCCGGAGCGGCAGGAGGCGAGCGTGGGTCGGTGGCGCAGCCGGCTCCGGTGGCCCTTGAAGGACGCGAAGACGACGCCGCACTCGTCCGGCTCGTGATGGTGATGGAGCAGGTACTGGGTCATGCGGCCGAGCCTGCCGCTGCCCGGCCGCGCGTTCATCAGGGCGGCACCCTGATCCGGCACCCTTAACTTGGAGCTTCTGAGACCCTGATTTATCCTCCTCGAGAGGAAGACGTGGCACGCAGACCGACCACTTGGTCGGGCGTGCGGAGGAGCTCGGCTCGCTGGATCGAGCCCTGGCCGAGCTCGATCGGGGGCGCTCGATCGCGATTCTGCTCGTCGGTGAGCCGGGCATCGGCAAGACGCGGCTGCTGGCCGAGTTCGGCGCCCGCGCCGACGCCGAGGGCATCTGGTCCTCTCCGGCTCGGCCTCCGAGCTCGAGCGCGACCTGCCGTTCTCGCTCTTCGTCGACGCGCTCGACGAGTACGTGCGAGGGCTCGACCCGGAGCTCGTCGCACACTCTGGACGACGACGTCCGGACGGAGCTCGCTCACGTCTTCCCGTCGCTGACGACACTCGCCGGCGGCCGTCCGGCGGCGCTCCAGCACGAGCGCTATCGCAGCCACCGCGCGGTGCGTGCGCTGCTCGAGCAGCTCGCGTCGACGCAGCCGCTCGTGCTCGTGCTCGACGACCTCCACTGGGCCGACTCCGGCGTCGATCGAGCTGCTCGGAGCGCTGCTGCGCCGCCCGCCCGCCGCGCCGGTGCTGCTGGCGCTGGCGATGCCGCCCGCGCCAGGTGCCGGAGCGGCTGTCCGCGGCGCTCGAGCGGGCCACGCGCGCCGACGCAGATCACGCGCATCGAGCTCGGCGCGCTCAGCGCCGAGGAGGCTCGAGAGCTGCTCGGCGACCTGGGCGACCGCGTCGACCCGGACGTCCTCTACGACGAGAGCGGCGGCAACCCCTTCTATCTCGAGCAGCTCGCCCGTCGCGCGGCGCGCAGCGACGGCGCCGTCCGCGACGAGACGTCGCTGGCCGGCGATCGGGGTCCCGGCGACCGTCGCCGCGGCCCTCGCGGAAGAGCTCGCGCTGCTGTCCGACGACGCGCGGCTCGTGCTGGAAGGCGCGGCGGTGGCCGGCGACCCGTTCGAGCCCGAGCTCGCGGCGGCGGCCGCGGCGGCTGAGCGAGCCGGCGGTCGATGGAGGCCCTCGACGAGCTGCTCGCAGCTCGACCTCCTGCGCACGACCGACGTCCCGCGGCGCTTCCGCTTCCGCCATCCGCTCGTCCGCCGCGCCGTCTACGAGGCGACGGCCGCGCGGCTGGCGGCTCGGCGCGCACGAGCGCTGCGCCGAGGCGCTCGCGGCGCGCGGTGCGCCCGCGACCGCGCGCGCCCACCACGTCGAGCGCTCGGCGCGCGAGGGCGATGCGCGCACGCCGTCGCCGTCCTCCGGGAGGCCGGCGAGGAGGCGGCGCCGGCTCGCGCCGGCGAGCGCCGCGCACTGGTTCGCAGAGGCGCTTCGCCTGCTGCCCGCGACGCGCGCCGGCGGAGGAGCGCGTCGAGCTCCTCCTCGCCCGCGCGCGCGCGCTCGACGGCGGTCGGCCGCTTCGACGACAGCCACAGCGCGCTGCTCGAGGCCCTCGCGATCGTGCCCGAGCGACGCCGACGCGCTGCGCGCCAGGCTCGCCCGCGCGTGCGCCGGCGTGGAGACGCATCTCGGGCGGCAGGAGCAGGCCGCGCGACCGCCTGGCGCGCGCGCTCGAGCGAGCTCGCCCGACCAGGGCTCGCGCGAGGCGGTGGCGCTGATGATCGAGCTCACCGTCAACGCACTCTGGCGCACGAGGTACGAGGCAGATGCACGAGCTGGGCCGAGCGCGCGGTCGAGCGCGGCGAGACGGCTGGGCGACCGCGCCGCTGACCGCGGCCGCGCTCGCCGAGCTCGCGCTCGCGGATTCGCTCATGGGAGCCGCCGACGCGGGCCGAGGCGAACACGCGGAGGCGGCGACGCTCGTCGACTCGCTCTCGGACGACGAGCTCGCCGGCCACCTCGAGGCCGCGACCTGGCTGGCAGGCGTGGAGCTCTACCTCGACCGGTACGCGGAGGCGCGACGCGCATGCCAATCGTGCGCTGGCCGTGGCGCGCGCGACCGGCCAGGGCGAGCTCTTCCTCCTCCTCGTCGCAGACCCTCGGCGGGCTCTGGCGCCAGCGCGGGAAGCTGGCCGAGGCGGCGGAGCTGCTCGACGGCGGCATCGAGGCGGCGCGGCTTGCTGGGCAACACGCACGCGCTGTGCTGGACCCTCTCGGCCGCTCGTCCGCCGCGCTGCGGAGCGGAGACATGGAGCTCGCGCTCGCCACCGCCCAGGAGAGCGTCGACCTCAGCCAGGCGGCCGACGAGCAGCTTCCACTCGGCGGAGGCAGCCGCGACCTCGCCGCCGCCCTACTCGAGACGGGCGAGCCGGAGCGCGCGGTCGAGCTGCTCCTCGAGTCGCCGGGCGGCGAGGAGCTGGCGCTCATCGCCGGGAGCCCGAGAGCGCGCTACCTCGAGGTGCTGACGCGCTGCTGGCTCGCGCTCGGCCGCCACGCCGAGGCGGAACGCGCCGCCGCCGCCGCGCGAGGCTGGGCCTCGGCCGTGCAGCTGCCGATGGCCGCCGCCTGGGCGGACCGGGCCGCGGCGGCCGTCGAGCTCGACGCCGGCGACCCGGCGCGTGCGGCCGAGCGGGCGCTCGCCTCGGCCGCGGCCGCCGACGAGGTCGGGCGCGCCCGTCGAGGCGGCGCTGTCACGCACGCTCGCCGGCCGCGCCCTCGCCCAGGCCGGCGAGCGCGACCGCGCCGTAGCCGAGCTCCGAGCGCGCGGCCGCGCGACTTCGAGGCGTGCGGCGCGCTCCGCTACCGCGACGAGGCCGAGCGGGAGCTGCGGAAGCTCGGCCACCGCATCCACCGGCGCACGCGGCCGGGCGGGCCGCACGGGACGGCGCTCGAGTCGCTGACCGAGCGCGAGCTCCAGCTCGCCACGCCTCGTGGTCGACCGCAAGACCAACCCGGAGATCGCGGCCGAGCTGTTCCTCAGCCAGAAGACCGTCGAGACCCACCTGCGCAACATCTTCCGCAAGGTCGGCGTGTCTTCGCGGGTCGAGCTCGCCCGCGCCGTCGAGCGGGCACAGCGCGCGACTGGGACACCGTAATAGCAGTGGTCGAGCCGCGCCCACGAGCCGTTTGGAACACGGTTCGTCCCGGCCCAGTGCCAGTTCGCCGGGAGGCCACCGAGCGGCTGAAGCGCCGGGAAGAGCGGGTACCAGACATCGGCGTGAGCGCCCTCCCAGTTAGCTCATCCCAAGCGTCGCAAGTTGGGGGTCACGCGGCCCTGCACGTTGCAGTTGGGGGTCACGGTCTGCGATCGCGGTGCCGCAGAGGGTTCGATGTCCTCTGCTGACCGGAAGCCATCAGACTCGGGTCGACACAACGTCTGATCCGGATCCAGTGATGAC
>CAWGVE010000031.1:0-12200 GCA_963825805.1 uncultured Actinomycetes bacterium | reverse complement strand
CCGCCGCGGCCGGGTCGAGCTCGCCGAGACGGGCGTGCGCCGCCGCCGCGCCGCCCTCGTCGTAGAGCTGCCCCCAGCGCTCGCGTGCGCCCGGCTCGGGCGCCGGCGGCAGCTCCAGCTCGGCGAGCGCGGCGCGGAAGTAGAGCCCGGTGCCGCCGGCGACGAGCGGCGTCCTGCCGGCGGCGAGGATCTCGTCGATTGCCGCGTGCGCCAGCGGCGCGTACTCGCCGACCGAAGCCGTGTGCGAGAGCGGCCAGATCCCGACGAGCCGTTCCGGGTGCGGCGACCTGTTCGTGAGCACGGGCAGGCCGTCGTAGACCTGCATCGCGTCGGCGGAGACGACCTCGGCCGGCAGCAGCCGGGTCAGCGCCGCCGCGACGTCCGACTTCCCGCTCGCGGTCGGCCCGAAGAGGCCGACGACGAGCTCAGCCACGGAGGCGCGCGCGCACGAGCTCGAGCTCCTCGTCCGTCACGCCGGCGTCGCGGAGGTACGCCTCCACCCCGCCGTGCCGCCGCTCGAGCTGCGAGAACACTCCGGCCATCGACGCTGCAGGCGTCTGCGCGATCCGCCGCAGCCGCTCGAGCTCCTCGTCGCTCTCCGCGGCCTCGAACCACGCCTCGTGGCGCGGTCGCAGCCGCTCCTCGCTCAGCGCGTAGTCGGCCGCGATCTGCTCGTCGTCCACACCCGCGAGATGGAGCAGGAACGCCGAAGCAGGCCGGTGCGGTCCTTGCCGCCGACGCAGTGGATGACGACGCCGCCTTCGGGCGCGTTAGCAACCGCCCGGACGGCGGCGGCCACGTTCCCGCGGAACCGCTCGAGGAAGATCAGGTACACGTCCCGAGTCGCAGTCGCCGTGTCGGGGGCGGCCGCGGCCGCCGCGTCCAGCTCGCCCCGGATCTCCTGCCACTCGGCGTCGTCGGCCTCGAAGAACGGCACGTGCACGACCTCGACCGGGAGCTCCGCCGGCGGGTCTTCGGCGCGCTCGTCGTCGCCGCGGAGATCGACGACGGTGCGGATGCCGTGGTCGACGAGCGCCTGCCAGCCGTCGTCGCTCAGCTGTCGGACGCTGTCCGCCCGCACGACCGCACCGAACCGAGTCTCGCCGCCGTCCCCGGTCGGCAGCCCGCCGAGCTCGCGGACGTTGAGGCAGCCGTCCCAGACGAGGTCTCTAGGCTGCAGCTGCCGCAAGGTGGGTACCCGACAGCGTCGTCGACGTCGAGCCGGCGATCGTGACCGGAACGAGCTCGCCCGGAGCGGCGTCACCACTGAAGATCACCGTCGTGTTCCGGCGGGTGCGGCCTCGCAGGAGCCGAGCCTCCGTGCGGCTGGGGCCTTCGACGAGCACCTCCTCGACCATCCCGACGCGCTCGGCGTTGCGCTCCGCCGCGACCCGCTGCACGACCTCGACGAGCCGCTCGATGCGATCGCGCTTCACCTCGTCGGGCACCTGATCCGGCATCGCAGCCGCCTCGGTGCCCGCGCGCGGCGAGTAGACGAACGTGAAGGCGCCGTCGAAGCCGACCTCCTCCACGACCTCGAGCGTCTCGCGGAAGTCCTCCTCGGTCTCCCCGGGGAAGCCGACGATGATGTCCGTCGTGAGCGCGAGGCCCGGGATCGCCGCGCGCAGCTCCCCGGCGAGCCGCAGGTAGCGCTCGCGCGAATAGGTGCGGCGCATCGCCTTGAGCACGCGGCTCGACCCGGACTGGAGCGGCAGGTGCGCGTGCTCGCACACTGCGGCGCACTCGGCCATCGCGGCGATCACGTCCCGGCGGAAGTCCTTCGGGTGCGGGCTCGTGAAGCGGATCCGCTCGATGCCCGGGACGGAGTCGACCGCACGCAGGAGCTCGGCGAAGCTCGAGCCGACGTCGCGGCCGTACGAGTTGACGTTCTGGCCGAGCAGCGTCACCTCGCGGACGCCCTCCTCCGCGAGCCGTTGCACCTCGGCCAGGATCTCGCCCGGCCGGCGAGAGGTCTCGCGGCCGCGGACGGCCGGAACGATGCAGTACGAGCAGACGGAGTTGCAGCCCATCGAGACCTGCACCCACGCCTGGAAGCGCCGCTCGCGCCGCATGGGAAGGCCGGCCGCGAAGGCGCGCTCCTCGCCGGTGCCGAACGATCCGCGCGCGACTCCTTCGCCACCCGCCCCGAGCCAGTCGCCGAGGTGGGAGATCGTGCCGGGGCCGAAGGCGACGTCGACGGCCGGATAGAGCTCGAACAGCCGCTCCCGCTGCGCCTCCGCGTAGCAGCCGCCGACCGCGATGACGGTGCCGGGGCGCTCGCGCTTCAGCTTGGCGGCGTCGCCCATGTGGGCCGCGAACCGCGTGTCGGGCTTCTCGCGGATCGTGCAGGTGTTGAGGACGAGCACGTCCGCCTCCTCCGGCGCCGCGGCCTCGCCGAGGCCGAGCTCCTCGAGCAGCCCCTTGATCCGCTCCGAGTCGTGGGCGTTCATCTGGCAGCCGAACGTCGTGACGTGGTAGCGCTTCACGGCCCCTACTCTAGGCAGCCTGGATCGGCGAGTCGGCCGGCCGGTCCCGCTCGTCGTCCACGGGCTGCGGCGCGGGCGCTGCAGTGTGGTTCTTCGCGACCTCCACGGACCGGCTCTCCCGGATCACCGTCACCTTCACCTGGCCCGGGTACTCCAGCCGGTCTTCGATCTCGCGCGCAATCTGGTGGGCGAGGAGCGCCGCCTCGTCGTCGTCCACGTCGCCGGGGCTGACGATCACCCTGATCTCGCGACCAGCCTGGAGGGCGTAGACCTTCTCGACGCCGGGCTTCGAGGCCGCCAGCTCCTCGAGTGACTCGAGGCGCTTGATGTACTGCTCGAGGCTCTCGCCGCGGGCCCCCGGACGGCTGGCGGACACCGCGTCGGCCGCGATCAGCAGGACGGCCTCCACCGTCTGCGGCTGCACCTCGTAGTGGTGCGCCTCGATCGCGTGCACGACGCCTTGCGACTCGCCGTGCCGCCGCGCGAGCTGGGCGGAGATGAGCGCGTGCGAGCCCTCGACCTCGTGCGTCATGGCCTTGCCGATGTCGTGGAGCATCGCCGCGCGCTTCGCGGTCTGGACGCTCGCTCCGAGCTCGGTCGCCATGATCCCCGCCAGGTGCACGACCTCGAGCGTGTGCTTGAGGACGTTCTGGCCGTAGCTCGTGCGGAAGCGCAGCCGGCCGAGGATCGCCACGAGCTCCTCGTGGAACGGCCCGCAGTTCGCCTCGAAGACCGCCTGCTCGCCGGCCTGGCGGACGATCTCCTCGACCTCCGCCTTCGACTCGTAGTACGTCTCCTCGATCCGCGCCGGGTGGATCCGGCCGTCCTCGAGAAGCTTAACGACGGTCAGGCGCGCGACCTCGCGGCGCAGGCCGTCGAAGGACGAGAGCACGACGGCATGAGGCGTGTCGTCGACGATGAAGTCGACGCCCGTGAGGTGCTCGAGGGCCCGGATGTTGCGACCCTCGCGGCCGATGATCCGGCCCTTCATGTCGTCGGACGGGAGCTCGACGACGGTCACCGTCGTCTCGGCGGTGTGGCTGGCCGCGACCCGCTGGAGCGCGTCGGCCACGAGGTTTCGGGCGCGGCGCTTCGACTCGGCGCGCGCCTCTTCCTCGAGCGTGCGGACGCGCCGGGCGAGCTCGTGCCGCACCTGCTCCTCCCCGCGCTCGAGCAGCAGCGCCCGAGCCTCCGCCTGGGTCAGGGCGGCCACCCGCTCGAGCTCCGCGAGCTGCGAGCCCTTCGCCTCCTTGAGCTCCTCCTGGAGGGTGCGAGCGTGCTCCTCGCGGTCTGCGAGCCCCTGGTCTCGCCGCGCCAACTCCTCGAGCTTCCGCTCGATCTCGAGCTCCTTGGCGAGAACGCGCTCCTCGATCTTCAAGACCTGCGCGCGCCGGTCGGTGAGCTCCGAGTCGATCTCGCTCCGCAGCCGGACGGCCTGCTCGCGCGCCTCGACCTGTGCCTCACGCCTGACCGCCTCGGCCTCCCGCTGGGCGTCCTCGAGCAGCTGGTCGCGGATCCGGCGCGCCTTGCTCACGCCGGTCGTGCCGAAGACGGAGACCGCGAGCAGGGCAAGCCCGACACCTGCTGCGAGCCCGATGGCGATGCCGATCCCGATCACGTGCCCGGCTCCTCGTTCGGAGGTCAGCCGCCGGTGGCGGCGCGTTCCATCCGGCGCCGGGCCTGCCGGCAGCCATCCGAGAAGCCTCACTCCGGCGTATGTGGGCACACCGGAGGGTCGTCGCGCTATCTCTTGCGCGACCTCCGAGTCGTCGGACGCCAGGTGTCGATCATCGGATGCGGTTTCGGAAAAGCTGCTTTTGCAGGCAAAACGTCAAATGAGAATGCCCTCAGATCGTAGCGCTCTCAAGCTTCCTGCGCAAACGCAGCCGCGATCTCCTCGAGCGTGTCGCGCGAGAAGCCACGGCCGGCGAGCCGCCGCAGGAACGCCGGGGTGACGGCCTGGCCCTCGACGAGCCCCCGGATGCGGGCGAGCTCGGGCTCGAGGGCGGCGACGGCGGAGGCGGCTTCCTCGGCCGGGATCAAGCGCCGGCTCAGGTCGGCACGGATCGCCGCGTCGCCGTAACCGCGGCGCGCGAGCAGCTCGGCACGGCCCTCGGCGAGGCGCGCGTCGTCGAGCGACGCCGGCGCGCTCGAGCGCCGCCACCGCCTCCTCCCGTGCAACGTCGGAGTGCCGGGCCTGCGACAGCCGTTGCTCGAGCTCGCGCCGCGACTTGCCGCTCGCGGCGAGCAGCCGCGTCGCCTGCGTGAGAGCCCGCGCCCGGCGTAGCTCACGCGCGAGGTCACGCGCCGTCTGCCGGTCGAGCGGGCGTCCGACTCCCAGCCCGGTCCGGACGACGGCATCCATCGGCAGCACGCGCCACGGCCGGCCGTCGAGCTCGACCGCCACACGACCGCGCTTCCGCTCGCGCAGCCCCGTGACGGTTGGAGTCACGTCAGGCCTCGGCTTCGGCCGCCGCGAGCGCCTCCGCCGCCACCTCCGCCTTCGCCTTGCCGTTGCCGCCGCCGTTCTTCTCGTGCTCCTCGCCGGACTTCTCGACCGGCAGCAGCCGTGCGGACACGATCTGCTCCGAGCCGAGCTCCGTCTGGATCTGCTGGAGGATCTGCTGCGTCACGTCGGGGTGCTCGCGGAGGAACGCGGTCGCGTTCTGGCGTCCCTGGCCGAGCCGCTCGTCGCCGAAGCTGAAGTACGAGCCCGACTTGGCCACGACCTTCCGCTCGATCCCCGTGTCGAGCACCGTGCCTTCCCACGAGATGCCGGAGCCGTAGATGATGTCGAACTCCGCCTGCTTGAACGGCGGCGCGACCTTGTTCTTCACGACCTTCACGCGGACGCGGTTGCCGAATGCCTCGACACCCTCCTTCAGGGTCTCGATCCGGCGGATGTCGAGCCGCACGGACGAGTAGAACTTCAGCGCGCGGCCGCCCGGCGTCGTCTCGGGGTTCCCGAACATGACGCCGATCTTCTCGCGCAGCTGGTTGGTGAAGAGGCAGATCGTGTCGGTGCGGTTGAGGGTGCCCGCGAGCTTGCGCAGTGCCTGGCTCATGAGGCGCGCCTGCAGGCCGACGTGGGAGTCGCCCATCTCGCCTTCGATCTCGGCCTTCGGGGTCAGGGCCGCTACCGAGTCGATCGCGACGACGTCGAGCGCGCCGGAGCGGATGAGGAGCTCCGTGATCTCGAGCGCCTGCTCGCCCGTGTCGGGCTGGGAGACGAGGAGGTTGTCGATGTCGACGCCGATCCGCTTCGCGTACGCCGGATCCATCGCGTGCTCGGCGTCGATGAAGGCGCAGATGCCGCCCCTGCGTTGCGCCTCGGCGATCACGTGGTAGACGAGGGTCGTCTTGCCGGAGGACTCGGGGCCGAAGATCTCGACGATGCGGCCGCGCGGCAGGCCGCCGATCCCGAGCGCGAGATCGAGCGCGAGCGAGCCGGTGGAGACGGCGCCCACCGAGACCGCGGCACGGTCGTTCATCTTCATGACCGAGCCCTTGCCGAACTGCCGCTCGATCTGGCCGAGCGCCACGTCGAGTGCTTCGTGCTTGTCCACCTCTCAGCCTCCTATAGCGACAGATTCCAAGACTTCGTACCGCGCCCCGCCGGGGTGCAGCCGGGATAGGTAAGCAGCCGCGTCGGACGGAACGAACGTTCGCCCTGGCGGTGGCTCCGGACGCAGCCGGGGACGCTCGCGCCAGCGCGCCACCGTGAGGTGCGGCAGCCACGGACGCGCCTCGCGCCGGTAGACGCCGAGCCCCTCCAGCCGCTCGTGGAGATCGCCCGCAAGCTGCGCCGCAGTGCCTCCCTCGTCCTCGAGCACGAGCATGCCGACGCTCCGCGTCTCGCGATAGCGAACCGCGATGAGGTGGATCTCCCCCGCACCTGCGGCGGCCCCGCGCAGCACTCCGACGATCGCCTCGAGCTCGCCTGCCGGCCGGTGGCCGAGGAAGGCCAGCGTGACATGCAGGTGCTGACGCGGGACGACGCGGACGCTCCGCAGCTCCTGACGCTGCCAGCGCTCGATGTCGGCGAGGACGCCGTCCGGGAGGCGCAGGGCGAGAAAGAGCCGCAACCGTTCATCGCCGACCACGCTAACGGCCGGGCTCACGCGGCTTCGTCGCGACTTCCCGTCAGAAGCGCACGCAGGAGGTGGAGCGCGGTGACGGTCGCGCGCACGCGGATCTGCTGGCGCTCGCCGGGCAGGTCCAGCATGCGAGTCAGCGAGCCTTCAGAGCCGGCCGCGTGGAGGTAGACGCGCCCGACCGGCTTGTCGGGCGTCCCGCCGCCGGGGCCTGCGACCCCCGTCACCGCGACGGCCACGTCGGCGCCGAGCCGCCGCCGCGCACCCTCGGCCATCGCGGCCGCGGCCTCGGCCGACACGGCCCCGTGCGCCGCCAGCAGCTCCTCCGGCACGTCGAGCTCCAACCGCTTCACCTCGTCCGAGTACGCCACCACGCCGCCGATAAAGCTCGCGCTCGAGCCGGGAATGTCCGTGAGCCGCGCGGCGACCATGCCGCCGGTGCAGGACTCGGCGGTGGCCAGCCGGAGCCCCTGGGCAGCCGCGAGCGAGAGCACGAGCTCCTCCACGCGGCGCTCGTCGCGCGCGAAGAGCCACCGCTCGAGCGGCGTGACGAGAGCGGCCTCGAGCGCATCGGCGCGCTCGTCGGCACCGGGCTCCACGAGGAGGTCGACGTGGATCTCGAAGTCGCGAGCGCAGATCGTCGCCTCGACGCCGTCGCCGTCGCCACCGGCCTCCTCGAGCGCGCGCGCGACCGCCGACTCGCTGACGCCGAACAGCCGCAGCACTCTGCGGCCGGGCGGCCGCGTCCGCCCGAGCAGCTCCCGCAGCTGCTCGCTCGCCAGCGCGTTCGGCCAGAGCCGTTGCAGCTCGCTCGGCGGCCCCGGCAGCACGACGACGACGCACCCGGTCGGCGCCCGCAGGACGAGGCCCGGCGCCGTGCCGGCCAGACCGATCGACACGGCCGAGACGGGCCGCGTCGCCTGCTTCGTCACACCGGGCGCGAAGTCCGCGTACGGGCGGCGCAGGCGCTCTGCGACCGAGCGGGACACGGCCTCGATCTCGCGCTCTAGTCCCTCGTCCACGACGAGCTCGAGGCCGGCCGCACGAGCCAGCAGCTCGACCGTGCGGTCGTCGTGGGTCGGCCCCAGCCCGCCGGAGACGAGGCACGCGTCGGCCTCCAGCCCCTCGCGGAGCGCGGCCTCCAGCTCGCTGGGCCCGTCGCCGACGATCGTGATCCGCGCGGGCTCCAGCCCGTGTTGCAGCGCCTCGGCGGCGAGGAAGGGGCCGTTCCGGTCGCTGCGCTCGCCGCGGACGAGCTCGCTGCCGGTGACGACGACGACCGCCCGGGGCCGCTGAGTCACCCTCGCAGGAGCGTCGTCCGCTGCGGTGTGACGAGGACGCGGAGGTTGAGCTTGGCAGGCAGCGCAACGGCCCGGCCGTTGAGGGTGATCCTGATCCCGGCGGGCCGGCGCACGAGAAGGTAGAAGCGGCTGCCCCGGATGTCGTCGATCTCCCCCGCGGCCACCGTTCCCTGCACGTAGACCTTGCCGGTCTTGCTGCGGCGGACCTCGAGGTACGTCCCGTGGCCGACGCCGCGCACGACGAGATGCGGCCCCGAGGCGTGATGTTTCTTCTGCTGCGTCTGGGCTCCCGGCACGTCCGGGGACGAGCCGCCGAAGCGCCAGGCCACGAAGACGAGCACCGTCACGCCGACGATGCCCGCGAGGACGAACAGGACGGCCCGCCGCTCGAGTGGACGGTCGCGCCTCGGGACGCGCCGCCGCGCGGGGCGCGGGGGCAGCTCGTCGCGCCAGCTCGAGAGATTGCGCGAGGCGTACTCCTCGACGTAGACCTCGCCGTCGAGCCCGAGATAGTCGGCGTAGGTGCGCAGGAAGCCCCGCATGTACGCGTCGCCCGGGATCGCGGTGAAGTCCTCCGCCTCGAGCGCGCGGATGTACTTCGCGCGGATCTTCGTCGCGAGCTCGATCTCGGGATAGCCGAGCCCCTGGCGCTCGCGCGCCGCCCGCAGGCTGTTGCCGATCTCGAACACCGAGGGAGTCTAGAACCGACTAGTGCTCGAGGCGAAGAAGGAGCTCGTAGAGCCCCACGGCGATCGAAGCGGACAGCGTGAAGCAGATGCCCGCAACGGCGAGGATGCGGGCGAGCCGGATCCAGGCCCATCCCCCGGTCCGCTCGAGCGTTCGGGCGATCGCCCCGCGTGCGCCGCGCGCGAAGAGGAGCGAGACGAGCGCAGCGCCGGCGGCGACCGGAATCGCCCACACGGCGTCGAGCAGAGCGAGGCCGGGGATCTTCCGGGTCAACTCGATCGCCGCCGGGATGACAACGGCGGCCAGCACCCCGAAGAGGAAGGCGAGCCAGGCGCGGTGATTCACCCGCTGCCGTGGCTGTGACAGGGTCTGGGTGCGGGCGGCCATCAGCGTTCCATTGTAGGAGGGCGCAGGACGGCGAACTGGTCGGTGATCTCGAGCCCGCCGCCGCGGAAGCGGTAGATGGTAGCGGGGCGTCCTCCGCCCCCTCCGTAGTGGCGCCGCTCGCCCGTGTCCTCGAGCAGACGGCGCCGGAGCAGGACGCGCTGGAGGTTCGTCGCGCTCACCGGATGCCCGAGCGCGGCGGCGTAAAGATCGCGCAGCTCTGCGAGCGTGAAGACCGGCGGGGCGAGCGCGAAGCCGAGATTCGTGTACGAGAGCTTCGCGCGCAGCCGTTCGCGGGCGCTGAGCAGGATCTTCTCGTGGTCGTAGGCGAGCTCGGGGAGGTCGTCGAGCGGGTGCCAGCGCGTGTCCTCCGGCACCTTCGGGTCCAGGCCGCACGGGACGAGGCCGAGGTACGCCGTCGCCAGCTCGCGATGCGCCGGGTTGCGGCCCGGGTCGCTTCGCGTCTCGAGCTGCTCGAGGTGCGAGACCTCCCGCACGTCGACCTTCTCCGCCAGGTGCCGCCGCATCGACTCCTCGAGCGTCTCGTCCGGCGCCAGCGCCCCTCCCGGCAGCGCCCAGCAGCCGGCGAAGGGCTCGCGCCCCCTCTGCCAGAGCAGCGCCTGCAGCCGTCCCTCCCGCACCTGGAGGACGGCCGCGAGGACGGCATGCGCCGCAGTTTTCGCCTGAGAGTCGTCAACCATGTAGACTCGACACCGAGGTTATCGATTGTGAGGCAAAAACGCCAGACCGCCCGACGTGGTCGTCGTCGGAGCCGGGGTCGCCGGCCTCTCCGCCGCCCTGGCCGCGGCCGACTCCGGTGCGGCGGTGCGCGTGCTCGCCAAGGCGTCGCACCGCAGCTCGAACAGCTATGCCGCCCAGGGCGGCGTGGCCGCGGCGGTCGGCCCTGACGACGATCCGGCCCTGCACGCGGCGGACACCCTGGCGGCGGGTCGTGGGATCTGCCGGCCGAGCGCCGTGGAGCTCCTGACGGCGGAGGCGCCCACACGGATCGCGGAGCTGCGGCGCCTCGGCGTCCGGTTCGACACAGGGCTCGGCCGCGAGGGCGGGCACGGCCGGGCGCGCGTCGTGCACGCGGGCGGCGCCGACACCGGGCGCCACATCGCCGACGTCCTCACGGCGCGGGCACGCGAGCACCCGCGGATCCGGCTGGTCGAGGGAGAGCGTCTGACGGCTCTCACCTCTCTCCGTGGCTCCCCGGTCGTCCTCGCCACCGGCGGGTACGCCGCGCTCTGGTCGCGAACGACGAACCCGCGCGGCGCGGTCGGGGACGGCCTCATGCTCGCGCACGCCGCCGGCGCCACCCTCGCCGACCTCGAGCTCGTCCAGTTCCACCCGACGGCTTTGCGGGACGGCAACGGCCACGACGGCTTCCTCCTCTCCGAGGCGTTGCGCGGCGCCGGCGCCACGCTGCTCGACGGCGGCGGCGAGCGCTTCGTCGACGAGCTCGCTCCGCGCGACGTCGTCGCGCGCGCGATCGCGGCCCGCGCCGGTACGCGGCTCGACCTGCGGGAGATCGAGCGCGACCGCTATCCGACCTTGATGGCGACGCTCGAGCGCGCCGGCTACGACCCCGCGGACGAGCCGATCCCGGTCTCCCCCGCCGCGCACTATGCGATCGGCGGCGTCGCCACCGATCTCGAAGGCCGTACATCGGTTCCCGGGCTCTACGCCGCCGGCGAGTGCGCCTGCACGGGCGTGCACGGCGCGAACCGGCTGGCGTCCAACTCGCTGCTCGAATGCCTCGTCTTCGGCCGTCGCGCGGGTCTCGCCGCGCTCGGAGGCCCCGCCTTTGACAACGCTTGTAACACTGTGTTACTAGGCGATTCACGGGTTGCCGAGGGCGAGGCCGAGGGCGCGCTGTGGCGCGAGGCGGGGCTCATTCGCAGTCGCGAGGGCCTCTCGCGCCTGCTCGACTCGCCGCACCCGCTCGTGCGCGAGATCGCGGCGTGCGGGCTCGCTCGGGAAGAGAGCCGCGGCGTCCACTTCCGCGAGGACTTCCCCGTCGACAGCGAGGAGCTCGCCGGGCACCTCGTCGTCCACCCCGGCCGCGGGCCGGCCCTGGAACGATGGAACTGACGCCGGAGGACGTCGAGCGCGTGGTCGCAGCGGCGCTGGCCGAGGACCTCGGCAGTGGCGACGCCACGACGCTCGCGCTCGTCCCCGAGGAGGCGCGCTGCCGCGCCGAGTTGCTCCTCGAGGAGCCGGGCGTGGTCTGCGGCGTCCCCGTGGCGGCCGCCGTCTTCCACGCGCTCGACCCCTCGGTGCACGTCGTAGCGAGGGTCGAGGAGGGCAGCGCCGTCTCGGAGGTTCCGGCCGTCCTGGCGGAGGTCGAAGGCCCGGCGCGGGCGATCCTCAGCGGTGAGCGCGTCGCGCTCAACCTGCTCGGCAGGCTCTGCGGCATCGCCTCCCTCACCCGGCGCTTCGTCGAGCTCACGGACGGGACGCGCACGACCGTCCTCGACACCCGCAAGACGACCCCCGGCCTGCGCGCGCTCGAGAAGTACGCCGTGCGCTGCGGCGGCGGCCGGAACCACCGCGCCGGGCTCTACGACGGCGTCCTGGTGAAGGAGAACCACCTCCGCGTCGCCGGCGGCGTCGCCGCCGCGCTCGCTGCACTCGACGGCCGCGTCGACGGACTGCCGGTCGAGGTCGAGGCCGAGACGCTCGCTCAGGTGCGCGAGGCGATCGGGGCCGGCGCGCCCCGGATCCTGCTCGACAACATGAGCCCCGAGGAGGTGCGGGAGGCCGTCGAGGTGACGGCCGGGCGCGCCGAGCTCGAGGCGTCCGGCGGCATGTCGCTCGCCACCGTCCGCGCCTACGCCGAGACCGGGGTCGACTTCGTCTCGGTCGGCGCCCTCACTCATTCCGCCCGCTCGCTCCACGTCTCCCTGGAGGTCCTATGACCGTCGCCGCCCCGCCCACAACCGAGCTCCACGACGAGGTCCGCGCGCTCGCGGCCGCGAAGAACGCCGTGATCCTCGCCCACAACTACCAGCGTCCCGAGGTGCAGGACGTCGCGGACTACGTCGGCGACTCGCTCGGTCTCTCGCGCCAGGCCGCGGCGACCGAGGCGGAGACGATCGTCTTCTGCGGAGTCCACTTCATGGCCGAGACCGCCGCGATCCTCAGCCCCGAGAAGACGGTCCTCCTCCCCGACCTCGGCGCAGGCTGCTCGCTCGCCGCGTCGATCGACGGCGAGCAGCTACGCGAGTGGAAGGCCCAGCATC
>CAWGVE010000030.1:0-18161 GCA_963825805.1 uncultured Actinomycetes bacterium | reverse complement strand
GGGGAAGTCTGTCTCAGGCTTCCACACGCACCGGGCCGGGACGGTCCGGATCGCCTTCGACGTGGACGCACGGAGCCTGCTCGGCGCTTTCGCCGGCACCCGTCGCACCTGCCGCTAGACCTCTCGGACGAGCTCGGAGAGCGGCTTGCGGTTCGCCCGCGCCGACCACTCCTCCGCGCTGCGGCTCGCCACGTCGCGCGACCGCGCCGGATAGCCGAAGGAGATGATCGTGCGCACCTCGCCGCCGCAGATCTCCGCCGCCGCGTCCGCGTCGCGCACGCCGTTCGGGCACGAGGTGACGCCGTCGCCCCAGGCGGCGAGCATCATGTTCTGGGCGCAGCGCCCGACGTCCAGGCCGCCTGCCTCGCCGACGATGGCCACGACGAGCGCGGCGCCGCGGACGTTCTCGGGCGCGTAGACCGCCTCCGCCAGGCGCTCGCGCGCGGCGCCGGAGACGAGCACGAACTCCCAGCGCTGGCGATTCTGCGAGCTGCCGGAGAGCCTGCCGGCGTCGAGGATGCGCTCGCGCACCTCGCCGGGAACCGGCGTGCCTGCGTACGCGCGCTCGTCGCGCTTCGAGGCGATGGCGAGGTACGGGTCCAGCGCCGGCCGCCCGCGTCAGGTGCGGAGGAACTCGGGCACGTCGAGATCGCCGCCCTCGCCCTGGGGGCGCCGCTGCTCCGGCTGCTGGGCCTGCTGCGTCCAGCTGTCACCGCGCGAGCGGCGGCCACGGCCGCCGAAGCCCGTCGCGACGACGGTCACCCAGACCTGGCCGGCCAGCCGGTCGTCGACGGTCGCGCCGAAGATGATGTTCGTGTCGTCGGTGGTCGCCCCACGGATCACCTCCGCGGCGTCGTTCACCTCGACGAGCGTCAGGTCGTCCCCGCCCGCGATCGAGAGGAGGATGCCGCGCGCGCCGGTGATCTCCGCGTCGATCAGGGGGGACCGCAACGCCCGCTCGGCCGCTTCCCTTGCGCGGCCGTCGCTCGATGAGGAGGAGAAGCCGATGCCCATCAGCGCCGTGTCCGAGTCGGACATGATCGTGCGCACGTCGGCGAAGTCGAGGTTGATCAGCCCGGGCATCGTGATCAGGTCGCAGATCCCCTGGACGCCCTGGCGGAGAACGTCGTCGGCGACCTTGAAGGCGTCGAGCATCGACGTCGAGCGCTCGAGCACCTCGAGCAGCCGGTCGTTCGGGATCACGATCGTCGTGTCGCACGCAGCCCGCAGGTCGACGATTCCCTTCTCGGCCTGGCTGAGGCGCTTCGTCCCTTCGAACTTGAACGGCGTGGTCACGATTCCGACGGTGAGGGCGCCGAGATCGCGCGCGATGCGCGCGACGATGGGCGCCGCCCCGGAGCCGGTGCCGCCCCCCTCGCCGGCGGCGACGAAGACCATGTCCGCGCCACGCAGCTCCTGCTTCAGCTCGTCGTAGGACTCGTCGGCAGCGCGCCGCCCGACGTCCGCGTCGGAGCCGGACCCGAGCCCCTTCGTGAGCTCGCGGCCGATGTGGATCTTCACCGGCGCGTCGCTCGTCCGCAGCGCCTGGATGTCGGTGTTGACCGCGATGAACTCGACCTGGCTGATCCCGGCGTCGATCATGCGGTTCACCGCGTTGAGGCCGGCGCCGCCGACCCCGACGACCTTGATCACCGCGAGATAGGCGCCCGCGTCCGCGCCGGCGCGGTGCAGCCGCGCAGGCGAGTCGGGCAGCGGCTCGAGGTAGCGCGAGACCGGCGGCAGGTCTGCCGGACGCAGCTCGGGCGGCGCAGGCGGAGGCAGCGGGTCCGGGTCGGGCGTCGGCGCCGGAGGCTGCGGGTCGGGCGAGGGCGGCGCCGGGGACGGCTCGGGCGAAGGCGTCGGCGGATCGGCGTCGGCGTCTCGACGCCGGCCTCCTCCCAGCTCGGCACGTGCTCGACGGTCCGCTCCTCGGGCTCGGACGGCGCGGCAGGAGCCGCGGTCGCGGCGTCCTCGGGCGGCGGCTGCTCGCCCTCGCCACGCTGCTCAGCCTGCTTCTGCGCCGCCTCCGTGGCGCGGAAGAGCTCAGCTAGCGGGCCTTCACGCATGCTGGCGCGCCGACGCGCCATCGAGCACCTCCTTCGCCAGGTCACGGTACATCGATGCGGCCTCGCCGGTCGGGTCGTACTTGAAGATCGACTGCCCCTTCACCGGAGCCTCCGCGTAGCGCACGGTCTTGCGGATCTTCGTGTTGAGGACGAGGTCGCCGAAGTTCTCCTTCAGGATCTCGACCGCCTCGCGCGAATGGAGGAGACGCCGGTCGAACATCGTCGCCAGGATGCCCTGGATGCCGACGTTCGGGTTGAGGTTCTCGCGGATCATCGAGAGCGTGTTCTCGAGCTGGACGAGCCCGCGCAGCGAGAGGTACTCGCACTGCACCGGGACGATCACGCCGTCGGCCGCGACGAGCGCGTTGATCGTCAGCAGGCCGAGAGACGGCGGCGTGTCGATGAGGACGTAGTCGTAGTTCTCGCGCACCTCCAGCAGCGCCTTCTCGAGCGCGCGCTCGCGCCCGATCATCGAGGCGAGCGCGAGCTCGGCGCCCGCGAGGTCGATGGAGGAGACGGCGACGTCGAGCTCGTTCGTGCGCACGATCTCGGAGATCGGCAGCCGGTGGGCGAGGACGTCGAACATCGAGCGGTCGATCTCGTCCGGGTTCCACCCCTGCGACATCGTCAGGTTCCCCTGCGGGTCGAGGTCGACCGCGAGCACGCGCAGCCCCTTCTCCTTGAGCGCGACGCCGAGGTTGAGCGTCGTCGTCGTCTTCGCGACGCCGCCCTTCTGGTTGGCGAAAGCGATGACCGTGGCCACGTCCGGACCCTTATCCGCCGCCCGCGCTAGCGGGCGCGGTAGCAACCGCGTCAGCGCCATCCCGGCTGACCTTTCGTAGCGGCATACCCGACTCCTGCTTGGTTAGTTTCCCCGGAGTGGAGCGGAAATGGCGCGTTCTCATCGTGGTGTGCGTGGCGGTCTTCATGCTGCTACTCGACATCACGGTAGTCAACGTCGCGCTGCCGGACATCCAGAAGGAGCTCAATACCTCCTTCACAGACCTGCAATGGGTCGTCGACGCCTACGCGCTCATGCTGGCGACGACGATGCTCAGCGCGGGCTCGCTCGGCGACCTGCTCGGCCGCAAGCGCGTCTTCCTGGTCGCGATCGCGCTCTTCACCGCGGCCTCGGCGCTCTGTGGCGCGGCCAACTCGCCGCTCTGGCTGATCCTCGCCCGCGGCGCCCAGGGGATCGGCGGCGCGGGGATGTTCGCGGTCTCCCTCGCGATCATCTCCCAGGAGTTCCACGGCCGCGAGCGCGGGACCGCGTTCGGGCTCTGGGGCGCGACCGTCGGAGCGGCGGTGGCGATCGGGCCGCTCGTCGGCGGGGCGCTCACGACGTACGTCGGCTGGCGCTGGATCTTCTTCGTCAACGTCCCGATCGGGATCGCCTGCGTCCTGGCCGGGATCCGGGTGCTGCACGAGTCGCGCGACGAGGAGCGCGGCGGCTTCGACCTCCCCGGGCTGCTGACGCTGACGGTCGGGCTCTTCTCCTTCGTGCTCGGACTGCTCCGCGGCAACGACTGGGGCTGGTCGAGCGGCCGGGTCGTCGGCCTGTTCGTCGCCGCGGCGGTCTTCCTGGGCTCGTTCGCGGCGATCGAGCTGCGGCTGAAGGAGCCGATGCTCGACTTCCGGCTCTTCAAG
Source organism: uncultured Actinomycetes bacterium (assembly GCA_963825805.1). Taxonomy (GTDB): domain Bacteria; phylum Actinomycetota; class Thermoleophilia; order Gaiellales; family Gaiellaceae; genus Palsa-739. Next base: position 14,448 of record CAWGVE010000030.1, on the reverse strand, counting down.
GTGCCGACCTTCGCCGGCGCCCAGACGACGGCCTTCGCGATCTCGTCCGGGATGTTCGCGCAGTTCCTCTTCCTTCCCCTCTACCTCGAGAACGTCCTCGGCTACTCCGCGGTCGCCACCGGCGTCCGCTTCCTGCCGCTCTCGCTCGTCTCGTTCGTCTGCGCCCCGATCGCCGGAAGGCTCTCGACCCGCGTGCCGGTGCGCTTCCTGCTCAGTGGCGGCCTGGCGCTCTGCGGGGTCGCGCTCCTGCTCATGTGGGGGATCGCCCTCGACTCGACCTGGACGACGCTCCTCGCCGGCTTCCTCGTGGCCGGCGTCGGCATCGGCTTCGTCAACGCGCCGCTCGCCTCGACCTCGGTCAGCGTCGTCGAGCCGAGACGCGCCGGGATGGCATCGGGGATCAACAACACGTTCCGGCAGGTCGGGATCGCAACGGGCATCGCCGCGCTCGGCGCGCTCTTCCAGAGCCGGATCACGTCGGAGATCGCCGCGTCGGGGAAGGTGCCGGCGGCCCACGTGGACCAGTTCGCGCAGGCGGTTTCGTCGGGAGCCACGCAGCAGGCCCTGAAATCCGTGCCGACCTCGGCCCGCTCGCAAGCGGAGACGCTCGCGCACTCGGCCTTCATCAGCGGCCTCAACGAGATCCTGCTCGTCGCCGCGGTCGTCCTCTTCGCGGGCGCGGTGCTCGCGTTCGTGCTCGTGCGGCAGCGCGACTTCGTCGCGAGCGGCGAGTCAGCCGGGAGCCAGGTCGCGGCTTAGGCAGCGGCTTCGGCCGCGGCTTCGACAGGGACTTCGGCGCGCGCGAGGCTCGGGCGCAGGCGGATCGCGAGCTGCCAGCTCGCGACCAGGAGGATCACGGCGGCGCCCGTCACGATCACGAGCGCCTGGGCGGCGACCGAGAACGCGACCGCGTCCGCCGTGCCGACGCCGCTGAGGGCGAGGATCGCGGCGCCCGCACCGGCCTGGGTCGCGGCGCCTGCGGGAGCGATCGGCAGCGCGGCGGATGCCGCGGACGCGACGAGGAACGCGAGCGCGAGCACGAAGGAGCCGGGCATCGAAAGGGCATTGAGGAGCAGGAAGACGGCGAGCCCGCGCAGGCTCCACGAGACGGAGACGAGGAGCCAAGCCGCCCACGCCTCTTTCGTGCAGTGCATGTGCTCGGCGAGCCAGCGCCCAAAGCGGAAGCGACTCACGAGCGGCAGGCGGGTGATCTGCGGCAGGAAAGCCACGACGCCGGCTGCGGCGATTCCGGCGACGGCGACCACGGAGAATCCGGCGCGCGTCGTCCAGTGGCTCGAGCCTGCGGCCGCGACCGAGGCCATCGGCGTCAGCGCGGCGTTGTCGAGCATCCCGAGCACGAGGAGGCTCAGGCCGAGCGTGCCCAGCCCCGCCTTCGTGCCGGGGAAGCGCTTCACGATCGCGATCCGGATCGCATCGTCGGCGCGCCCCGGCAGCGCGATGCCGCCGACACACGCCGCGCCGCCCGCGAAGGCGAGCGCGCCGGCGCCCGGCCGCTCGTGCGCGTGGAAGAGCCTCTGCCAGCCCCACGCCTTGAAGGCGTAGGCGGCGAGGAACAGGAGGGCCGAGCCGGCGACGAGCACGGGGTCGGCGTGATGGATCGGCCAGCCGCCGCCGACGAAGTGGCGGACGCTGAAGAACGCGACCGCAAGGAGGACGACCCCGAACCCTCCGTTCAGGACCAGCTGGACCTTCCGATTCGAGATAAGCCGCCTCACCGCAGTCGCAACGGTGGTATCGGCGTTAGGGGTGCGAAGTTGAGTCACTCGATCGAGACCGCAGCGGGCGGTCACCGTAGCCGGGCTGCGTAAGGACGATGTGAGACTTCCCGTCGCCGAGCTGGAGCAGCAGCGCTCGTCCGCCGGCCGTCCGCAGGCGGATGTCTGCCGTCTGCGTGGACGTCCCGCCCAGCGGAGCCTGCGCGATCGTGAGCGCTCCGGTCGGCCCGGCGTCGACGGTCTCCACCGTCTGCTTCCCGGCGACCATGTCCTGGCGGACGATCACGACCCTTCCGAGCTCCGGGTCGGAGCCCGCGGCGCCTGCGTAGACGGCCACCAGCCTCTCGCCGTCGCTCACGAGCCAGCCGTTCCGCGCCCGGAGGAGCGCCGGCGAGACGGGCACGGGGACCCCGGGACCGAGCAGCCGGGCCGGAATCGCGTTCGGTGCGAAGGGCGGGAACGGCGCCGGGGCCGTGTTCGAGTCGGTCGTCGCGACGGACGCGACGCGGCCGAGCGCAGCCGACTTCCCTGCCGGGCCTGGCACGCCGCCGGCGGCCGCCACGGCGAGACCGGCCCCGAGCCCGAGCACGGCCAGCGAGCTCAGCAGCCGAAGCACACGAGCTCCGGGTCGACGAGGCCGCCGTTCAGGGAGTCGAGCGTGCTCCACGCCGACCCGGGCGCCAGCCCCACGCCGGTCGACGCGGTCACCCCCGCGAAGAAGTAGCCGCCGTTCCACTGCTTCCTCACCACCGTCCACTGGTGCGCGTTGGCCGAGTAGTAGATCTCCGGCAGCGGCAGTGCCAGCCCGTGGAACGACACGTAGCCGACGTCGCTCACGTCCCAGCCGTCGTTGCAGGGGCCGTCGTCGCTGCCGCTCTGCGGACAGCCGTCGGCCGAGCCGAAGTCGTACTCGAGGGCCCAGCCCTGCGCCTCGTTGCCGTTGACGAGCTGCTTCGTGATCGGCGCCCCGTCCCAGCTCGGCTCCAGGTCGCCGGCGGCGTCCGCCGTCTGGCTGCTGTAGCCCCTGGACTGCTGGTAGTCGGCGAGATCCTCCGAGCGCTCCGCCTGGTGGTAGCCCGCGTACCAGGCGTCGGAACCGGACATCCCCGAGCCGGACAGGTGGTAGTTGCTGTTCCCGTAGGCGATGTCCACTCCGCCCCTGACGTGGCAGTTGTGGTACCCGTCGGCCGCCCGCTCGAGGGCGGCGAGGATGTCGGCGTTCGAGAACCTCGTGTTGCTGAAGTCGACCGCGCCCCAGGTGCTCGAGTCGAGCTTCCTCGCCGCGCCGAAATCGAGCAGCAGCACCCGGATCGCCGTCCCCGGCTGCGCCTCGGCGAAGTCGCAGCCGTTCGCATAGGCGTATGAGCGCAGGTCGCTCGCCGAGGAGCCGTACATGTACCAGGCCGTGACCGGCGTCGGCGCCGCCCCCGCCGCTGCGGCAGTCGCGAGAGCGGCGCCGGCGGCGACGGCGCACGCCAGGAGCCTCATGGACATCGCCCCGCGATCGCCGCGGCGCGCCTCGCTGGCTCGCGGGTCTCGCTCGCGCTCGGCCCACGCGGTCGCCTCGCGAACGAGCTCGCGCAGCTCGGCGAGGACCGAGGGGACGCCGGCGCCCTCGCGCTCGAGCGCCTCGATCCTCTCCAGCCGGGCCAGCACCGCACGCGCTTCTTCCATGCCCCGAAGGTAGGCGGCAAGTAGTGACGTGTCTGTTGCGACTAGTGCACGCGTCCGTAAGTTCGGTCGGCCATGACTTGCGGACGCGTGTACTAGCTAGCGCGTTGCTGGAGGCTTGCCGGGCCGGAGCTGCCCAGCAGCACCTCGTCGAGCTCGCCCACGAGCCCGCGCCGGTCGCCGTGGAGGAGGACTGCGACGAGCAGGCGGCGCAGCAGCTCGCAGCTCGGCTGCCGCAGGCTCTCCGCGAGCTTGGCCCGCTCCTGGGGCGTCGCCCCGAGCAGCGCGGCGCCGCGCATGGCGGCCGCCCAGACCCCGTCGCCTTCGCCGAGCGCCGCTTCCAGCGCGTGGCGAAGCTGCTCGCCGCGGAACGGCTCCGACTGGAAGAGCGCCAGCTCCCAGCGATCGAGGGCGTCGCCGAGCCGCGCGTCGTCGTCGGCCGCGCCGAGCCGCACGCGCACGTCGCTCGCGACTGTGGCGCGGAACGGATCGAGCCGCGTCGGCTCGCCGGCGGGCGCGGTCGCCGCGATCGGGAGGACGGGCCGGATCCCGTACGGGCGCCAGTCGAGCCGCTCGAAGAGCACAGGCCCCGCCGCGACCGGCGCCGCGGTCGCGAGCCGGATCGACGTGACCGCGTCCGCGAGCTCGCCCGGCGCGTCGGGCGCCTCGGCCGCGCCGCCCGGCAGCGACCGCTCGAGCTCGAGCACGCAGATCCGGTCCGGCTCGCGGCCGAAGTGCCGCGGCAGGAGGCCCGCCGCCTCCGGCCACATCGCCGACAGCTCTCCGGTCGCGGCGACCCGCACGCGGATCCCGTCGCCGAGCTCGATCTGGCGTGCCGACGGAGAGCCCGACCAGCGGCGCGACGGCGCCGTACGCGTGACCCTCGCCATAGAGCGACGCCTCGAGCTCCTCGTACGCGCGCGCGTAGGCGGAGTCGTCCCAGTCGAAGCCGCCGCAGCCCTCGGCGGTGCGGACGAGTAGCGGCATGAGCACGCTGCGATAGACCGCGCGGCGCTCGTCGCGCACGTCTCCCTCCTGGGCGTGCGCGAAGATCCGCGCCGCCGGCTCGCGCAGAAGGTCGGCGACCGCGTCCTGGACGTCGACTCGCGCGAAGAGGCGCTCGGCCCGCGCCTCGACGTAGCCGCGCACGAGGGGCCGATACTCGTACAGCGTGGGCCGGCCGTAGGAGCCGTGCTCCTCGAACGCGAACGGGAGGTCCGCCCCGTCCTCGAGGTCGCGGGTGAAGACGGCGAACGCGCCGAGGCAGAAGCGACGGAGCGTGTCGTGGAGGTGCGGCGCGCGCATGCCCAGCCCTCTACGACGGGGGTGGGCTCCCTCCTACCTGGCAGCCGGAGCACCAGTAGGCCGTGCGCGCGTTGTCGCCCTGCGGCGCCGAGCGGACGACGCCGCCGCACCGCGGGCAGGCGCGGCCCTTGCGGCGGTAGACGCGGCGCGGCGGCCGGGCGCCGGCGACGGACTTCCGCATCAGCCCGTGCGCCGCTTCGAGGGCCGCGAGCAACTCGTCGTCACCTGTCTCGTCGAGCCTGCGCCACGGCGAGACCCGCGCCTCCCACAACGCCTCGGCCTTCCAGAGGTTCCCGATGCCGGCCACGAGCCGCTGGTCGAGCAGCGCCTCACCGAGCTCGCGTTCCTGAGCCACCGCGCGCAGCCGCCTGAGCATCGTCTCGTAGTCGGGCGGCTCGCCGAGGATGTCGGGGCCCAAGCGCGGCAAGTGACAACTTGTCACAAGCTCGAGGACCGCGCCGCTCCAGAGCACGGCTTCGTGCTCGGCGCCGCGTAGGACGAGCCACGGCTTGCCCCTACGAGGTGTGCCGCGAGGCTCGACGCGCCAGCGGCCGCTCATTCTCAAATGACTCCGGAGGACAAGACCGCCTTCGAAGCGCAGCAGGAGGTTCTTGCCGTTCGCCTCGACTCCCTCGAGCCGCCGTCCGTCGAGCCGCTCCACGAGCCCCTTGACCGCGGCGCGCGGATGCGGGGTCTCCACCTCCACCCGCTCGCCCACGAGAACCTGCAGCCGACGGGCCGCGCGGTGGAGCGAATCGCCTTCCGGCATCGCCGGAAGCCTACGATTCCGACATGTTCAGACCGTCCGTGGGAGTGCGCTGGTGGCTCGGGGCCGCCTTTGCCGTGGTCGCCGCCACCTCGACGGCGATCGTGGTCTCCCAGTTCTCGGACTCCTCCGAGCATGCGTTCCGACACAACGCCCAGAACGCGGCCCTCAAGGACGTGCAGAGCGTGAACGAGAACGCCACGCCTGCGAGCCTCGCCCGCCTGTCCAAGCAGCTGAACGGGAACGTCCGGCTGCGGCTCTTCGGCGCCACCGGAGCAGTGCCGGCCTCGGACCTCGAGCGCCGCGCCGTCCACGCAGCCCTCGCGGGAGACCAGTTCACCGGAGGAACCTCCGACGGAGGGACGTTCGTGGCCGCGATTCCCTTCCAGGGGAAGGCGCTCATCGCCACCAGCCGCCGGCCCGACGTGGCCGCTGCGATCGACACGGTCAACGGCGAGGCGCTCAGGGCCGGCGTGATCGCCGGCGTGATCGGCGTCATCGTCGGGCTCCTGCTCGCGCAGCTGATCGCGCTGCGGCTGCGGCGCCTCAGCGCGGCCGCCGAGGCGATCGCGCACGGCGACTTCGAGACGCCGCTCCACTACAAGTTCCGGGACGAGTTCGGCGTGCTCGCCCAGAACTTCGACCGGATGCGCCGCCAGCTGCGCCGCTCCTTCCGGACCCTCGAGGCCGAGCGCGACCGGCTGCGGCTGCTGCTCGAGCGGCTGCACGAGGGCGTGCTCACGATCGACCAGGATCTCGTCGTCCACTTCGCCAACGCCGAGGCGCGCCGGCTGCTCGGCGGCAGGCTCAGCGAAGGGGACGCGCTGCCGGACCCGTGGCAGGGCTTCGGCCTGCGCGACTTCGCCGAGCGCCTCTTCGACGAGCGGGCGAGCGTGACGCAGGTGCACGTGACGCCGGACGAGCATCACGCCTACGGGGTCACCGGCATCCCGGCCCAGCCCGAGACGGACTGGGCGCTGCTCGTCGTCGACGACCTGACCGAGCAGGAGCGCCGGGAGCTCGCCGAGCGGGAGTTCGTCTCGAACGCCGCCCACGAGCTGCGCACGCCGCTGACGACGATCATCGGCGCGGTCGAGGTGCTCCAGGCGGGAGCGAAGGAGAATCCCGTCGAGCGCGACCGCTTCCTCGGTCACATCGAGCGCGAGTCGGGCCGGCTCGCGAGGCTTGCGCGCGCGATGCTGACGCTCGCGCGGGCGCACTCGGGGCAGGAGCAGCCGCGAGTCGAGGCCGTCGAGCTCGCGCCTCTCCTGCGCGACGTGGCGGCCGGGCTCCGCCCGCACGACGGCGTCGCCGTCGACGTCGAGGCGCCGAGAGGGCTCTCGGTCGACGCGAACCGCGACCTGCTCGAGCAGACCCTCCGCAACCTCGGCGAGAACGCGGCGAAGCACACCGCGCACGGCTCCATCTCGCTCCGCGCCCACAGCGACGGCGGCACGGTCACGGTGGAGGTAGAAGACACCGGACCGGGTATCAGCCCCGAGGTGCAGCGCCACGTCTTCGACCGCTTCTACCGCGGCGAGCGCGACGCCCACGGCTTCGGCCTGGGCCTCGCGATCGTGCGGGAGTCGGTGCGGACCCTCGGCGGCCGGATCGAGCTCGACTCGTCGCCGGGCGAGGGCACGGTCTTCCGGATCCTGCTCACGCCGGCCCGGGTGCGAGAGGAGGTGCCCGCCGCGTGAGCGAGACGATCCTGCTCGTGGACGACGACGCCGGCGTGCGCGACGTCGTCGCGTTCACCCTCCGGCGCGAGGGGTTCGACGTCGACGAGGAGCGGGACGGGCCGTCGGCGCTCGAGTCGGGCCGCTCGGGCCGCTACTCGCTCGTCGTCCTCGACGTGATGCTGCCGGGCCTGTCCGGAGTCGAGGTCTGCCGCGCGCTGCGGGCCGAGAGCGACGTCCCGATCCTCATGCTCACCGCGCGCGACGCGGAGTCCGACCGCGTGCTCGGGCTCGAGCTCGGGGCCGACGACTACGTGACGAAGCCGTTCTCGAGCGCCGAGCTGCTGAGCCGCGTGCGCGCGATCCTGCGCCGGCGCGAGCTCGACCGCGCCGCGGGCGGCGCCATGGTGCGGAAGCTCGGCGGCCTCCAGATCGACCTCGGCCGGCACGAGGTGCTGGTCGACGGAGACCGCGTCCACCTGACGCTCTCGGAGTTCAAGGTGCTCTCCCTCCTCGCCGCGCAGCCGGAGTCCGTCGTCTCGCGGCGCGAGCTGATGCAGCACCTCTGGGCGAGCGAGCACGTCGGCGACGAGCACGCGTGCGAGGTGCACATCTCGAACCTGCGCCGCAAGATCGAGCGAGACCCCACCCAGCCCGAGCGCCTCGTCACCGTGCGCGGCGAGGGCTACAAGCTCGTCGCGGCCTAGTCGCTAGACGAGGATCGCGAGTGCGAGGAGCGCCAGGGCGCTGCCCACGAAGACGGCGCTCGCGGTGAGGGTCGGCCCTTCCGACGTCGTCGGCATCCCCGGGAGGCGCATGACGAAGCTCGATGCATGATCGACCCTCTGGTTGAGCCGGCGGTTCCCGGCTGTCCCCTTCCCACCGGCGGTGGCGAGGAGCAGCATCAGCGCGGCGAGCGCAAACAGAGTGACCTTGAACGTGTGGGTCAGATCGCCACCCGCCACCGAGACCTTCACTCCGGCAATGGCCACCGCGATCGCCACCGCGACGGCGATACGCACGAGCAACCGTAGGAGCTCGCGCACGACCCACATCGGGGTGCGACTCTACACCGGTTGGCGTACGCTTTTGGCCTTGTGGACGGTCTGAGCGGGTCGTTGCTGCCGCCGCGGTTCGAGTCGCTGCGGCTGCTGGGTCAGGGCGGGATGGGCGTCGTCTTCCTCGCCTGGGATCGCATGCTCTCGAGGCAGGTGGCGATCAAGATCCTCGCGTCGGAGCTCGCCGCCGACGCGGTGGCGCGAGAGCGGTTCGCGCGCGAGGCGGCGGTTGCGGGGCGGCTCGGAGCGCATCCACACATCGTCGCGGCGTACGAGGCTGGCGAATGGGAGCAGCGGCCGTACGTCGTCTTCGAGTACATGCCCAACGGCAGCCTCGCCGAGCAGCTCGAGCGCGGCGCGCCGGCGCAGCCGCAGACGATGCGGTGGCTTGCGCAGGCGGCTGACGCGCTCGACCACGCTCACGCGGCGAAGGTCGTCCACCGCGACATCAAGCCGTCCAATCTGCTCCTCGACGCGGACGAGAACGTCTGCATCGCCGACTTCGGCGTCTCCCGCCTCGCCGGCGACGCGACGCTCACCGCGCAGGGCGAGGTCGTCGGGACGGAGGGCTATTTCGCGCCCGAGCAGATCGCCGGCCGAGGTGCAACCGCGGCGAGCGACGAGTTCGCGCTGGCCGTGGTCGCCTGCCAGCTCCTGACGGGCAGGCTGCCCACGACGGACCGTCGTGAGCTGGCGAAGCCCGTCGCGGCGGTGTTCGACCGTGCGCTCGCCGGGGAGCCGGATGATCGCTATCCCACCACGACCGCGTTCGTGGATTCGCTCGGAGGAGCCCTGGTCGCACCGACGCGCCGGAGACTGCTTCCGCCGCGGACGACGCCCGGCGCTCGTCCGCTCGCGGCCCCCGCGCGCCGGCACACGCAACGCAGCCGGCTCTGGCGGGTCGGCGTGGCCACTCTCGCCGCGCTTGCCGTCGCTGCGCCGGCGACCGCCGGAGGAATGGTGCTCGGCCGAAAGCTCGCGGGCTCCCACGCACCGCGGCCGCAGCCTCACCTGGTGGTTACCCGCTGTGCGGTCTCTCCTTTCGGTCACGACGCGAACCTGGTCGTCTCCGGCGTCGGCGCGATCCCCTTCTGCCGCTCGCAGGCGGTGACGCTCTCGACGCAGGGGGACTCCTGGGCGTATCGCGGCAGCACCCGCCTGCTCGCGCCCGACAGCGGCGACCCGAACGGCCTCGGCCGCATCTGCGCGCTCGCCCGGGGCCGGCTCACCGCAGCGGTCTACGACGACAAGGGGCAGAGCATCGGCACCGACCTCTGCCAGACGTACGCCGCCGCCGGCTGGGAATTCCGCAGCTAGGCGCGCAGCACCGCGCGACGCGGCCCCGCGAGGAAGCCGGCCTCGACGAGCAGCGGCATGACGAGCGTCTCGGCGACGGGCTCGCCGTCGAACCGCTCGACCGCGAGACGCTTTGCCCCGCCCCGCTTGACGAAGGCGACGAGCGCCGCCAGCGCGGGCCGCAGCCACTCCTCCTCCGGGTCCCGCAGCGGGACGAGCGAGCGGCCGCCGCGCTCGACGAAGAGCGCCGGCCGACCGCCGAGCAGGACGACGTGGGCTCCCGCGACGCGCGCGGCCCGAGCGCCCGCCCGCTTCGGCCAGGGCAGGACGGCGCCGTAGGGCTGGGCCGGGTCGGCGGCGGCGAGCACCAGAGGCTCGGGGTCGTCGTCCTCGCGCGGGCGTAGCTCCCGCAGTCGCTCGACGGCGCCGCCGAGGGCGAACTGCGCTCCGCCGAGCCCTTCCACGAAATACCCACGCCGGCAGGAGCCGAGCGTCTCGAGCGCGCGCAGCTCGCCGTAGACCGCGCCGTAGCCTCCGGCGATGCCCTCGGCGCGGACCGCATCGCGGGTCACGACGCCGTGCCGCTCGAGCAGGAGCTCCGCGAGCGCGCGGCGGTCGGGATCGGCGCCGGTGAAGAGCTGCGCCGCGAGCGACCAGCGTCCCTGGGTCGCGGTCGGGAGATGGGCGCGGGAACGAGAGAAACGGCGCGCACGCCGGTCCGGCCGCGGCGGCTGGTAGCGGCGCTGGGCGCGGAGCGGAGACCAGGAGTCGTTCGTCACCTCGCCGCTCCAGACCAGGTCCCACAGCGCGGGCAGCGCCGTCGCCGGCTCCAGGCCTGTCGCGCCGAGGAGCCCGTCCCAGAACTGCGCACCACCTGCGAGAGTGGCGCGGATCGCGTCGTGCGCTTCGCCCTCCGGAGCGGACGCCGCGGACGGCTGCCCGAGGACCGGCGCGTCGTCGCGGAAGAAGACGGCGACGCGGTCGAGCCCTGCTCCGACCCAGACGAGCTCGCCGGACGCGCAGAGCTGGTCGAGCTGCTCGGGCCGGTAATCGCGAACCCGTCTCGGCAACACCTCGGCCTCCCACAACGAAACCGGGAGAGCGAGGCCCTGGAGCGGTACTAGCGCTTCGCGAAGCGAAGCGCCCCTGTCGATGCCGTGCCAGCTCGGGAGGAAGCGTCCAAGGGCTGCCTGCTCCACCGGCTCCACCTCCCGGCGCAGCGCGGCGAGTGACGCGCGCCGCAACCGGCGCAGGACCTCGGGGTCGCACCACTCACGCTCGGTGCCGCCGGGGCGGAGCTCGCCGCGGACGAGCTTCTCGTCGCGCTCGAGCTCCCGCAGCTCCTCCTCGACCTCCAGGCCGAACCACGCCGACGCCTCGGCGGTGGTGAACGGCCCGCGCCCGCGCGCCCAGCGCGCGACGAGCGAGCGCAGCGCGTCCTGCACCGGCTCGAGGAACACGTCGGGTAGGCCGGACGGCGGCACGATGCCGAGCCCGTCGCGGTAGCGGCCCGCGTCCTCCGCCGCCGCCAGCGCTTCGCCGAAGCGGAACGCTCTCCGTTCGCGCACGAGCGTCTCGGCGAAGCCCGCGTCGTAGGCGAGCTGGTGCCCGCGCAGCCGCAGCAGGTCGTGGAGCTCGTCGGCGTTGCGCGGCTTCGGCTGCAGCGAGGCCTCCACCTCGGCGAGCGCCGCCGGGTCGATCAGCTCGCGCAGCTCCTCCTGGCCGAGCAGCTCGCGCAGCAGGTCGCGGTCCAGCGAGAGCGCCTGCGCACGCCGCTCCGCCGGCGGCGTGTCGTCCTCGTACATGTAGGTCGCGATGTAGTCGAAGAGGAGCGAGGAGGCGTAGGGCGACGCCGACGCGGTCTCGACGTCGACCAGGTCGATCTCCCGGGCGCGCACGCGGCCGAGCAGCCGCTTCAGCGCGGGCAGGTCGAAGACGTCCTGCAGGCACTCGCGGTAGGTCTCGAGCACGATCGGGAAGCTCGAGTACTTGCGCGCCACCTGGAGCAGCCCCTGGGCCTTGAGCCGCTGCTGCCAGAGCGGCGTCCGCTCGCCGGGCCGGCGCCGCGGGATGAGGAGGGCGCGCGCGGCGTTCTCGCGGAAGCGGGCTCCGAAGAGCGCCGTCTGCCCCACCTCGGCGAGCACCAGGTCTTCCAGCTCGTCCGGGTCGAGCATGAGCAGGTCGGTCGCCGGAGGCGAGTCGGCGTCGGGCAGGTGGAAGGCGATGCCGTCGTCGGACCAGATCGACTGCACCTCGAGGCCGAGCGACTCGCGCAGCCGCGCGCCGACGGCCATCGCCCAGGGCGCGTGCACGCGCGCGCCGAACGGCGTGAGGATGCAGACGCGCCAGTCGCCGATCTCGTCTCTGAATCGTTCGACGACGACGGTTCGGTCGGACGGAATCGCAGTGGTCGCCCGCTCCTGCTCGCGGAGGAAGGCGACGAGGTTCCGCTCGGCCCGCTCGTCGAGATCGGGAACCTTCGGATCGCTTGCCGCGAGCAGCTCGCGGGCGAACTTCCCGATCGCCTCGCCGAGCTCGTAGGGGCGGCCGACGCCCTCGCCCTTCCAGAACGGGACGGCTCCGGGAACCCCCGGCGCCGGCGAGACGAGCACGCGGTCGCGCGTGATCTCCTCGATCCGCCAGGACGAGGCGCCGAGCACGATCACCTGGCCGGCGCGGGCCTCGTAGACCATCTCCTCGTCGAGCTCGCCCACGCGCCCGCCCTCGCCGACGATGAAGACGCCGAACAGGCCGCGGTCGGGGATCGTGCCGGCGTTCGTCACGGCGAGCCGCCGCGCTCCCTGGCCGGCCGCGGATCACGCCCGCCGTCCGGTCCCACACGATCCGCGGGCGCAGCTCGGCGAACTCGTCCGACGGGTAGCGGCCTGCGAGCATGTCGAGCACGTTCTCGAGCTGCGCGCGCGAGAGGTCGGCGAAGGGATAGGCGCGGCGGACGAGCCGGTGCAGCTCCGCCACCTCGATCTCCTCGTCGGCGCAGATCGCGACTATCTGCTGGCTCAGTACGTCCAGAGGGTTGCGGGGGATCTGCGTCTCCTCGATCAGCCCCTCGCGCATGCGCTGCGCGACGACCGCGCATTCCAGCAGGTCGGCCCGGAACTTCGGGAAGATGCGGCCCCGCGAGACCTCGCCGAGCGAGTGGCCGGCGCGACCGATGCGCTGCAGCCCGCGCGCCACCGACTTCGGCGACTCGACCTGGATCACGAGGTCGACCGCGCCCATGTCGATGCCCAGCTCGAGCGACGACGTCGCCACGAGGCACGGGATCCGCCCCGGCTTCGAGGTCCTCCTCGATCTGCGTCCGCTGCTCGCGCGCGAGAGAACCGTGGTGCGCTCGCGCAATCTCCTCCTCAGCGCGCCTCGTTGAGACGCAGCGCGAGCCGCTCGGCGAGGCGGCGGTTGTTGACGAAGACGATCGTGGAGCGGTGCGCGCGGACGAGCTCGACCAGCGCCGGGTAGATCGAGGGCCAGATCGAGCGCGGCTCCCAGCCCTCCTCCCTGCTCTCTCCACCGGGCTCTCGCATGTCCTCCACCGGGACGACGACCTCGAGGTCGAGCTCCTTCGCGACGCCGGCGTCGACCAGCGTGATCGGCTGCCCGCCCGAGACGAACTTGCCGATCTCCTCGAGCGGCCGTTGAGTAGCCGAGAGGCCGATCCGCTGGAAGGGCTGCGCCGTGAGCGCCTCGAGCCGCTCGACCGAGAGCGCGAGGTGGGCGCCGCGCTTCGTCCCGGCGACGGCGTGCACCTCGTCGAGGATCAACGTGTCCACGCTGCGCAGCAGCTCGCGCGCCCGCGACGTGAGCATGAGAAAGAGCGACTCCGGCGTGGTGATCAGGATGTCCGGCGGTTCCCGGAGCATCGCCGCGCGCTCCTTCTGGGGTGTGTCGCCCGTGCGCACCGCGACGCGGAGCTCGGAGCGGAGGCCGGCGAGCGGGCCGCGCAGGTTCCGCTCGATGTCGTAGTTGAGCGCCTTGAGCGGCGAGACGTAGAGCAGGCGGAGCCCCTGGCCCGGCTCAGCCGTGAGCCGATCGATCGCGGAAAGGAACGCGGCGAGCGTCTTGCCCGAGCCCGTCGGCGCCTGGATCAGGACGTGGCCGCCGCCCGCGATCGCCGGCCAGCCCTTCTCCTGCGCGGGCGTTGGCGCGGCGAAGTTGCGCTCGAACCACGTGCGCGTCTCGGGCCGGAAGACGTCCAGCGACTCCACCCGAGCAGAGTAACTTCCCCCCGGTGACCTACTCGATCGTCGGGCGGGACGAGGCGAGCGGCGAGCTCGGCGTCGGCGTCCAGTCGCGCGCCTTCGGGGTCGGGATCTGCGCGTGGGCCCGGCCGGGGGTCGGCGCCGTGGCGACCCAGTCGTTCACCGAGAAGCGCTACGGGCCTGCCGGGCTCGACCTCCTCGCCGCCGGCGCCGCGCCCGGGGACGCGCTCGCCGAGCTGCTCGCGGCGGACGAGCAGCGCGACTTCCGCCAGGTCGCGTTCCTCTCCGCCGACGGCCGCACCGCCGCGCACACCGGCGCCGCCTGCATCCCCGACTGTGGCCACGTCGAGCGCGCCGGCCTGTCGGCGCAGGGGAACATGCTCGCCTCGCCGGCGGTCTGGCACGCGGCGGCGGACACGTTCGAGACGACCGAGGGCACGCTCGCGGAGCGCCTGCTCGCCGCGCTCGACGCCGCGGAGGAGGCCGGCGGCGACTTCCGCGGACGCGAGGCGGCGGCGCTCGTCGTCGTCTCCGGCGATCGCGACGAGGAGCCGTGGCAGCGCGTCTTCGACCTCCGGGTCGACAACCATGCGCAGCCGCTGCCCGAGCTGCGCCGCCTGCACGGGCTCGCCGCCGCGTACCGCCGGCGCCGCGACTTCGACGAGTCGTCGAACCTGGAGGAAGAGGTCGCGCGCGCCTGGGAGGCCGGCCTGCCTGAGG
>CAWGVE010000029.1:0-3923 GCA_963825805.1 uncultured Actinomycetes bacterium | reverse complement strand
AGCGCAATCCCGTCTCTTCCGGCGTCAGCAGCGCGACCGAGGACCCGACCCAGACAATCGCGAGCCCGATGGCGACGCCGAGCAGGAGCCCGCCGGCCGAGTCGAGCACCCGCAGCGGGCTCAGCCGCAGCCCGCCGCGAACGAAGGAGCCGGCGAACAGCGCCCCGATCTGAAAGAGCACGCCGCCGATCACCGCGCCGACGAGCCCCGCGACCGGCGTCCACCTCGAGCTCGAGCCGCCGTGCAGGAGGTGCGGCGCGATGCGCGAGCCGATGTAGGCGCCGGCCGCGAGCCCGACGAGGGAGAACGCGCTGACGACCAGACCGCGGCGATATCCGCCGAGCGCCGCGAGACCCACGATCCCGATCGCGTCCAGTTGGCGAGGTCGAGCGACACGGCGCCAGCGTAGAGGCGCGGCCGGTGGAGGGCGCTACACTGGGCCACCCGCGGGGGCGTAGTTCAGTTGGTTAGAACGCCGGCCTGTCACGCCGGAGGTCGCGGGTTCGAGTCCGTCGCTCCCGTCTTTTGAAGCGCCTGTAGATAGGTGATTTGTGTGTTAAGTTTGGGCGCAATGAGCCGCCGTGGCCCAATCGTGGCCGTTGTCTAGGTAGTCAAAGCCCTAAATCGCAATTCCTCCGAAACATGGTTCGTAACCGGTCGCACGAACAAGAACGGGTCAGGGCAACCAGACGCTCTTCGGCACGAGTTCGCTTTGTCTACGTCGAACGCGAATCACAGGGACGGGCGTGCCGTCCGCTCGAGCTCTTCCAGCGTTGCGGCGGCGGCCGCCTCGCGGGCGGCTGCGAGCTGCTCGGGCGGCAGCTCCGCCTCGAGCCGATCGAGGGCCGGGCGGGCGGCGAAGGCAGTAGGACGGGGGCAGCTGCTCGTGACCGAGCGCGAACGTGAGGAGCACGGCGGCCCGCTCCTGTTCGGCGGGATCTTCGGCGAGGCACGCGCCGATCCCGCTCAGTGCGAGAAGCTCGAGCGAGACGGCCTGCGCATCGTGCGCACGCTCGAGCGCCTCGCCGAAGCGCTCGCGCGCCTCGGCGCCGTCTCCGAGCGCGAGCGCGGCGAAGCCGATGCGGCAGAGCGCCGTGATCAGCCCCCAGCGGTGGTTGCCTCGGAGAACGCCTCGTAGCCGGCGCGTCCGAGCCGCAAGGCCTCGGAGTAGTCGCCCAGCCCGAACGCGCTCGAAGCTCGCGCGGCTGAGCGCGTAGCCCGTTCCGCCGGCCTCGCCGACGGACGCGAACAGGTCGTTCGCCTCCAGGTGCAGCCGAAGCGCGTCGCCGTAGCGCTCCTCGGCATCGGCGAGGAGGCCGAGCTTGCTCGTGGCGTACGCGCGCAAGAGCGGGTTCCCGAGCTTGTCGCAGAGGACATGCGCGGCCTCGAACGCGTCGCGCGCCGCGTCGAGGTCGTCCATGAGGAGCCGGGCGAAACCGAGGTCCATCAGCGCTCCGGGCTCGGTGAGCGTGTCGCCGGTCGCTCTCGCGATCTCGATCCCCTCTTCGAGGAACGCCACCGCCTCCGGGAAGACGTCCCGATACACCGCCATGATGCCGAGCGCGCACAGGCAGCGTGCGAGCTCTCGCTCCAGGTTCCGCGCCCGCAGGACGGGCACGCAGCGGAGGGCGAGCTCCTCCGCCGCCGGGTCGTACCCGAGTCGCGCGCCGATCGCGATCCGGTACGTCGCCGCCGCCAGCGCGACGGCGCTCGCGCTTCCGGGATCGTCGGCGTCGAAGCCGGCCGTGCGCGCGAGCCGCTCGAGCGTCTCGGCCCCTTCGAACCAGCTGTGCATCCAGAGGAACGTGTAGAAGGCCTCGAGCACCTCCAGCGCCACGTCTCCTCGTCCTCGGCCAGGATCCATTCGGCCGCGGCGCGAAGGTTGTCCAGCTCGCCGCGCAGCTCGTCCCGCGCGGCCGCCAGCTCCGGGCCCATGAGCGCCGCCTGCCGCTCCAGGAGCATCGCCGCGTAGTGACGCGCGTGCCGCTCGCGAGCGTCCGCCTCCTCGGCAGGTGACAGGCCGCAGCTGCTCGGCCGCGTACTGGCGCAGCAGCTCGTGCAGCTCGAAGCGGCCGAAGTCCGGACGGCGCAGGAGCGACTTCGAGACAAGCTCGGAGAGGAGACGCAGGTCGGCGCCCGTGACCGCGACCGCGGCGCTGCGATCGAAGCTGCCCCGGAACACGGACAACCGCGAGAACGCGCTGCGCTGCTCGTCGGTGAGCAGGCGCCACGACTGGTCGATGGCCGCTCGCAGGCTGCGATGCCGTTCCGGCACGTCGCGCATCGACGTGGCCAGGAAGTCGATGCCGCCCTCGATCTCGTCCGCGATCTCGGCGCAGGAGAGCACCGACGCCCACGAGGCCGCGAGCTCGATGCCGAGCGGCATGCCGTCGACGAGCCGGCAGATGCGGAGCGCCTGCGCGTACCCGCGTCGTCGAGGGCGAAGCCCGGTACGACCTGCGCGGCCCGCTCGACGAACAGGCGCACCGCCGAGGCGCTGCCGTTCCCGTTCTCCGCGAGACCGAGGCCCTCGACGTCGAACACCCACTCGCTCTGGACGTTGAGCCGCTCCCGAGAGGTCGTCAGGAGCTCGACGTGCGGGGCGCGCTCGATCACCTCGCTCAGAAACCCGGAGCCCTCGACGAGATGCTCGAAGTTGTCGAGCACGAGCAACGTCGAGCGCTCGCTGAGGTAGTCCAGCAGCTGGTCCTGCGCCGAGAAGCCGCTGTGCGCGGCGTCGACGGCGAACTGGATCGACTCGGCGAGCGGCGGGCGCGAGGAACTCCGGCGAGGCGACGGAGACGAGCGGGACGAAGTGGACGCCGTGCGGATAGCGGTCGACGCGCCGAGCGGCGGCCTCGAGGGCGAGCCTGGTCTTGCCCGCCCCGCCCGGCCCGACGAGCGTCAGCAGGCGGCATCCAGGGTCCTCCAGCAGCCGGTCGATCGCTTCGAGCTCCGACGCCCGGCCGACGAAGGACGTTCGTGGCAGCGGGAGGTTCTTCATGCCTGCCTCGATCGTCTTCAGCAGCGGGAAGTCGCACGGCAGCCCGTCGATCTCGAGCTGGTAGATGCGCTCCGGCGCGCTCAGATCCTTGAGGCGGTGCACGCCCAGGTCGCGCGACGTCTGCGTCGACGAGCGCACGGGTCGTCTGCGACAGGAGCACCTGCCCGCCATGCCCGACGGCAGCGATGCGCGCGCCCTTGTGCACGTCGAGGCCGACGTATCCCTCCTCGGTCAGCCGCGGCTCGCCCGTGTGCAGCCCCATGCGCACGCGAATCGGCCCGTCGGCAAGTGCGCGCTGGCCGTCCGCGGCGGCGGCGACCGCGTCCGACGCGCGGGCGAAGGCGACGAAGAACGCATCACCCTGCGTGTCGACCTCGACGCCCTCGTGCTCGGCAAACGCCGCGCGGAGTCGCCGCCGATGCTCGTGCAGCGCCTCCCCGTAGCCGTCGCCGAGCTCCTGCAACAGCCGCGTCGAGCCCTCCACGTCCGTGAACAGCAACGTCACCACACCGGTCGGGAGACCGCTCACCATCGCACACGATCATGCGCCGACGCCCGTTCGCTGTCCAGCGGACAAACGGCGGCGGCGTCAGTGTCCACACACCGATCTGCTGCCTTGATTGACAACATCTCATGGCCCGCTCGTGGCCCAAACGCCGGTGCCAGGATTGGCTCAACCATACGGAGGGGAGGCGCCCCATGGCGAAAAGTGCCTGCAAATGTGCCTGTTACGGAGCATTCGTCTCCGCGCGTCGCAGTACCTGAAGTGGCCTGTCACGCCGGAGGTCGCGGGTTCGAGTCCGTCGCTCCCGTTCCTGAAATGCAGGCAGAACGCGCGGCGAGTATCAGAACGCCGCGTCGGCCGCAAAGACTCCACGAAACCCCGGCCCGGCTCACCTCGGTCTTTCGAGTCGGCGGA